>JAFGNU010000066.1 GCA_016926875.1 Anaerolineae bacterium | reverse complement strand
GCACATGGCCCGGCGTTTATTGCAGGCCCGCCTGGTTGATCTTCTGGATGAGGAAATTCAGCAGTTCGTCAACAACTGCAACCGCGATATCTTCGTCCGAATCCAGGTAGGTAAGGACCTGGGCTGTGATAACATAGCGGCTGTAGGGTGCGGTTACGATGTAGGCCAGCGCATCGCCGCACACGGTCGGGGTAGAGAGCACCGCCAGGTAGCCGCTGCCCCTGACTTCCAGGGCAAAACCTGCCGCCTGGAATGCCTGGAGATAACCCGGGTCATTGAGAAAGGCCGATGCGCCTTCCGGCGTGTTGAACAGCATCACGTCGGCTTCCAGCGAGATACCCCACCCGGCGGGCGGGCAGAACTCGCCCGTATCCCAGACGCGTGTCACCTGTCCAACCGCCCCGTTTTGCTGGGCGTTGTGTTGCAGGACACTGGCGATGTCCGTCAGGCCGAGCGCCTGCCAGAAGTTGACTACCTCATCGATGCTGAATGTACCGCTGAGCAGCAGATTCTCAGCATACGTGTCGGCGGGAATGCCCAGTTCTGGAATAGTGGGCATGATGCGCTCGACATCTTGCAGCGTCACCCCTGGTCCGGCAGCCTGCGTGGGCGGCAGCGCTTCGGTCGGTAGGGGACCAGCTTCGGTGGGCAGTGGGGCCAGCGTTGGCATGGCTTCTTCGGTCGCGGCAGGGACCGGTGTCGGCGGGAACGGCTCCCCGGCGAAGTTATCCACGCGCACAATTACGGCCAGCGCCAGTTGATCGAGCAGCCCCTTAACCAGTTCGGGATCGGTGTTGGCGTCGGCGGTCATAGCCACATCGATCAGCAAGCCCCAGTATTCAATGTACATGTTGTACTCAGCCGCCTGCGCGAAGCAGTCGCCCGGTTCGGGCGGCAGCACCGCCAGGAAGCCGTGCACGTTGGCGGCGGGGGTGACCGTGTAGCCAAAGGCCTCGAAAATACCCCACACCTGCGGATCGTCCACAAAAGCGCGGGCCGCGTCCGGGCTGTTGAGTTGGGCCACCTCGCTGTAAATATCGCTGATCGGCAGCGTTTCCTGGCAAAGCGCGTAGTCAGCCGATGCAATCTCTCGCCAGCCGTAGCTGTTGGTGATCGCTTCGATCTGGTCTGCCAGGTCGGGCGCCTGTTCGCGGACAAAGTCGATGGTTTCCTGCGTATAAGAAATTTCAAGAGCCTGGCTGGCAGCAAACTCTGCCGGGACGTCGTTTGCTTGCAGGGTGAGCGCCTGCAACTGCTCGGTCGTCA
Organism: Anaerolineae bacterium; assembly: GCA_016926875.1. Classification (GTDB taxonomy): domain Bacteria; phylum Chloroflexota; class Anaerolineae; order Aggregatilineales; family Aggregatilineaceae; genus JAFGNU01. The sequence goes on along the minus strand of JAFGNU010000066.1, from coordinate 48,843 downwards.
GCAGGGGCAGACTGGGACCAGCGGGTCCAGGCTCGCCAGGGGTGGCGGTCGGGATCACTAGGCCGCTGCCCGGTGTGGCCGTCGGGATCGCCAGCGTATCCTGGGCAGGGGTCGCGGTGGGGATGACAAAACCCTCCTGGCCGGGGGTCGCCGTCGGAATGTCCAACCCCTGGATACCATCGGTCAGTCCGGCGCTGGTCGGGGCGGGCGCGGCGCAAACCTCGGCGGGCAGCACAAGCTCCTGGCCGACCTGGAGCACGGCGGTCTCGGTGAGGTTATTGAGCGTCAGCAGATCATCAACCGTGATACCGTACAATGCGGCGATGCTGGCGAGTGTATCACCTGCCTGGACCACATGCGTACAACCGTTGTCCTGCGCGCCAACCGGCGGCGGGGCAGCAGCCAGCGCCACTATCAGCACCAGGATAAGGCTCACAATAAACGGATTGGGGTTATGTTTCATAGTCTGGACTCCTGTTGAGTATTTTTTTGATAATATAGAACTTACCCCGCCTCGGTGGCAAATACGGCGTGGGCAAAAGGATCGCCCCCTTGCCCACGTTGAAGCCCGTTATTTATACAGCCCGGCAGACATGTTGTGGTTACTACCAGGGTTCCAGGTAATAACCGTCGGCGTCACCTTCTGCCACGTAGCCCGACGCGCCGTCGTCAAACTCGACATACCACCAGGCATAGCCGTCCCTACATATCGGGCCGTGCCAGATATTGAACTCGGCGCCTTCGGGCATGCTGCCGACCAGTTCGCCGCCGGGGTCCATGCGCACATTGACCGGTCGGCCATCGGTGAAGGTCACGCGCCCGCGCTGGCCGACCATCAGGCGTGACAGCGGCGCGCCGGGACACTGGTCATACACCTGGCCGGACGGGGCGAACCCGGCTGCATCGGTCCTGCCCACAGCGTACCCGATAAACGCGCCCACTTCTTCGCGCAGCGCAGTACCCGAAGCCGCATCGATCACAGCCGTGTGCCCGGACCATGCATCGCCAACCAGCAGCGTGTTGTCGTCCAGCCAGCCGCCGATATGCCCGTAGCGCATTTCATAGTTGATGCCTTCATCTTCCAGCACGACCGAGCTTTGGCCGGTGGCCAGGTCAACCAGGATGGTCCAGTACTTTTCCTGTTCGGGGTTGCTGCGCGCCACCTGGTAGGCAACCTTGCTGCCGGACGGGGAAAAGTACGCGTCCCCGCCCACGAGCGGCTGTTCGGGCAGCGCGGGCAGCGGGTAGCTGGTAACCTGACCGGTGCTCCGGTTGGTAACTTGCAGCGCGTTTGGCCCGCCCTCACCGCGCGTGAGCATAGCAATCAGGTTGAAATCAGCCGAGTAGCCGTCGACTGCGCCAACCGGCGTGATCGCGCCGGTCGCCATATCGTAGACTTTCACATCCTCGTACTGCCAGAAGAGGATATAGCCGCCGATGCCCATCGGCTGGTAATAAAACATCAACTGCCTGCCGTCCGCGCTCCAGGCAATGGGCGAAAGCATCATCCAGGGATCGCTGGTTTCTTCGAGCAGCACCTGGTCGTTGTTCATACCGGGATTCGCCACGTATATCCGGTTGGTGAAGTCGCCTTCCATTGCCGCCGGGCCGGTTGACGTCCCGTAAGCATAGGCGGAACCATCGGCTGAGGGAGTAATCCCGCTTATATTGAACGAGGTTTCCTGGGTATTGTCCGGGAAATCGGGGATCGGGTAATAATTGATCACGCCGGCGGTTGGATCAAAGATCGGGATCGCTTCCATGCCGTACATAAAGATGCGTCCCCCGGCCTGGTTGGTCGCTGGTGAGCTGCTCATCACGTAGGATGCCAGCACAGTCCCGGCAGCGTCGCGGTATTCAACGGTGGTGATGCTTTGTTCCTGGTCATAAAGCGTCCAGACACGCAGCCAGGGTTGATCCCCTTGCGCCTGAGCGGGAGTTGGGGCAGCCAGGGACACGGCCAGGCTGGCAGCGATCAGGGCACACAGCAAAACAAAACGTGCGAATTTCATCAGTTCGAGCCTCCAAATTAACAGGTAGGTGAATACTATCGCAGTATAGAGCTAAATGGTGGATCGCGCGAGTTGGAGAGCGAAGTGATCAGCCGCCGGGCGGGTCACTCCGACGCGCCGTACAGGTCGCGGTAGACGCTGTACTGCTCGTAGATGCGCCGCACATAGGTGCGCGTCTCGTCAAAGCCGATGGTCTGCACGTATTGGTCCAGGTCCGGGCCGGAAATGCTCAGCCATTGGGCGGCGTTGCCGGGACCGCCGTTGTAGCCCGCCAGCGCCACGTAAGGCAGCCCGTCCACCTGGTCCAGTATCCAGCGCAGGTAGTACGTGCCAAACTCGACGTTGACATACGGGCGGTAGACGTCGCTGTTCTGGTAGTCCGGCCAGGCAAGCTGGCCCGCGATCCACGCGCCGGTATCGGGGATGATCTGCATCAAGCCCTGGGCGGCGGCGTAGGACGTGGCATAGCCTTCGAACAGGCTTTCCTGCCGGATCAGGGCAAAGATCAGCAGCGGGTCGAGATCGTAAGTGTTGCAAGCGGGAATCACAAGTTCCTGGTAATAGACCGGGTAGCGCAGCCGGGCGATGTACGGCGGGGCGTCCGGCGTATCCACGCCCGCGCTGGTGATCAGCGTGGCGGCGGCGCTGATCGACAGGCGGTACAGGCCCAGGTCGCGGTAATACAGCGCAAGCTGGTAGGTCGCCAGCGGATCGTCTTTGTAGGCGGTGCGCAGGTCTTCGAATTCGCCTTCGGCGGCGTCATAGGCAGCCACGGCCATCAATTCGCTGCCCCGCACCAGGCGCGGATCGGATTCCAGCGCCGCGCTGAGCGGGTAAAGCGCGCCTTCCTGCGTGATGCTAAACGTGGTGCGCAGCCAGCTTTCCGCTTCGGACAACTGGGCGGCTTCGTCAAACGTGAAGACGGTCCTGGCAGGCGGCTGGAACGGCGCGCGCCCGTTCAGCAGGTCGGCGGCGCGCAAGCTGTAGTAACCGCCCGGATCGGCAGCCGCAGCCGCTTGATAGGACTGGCGCGCGAGATCGTCTTTGCCGTCCAGTTGGTAAAGCTGCCCGACGCGCAAATACGCCGCTGCCTGGTATTCGCCGTAGCCGGTTGAGGCAAGTTGGCTGAACAACTGCATGGCGCGGCCATAATTGCCCGCGTTGTAGGCCATCGTCGCGCCCATGAACAGCCCTTCAACCGCCCAGTCGGTGCCGGGGAATCTCTGACCCAGGATGTCAAACGTCGCCAGGGCGTTTTCGGTGTCGCCCTGTGTACTGTACAGGTAGCCCGCGCGCCACAACGCCTCGGCGCCTTCGGGCACGTCGGGATGTTCGGTCGGCAGCGCGAGATAGCGCTCAATCGCGCCGGGCACGTCACCACCCAGAAACAGCGTGCGCCCCTGTTCGAGCCACGCTTCGCCATAGGCCGGGTCGGTCGGGTAGCTGTCGATCACAGTCTGGAAGGTCGTGATCGCCGCCTGCGAATTGCCGACGGCGCGGTACGATTGGCCGAGCATCAGCAGCACCTCGACCGGGGCGGTGCCGGTCTCGCTGGTGTAGGCGTTCAGAGCGTTGATCGCGTTCTGGTAGTCCTCGTTGGCGTAGTAAATCCGCGCGCGGGTGTAGGTATCCACCTGTAACTCGGCCTGGATCAGCAGGTTCAACGCCTGGTAGGCGCTGTAGGTGTCGGGATAGTCGTTGACGATGGTTTGCAGGCGTGCGTACCCGCCGCTGATGTCGCCCGCTGCGATCAGCGTGCCCGCCGCCTGGTACGCGATGCTGGCGCGGTAAGGGGCGTTTTTTGCATCGGCCAGGATCGCGTCGTACTGCGCGACGGCTTTTTGCGGTTCCCCGGCGTTGATATACCCGGCAGCGACCCGTTCCCGCAGCGCGACCAGCGATTCAAGCGTGCGCGAGGCGTCCGCTGCCTGGGCATAGGCCGTCAGCGACTGTTCCGGCTGGCCCAACGCCAGGTAGGCATCCCCGATGCGCTCGTAGGCGTAGCTGTCGATGATGCCGGGGCGGCGTTCCAGGTAAGTGTAAAAATCGCTGATGGCAAGCTGCCATTCCCCCAGCCCCAGGTAGGCATCGCCGCGCAGGAAATACGCGCGCGGGATGTCCAGGTGATCCGGGTAGGTCTTGATGTATTCGGTCAGCGCAACCGCCGCCTGATCGTACAGCCCTTCACGCAGCGCCGCTTCGCCCAACCCGTAGGCCGCGGCCACGCGCAGCGCCGGATCGGAGTCCGGCTGGTCGATCACCGACTGGAAATACTGCACCGCCGTCACATAATCCCCGTACCGCAGGGCGGATTGGGCGTCGTTCAGCGCGATGTCCGGGGGCAAGGTGGGCGTCGGGACGATGTGCGGTGTGGGTGTGACATACGGCACGCTGGGCGTCGCCTGGCCCGGCAGTTGATCCAGGGCAGGCGTGGCCGAGACGATGATCGGTTCCGGCTCGGATGCCAGGGTGCAGCCCGCCGCCAGGGCGGCCAGCCACACGAGCGCTACAGGTATCAGGCGTTGTGGTTTCATGCGGGCGATTATCGCGGCAGGCCGGGGGATTGTCAACTGCGCGGTGGATGGGTGGAGCTAGGCGTCAGGCGGCAGAGATGGTCACCACTTTGACCGGCGTGCCCAACCGCTGCATGAAATCCTGGCAGATGTCCCACGTCAGGGGAAACTGCGCGCTGTCTGCTGCCGCGAGGTACATCACGATGTTCACCAGCATGTCGATATCATCGTCCGGGCCAAAGCCGCCGGTTACGAAGCAGGATTCGGCCCAATCCACCAATGCCGCCAGCGTGATATTCTGGTTCAGATAGGCGAGCAGCTTATCGCTGACGTGCTGCCGTGTGATCATGGGGTGTCTCTGGGTTTTCTGATCGGGTTTTGGCATGTTTACTCGCTTCGCGGATGGCCGCGTTGATTTCCTCGTCGGACATGGCGGCGGCTTCTGCCTGCACCGGACGAAGTGCCTTGTCAATCTGGCTTAAGCGATCGGGCGGCACTACGCCCCATGTAGCGCGGCGGCGCTGCTCGATGTAGTGGTGCAGTTGTTCGAGATCGTCCGGTGGTAGTTGGTCCACGGTGGCAAACAGCGCTTGTAGATCGGCCATTGGTTCACCTCCATCATGATCCAGATTATATCATCGGCGCGGGCGCATTTACCGAACCAGCACAATATCCGCCGCATACACCGGCTCGCCGCCGGTCGGCAGGCGGAAGATCGCGTTCACGCCGATCACCCCGTCGGCGCGGGTACGCACGCTGTCATACAGCCCCACCACCAGCGCCAGCGGATCGGCGGCATCCGCCGGGACGGTGAGCGCCAACCGCTGCGCGATCAGGTCGCCAGTGGCCCACTTCAGCGCCGGGATCACGTCCCCGCCCGCGATGGCGATCTGCGCGCCGCCCGCATCCAGCACATGCGCGTAAGGCGCAAAGGCCCACACGCCCCGATCCGCGTGCAGCGTATCGATCCGCCAAAACGTATCAAGCGTGATCGTTTCGCCGGGCGCTAGCTCGCCGTCCAGCGTCCACCCGGCGAACGTCACATCCACATCCGAGGGAATAGCGGCGGGGTGCGCGATGACCAGGTCGGACGGTGTCACCTGCCACAGTCCGATCCGCGTACCATCGGCCAGCACCAACGGCGATCCGGCAGGCTGCGCAAACGGCACCGCCGCCAGTGAGTTCTCGCACTCAAACGTGATGATCAGCGCCCCGCCAGACGGCACCAGCACCGCGCGCTCAAAGCCGTTGATCTGCTCCGTGCGGAAGACCTGGCCCGCCAGCGTGACCGGCGTCCAGTTCTCCATCGGGGACAGCAGCGCCATACCCGGCGCGCGTCCGGCGCGAATCCGGTCGCCGAGCGCGGCTGCCTCGGCCAGCGGCAGCGTTTCGGGCAAATCCTCACCGGGATAGGCGAGCGTCTGCTGGGCAAAGCGCACCGTGTTCAGGCCGTTGATCGCCCCGGTTGCTGTCACCACGCCCACCACCAGCGCCACCGGCAGCGACCGGCGCAGCAGCGGCGCGATCCCCCAGGCGGCCAGCGCGTGCCCGGCGGGGATAGTTAGCAGCAGGTAAAAGGGATGCACCACGCGCGACACGTAGCTCATCATCGCCACCGGCAGCAAAAACCAGATCAGCAGGATCAGCGCCGTGTTGCGTTGGTGGGGCGATGCGCCATCTCGCCGGAGCAGCGCGATCCCCCCTGCCCCAATCCCCGCGATCAGCGCCAGCGTCCACAGCCAATGCACCGCCGTGCTCAGGTCGTCGCGCAGCGCGGAATCACCGGCGGGCGCGCGGGTACCGCGTGCGGCGGCGTATTCCCAGCCAGTCACCAGCCGGACCGCGTGCGCCAGCGCTTCATCCGACAATGACGCTTTCCCGGACGCGAAATTTTGCGCGCGGTCGGTCGTATCGTCCCACTGGCAGATCAGGCCGGTGCCGTACAGTGTCATCAGCACGGCGAACACCGCCGCGCCGACGATCAGCGTGTGCTTTGGCACGCGCCGCCAGAACAGGATCAGCAGCAGGCCCACCGGTGCGAGCAGCGCATAGGCCAGCAGGTAGGTATGCGCGAACAGCGCCAGCCCGACCAGCGCGATCAGCAGGCGGCGCCTAGGGTAGCGCGTCTGGCCGGTCAGGATCGGGACCAGCGCCCAGAAGATCAGGCACACAAAAAACGGCGAGAGGCTCTGCACCCATGTGCGGCGGCTGTCCTCGATGATCCAGGGATTCACGGCGAACAGCGCCGCGCCCACCAGCGCGGGCCGCGTCCCGATCAGCCAGCGCAGCGCGCGGTAGGCTAACCAGATCGCAAACGTGTTGAGGATCAGGGTCACGACGTAGGCCGCGATGGGCTGCCGAACCAATGCGAGCACCGGCACAAACAGGTAGCCGGTCAGCGGCGGGTTGGCGAACAAGACTGACGTGCCCTGTCCAACCAGCGGCAGCGCGCCCTCGTCCAGCGTCCTGATCGCCTGCCAGACCGGATATACCTGGTCGATGTTGTATTCAATCGCGCCGGTATGCTGGAAGCGCAGCCACGCGCCAATCGCGATGATCAGGACCAGCGCGAGCCGCTCCCAGCGGGTAGGGGATGTGTGGGGCATCGTTTCACCTGTGTGCATCTGCCAGATTCGCGCGGGCTATTATAGGTCACCGGCCTAAGACCGTCGAGAACCACCCCCACGCATTCAACCATTGACGCTGGCGGCACGCTTGGCTACAATTGCGTTCGCTAACTAAACGAACAGACTCACCCGCAAGTCCATTAAACTCGGCGGGTTTGGTGTATTGTTGGATCACTATAGACTACGGGAAAAGGCAGGTCGCTGAAGGCAGCCAGCCGGTCCTGGTAGAACAAGGGAGAACGTATTTCCATGGCTGAATCAATTGTGCTAGAGGCGACAAAGCGTACCATATCCGGCAAGCAGGTTAAAACGCTGCGGGCCGAAGGGCTGATCCCCGGCATCCTGTACGGGCCGGAACTTGAGGCGGTCCCGCTTCAACTTGAGTGGGTCGAACTGCGCCCGGTGCTGCGCAAGGCGGGCGGGTCCCAGCTTATCGAGCTGACCGTGGGCGACCAGACCTACAACGCGCTGGTGCGCAGCGTTCAGCGCGCGCCGGTCAAGGGCGATGTGCTGCACATCGATTTCCTGCGCGTGCGAATGAACGTTGCGATCCGGACCGAAGTACCGATCGTGCTGGTAGGCGAGGCGCTCACGCTGGAAGACATTGGCGGCGCGCTCAACCAGGAAATCGTTTCGGTCGAAGTGGAATGTATGCCCGCCAATCTGCCTGCTGAGATTCGAGTTGATATCTCGTCGCTGGCTGAAATTGGCGCCGTGATCGCGGCATCCGATCTGCCCGAACTCGACGGCGTAACCTATCACATCGAGCGGGATGACGTGATCGTCTCAACGGCTTATCTCCAGCGGCCCGAAGAGGTAGAAGAGGTAGAAGAAGAACTCCTCGAAGAAGAGGTCGAGCCGGAAGTCATTTCGCGGCGCGAAGACGAAGAAGGCGACGAAGAAGCCGAGATGTAACGGCGGTTCGTTTCCCCTCACCCAACCGGGTAACAGACAAAAACGGGGCCATCATCCAGGCTCCGTTTTTAGTGCTGGTGGCTTATGGTTCGCCGCCGGTATCTTGCGCGGCGTCGTCTTCTCGCCTGTTGTATTTGACGACGTCGAGCGGTTCCCAGCCAGTCGCTTCTTCGCGCTCGACGGCGCGCGCAAAGATCAAAAAACCGGTGTGCCCCACCATCTGGTCATCCGGGCGAACGCGCGCCGGGATGGTCTTGTACTGGCGCAGCATGAGTTCTTCGATCTCCAGCAGGAACCAGGGGCCGTTGTACAGCGGCTCGATCAGTTGCAGCACCTGGTTCATCGTGGGCACGATGGCGCCCAGGAATCCCCCGCCGCGCAGGGCCTCGCGCGCTGCGGGCAAATAGTCCCAGGGGGTGCGCACGTCCAGGAACAGGGCGTGTACATCCCGCTCATCGAACCCCCTGGCGATGTCACGCTGGTGAAACGTCACCCGGTCGAGCAGCCCCATTCGCCGGACGTTGGTTATCGCGCGTTCCTGCATCTTGCGGCGGCGCTCGTAGGAATAGACGTGTCCTTCGTCGCCCACCAGCAGCGCGAGCATCACCGTCAGGGCACCGCTGCCCGTGCCCGCTTCGATCACCTGCACACCGGGGCGAATGCCCAGCTTGAGCGCGATATAGCCCAGGTCTTTGGGATAGATGATCTGCCCTTCGCGCTGTAGGTGCAGGATGATGTCGTCCATGTTGGGCGCCAGCACAAATAGTTTGTGCCCGATGTTGGTGCTGACCTGCTCACCGTAACGTGTGCCAATCAGGGTATCGTACTCAACAAAGCCCAGGTGGCATTCAAAGCGCTGGCCTGCGGACACCGTGCGAATGAACGTGCGCCGGTCTTTGCCGATCAGCAGCACAATGTCATTCTCAGTAATCACCGATCCCTGGGGCAGTGGCAAAATCAAATCCTCCGGTTAGTTTCAGGCGGCTATTATAGGGAGCGCACGCGCAAAAGCAAAGCCCCAGTCCCCTACCCCCTCAACAAGCGCTGCACAGCCAACCGCCCTTATTGTGATACCGTGACCGGGCTGGTGACTGGTTGGCGTTTGATACGACTGGCGTTTGGCGCAGAAGCATTGTATAAACTAGTTGTATGGCAGTAGCAGGTCCTTTAACCATTGATTATTGAAGGGCAAGGCAGGCAGCCCGACAGCGGCATCTGTTCGGGGGCCAATACGGGCCTATGCGGTTGCCTGTTGCGTTATGCATGTTTAATGTTAAACTAAGCATGGGAAACGATGGGTATAACATTACCCGTGTGACAAAAACGGGTGGGGAACCCTGCCAGGAACAGCTTTTGTTTTCACTATTGAGCGGCACGGGGTTTGTCCGATCCGAAGTGACTATAGCGAGGCCGGTTCTGTGGGATTGAGTGGCTTCGCTTTTTCCCCACGCTACAGCATGGGCAGGGGATAACAGCGCGAGGTTTTCGATGAAGCGGATTCTAGTTGTTGACGATGAAATTGGCGCACTGACGCTGATTGGGATCATGTTGGAGCGGGGCGGCTTTGAGGTGCTCAAAGCCAAAGACGCCGATCAGGCCCTATCGGTGCTGGACCTTGACACGCCAGACCTGATCATCCTGGACGTGATGATGCCGGGCATGGACGGGATCGAGCTTTGCCGGTTGCTGCGCCAGCGTCCCCCGACACAAGGCCTGCCGATCCTGATTCTATCGGCGCGCGGTGACGCCAAGAGCGTAATGAGCGGCATGGATGCCGGGGCCAGTGATTACCTGCCCAAGCCGATCTTGCACCATGACCTGGTGGCCAAAGTACGTCACATGCTGGACCTGGACCCCGTCGCCAACGATTAGCGATTTCGCCATTCTCTATTCAGCGTGAGATTATATCGGGCGTGCCTGCCGGGCATTGTTGCAGGCGCGTTTTTGTTGTCGAATGCAGTTGGCTTGATACGCCGTTTTTGACATGATCTGGTTTACACCGGCAGACACAGACGAGTGACCTCGTAAACTGGACACTCCACGCCAGACCGACTACAATGTGCAGCCGTTTTGAGGGGCATACGCAGGTTTACCTTTGTGATACTGCGCAGTACCAGACTACGCACACGGGAGGGAGTACCTTGAGATCGCCACTATTGGTTGTGCTGGCCGGGGGCGCAAGCTCACGCCTGTGGCCGCTGGAAGAAAAGTCGCTGATCAAGTTTATGGGCCGTCCGCTGCTGAGCTGGCAGTTAGAACGCTATGCGCAGTTGGGGCTAAACCAGGTCGTGGTGGTGGCAAACCCGGATAATGAAGACATGATCCGGGCATTGGTGCATACGCTGCCGAACATTCAAGCCGAAGTAATGGTTCAGCCGGAGCCAAAAGGCATGGGCGACGCGCTGCTCCAGTTAGAGGGTTACCTGGCACAGCACGGCAACCAGACGCTGTATGTCACCCAGGTACATGACATGACCGACATGCGGCTGCACCAGCAAATGCTGACGGCGTACCAGTCCGGCGCAGCGATGGGCTACCTGGCCGGGTACCGGACCCAGGACTATTTCCCCGGCGGCTACCTCGAAGTCGGGCAAGGTGGCCAGATCACAAACATTATCGAAAAACCGGGTGCAGGCAACGAGCCGAGCGACCTGGTCAGCATCGTGGCGCACATCCACGCCGACGCGGCGGCACTGCTGGACTGTATTCGAGCCGAGTACGCCTCGCCGGTCACGACCGACGATCATTATGAGCGGGCGATGGCGCACATGATGCAGCAGCATTATTTCCGCGTTGTACCCTACGATGGTCCCTGGCAGGCGATCAAGTATCCCTGGCATGTGTTGGACGTGATGCACAGCCAGTTGAGCGCAATCGACGGCCAGCAGATCGCGCCCGACGCCCTGATCGAAGACGGCGTGCTGATCAAAGGCAACGTGATCGTCGAGCGCGGCGCGCGCGTGTTTCACGGCGCCACAATCGCCGGACCGGCGTATATCGGTGAGAATGCGATCATCGGCAACTGCGCATTGGTGCGCGAATCGATGATCGGCGCAAGGGCCGTGGTCGGCTATGCGACCGAAGTGGCGCGCAGCTATATCGGCGAGGGCGTGCATACGCATGTCTGCCAGGCGCTTGACTCGGTGTTGGGCGACGGCGTGAACCTGTCGGCAAGCTGCACGACCGCCAATCTACGCATCGACCAGGGGCCGGTGTGGAGTACAGTCAAAGGCGAGCGACTGGACACCGGGCGGACCAAGCTGGGCCTGATCGCCGGGGCGAGAGCGTTTATCAGCGTCAACGTGATGACCATGCCCGGCGTGAAGATCGGGCGCGACAGCGAAATCGGCCCGACGACGATTGTATCTGAAGATGTACCGGACAATACGCGCGTGTGGGCCGAACAGACGATCCAGCAAAAAGCGCACAAACGATGAGCAGGCAGGTGCAGCGTGACGATTGAACCGGGCATTTTCCGGCGTTATGACATCCGGGGCAAGGCTGGTGATACGCTGACCGAAGGCGGGGCGGCGCAGATCGGGCAGGCGTTTGGCACGGTCTTGCAGCGGCAGGGCGTGCGCGACGTGATCGTCGGGCATGACAACCGCCTCAGTTCGCCAGCGCTGGCACAGGCAGCCATCGGCGGGCTGGTGCGCGCCGGGTGCCGCGTGACGTTTATCGGGCTGGCGGCGACGCCGGTTGTGTACTGGTGCGCGGTCGAGGCCGGGAACGTCGGCGGGCTGATGATCACCGGCAGTCACCTGAAACCGGCCATGAACGGCTTTAAGCTGTCGGTCGGCAAAGATAACCTGTATGGCGACCAGATTCAGACGCTGCGTGAACTGATCGAGGCGGGCGATCTGCTGGTGGGACGCGGCGAAACGGTGACGGATGATACCGCCAACACGCGCTACCTTGCCATGCTGCAAGACAGGCTGCACCACGCACGCCCGCTTAAAATCGTGGTCGATGCCGGGAACGGTATGGGCGGACTGTACGCGCCCGCGCTGCTGGAAGCGCTGGGACACAGCGTGATCCAGTTGTACTGCGATCCGGACGGCACGTATCCCAACCACCAGCCCGATCCCCAGCAGGCAGCCAACCTGCGCGACCTGTGCGAAACCGTTATCCGCGAAGGGGCCGACCTGGGACTGGCCTTTGACGGAGACGCCGACCGCGTGGGCCTGGTCGATGACCGGGGCAAGCCGGTAACCGCCGACCGGGCGCTGGTGCTGCTGGCGCGCGACGTGCTGAGCCGCCATCCCGGCGCGATGGTCATCGCGGACGTATTGAGCACGCAGGTCTTGTTTGATGAAGTCGAGAAAGCCGGGGGCAGACCGTTGGTCTGGACCAGCGGGCATTCGCTGATCAAAGCCAGGATAGCCGAGGAAAACGCGCTGCTGGGCGGCGAGATGAGCGGGCATATCTTCATCGCGGACGGGTACTACGGTTTTGACGACGGGCCGTATGTCGCCGGTCGGATCGTGCAAATCCTGGCGGCGGGCGATCAACCGCTCTCCGCGCTGATGGACACGGTGCCGACGCTGTACGCCACGCCCGAATACCGGCCCTTCTGCCCGGACGCCGACAAGCAGCGCGTGATCGACGCGGTGCACGCGACGCTGGCCGATCACTACCCGATCAATGATGTGGACGGCATCCGCATCACGTTTGAACGCGGCTGGGGGCTGCTGCGCGCCTCAAACACCGAGCCGGTGCTCAGCCTGCGCTTTGAGGGCGACACCGAAGCCGACGCGCTGGCCTACAAGGACATCGTCCGGGGGGCGCTGGCAGCAGCCTACCCCGACGTGGAAGCATTTTAGCGATAGTGTTGAGCAATCAGGGGAATTAATTCATAGCCCGATCCGGCGGTCAGGATCGGGTTTTTGTTATGTGTAGAATCTGCTGCCTGGAACCTGTGCGCTGTGTTGCCGACGAGATCGTCATGCAGCCAATTTTGTAGGGGCAACCCGGCGGGTTGCCCTGGGCCATTCACCGAGTCGCCCCTACACACAACACCAACATGGCTGATGCTCGGACAAGCACACCGGTTGTTGCCGCGCTAAAAAGGTAATATGCATCTGGGTTGCCCAATCCTGGCGATTGCTGCCAATGGGCACCATCTACGGCTCGATCAAGCCGGGGTGACCCAGAAGCAGGTGCGCTGCGCGTCAGCATCCAGGGCCTTGACCGCGTCGTAATAGTCGCGGCACATGTCTTCGGCGGACTGGTAGCGCCCGTCCGGGTCTTTCTCCAGCGCCTTGAGCAGCAGCGCTTCCAGCTTGCGCGGAAACTCCGGGTGCAGCGCGCGCGGACGCGGCACGTACTCGTCAACATGGGCCAGCGCGGTCAGGTGCGGGCTTTTGTGCAAAAACGGCAGCCGCCCCAACAGCAGCTCGTAGAGGATCACGCCCAGCGAATACAGGTCGGCGCGGTGATCGGCAGGGCTGCCCATTGCCACTTCGGGCGCCATGTATTCCGGCGTACCGACCGATACGCCCACCGCCGTCAGGGTGGTATCAAAGCCGGGGCGCTTGCCCAAGCCAAAGTCGGTAAGATACACGTGATTGTGTTGGCCGCGCGGTTCGACCAGGATGTTGCCGGTTTTCATATCGCGGTGCAGCACCCCGCGCGTGTGGCCGTAATGCAGCGCTTCGGTGATCGGGCGCACAATCTGCCAGGCGGTCCGCGGGGAAAAGGTGCGCCTGTACAGGATGCGTTCCAGGGACGGCCCCTTGACAAGCTGCATCACAAAAAAGAGATAGCCATACCATTCGCCGTAAGTATAGACCGTGACGATGTGCGGGTGGCGCAGCGAACTCATCAACTCGGCTTCGCGCCAGAAGCGGGTGCGGAAGTTCTCGTCTTCGGCGTATTCGGGCAGCAGGATTTTGATCGCTACCGAGTGCTGGGACTGGGTATGGACGCCGTGATAGATGCGGCCCATGCCGCCGCCGCCGATGTTTGGCCCGATGATAAAGCCGTTGATATTCTGCCCGATCAGTTGACTATCCACCGAATAGCTGCCTTTGCCCCTCGTGACCGTCATGTGCATGGATCACCCCACCTTGTATTGATTATATACGCTGATAGCCAGGGCGGTAGATAGCCGCCGCCCACCAGATGCGCTGTCGCGCTATTAAGACGCCGGGACAGCGGAGAAAGTTCCGCGTTTGTGTCCTGTTTCACGCATCTACAGCCATCACACGAAAAAAAACGGCGGGATGACGCCCCAGTAATTGAGGGGCAGGGGAAGCGGTGGTAAAGCAGCGGCTAAGAGTGGAATTGTCAGCGCAGCAGCGCCAGTGAGACGCCTACCATAGCCGAGAGGATGCCCACCAGCCAGAAGCGCTGTACGACCTGCGTTTCGCTCCAGCCGAGCAGTTCAAAATGGTGGTGGATCGGCGCCATGCGAAACAAGCGCTGGCCGTGTGACAGGCGGAAATAGCCAATCTGTAAGACAACGCTCACCACTTCAGCCACGGGGATGACTGCGATCAGCGGCAGCAGCAGCCACTGGCCGGTCATCAGTGCGACGGTGCCCAGCGCCGCCCCCAGCGCCAACGACCCCACGTCGCCCATGAACATCTGCGCCGGGAGCGCGTTGTACCACAAAAAGCCAAAACACGCGCCGACCATGATGAAGCTGAACTGAACCAGGAACGTCTGGCCCTGAAGCTGGGCGATCACGCCGTAGGCTGCAAACGCGCTGGCCGTGATCAAACCCGACAGCCCGTCCAACCCGTCGGTGAAATTGACGGCGTTGCTGGTCCCGATCAAAATGAACATGGCAATTGGAATCCAGATCAGCGGCGGAAGCTTGATGAAGTCAGTATATAGGGGCAGGTAAAAGCCGTTGGCATTCTGGAAGCCGCCGCCCGCAAAGGCCATCACGCCCGCAATGAGCGCAGCCAGCAAAAACTGCCCGGCGAACTTGGTCCGCGCCCGGAGTCCTTCGCCCTGCTCGCGCAGCCCGCGTATACCTTCCAGGTCGTCAATGCCGCCCAGGATGCCAAAGCCGATCAGCACCACCAGCGGCAGCAGGATGCTGGACCCGGTCAGCTTTTCCTGGACGATTCGCGCCAGGTTCAGCCCCAGCGTAATCAGCACGACAGGCACCAGGATCAGGATGCCGCCCATGGTCGGGGTGCCGGTTTTAGCCAGGTGGGACTGCGGCCCCGCTTCGCGGATCTGCTTGCCCAGGCGCAGGCGGCGCAGTATCTCGACAAACGGCCCGCCCCAGATCGCCGTAAGCAAAAACGTGATGGAGCCCAGCGTGAGCGCAAAAGGCAGTTCGGGCGTCATAAGCTGTTACACTGAATACCAATCCGGTCAGGATCGGCCATTGTAAGGCAGAAACCGGTTTCGCTCAAGGGGAATACGAGCGGCCCTACTTCCATTCCCACACGCCTTCGCCGGCCAGGATGCGCCGAATCTGCGATGGGAAGCGGTCGGGATCGAGCGGTTTGCCCAGGAAGCCGTCAAACCCGGCTTTTTTGGCTTTGCTCATTTCATCTTCGCTCGCCTCGGCAGTGACCGCGACGACCTTGGTTTCGACCAGCCGGGGATGGCTGCGTATTTTGCGGAGCGCCTGGTACCCGTCTTCATACGGCAGGCGGATATCCATCAGAATCAGATCAAGGCGGGGGAGCGTGTCGGCGAACTGGACCACCTGCCAACCGCTGGTCTTCCACTCGCAGTGATTAACGCCCATATGCGCCAGCAGCCGGGCAACCAGAACAAAGTTAGGAACATTGTCTTCGACCACGAGGATATGCGCCTCGTGTGGTGCAATGGCCTTCTGCTCGGAGGAGTCCTGTACGGTCATTCAACTATCTCCCTTTTACCACTCTGGTTCCGCCCTGTTGATCAGACAGAGTTACTTAGTATCGTAACCGCTATGACCGCTTTCTGTCCAGTGATTTTGCTAATATTCGCGCTCAAATGGGTCACCACCCTGCGCAACCAGTTCAAAGCGCTGGCTGTCTTGCGGTATTTCCATCAAGACTACCAGCCGCTCCAGCAGTTCCTGGAACACGGGCGCGGCGGTCTTGCTGCCCCAGTACCCGGCGGGCCGGTCCAGCTTGATCAGCGCGGACACGACCGGGTCATCGGCGGGCAAAAAACCGACAAACGTCGCAATCGATGCTTCGGGATCGTAGCCGTAGGGCGTTGGAATCTGGGCCGTGCCGGTTTTGCCCGCCACTGCGTAGCCGGGGAATTCGAATTCCATTTCGCGGTTGGGATCGGTCACAATCTGCACCATGATATCGCGGGCCGTGTGCGCCGTTTGCTCGCTGATCGGGCGGTGGCTGGCCGAGGGGTGCGTTTCGATCACCTCGATGCCGTCAATACGCGCCTTGACGATGTGGGGCTGCATCATCAGCCCGTCGTTGGCGATAGCGTTGACAGCGCACAGCATTTGCAGCGGCGTCAACGATACCCCCTGCCCGTAGCTGGTGTTGAGGAACTGGGCCTCGTTCCAGTTGGGGTCGCCGGGTTCAACCAGGATGCCGGGTGATTCGCCTTCCAGGTCAACGCCGGTCGGGCTGCCGATGCCAAATTCGCGCAGCATGGGATAAACCAGCGTGCGGCCCATCTCTTTAAAAATCGTCGCCGTGCCGGTGTTCAGCGATTCGATAAATACCTGGGCAAAGCTGGGATTACCGTGCGAGACGCGGTCCCAGTTGCAGATATTCACGCCGCCAGCCTCAAAGCAGCCTGGATCGTAATAGGACCAACTGAGATCATGCGTCCCGGCTTCGAGCGCGATAGACATGGTGACGACCTTAAAGACCGAACCGGGTTCGTACATGTCGCTGACCGCCTGGTTTCTGGCGAGTTCCAGGTTTTCCGGTGAAAAGTCGGCGGGATCAAACGTCGGCGAGTTGGCAATCGCCAGGATTTCGCCGGTGCGCGGGTTCATGATGAGGATCGTACCGCCGGTCGCGCCGTGCTGTTCAACGGCCCGGTCGAGCACGTCCTGGGCCAGGTATTGCAGGTCGCGGTCGATGGTCAGCACCAGGTCGATCCCGTCGCGCACGGTGGATATGTTGTTCTGGTTTTGTTCCGCAACCGGGATCGTGCTGGTCGTGATGCGTTTGCTCTGGCCCGCCAGCAGTAGCTGGTAGTAACCCTCAACACCCCAATAGCCCCGGCGCTCCTTGGTGTCTTCGGCCCCGGCAAAAAAGCCGACAATCTGCGCGGTCAGCGCGCCCTGGGGATACAACCGGGTCGGGATTGGCTCGATCAGGATGCCGTCGATCTCCAGGTCTGCGATCTGCTGGCCGATGTCAAAGCTGACCACGCTGGCCAGCAGCACATACGGTGAAAAAATGCCGTTCTCGTCCGGCTGGAGCAGCCGGTAAATCTGGTCTTCCGGCATGTCAACCAGCGGGGCCAGCTCGCGCGCGACTTCCTGGCGGTCGGTGACCTGGTTGGGGCTGATGCCGATTCGGTATTCAAACGAGTTAGCGGCCAGCAGGTGCCCGTTGCGGTCATATATCTGGCCGCGCGTGGGCAGCACTTCGACCGTGCGGTGGTAGCGGTTTTCGGCGTTTGTTTCGAGCTGTTCTTTGATCTCCGGGTTCATGCGGAACTGGAAGGACAGCAGGCGCACCAGCAGCACGCCGCTGATAGCCATCAGGACCAAGCTTAACAGGGTCAGACGCCGGTGTAACGTTTCGTTGCCGTTCATCAGTCGCCGCGCCAATCCTCAAACTGCTGTTTCAATGCGTCCCACTGCTTGCGCAGCCAGCCGCTTAACGTCTCGTCGTAAACTTCTTGCTCCGGTCCAACCGGCGTCGGTGTGGGCGTGGGTGTGACCTGCGGGCGGTTGTAACGGTAGCCATCCACGATCACGTACTGGATTTCGTCCGGCCCGGCATCGCGGAAGCCCATTTCGGCGGCCCGTGTCATCACGCGCGGCAGGCTTTGCATCTCCGCGATTTCGGCGCGCAGGCGTTCATTGTCGCGTTCCAACCGCTCGCGCTGCTCGTCCATCTGCTGCAACATCCGTGCCGTGGTGGTGGCAGTCGTCGTTTGGATCAGGTACAGCGTGGCAATGGTGATCCCGACCACCACGAACAACGTGAGCGTGGCGACCAGTTGCGTCTGGTTGCGCCAGGGCTGCTCGCGCAAAGTATATTGCAGCCACGACGGTGGTTTGGTTTCGGTGCTCATAGCCTCCACAATAATTCTATGCCGGGCGGCGCGCCGGTCGAAAAGAGCCGCCGCCACTACCTGAGTGTAATCCATAACAAGCGCCGCGAGCAAGGCAGCCGCACACTCCACCCGGCGGCAACATCCGGTCGCCCGACCATACGACATTCTAATTATACTCTAACCGGCTGATTTGGCGCGCTGCATTCTGTAGCTTTGAGGATGCGTGTCAAATCTGGGGCGAAATACTGGCTAATGGAGTGCACAATTGAACCCGCACAATGATTCCGTAGGGTCGCAGCTTGCCGCGCCCAGGACAGAGCAAGCTCTGCCCCTACAAGTAACGATCCCGTCCGAACCCGGAATACACACTCACCGGTTTTGAGGTTGGGCCGCCAGCCGCTCGGTCACCCGCAGCCTGGCGCTGCGACTGCGCGGGTTGCGCGCCGCTTCGGCCTCGCCGGGCCGGATCGGCTTGCGAGTGAGCAGGCGGACGCGCGCGACGTGCCCGCAGGTGCACACCGGCTGGCGGGGCGGGCACAGGCAGTTGGTCGCTTCACGTTTAAAGGTCTGCTTGACGATGCGGTCTTCCAGGCTGTGAAAGCTGATCACGACCAGCCGCCCGCCGGGCCGCAGCAAATCGACAGCATCCGGCAATGCCCGCTCAATCGCGCCCAACTCGTCATTCACGGCGATGCGCAGCGCTTGAAAGGTGCGCGTGGCGGGGTGAATTTTCTGGCGAGGACCGGGCATGGCCTGCGCGACCACTTCGGCCAGCGCGCGGGTGGAGTTCAGCGGGCGGGCGGCGAGGATGGCACGCGCGATGCGGCGGCTGTGGCGTTCTTCGCCGTAGCGGTACAGGATGTTGGCCAGTTCGTCGGCGTCCCAGGTGTTGACGATGTCGGCGGCAGTCGGCCCGGCGGACGCGGGATCAAAGCGCATATCCAGCGGGCCATCCTGCGAGAACGAAAAACCGCGCGCAGCGTTTTCAACCTGCATCGACGAGACACCCAGGTCAAGCAGAATACCGTCAACCTGCGGCGTATCATCATGCTGCCAGCGTGCAACAGCGTCCTGCATGTGCTCATAGCTGGTATGAACCAGCGCGGCGCGCTCGCCAAAGGGAGCCAGCCGTTCATGAGCCAGCGCCAGGGCGGCGGGGTCGCGGTCCAGGCCAAGCAAGCGCGCATCCGGGGCAGCGCTCAGGATGGCGTGCGCGTGCCCGCCCGCGCCGACGGTGCCATCAACAAACAGCCCGGCAGGCAGATCGATCACGCGCAGCGCGTCGAGCACGGCATCGAGCAGAACGGGGATATGGGGCACGTGCGGCGGGATCATTGTCCGGTCAGCGGATCATCAAAGCGCAGCAGTACGCCGGTCGCGTCGTCGTGCGTCTTGAAGCGCGGGTATTGTTCGTGGTCGAGGTCGTCGGCTTCTGCCTGGCGCACCAACCGCAGGTAACCAACCAGCCCGCACATGCCGATCTGCTCGGCCATAAAGGCGCGGCGCTCCCGGTACAGGGCGGCGGCTGTGTCCGGCTCGCTGGCAAAAGCTTCGTCGGTGCTGGCGGGCCATTCCAGCCCGTCGGTCATGACGCACACAAACGCCGCGTCGTCCAGCGACAGTTCGCCGGTCTTGACGAAATAGCGCAGTTCCGGCAGACCGTCCAGCACACCCACGCCCTGGCTGGGCTGGGGCAGCCCGTGCTCGTCCACGTAATTGTGGAACAGGCCGCTGTCCAGGACCAGTTTACGCACTTCCGGCTGTGCGATCAGCGCGCGGTAGGGCATGTCAGGATGGATCGCGCGCAGCTTTTGCGCGGTGCGCATGGTCGCATTGTCGTAATCCAGGCTGTGGGGCAGCGTCGGGATGCTCACCCGCCCGTCCTGGTAAGCAACCAGCAGCAGCGTATCGCCTGCGTGGGCATATTGCAGCACGCGGGTATGAGGATCGTACACGGCCAGGGTGGCGACACTGGCGGGCAGTCCCAGGCGCAGCGTGCGCGGGTCTTTAGCCAGCGTGTTGTGGATTTCTTCGGGAAAGCCCAGCGCCTGGAGCGTCAGGGCACCAAAAATCTCGATCAGCGCGCGGCGCAGGTCGGCGTTGGCTTCGAGCAGCAGGCTGCGCGGTTCGGTGAACAGACCGTCTGCGATGTGCCGCGCCAGCGCGTCCCGTACAAACCGCGCCGAATACGCCGCCGGGGTCAGCCTGTCCGGCAGGTTTTCCAGGCACCGTTGTAGCGGAGGCGGTGTCAGGCGGGTGGTGGCGCCGTCAATGACTGCCATTACGATCCGCTCGCCCAGCGATCCGCCCTGCATCACCAGCCATGCATCCTCGTTGACCCGGTCCGGCGGGGCATGGCACACCACGTCAATAGCGGTCGGAGGGCGGGCGGTATTTTCTATCACGGCGGACTCCTCGCGGGCCGGACACCATCAAAAAAAGGCATTCCGGCGGGATGGAATGCCCCTGGCAGAGCGGGTAAGGGGATTCGAACCCCTGACATTCAGCTTGGGAAGCTGACGTTCTACCACTGAACTATACCCGCGAACTGCCGTAATTATACGGTTTGGCGCGCGCGCCTGTCAAATTTAGGTTTGAGCGCCCGGTCTTCATGGGTCCAGGTGCGGCAGCAGGTCGGGACAGACCAGGTACACCGTGTACTGGTGAGCAAAGCGCGCGATGCGTCCCTGCTCAACCAACGCCGACGCAGCCCGCTCAACCAGTTCTGCATCCAGCGAGAAAAGGTGCGCCACAGCGCCCGGCGTAGCGGCCCCGGCTGTGTGGATATATTGGGCGATGATCGCCCCCGCCGCGTCCATATGCGACAGATCGTAGGCAGCGCGGGCAGCGTCGGGCCAGACATGGGCGAACGTGTCCCAGATATAGCTGTACGCGGCGCGGGTCTGGCTGGTGGTGCGAACCATCGCGATCAGCAGCACAGCCTGCGCTTCGGCCAGTCCGCGCGAAAAGCGGTACTTGTCGCGCTTGTCCGACAGGCCGCTGACCTGCCGCAGCATTCGCGTGCTCAGCGAGCCGTGCTCCGCGACGGCGTCCGCGATGCGTTTCGCCTCGGCGCTGAGCGCCCCGCCCCAGGCCAGGTCGCGGGCATCCCCGCCCACGTCCGCCGCCGGAGACAACGCATACAGCGGGGCGAGCAGCCGCAGCGCAACAAAACCGGGCCTCTGGCAAAATGGCCTGCCGTAAAACACGGCCTGCCGTCCGGCGAGTGTGTCTTTCCAGTTCCAGTTGCGTCCTTCGGCGGTGGCGGCGTCACCTGCCGTCGCGTCGCGCAGGTTGGGCAGTTCGATCTGCCGGTGGCGGTAAAACAGGCAAAAGCCCACCTCGTTGATAAAGTCGAGCGCGTCTTCGATAGTGCTGACCTTGCGCGGCTCGATCTGGTAATAACGCGCCAGCCGGTAGTCATCTACTGTGCTCAGGAAGTCGGCCATATAAACCCTCGTGGATAATGGCGGGAACATTTGTTCGTATTGTACCGCGCTGCCGGGTTTTTGGCATGTTCCCGTTGGGCGGCTAAGGAAATCGCGCGGCGTGTGTGTAACTGGGTATAGCGTCTACCCCGTGTTCAAGGCTATAATTTCGCGCCGAATAATGGTAGATTGGCGACAAGCAGCTTATGAAAAAACGATGGCCGGGCCTAGTGTTGGGAGTGTCGGTGAGCCTCGTCGCGCTGGTGTATCTGTTCCGGCGCGACCTGGGCGGCGTGCGCGATGAACTGCTGCACGCGCGCTACTGGGCCGTGATCCCGTGCCTCGTCCTATCAGGCGTGGGGCTGTGGCTGCGCGCCATACGCTGGCGCGTGCTGCTGAATGGCCGCCTGCCGCTTGATCACAGCTTTCATATTCTCAACATCAGCTACTTTATCAACGCCGTGCTGCCGCTGCGGGTCGGGGAACTGGCGCGCGCTGCGCTGGCCCGCCGCCTCGATCCGCCGGTGCGTGTCTTCACGTCGCTGAGCACCATCCTGGTTGAGCGGCTGCTGGATACGCTGACCGTGTTTGGCCTGGTCGGCCTGACGCTGACCCTGATCCCGACACAGTTGGAAGTCGGCCTGCTGGGGGGCCTGCTGGGTGTCGGGGCGCTGGTGGGCGTGATAGTCCTGGCCGTGTTTGCCGCGCACCCGGCATGGGGTTATGCTCTGTTTGACCAGTTCGCGCGGTTTCTTCCCCTGCTGCGCCGTCCGAGGCTGCGGGGTTGGGTAGGACATTTTCTGGATGGCATCGCGCCGCTGGCCTCGGTTGGCGGGCTGCTGCAAGCGGTATGGTGGACGGCGGCGGCGTGGACGGCATCCGTGATCGCAGGCTACGTGCTGCTGTACGCGGTCTTTGATGATCCGACGTGGGCGGCGGCGATGGCGATGGTTGCGCTGGCGTCGTTTGCGATAGCGGTGCCCGCCGTGCCCGGCAACCTGGGGCCGTTCGAGGCGGCGACTGTGTTCGCGCTGGCGGGCGCGGGATTGGTAGACGATCCCGGCGCTGCCCCGGCGGTGGCGTTTGCGCTGCTGCTGCACGCCGTCAACCTGCTGACGTATATTGCGTGTGGGCTGGTCGGGCTGTGGACCGAGGACGTACAAATCGGCGATCTGGCCCAGGCGGTGCAAAACCTGCGCGCCCAGCAGAAAACGCCAGCGGGCGAGCTAGAAACGGCGGCAGAAGCCGGACAGTAGCCAGGCACGACGATTCTTGATTCCAGGGCGGTAACTGCATCGCCCGTAACAACTAAACACAGGTAGTATGATCAACACGTCAACCGGACAGATTCCCACCCCCGGCTCGCCGCTCAAAATCCTGGTGGCGATCCAGTATTACCTGCCGCACCGAACCGGCGTGCCGATCCACGTCCAGCGCGTGGTCGAAGAACTTGTCCGGCGCGGGCACGAAGTCACGATCCTGACGGCGCGGCATACCATCGACCTGCCCCGCGACGAAACGATCAACGGGGTGCGGCTGGTGCGGCTGTGGGCGCCGCTGCGCGTCAGCCGGGGTATGATCATGCCCGCCTACCCGTATGCAGCCTGGGGCTTGATGCGGCGGCATGACGTGGTGTGGCTGCAAACGCCCATGCTCGAAACATCGCTGCTGGCCTTCCTGGCGCAACTGGCGGGCAAGCCGGTCATCGCCACGCACCACGCCGACCTGGTCCTGCCGCCGGGCCTGTTCAACCGCTTTGTAAGCTGGTTCACCTTCCAGAATTACCGCTACATGATGCGCACCGTTGACCGCATCATCGCCTACAGCCAGGATTACGCCGATCACAGCTACTACCTCAAGCCGTATGCCGACAAGGTCGCGCCGATCAACCCCCCGGTGGTTATGCCGGAGCCAAACCCCGCGCGAGTCGCCGAACTGCGGGACCGCTGGCAGCGTAACGGCGGGCCGCTGATCGGGTACGCGGGGCGCTTCGTGCGCGAAAAACGCCCGGACCTGTTGATCCGCGCGCTGGAAGTGATCAACCAGGCATACCCGCACGCGCGGGTTGTGTTCGCCGGGGAGTACGACATCCGCTATGAAGATACCTGGGAGCGGCACCAGCGGCTGGTGCAGCGCTACGACGAGCAGTTGATCTTCCTGGGCAAGCTGACCAGTATGCAGGCTATGGCGAACTTTTACGCGGCGTGTGACGTGCTGGTGCTGCCCAGCGATACCGAGTGCTTCGCGCTGGTGCAGGTCGAGGCGATGTTGTGCGGCACGCCGGTCGTGATGACCGATACGCCGGGCGGGCGCGTCCCGGTCACAAAAACCGGCATGGGCAGGCTGGCACGGCGCGGCGACTGGGAATCGATCGGGCGGGCGGTGGTGGATGTACTGCAACACCCGGACCAGTACAGCAGGCCGCGCGAGCATATCGAGCGCATATTCAACTTGCAGGAGACGGTCGACCAGTACGAGGACCACTTCTGCCGGGTGGTGCGCGAATCCAACCGCTGATACATCCCCAAGCCAACCTTGATGCTTTGTTAAACGACGTCGTGCCAGGAAGCGGGTATGATTAATATGATCTTCAACACCGCATATACGCAAATCCGCTGGCCTGATAGGGACAAGGAGCGCCTGGTATGAACCGGCTGAAAGCATTGTTCGGAACCCGGAAACAAACGTTTGGGATTATCGTGGCGGCGCTGGTGGTGATCTTCCTGGTGATCCAGTTGATCCCGGCGGAGACAGACAACCCGCCGGTAGAAACCGAAATGAACTGGGACTCTGACCGGACGCGCGAGCTGGTGCAGGATGCCTGCTTCGACTGCCACAGCAATGAAACCGATTGGCCCTGGTATTCGAAGATCGCCCCGGTGAAGTGGCTGGTGTCGTATGACGTGCAGCACGGGCGCGACCGGATGAACTTCTCCGACTGGCTGAAAAAGCCGATGGGGCCGGGCCAGATCGAAGAGGTGGTGAACGAAGGCGAGATGCCGCCCTGGATTTACCGGATCATGCACCCGGAAGCGCGGCTGTCCGACCAGGAGAAAGAAGCATTGATCGAAGGGCTGCGCGTGACGATCCTGCAATCCGACTGAACGGGCACGACCTTGTGCAGCTTATGGGACGTAATTTGATGGGCCTCACCCCTCATCCCCAACCCCTTCTCCCCTCTCCAACCGAGCTATAGAGGGGAAAAGGGGTGTTGAGCACTGGACATTCGCCATGTTTCTCCCCCTCTCTATTTTGAATGGAGAGGGGGCCGGGGGGTGAGGTCATGCAGCTATGAATCTGGCACATGACCATCGACCAACAGACCATCCAGCACATGACCCGCAATGAGGCCGATATGGCCTTCAAAAAGCGGGTGCAAACCATCTTCGAATGGATTCCGCCGCGTGACGAGGCGCGCATTCTGGACTGCGCGTGCGGGCGCGGCTTTTACCTGAATATGTACCGCTACACCAGCCGGTGCGCGCTGGCCGGGCTGGAACTCGACGCGGACATCATCCGCAAGGCGCAGCGCACTGTCGGGCACCTGCCGGACATCACGCTGACGCGCGGCAACATCTACCACCTGCCGTTTCCCGATAACTACTTCGACGGCGCGATCCTGTCGGAAATCCTGGAGCATGTCGAGGACGACGTCGCCGGGCTGCGCGAGGTGCGGCGCGTACTCAAGCCGGGCGGCGTGGTGGCGATCACCGTGCCGCACGCGAACTACCCCTTCTGGTGGGACCCGATCAACAAGACGCTCGAAACGCTGTTCCACACCAAAATCCGGCGCGGACCGCTGGCGGGCATCTGGGCCAACCATGTGCGGCTCTATACGCCCGATCAACTCCGCGCGGCGGTGGAAAAGGCCGGGCTGGCTGTCGAAGCAGAGCGATCCTTCACCCATACCTGCTTCCCGTTTATTCATAACCTGGTCTACGGGCTGGGCAAGCCGCTGTTGGAATCGGGTCTGCTGCCGGAGCGGATGGCGACCGCCGCCGACCGCACCACATTTGACAAAAACCGGGGCAGCCTGTTAAATCCGATCAACCTGGGCGTGGCAGTACTCAACCTGTTTGACCGCCCGAACAAGCTCGATGAGCCGCCGGGCCGCAGCACGGTGAACCTGGCGATCAAGGGCCGCAAACCGGCGTATAATGGGGACTGAACCCCGCACGGGCTGCCGTGCGCCCCTGTGAAACAACTTCGTATTTTGCACGCCGCGCCTGGAACCGGCGTGCGCTATCTGTAAGGAGAAAAATATGGACGTAACACTTAAACACCAGCCGTCATTCGCGCTGGCCATCGTGGCGATGGCTGCGAACGAAGAAGTCAAGGTCGAGCCGGGCGCGATGGTCAGCTACAGCGACGGCGTCACGGTCGAAACCAAGTCGGAAGGCGGCCTGATGGGCGGCCTGAAGCGCATGGTCAGCGGCGAGAGCTTCTTCCAGAACACGTACCAGGCCCCCGGCAACGGCGGCGAACTGACGCTCGCGCCCGCGCTGCCCGGCGATATGCGCGTGCTGGAGATCAGTGCCAGCGGCGACTTTTTGCTGCAAAGCGGCGCGTACATGGCCAGCGAGATGAACGTCACCACCGACGCCAAGTGGGGCGGCGCGAAGGGCTTTTTTGGCAGCGGCAGCCTGATCCTGCTGCGTGTCAGCGGCAGGGGTAAGGTGCTGGTCGGCTGCTACGGCGCGATTGAGGAAAAGCAGCTTGCAGCGGGCGAGCGCTACACCATCGATACCGGGCACATCGTCGGCTTTGACGCCTCGGTTGACTTCAAGGTGAAGCGTGTCGGCGGCTGGAAATCCACCATCCTGAGCGGTGAAGGGCTGGTGTGCGAACTGACCGGGCCGGGCCGCGTATTGATGCAGACCCGCTCCGAGGGCGCGCTGATCGGCTGGATTCTGCCGCAGATTCCCAGCAAGTCGAATTAGGATACAAAGACCTCACCCCCCGGCCCCTTCTCCATTACAAATGGCGAGGGGGTGTAGTGCGAATGCTCACAACACAAAGCCCCTTTTCCCCTCTATAGCTCGGCTGGAGAGGGGAGAAGGGGTTGGGGATGAGGGGTGAGGCCAGGCCCACCGCTCAATAATTCCGCACCACTACCTCGTCAACCGGGCCGCGCCCGTTCCGCCGGGAATTAATCGCCCGGCGCGCCTGCACCGTCCGCAGATCAAACCCCGCGTACAGATCGCGCACAAGTGGCGTATCCGAGTTGCTAAGCATCACCCGGCAGCCCCGCGCCGCCAGCGCCCCGAACACGTCCGCCAGCCGCCGCTGGTCGTCCGGGCCGAAGTCGCCCGCCGCGTAGCTGGTGAAGCTCGCCGTCGCGCTGAGCGGCACATACGGCGGGTCGAAGTACACAAAATCGCCCGCGCCCGCCCGGTCCAGCACGGACTCGAACGACTCCACGACCAGCGACACGCCCGCCAGCGCCGCCGATGCCGCGCGCAGCCGGTCCTCGTTCAGGATGTCGGGCTTTGTGTAGCGGCCCATCGGCACGTTGAACTGCCCTTTGCTGTTGACGCGCCACAGGCCGTTGTAGCAGGTCTTGTTGAGGTAGATCAGTCGCGCCGCCCGCGCCACGTCGGGCACGTCCGCCCACGCCGGGTCGCGGTCGCGGTTTCGCACGGCGTAATAATAATCGTGGCTGTGCTGCGCTTTGTGCACAGCCAGGTGATCGATCAGCGCGCCCAGGTCATCCCGCACCACGCAGTAGCACGTGATCAGCGCGGCGTTGACGTCGGCCAGGTGCCAGCGCTGCACCGGCAGCCCTGCGCCCCGCAAATGAAAAAACACCGCCCCGCTGCCCACAAACGGCTCGTAGTAGGCGCCGGACACGTCCGCCGGGAAGAGCGGCGCGTACTGGTCGAGAAGCTGCCCCTTGCCCCCGGCCCACTTCAGGAACGGCTGCGCGGGGATGGTGTGGTGATCGGTCATGGGGTCCTGGCTGCATGTGTGATCGGTTCTCTGCTGCGGCCCAGTATACCCCAGCCGCTGGGGGACGGCGACGCCCTACGCCCCGCCCGCGTCCGCCTCGTCGATCAATTGCTGCACTTTGTCCGCATCCTGCACTGCACCCATCTGCCGGTAATAACGCTCGGCTTCGCGCCAGCAGGCGACGGCAGCAGGCAGATCGCCCAGTTCTTCCTGCGCGATACCGAGATTAGCCTGCGTCATGGCGTAGGCCAGCGGCGCCGCCTCCGGCGTGCGGAAGCGTAACGCCTGCTCGTAGGCCACCACCGCCCGCTCCAGGTTGCTCGCCCGGTCCTCAATGTCCGCCAGATGCGCGTAGGCGATCCCCAGGTTGTTTTGCGTCTCCGCATAATACAGCGGCGCGGTTTCCGGCGTTCCGTAGCGCAGCGCCTCTTGAAACGCCGTCACCGCCCGTTTCAGGTTCCCCGCCCGGTCCTCGATCTCCGATAGTTTCCGGTAGGTTTCCCCCAGGTTGTTCTGCGTCCCCGCGTAGTACAGCGGCGCCGCTTCCGGCGTGCGGAAGCGTAACGCCTGCTCATAGGCCGCCACCGCCCGCTCCAGGTTCTCCGCCCGGTCCTCGATCTCGGACAACTGCTGGTAGGCAGCCCCCAGGTTGTTCTGTGTCGTCGCGTAGGCCAGCGGCGCCGCTTCCGGCGTGCGGAAGCGTAACGCCTGCTCATAGGCCGCCACCGCCCGCTTCAGGTTCTCCGCCCGGTCCTCGATTTCCGACAACTGCCGGTAGGCAGCCCCCAGGTTGGTCTGCGTCATGGCGTAGGCCTGCGGCGCCGCCTCCGGCGTGCGGAAGCGTAACGCCTGCTCAAACGCCGTCACCGCCCGCTTCAGGTTCCCCGCCCGGTCCTCGATGGCCGCCAGGTCCGCGTAGGTAGTTCCCAGGTTGTTCTGCGTCATGGCGTAGTCCAGCGGCGCCGTCTCCGGCGTCCTAAAGCGCAGCGCCTCCTGAAACGCCGCTACCGCCCGCGCCAGATTACCCGCCCGGTCCTCGATTTCTGCCAGGTCCGCGTAGGCAGCCCCCAGGTTGGTCTGCGTCATCGCGTAGTCCAGCGGCGCCGCCTCCGGCGTGTAGAAGCGTAACGCCTCTTCAAACGCCGCCACCGCCCGCCCCAGGTTGGCGCGGCGGTCCCCGGTCGGCAGTTCCCGGTAAGCGTTGCCCAGGCTGACCTGAACCGCAGCCCGCAGCCTGTCGTCCGGGTGGTCTTCCAGCGCCGCCGCTGCCCGCTGGCACCAGTCCAGGCGCTGGTCGAAGCGCCCCCGGTTTGCCAGGAAATGCCCGCACGCGTTCGCCAGCCAGTACGCCGCCTCGGCATCGCCCGCGTCCAGCGCCCACTCAAAGGCCGCCGCCAGGTTGTCGCTCTCCACGTCCAGGCCCAGGTAGTCCTGCCGCTTGTCGTGCTGCCGCGCCAGCGCCTCGTAATAATCGTAGTGCGGGCGGCGCGCGTCCTCGTCGGGCTGCACGGCGTTTAGTTCCAGCACCACCGGCTCGACCGCGTAGCGCGTCCGGCCCCCTTCCAGGGCCTCCGCCGTCACAAACTGCCAGGTGATCAGCGCCTCCAACTGCTCGTCGAGCGTGTCCTCGTCGAGTTGCGCGTTGTCATCAAACAGTCCCAGAATGAACCCCGCCGCATGGTAGCTAAAACCGCCCCGGCATACGGCCAGCCGCCGCAGGGCCGCCGCCGCGCCGGGACCGGCTTCGCCCGTCATCTGGTCCAGCGTCCTGCCGATCATCTCTTTGGTAGCGGCCTGCACGCTCTTGCTTTTCAGTTCTTTCAGTTCGCGGATCACTTTCTGCGGCTCAAACGACCCCATTTTTCGCACGGCCCACTCGATCAGGCGGGGGTGCTGCCGGGCGGCGCTGGCTATCCGCTCGGCGTAGGGTTCCAGGTCGTGCGGCACCTCCCACGCCTGCGCCATGTTCAGCACGATCTGCTGCGCGGGTTCCTGCGGCAGCCTTCGCGGGCGGTGGGTATTGACCAGTTCAAAGCCCGGCACGCCTTTCCAGGCTCCCCGGCTGGTCAGCAGCACGTGCGCCCCGGCGCTGAACAGTTCGTTCGCCAGTTTTGCGCAGTCCGCCCGGCAGTCGGCGGGCACGGATTCGGCGTTGTCGAGCACGACCAGGCGCGGGTGGCCGCGCAGCCAGCCGAACACCTCATCGCGGGAGGCGGTCGGGTCCAGTCTGGCGTGCGTTCGCAGCGCGGCCAGCACGTCGTCGGGGCGCGTGATGTCGCTGCACGTGTGCCAGATCGCGCCGTTCACGCCGTCCATGCCCAGCGCCAGTTCCGCCGCCAGCCGGGATTTGCCCGCCCCGCCGACCGCGATGATCATCGTCGGCCCGTCTTGCAGCTTCTCTTTGATCCGCCTGAGAGCATGGTCGCGCCCGGTGATCGGGACGCGCAGCAGGCGCGGTTCGATCAGCCCGGTGATGGGCCGCACCAGCACAACCGGCGCATCCTCCGGCAGCCCCTCACCGCGAATGGCCGCCGCCAAGGCCCTGATCCCGGCGTCCCAGTCGCGCGCCAGGTCGATCCACTGGACGATATGCAGGCGGTAGTCGATGTCTTCGAGGGGCACATCATCGATCCTGGCTACCAGCAGGGGCCGGTTCACGTTCAGCAAATACGTCCACTCGGCCACGATCTCCGGGCGCTTAACGGCATTGCGCGACAGCACCACCAATCCCACGCGGCAGCTTTTCAGCGCGGCCTGGATCGCCGCCCGCCAGTTGGATTCCGGCGGCTTCAGGTCTTTATGATCGACCCACAGCGCGTGCCCGGTGGCCGCTTCGAGTTCGTCGTGCAGCCGGGTAACGGTGTCGTCGTCTTTGGTGGCGTGGCTGATGAATACGTTTGGTTCGTCCGGCGTGTGTTTAGACATAGCCCCTCCTCATACCAGCGCCTGTATTGTACTTGCAGCGCAAATTCTGCGCACGTGCGCCACTTGCCGGGATGCTCGCAAACCTGTAAGCTTGACGTGTAACCGGTGTCCACATACATAGAGTGATACAAGGGGCAACGATGAAAACCAGATATTTCGCGGTTATCGTGGTGCTGGCATTGTGTATCGGCGGGCTGGCGACGGTCAGCGCGGCGCCGACACCGACCATCATCACGTTTGAAAGCTCGCTGAAGTCGATCACCGTCAACAACGCCGAATCCGGCGACCTGACCACCACGCTGACATGGCATACAGTCGGCCTCACGACCGGCTACCGCCTGGCACTGAGCAGCTACCAGCAAAACCAGTGGGTGCCCGTCTTTGGTCCCAGCAGCGTCCCATTGGAACCAAAAGGCGCGCGGGTCGTGACCATCCGGCACCCGCTGAACTTTGGCCCGCCGACGTTCCTGCTGTCCATCGAGGACGGGTCATCGCGCATTGTCGAGCAGCGCACGCTCACGATCCCGTATGCGCCCGACCCGGACGTCCCCGAACCGGTCATCGACGCGCTGGAAGCCGATACCGACAGCCTCGACGCGGACGCGCTGGCCGCCGGGCAGGCCATCGTCACGCTGACCTGGGACGTGGACGGGCGGCTGGCAGGCTCCAACCTGGTTTTTGAGCAGGTCCTGTCGGATAACAGCGCCGTCTCGGTCGAACTGCCGCGCTCGAACCTGTGGATTCCGTCCAGCGGGCACGGGCCGGTCGCGCCCATTTTGGAGCAAGGCGCGGACGCGGTCACGCTGCGGCTCCAGGTGATCGACGTGGTATCCGGCAATGTGTACGACGAGCAGGAACTCGTGCTCGACATCATCGGCGCGGTGCCCGTAACCGAAGCCGCCGGGCATGGCGCCGCCGAAGAGACCGGGGCTACCCAACCGGCCCCCGTCCCGCCGCCAGGTAATCTGATCACCTCGTTCACTACCACCCCGACCACCGTTAACCCCGGCGCCCCGGTATCGCTGGCCTGGGAAGTACAGGGCACGGGCGGCGTGACCATCGAGCAAACGGTGCCCGGCATCGGCGCGGTAGAAACGGTCGTCACCGCCCAATCGCCGCAGGGCAGCGCGACGGTCTACCTGCCGGATTACGCCGCCTACAGCGTCACCTATACGCTCTGGACGGCCAATCGCAGCGCCAGCGCCCAGGTGGTCGTGAGTGTGCACTGCCCGTATGCGTTCTTTTTTGGCCAGGGCGACGGCTGCCCCTCCACGCCAGCCAGGGAAGTCCAGGCCGCCTACCAGCCGTTTGAAGGCGGCTATATGATCTGGCGCGGTGATACACAAGAAGTCTATGTGCATTACGACGACGGGGAATACCGCAACGGGTCGGCAGCCTACTACCTGGAAGCGACCTACGAGGGCATGGCCGAAAGCTCACCGGAAAAGACGCCCCCACTCGACCGGCACGCGCCGATCCGGGGGTTTGGGCGGGTGTGGACCAACGCGCCCGGTGTGGCCGATAAGCTGGGGTGGGGATTGGCGCCCGAAGAGGGCTATATGATGACGATCCAACAGGTCGCCATGACGCGCGAGCCGCGCCCGGAGTTCATGATCTACCTGACTCTGCCGGATGGCAGCGTGGTCGGCAGCGGTTTCGGGCGCTGGCAGTTTATTGATTAGCCGGGCGTGCTCCGGCGCTTGATTACCCGGTGCTCCGCTTGGCTTTCGACTTGGATTTCGGCTTAGCGTCCGGCTTGACCGTTGGCTTGTCCTCTGGTTTTGGACCGGATTCGGCATCAGGCCCGGCTTCAGCTTGTGCGCCAGGTGTGACCTCCTGGCCAGCGACAGGCTGGATGCCGGGCAGGCCAGGCGGGGGACACTTGGTCATCACATCCTTGATCGCAGACTCGATATCCTCCAATGTCGGCGGCTTCACCAGGTAGTGATTGGCCCCGGCTTCGAATGCCTGCTGCCGGATGCTGTCGACTTCCTCAGCAGAGATGATCACCACCGGCACCTTCGCCGTCATCGGGTCACGGCGCAAAAAGCGCAGTACCTCCAACCCGTTGACGCCGGGCATATTGACATCTAAAAAGATCACATCGGGGATCACCTGGTTTAAATGCTGAATCGCCATGCGCGGCCCATACGCAATAGCCACCGTGTGCCCCAACACACCAACCTGGGCAGCCAGGCTGTCGGCAGTTTGCCGGTCATCCTCGACAATCAACACATTGTAGAGCATCACCGCCTCCCCTCATTATGGCGGACTGAGCTGAAACCCCTTTGAAACAATCCACCCCTATTGTAACACATTGATCGGTGATTGCGGCCCTACCGGACAAACAATAGCCCGATAAGGTCGCACACCACTAAGGGATCACGTCTGTATCACACTTGTAGTAATACATTATTAAATATTAGAGTTGATTTTTTTTCAAACAAGTCACGCATCTACTTGCCAATATGCTGATGACCAATATATGTAATTTAGATGGAACAGGCAGCAGGCCATTGTTCGACTTACTAACATAGCATGGTGCATAGTTGTCGAGTACTATTGACACAGTCCCAAAATGATTCTAAAATGAAGTTAGAATAAAAAGGAATGGGCCATGATTAAGGATATATTGTTGGTATTGGTGATCTGGTTCATCAGCACCATACCGGTGGGCCTGCTGGTAGGTCGCCTGTTCCGACATGCCAACACCACAAACTATCCCGGTCCTACCGCTCCGGGCGGGAAACTGCGCAGCACACGCCAGCCCATCATCTCCGCCGACGAACCGGGTTACGTCTACCTGTCCCGCCGCCCTCCCGACGACTGACAGCCGCTTGATTCCAAAATACCAGGGACGCCGCGCGCGTCCTTTTTTGATCCGCCAACGGTGCCCATCCGTCATTTTGCCATTTTGTGATACAATTCCTCCCGCTGTATCTGGCAGCTAGCAAACAAAAATACGCTTGGTGAAACAGGGGAACGTTATGACCACACCCATTTACCTCTCACTGGTCTTTCATAACCACCAGCCGGTCGGTCAGTTTGGTTTTGTGAACGAGCACTGCGTCCAGGCCGCCTATGAGCCGCTCGTCTCGCTGATGGAAGCCCACCCGGCCATTACCTGTGGCCTGCACTTCACCGGCAGCCTGCTCGACTATCTGATCGCAGAGCAGCAGCCGCTGCTGGCGCGCATCCGGGCGCTGGTCGAGCGCGGGCAGTTGGAAGTGCTGTCCGGCGGTTATTACGAGCCGATCCTGACCACTCTGCCCGATGCCGACAAGATCGGGCAGATTCAAAAGCTCAGCGCCACGGTCGAGGATGTGTTCGGTCAGCGCCCGCGCGGTATGTGGCTGGCGGAGCGCATCTGGGAGCCGCACCTGGTCCGGCCTATCGCGCAGGCCGGGATCGAGTACGTGATCATCGACGATACACACTTTGAAGCGGTCGGCTACAACAAGGAACGCGAACTGTTCGGCTACTTCGTCAGCGAAGAACAGGGCTACACGGTGCGCGTCTTTCCCACGCTGAGCGTTCTCCGCTACGCGATCCCCTGGGACACCGTACCCAATGTGATCGCGTGGCTGCGCGAGCAGGCCGCCGAGCCGCTGCCCAACTTCCAGCCCAAGCTGGCCTTCATGGGCGACGACGGCGAAAAGTTCGGTGTATGGCCGGGCACGTATGAACACAACTGGGGCGAAGAGTCAAAATACATGGAAACGCTGTTCGCCGCGCTGGAAGCAGAAAATGGTTGGCTGCGCACCATTCGCCCCAGCGATTACATCGACCAGTATCCCGCGCTGGGCCGCGTGTACCTGCCAACGGCCAGCTACTTCGAGATGGGCCAGTGGTCACTGCCCCCTGACCGCTTCCGCGAGCTGAAACGTATCAAAACCGAGTTCCAGGATCAAGAGCGCGAGGACGTGCTGCGCTATTTGCGGGGCAGCATCTGGCGCAACTTCATGATCAAGTACGACGAAGTCAACCACATGAACAAGCGCATGTTGATGGTCGCGGACAAAGTACACGCCATGCCCGATGGACCGGACAAAGAACGCGCGCTCGACCTGCTGTGGCGCGCGCAGGCCAACGACGCCTACTGGCACGGGTTGTTTGGCGGCATTTACCTGTTCAACTTCCGCGTGGCGAACTACGCCAACCTGATCGCAGCCGAAGAACTGGCCGAAGGAGCCAACGCGCCGCTGTCCGTCCGGCAGTTCGACTTTAACAAGGACAGCACCGACGAGATCACCCTGACCGGCGCACCGTTTAACGCCATCTGGAAACCAAACACGGGCGGCGCGCTGCTCGAACTGGACTACCGCCCGCTGCATTACAACATCCTGAACATCATGACCCGCCGCGAAGAAGGCTACCACGAGGAAATCCGGCAGGCCGCGCAGACCGGGCAGTTGGTCACACCGGAAATGGAGCAAGGCGGCGTGAAGTTCGAAGACCGCGAGGCCGTGCGCGTCAAGGAAGCGGGGATCGAGGAATACCTGCTCTACGACTGGCACCAGCGCGGCGCGTTCATCGATCACTTTCTGCGCGAAGACGTCGATCTGCAAGCCGTGTACCGCGCGTTTTACGGCGAGCAGGGCGACTTTGTCAACCTGCCCTACGAAACCGAAATCCAGCCCGGCGCGGACGAGTCAACCGTTTTTCTCCGCCGGGACGGGCATGTCTGGGTTGGCGACCGGCGCTGCCCGGTGCGTGTCTCCAAGACGTTCACCTTCCGGCGCGGTGAGGACGCCTATCGCTGCGTATACACCGTGCGCAACCTGTCCGACGCCCCGCTTGGTGCCCGCTTTGCGGTCGAGCTGGCATCCGGTTTTGACGGCGGGCAGGATATGCAATACTGCCACTACACGGTCAACGGCGGCGCGGAACAACTCCCGCTGGTCGGTATGCTGGAACACGAGAACGTGATATCGCACACCAGCGTGACCAGCATTCGCGCGCTGGCGCTGACGACCGACGTCAACCTGCCCTGCACGCTGTGGACCTTCCCGCTCGAAACGGTGACCAACAGCGAAGCAGGCTACGAGCGCGGCTACCAGGGCACGGTCTACCTGCATATCTGGCCGCTGTACCTGGCCCCGGACGCCGAATGGCAGGCTGTCATCACGCAGCAGGTGACTGCGTATAACGGATAAGTGTTGCGCGGGATGCGATCAAAGCGCTCGTTGCAACACCAGCCATCCCTATGCTATGTTCTAACGCAGCGCCAATGAAGGAGTTGTTATGAAAACCCGTCGTGTTAGTTGGATTGTGCCGGTGATCGTCCTGGTTGGATTAGGCCTGATCGTGGCAGCGTGTTCGTCCGACGATGAGCCGGAAGTGATCCACATCGAGGACGGCGCAGTCGAAACGCAGGCCGCCCAGACAGCCTGGGTCCTGGAGCACCCTACCCCAACGCCGGGCCCGTCGCCCACGCCAACCCAAACACCCACCCCGTATGTCATCCCGACCAACGCGCCGGACGTGGACGGCGAGACGGTCATCACCCGCGTTGGGAACGATGACATCACGCTTGAGGAATTCCAGAAGCGCGTGCGCTTCGAACGCTGGCGCCCGCTCTACCTGATCGCCAACCTGGCCGAAGAACGCGGCCCTGACGTTGTGCTCGACCTGACGCGCCCGGATAACTCGTACACCGCCGCGTTATTCACCACGCTGGCCGACAGCAACGGCTTTGGCAAGCAGGTGCAGCGGATGATGGTCGTCGAATCGATTGCCATGCAAGAAGCGATCCGGCGCGGGCTGGACGTTGATCCCTACCAGTTTAGCGCCAAGCAGGCCGAGTACCTGGGGATGCAGGTCGGTGAAGGCGGCCAGCTTCCGCCGGAATTTGACGAAGAATACGTTGCCTTTCTGGACGAGATAACCACCTACACCGATCTGAACGAAGAAGAGTTCCTGCGCATCGTGCGGGCGCAGGCGGTCTACGCGCAGCTTGAATTCATCATCAGCAATGAACCCGACGCCGTCCCGGAGGACAGCCGGACCAAGATCGGCATCCAGGTGCAGGACATCCTGGTTGATTCGGAAGACGAGGCGGAAGCCGTCATCGCCCGCCTGGAAGACGGCGAAGCCATGATCGATATTGCCGAATCGCTGGGCATGACGTCTACCACCGAGGACTCGTCGCGCGTTATCAACCGCAGCGATTCCAACCTGGTCCCGGAAGCCATCGACGCCATTTTTAGCGCCGAGCCGGGCAGCATCGTCGGGCCTATCGAGATGTCGCAGGGCTGGTATGTGGCGCGGGTGCAGGGCGAAACCTTCACCATGCTGACGCCTGACGAAGTCAAAGAACTGCGCAAGCGTCATTTCCTGGACTGGGTCGAAGCCCAGATGGACGACCCCGACTACGTCAAGGACTTCGATAACTGGTTTGAGCACATCCCGCAGGAACCGCTGCCACAGGATGTCTCGCCTCTATTGACCGAAGAGTATATTATTGTGCCGGAGATAGCAGACGATCCGCTTGTAGGACCGGATGAGACGGTGGAATCGGCAGACGAACCAACGCCCGAAGAAACCGGGTAATCAAAACGCCTTAGCATTAGGAGATCACATGGATCAACCATCGCATACAGACCCCCTGCGTGTAGCACTGATCGGTACCGGTTTTGGCGGGCGGGTGCAGCTTCCGGGCTTCCTGAGCTATGCCGAAACAAACGTAGTGGCGCTGTGTGGGCGGTCGGAAGAAAAAACCAGGCACATCGCCAACCAGCACGGGGTGCGCGCCGTCTATACCGACTTTGAGCAAATGCTGGTTGACATCAAGCCGGACCTGATGAGCATCACCGCGCCGCCCAGGTGG
This sequence comes from Anaerolineae bacterium, assembly GCA_016926875.1. Taxonomy (GTDB): domain Bacteria; phylum Chloroflexota; class Anaerolineae; order Aggregatilineales; family Aggregatilineaceae; genus JAFGNU01. The sequence goes on along the minus strand of JAFGNU010000066.1, from coordinate 11,481 downwards.
CACGCCTACATGGCAATCGCCGCCTTGCAGGTTGGCGCGCACGTGCTGTGCGAAAAACCACTGGCGATGAACACCGCCGAAGCCCAGGAGATGATCGACGTGGCACGGCAGTACGAGCGCGTGCACACCGTCGATTTTGAATTCCGCTACCTGCCCGCACGCTATTACCAGCGCGTGCTGGTAGACCAGGGCTTCATCGGTGAACCGCTGCTGCTCGAAGGTACGTATATGTCGGCCATGCGCTGGGACCCCAACCGCGCCTGGGACTGGTGGATGGATGCCGAGCAAGGCGGCGGGCTGTTGGGCGCGATTGGATCGCACTTTATCGACGCCTTCCGCTGGCTGAGCGGGCGCGAGGTCCGTTCGGTAACCGCCTCGCTGCACACTACGCCGCATTATCGCTACCGCCTGCTGCCGGATGGCAGCGGCAAGCGCGAGGTCACCAGCGATGACGGGACACTGCTGTCCCTCGAAATGAGCGGCGGGCTGCGCGGCGTGATCAACATGAGCGCCGTCGCCGGGGGCGAAACACAGCGCCTGGCGATTCATGGCACCGAGGGTGCGCTGGTTGTCATCAATGATACCGAACTGTGGGGCCGCCGCCGGGGCGAGCCGCTCCAGCCCATCGAAATACCGTTGGAATACGAGCCGCCGGTCTGGCTGCCGGATGAAAACCTGCTGCTGGGGCCGTTTATCAAGCTGCTGGGCCTGACGGTGGATACGATCCGTGATCGCGCGGTGCTCAAGCCGCCCACCTTTGAAGACGGGTTAGTCGTGCAGCGCGTGCTGGATGCCGCCTACCGGTCCAACCAGGAAGGCTGCCGCATCGACATCTAACCGGCACAGCAGCAGCCGTTGTGCGTCACGCCGGGCGGCAGAGTCCGTTTGAGGAGGCAGCACATGAAGGATGCACTAGAAAAGCTGGCACGGACACATGGTAAGCTGCGTGAAGTGATGTTCCTGGCAGGGCCGTTTCACAGCAAAAGCCTGCTGGTCTTTGAGGACGGCACAACGGTTCGTGTCGGCTGGAACACGGAGTTCTCCATGCTGACGTTCGGCTACCGGGGCACCGGGGCGACGGCGTTTAGCGCGTTCCTGGCGTCGGTGGACTTCCCGCTCAAAGACGTTACGAACGTCAAGCCGCCGCTGATCGTCAAGTCCGATGACGGTCGGGTTCGGGGCACCGCGCACAGCACAGGCGACACTATCGTGATCCAATGGGATGACAACAGGCCGGACACCCCGGTCTGGCGTGGCTAAACAGGGTTAACCAGTTAAACCAGGAGAAAACACCACAATGAAGGGTACTCGCTTATCGATCAGTCTGGCTGTCGCAGCGCTGGTGCTGGGCGCTGCGGCGATAGCCGCGCTCGCGCTGCCGGTCGCAGCAGCACCGGGCGCACAAAATAACATCCCCACCCCCACCCCCGCCCCGATGGAAGACGTCGCGTATACGCTGGAAGTAGTCGGCGGTGAAGAGCAAACGCTGACCTTCCCCGGCGCCGAAAGCGACGGCCTCACCATCGGCGAGACGAGCGTCACGTCCACCTACCCGCGCGGCATGATCTTTTCGATGCAGGCCGCGTCTGACAACGGCGAGATTCAGGACGTGATCCTGTTCATGGAATATGTACACGGCACGCGCGACCGTGTGAACGCCGAATACGACCGGGAATCCGACACCTGGATCGCTCACCCCTGGGATACAGGTGAAGGCCGCCCCGCCTGGTCGCGTTTTAACTTTTACTGGCGCGTGCGGGATTCGGCTGGTGTGACGGTCGAAACTGATCCGCAGCTTATCGATTATGCCGATCCCACCCGGCCCTGGTTCCGCGCCGAATCCGAGCACATGGTCCTGTACTGGTTCGGTTTTGGCGAAGACATGGCGGACGAGATCGCGCAGACAGCCGCCTACGCGGTGGAATCCACGCACCAGCGCCGCATGGACGGTTTTGGCGGCGAGATCAGCTACAAGCCGATTGCGGTCGTCTATCCCCAGCGTGATATTTTGACGGAAATGTACGCTAACCCAATCGCCAGCGAAACCTTCGCGGGGTATACCAGCAGCGATCTGGGCATGAGCGTGCAGGTGCTGCACGACGGCTCGACACCGCCCGGCAACGAAGAATGTATCTGGTCCACGCCCGAAGAAGAACGCACGATGGAATGGCGCATCGAGCGCATCTACCACACCACGACCCACGAGTTCACGCACCTGTGGCAGTATGACGTGCTGGGCGGAGCGTTCGGCAAGCTGTGGTGGTTCGAGGGCCAGGCCGAATGGTTCGGTTTTGCGCCGGGACAGTACGATAAACGCCTGCGCAAGCTGGCCGAGCTGCAAGACATCCCCAGCCTGACCGAAGACATCGGCGCCAACCTGACCCAGGCGGACGGCTGCTACGCGCTGGCCTATGACGTTGGCCCCTCGTTCATCAACTTCCTGCACACCAACTACGGCGGTATCGAGACGCTTCAGCAGATCGCGCAGGGCACGCGCTACGGCACGTCGATGTACGAATCGGTCGAGGAAATCGCGGGCAAGCCGTTCATCGAGGTTGAGAACGAATGGCGCACCTACCTGGGCTTTGAGCCGCTTTCGCTGGCGGACGTCGACCCGGCTTCCGCGCTGGAACCGGCCATCGCGCCGATTGCCGAGATCGGCGAGACAGTGCTGCTGCCGTCCACCCCGCCGATTGCCTACATCTACGAGAAGCCCGGCCCGAACGTGCTGTCCAACGGCCAGTGCTTCAGCGGCATGGAAGTAACAATCCTCGACATGGGCAGCCTGGACGGGATCGACTACTACCAGGTGGACTGCATGGGCATGGTCGGGTGGATGTCGCGCGACCAGCTTGTCGGGCCGTAATCACCACGATCACCAACCAGGACCACCCATCCAGCGGGGCCGGGCACACGTCCGGCCTCGTTTTTTTCGGGCATTTCAAACCGGTAGAAACTGCCAGCGACACAAGCTAATCGCCAAAAACTAACCGCCAACAGCTTAATAGAGCATATGGCACGCGGGATAGACGCGTACCGAGCCAAAGCCGCGCCACTTGGACGTTTTCCCAACCGGGTACGTCGGCTCGCCGGGCGCGTAGTAGCGGATCGAGCGCACGCGCATATCTGGCGAGAGACGCAGCGCATCGTCCGCGCGCATGGCGCTGACCTCGATCAACCCACCGGCAAAGTACAGCCGGACCGAGGTCGCCGGGCTTTGCGCCGCCGTCGAGTGCCCCCATGCCAGGCAGTCTACCCGCTCCGGTGTACCAAACTCGCGGATCACGTCGGCCAGCGTCAGCCAGCCGCGCGTGGATAGTTCAAACATCACGGCGATGCTGTCGCCGTAATCGGTGGCGCGCCCGCTGTACAGGTCCACCTCCCGCACCTGCTGCGCGAACTCCTCGCGCGTGCTAACGCCGGGCTGGATGCCCTGCCAGCAAGGCTGCTCACAGTCACCGGGTTCGAGCAGCGCCGGGGATGGGGATATGCTTCGCCCGATGGCGCGTCCACCAACCACCAGCCCCGTGCAGGCGAGGAACAACACACCGGTCAGCGCAGCCATTCCACGCAGCGTCACGGCAGCACCCCGCCGGGATAATAACGTGCCGTGCTGCCAAAGCCGCGCCAGTCAAAGGCCAGCACCGGACGCGCCCAGGGTTCCGCTTCATATACCAGCGCTTCGACCGGCGTGTAGGGCCACAGGTGGGCCATCTTATCAGCACCGGGCACCACCAGCCCGCCAGCGAACACGCGTGACTCCCGGTAATACAACCGGAACGACAACGTCGCCGTACCGGTCAGCGTCCTGTCCAGGTAAAAATCGATAAAGTCCGGTTCGCCCAATGCCGCGATCACATCGCCCAGCGTCAGATCGGCCTGGGACACGATCAGCCGGTCCACCTGCGGGTGGTGCACTCGTTCGACAGTCAGCGTCAGCGGGGCGGCGTCCGGCAGATCGATCTGCCAGCTATCGATCACACCCGCGCTCGAACCGTCCGGTTGAACCGGTATCGCCTGCCAACCGTGCGGCGGATCGCTCAGCCAGCGGTGCAGCGCGTCCGGGTCAATGGTACCGGGCCGGAGTCCCTGCCAGCACGGGGCGCGGCAGCGATCATCCGGCAGGACGGCGGCCACATGCGATGGCGGATGACGGCGGGCCAGCGCGCGCGTCCCGCCGATCAGCGCGGTACAGAGGATCAGCAGGCCGGTGATCAGGGCACACAGGCGTGATAACATACTGCCACCGGGTCACAACATTGGCGATAACACGGTTGCTGCCACGGGTAAAGACAAGCTAGTAGATCGCGTCCAGCTTCAAACGGATCTGCTCGTTCACGTCGTCAACCGGCATGCTCGGATTGGCCTGCATGGTTTCATACAGGTTAACCGTCCCGGTATCCTCCCGGTAAATCAGGTTGGCATCGCTGGGCGTGTACTTAACGTCGGACCCGCCGGTTTTCAGTTCATCCCAGTTAACATACTGCTGTGTATAGATATTGTTCGGTTGTGCCATATACGGCGCCCAGGTGTCATCCTTGCTGATCGGCTGCTCGCCCACCGCCCGGCACATGATCGCGATCCGGCAGCGCCGCGGAGTCCTCTTGTTGATATAGAACGCACAGTCCAGCGGAGCCAGCTTTAGCAACCGCAGCCAATAATCCAACAACTCAACCCCGGTCAGGAAGAAATTGCTGCCCGGTAGAAACCGGCCACCAGCGTTGAAGTGTGCGCTTAACGAGTCATCGGCGATGGCAGCCGTTTCGATCAGCACCAGCCCGCCCTCACGCACCAATCCCCGGACGGTCAGCAGGCCGGTCAAGGGGTCCAGCATGTGATACAGCACACCCGAAAACACAACCACGTCAAAAGGATATATGCCAAGTAACCTGGAAACCTGGCGCAGACTGTCGAATGTACGCGAGCCGCTGATGTAGTTGAAATCCTGGGGTGCCAGCCTGGCCAGCGCGTTGTTCTGGGGCGAGCGCCTGCCAAGTCCATGCCGCACCCTGGCCATAGCCCGCCGGAACGGGCCAACTTCTAATTGCTCGTCAAACTGGTAGTAACGCCAGTCGATGCCCAGCATCCCCAGGACCAGGTCCATCTGCGGGCCAAAGTCCTGAATATCCTGGGCAGTCACGTGGGCCGCGCCCCGGCGTTTCAGCAAGATCGATACCAGGCCGTTTTGGGTACCAATGTCCAGGCAGTTTTTCCCCTCGATTTCGCAGCCCTTCAGCAGCTTGCGCGTTACGCTGACATTGCGATGATCGTGTCCCTGGGTGAAAATGCCGGGCAGCAGTTCGATGCTGTAATACCAGTGTCCTTGAAAAACCTCGTTGGCTTCCAGTTCTTCGGCTGCTGCTTGCTCCTCAGGGGTCAGCACCGGGACAACTTCGACTGGCTCCGGTTGTTTTGGCTTTCGCCTGGCTGGTTTCGGTTTTGCTGGCGGCTCCGGTTCCGCCACCGCCTGCTCCTCAAGAGTCGGCGCCAGGACAGCGTCCGGTTCCTCCGGCAGTTCAGATACTGCCTGTTGGGTTGCTTCCGGTTCCGCTGCCACTGCCGGTTCTGCCAGCGCTTCCGGCTCCGCCACTGCCTGCTCCTCAGGAATCGGCACGGGGACAGCTTCCGGTTCTTCCGGCAGTTCAGACACCGCCTGTTGGGTTGCTTCCGGTTCCGCTGCCGTTTCCGGTTCTGCCAGTGCTTCCGGCTCCACTACCGGCTGCTGCTCAGGCGTTGGCATCAGGACAGCTTCCGGTTTCTCCAGCAGTTCAGATACCGCCTGTTGAGTCATTTCCGGTTCCGTTGCCGTTTCCGGTTCTGCCAGCGCTTCCGGCTCCACTGATTCTTCGATTTCTACGGTTTCCGGGTCTTCGGGTGAAGGAGTCTGCATTCTTCTCTCCAAACATGAATATCATCAGGTAGTGACTGCCTCAAAACAGCCCAGGCACATCATGCCGCGCACAAAATACAGCCACTCAGCGGGGAATTGTACATCAATGACTGCAACGTGTCGACCACCATCAACGGGTTGCGGGCAGCAAAACACCAGGGTGCGTCTGCGCGGCACACCCTGGTGAACAAGTATACCCGGCAAAAAGCAGGTTTATCCGCGCTTGGGTTTAAAGGCGCCCTGGACCAGTTCCGGGCTAAAATACGTGCTGACCTCACCCTCGGTCGCATAACGGTACAGCGCCGCGACGTAAATCCCGTTTAGCGCCGATCCGATCAGGCTGATGGCGACCACCATAAACACGATCACCAGCACCACCAGGATAATCATCGCCACCGAGTCGGCCAATACGGCCAGGGCGATCAGCGGCCCGCCCACCAGCAGAATCGCGGCAAACGTCAGCAGGCCAAAGATCAGCCCGATGCTGAAGTTGCCGATAACCTGCTCGCCCCACGTGCGCTTGAGCAGGCTGGTGCTGCGCTTGATAGCCTCCACCGGCCCGATGCCCTCAACCACCAGCACCGGCACCACCAGGAATGTCGCCAGGTTCCAGGCGATCTCACCCAGCCAGGCCACAATATCCCCCAACAACCCGCCGCGCTCGTGCAGGATGCGCAGGATCATGCCGACAGTGGCCGAAATCAGCGCATAGCCAAAGATTTTATCGACGTGTCCCATCGCAATACGTAAACCGTCGCTTAATGTCGGATCGCCGCCCTCCAAACGGATCAGGGCAGCGCCGACCAGCGCCGTATTGCAGAAGATCACCACAAAGTACATCACCAGGTAAAACAGAAACGCCACGGCCAGCGAGATAATATCAAGCCCGTTATCCGTGACATGGTCGACAGCGCCCGCCAGCAGCATCGGCACGGCAAACACCGCAAACACCATGATCGTCCCGATCAGCGACACAATCGGGAATATGATCAGCTCTTTGTCGGCGCGCAGCACGGCAGCGCTGGCTTTGACAAGCTGCCAGCTATTGGATATCCGTTCAAACATAGCACTCCTCCTTTGGCATTTCGCCTTTTTCTAAGATTGGCGCTTCAGGTCGAGCACCGGCGTACCGTTGATAGCGTCCAGCCCTCGGACAGTCAAGACGTTCCCGGCCACCTCCACTAATTCGACTGTGGTGACGCCAATCGGGTTAGGCCGGTGTGGGCTGTGGAGGGCAAATACACCGCGTGGTTCGCGGGTACGATCACCGCGTGGATGCTGGCGCAGGTCGTACCCCTCTGAACGATGAAGGTAGAAAACGACCAAAAGACGCTGCCCGGCCTCCAGACCTTGTAAGCCTTCCACCAGTGCCGGGTTGAGCACAATTCGTGACTGGGTCGCCTTAATCTGATCCGGCGCTGCCGGATCGTCAAACGCATTCTCTACGTGACCAATAGCGTTGTAAGTGATCGCGTCTTCTGCGACCTTTTTGGTCGGGCAGGCGTTGGAAAAGGTCGCCACCATAATCACTGGTCCCTGCGCCGCAATCTGATGGAAAGCCGACTGCAACGCGGCGAACACAACATCATCATCCCCGCTTACCTGACTGCTCATCGTTCCCGCTTCAACGGCTAAACCGTGTTCGCGCAGGATACGCAGCGCTTCGTTGATGGTGGGCGACAAGGATGCCTCACCGAGCGGATATATGCTTAACTGGGCTGTAATACTGCCCATAAGTTTTCACCTCCAATGTACGGCCATACCGATAAAACCGCCCCACGGTAGGGGAAGCCATCCCTGCCAGCAAGGCCAGAGCGTTGTTCGCCACGTTATTTCAACAGCTCTGTTGGCTGCCCGGCGTACCAGTTGGGCCATTTCGGTCGGCGTAAAGAAGCAGGCTGCTCCCCAGACCGGTCCACCTGCGCGTCGCCGCTGCCAACCCAGAACACTCTGGCGGTTCAGAACCCCCAGGATGAGTCCCTGTTCGGCGACACGCAGCGATTCCTCCAATACAGGAATCGGTTCCGAGACAAACTCCAGGGTTGTTATCAGAGTCACCAAGTCGAAGGTGTTGTCGGCAAAAGGGAGCGCCAGGGCATCACCGAGAACATACGGCACACTGTCCAAGCGTTCCGCTTCGGCTATCATTGGCAACGAGATGTCCAGACCTGTTGCCTGTAACGTTTTTTCCCCGGCCCAGCGTGTAAAGTGACCACTGCCACAGCCCACTTCAAGCAGCGTACCTGCCAATGGAAATCTGGTCAGCAGCCACGCCAATAGCGCTTTCTCCAATTGATCGGCCCGGCAGCCAGCGGCTTGGTACCAGGCTTCATAGTTAGCAGCGAGTGCGGGATCGGCAAAGGGATTCATGACAATTCCTATGGTTGCACTGTCCCTATTATGAACCAAAACGCCGGGCCGTGCCTGACAGTTCACTGACGCTAGTCTCCCCGGTCCGCCAGGCTTTGCCCCTCGAAGAACTGCCAGATCGCGTCATTCAAGCTGCCGGTTTCGCCGCCGTCCAGCAGCGCATGATACTGGCCCGGCCAATCGTGGGCTGCATCCAACAGCGCGTACAATTCCAGCACCGCCCCGCCATCACAGCGGTCATAGCGGCTGCGCTGCACAACATAGGGGCTGGTCGGCGCTGTGGCGTCGATGATGTCCGCGCTGCCCGCACATCCGGTGATCATCTTCAGAAAGCCCGCCGCCTGTGTGTACGATAACACGGACAAAATATAGCCGTCATCCATGACCAGCACGTACCCGTTCCAGGGAAACGCCGAGTCCTGCGTGCCCAGGATCAGCAGCAGCGATGTCGGCTCAGAGTCAACGCAGTGCTCGGCCATCTGAAATGATAGGTTGGCCGCGATAACCGCCACTCCGGCCACTTTATCGGACAGGTCACAGCGCGCCCGCAGCGCCATGCGTCCCCCGTTGGAATAGCCCGCCACATACACCCGGTTAGTGTCAATGCCGTAGGGGTCGGCCATGTAATCGATCAGGGCGCTGAGAAAACCCGCATCATCGATATGCTCCGCCCCTTCGGGTATCTCTTCCGGGTACAGGTAATCCCAGCCGTCCTGCATAGCGTTTGGATAAACCACGATATAGCCCGCTTCATCGGCGGGCGTGTTGAAGTCCGAGGTCAGCATCATCGATACGCCGGACATGCTCGCGCCGTGCAGCAGGATCACCAGCGGGACCGCTTCGGACCCATCATAGCCATCCGGAAAATGGATCCAAAAGCTGCGGTTGATACCGTCAAACGTGATCGCGTCCGCCCGGTCATCCCATTCGCCGCCGTCCTGCGCGAACACCGCGCCGCCGGTTACCAGCAGCAGCAACACCAGCGCCAGCCCAACCCCCACCCTATACTTGCCATGCATCATTTTGCGCTCCTTGTTGGGACTATGTTCGATTCTACTGGTTCTACGTAGGCAGCACGGGACATCTCCAAACCGGCTTGCGCACACATAAAAAAGGGCGCACCGCGCAGGTACGCCCCTGTGATTCTGTTTATGTGTGTGGTATGCGTGCCGCTTACGCTTTCATCCTGGCGCGCAGGCCCAGCTTCTCGATCATCGCCTCGCGGCCCGGCCACTCCTCGCGCAGCAGCCCGTAGTACAGTTCATCCACCGGCTGTCCGTCGGCGTAGTGCCCATCACGTGTGCGCGCTTCAAGCGTAAAACGGACCTTCTCCATCTGGCGCATCACGCGCTCGTTCAGGCTCATCGTGCCCAACCACAGCTTGCGAAAATCCAGCCAGTCGAACGCGTAATCCACGATCAGCAGCAGCGCATCGGTGCCATAACCGCCGCCCCAATACTCTGAATCCCCGATGGCCGCGCCCAACATCGCCACGCGGCTAAAAGGCATCACCCAGGTGAGGGCAATATCACCAATAGGCAGGCCGTCTTTGGTCTGGATGCCAAACCACACGCTTTTTGATCCTCGCTGTTCCATCCATTCGGCACGCTCCTGCTGCCTCCGCTCAACTGCTGCCTGCGACAGGATCATGCGGTCGCCAGCCGTGGCCCAGAACCACGCCTCGCTGTTGTGCCAGCGGTGCTCTTGTTCCAGGTAGCGCTTGCCATACGGCACCAGGTCTACCAGCAGTCCTTCCAGTTTCATTTATAGGTCCTTTCGTGCGCGCAGGTCCAGCTTTTTGATCATCGCTGCGCGTCCGGGCCAGTCTCCACGCAGCAGGCTGTAAGTCAGCGCGTCGATGTGTTGGCCGTTGGCATAGGCAACATCGCGCTGCCGGGTTTCGAGTGTGAAGCCGACCTTTTCCATCTGGCGCTTAACGCGGACATTCAGGTCCATCGTCATCAACCAGAGCTTGCGCAGGTCCAGCCAGTCGAACAGGTAATCAACCAGCAGCAGCAGCGCATCGGTGCCATACCCGCCGCCCCAGTAGTCCGGTTCTCCGATCAGCGCGGTGAGCATCGCCAGGCGGTTGTGCGGCACGATCCACGGCGCGCCAAACAGCCCGATAGGTGTGCCGTCTTTGGTCTGGACGCCGAATATCACGTCCTTCGACCCGCGCTCGGCCTCTTCGGCCCGTTCGCGCTGCCCCGCGTCGATCTGGGCCTGCGTCTCAATCCAACGGTCACCCATCGACCAGAAGAACACGCCTTCGTTGTTGTGCCATTCGTGCTCCAGCTTATGAAAGCGCTCACCATACGGCACCAGGTCTACCAACAATCCTTCGAGCATGTCAGTCTACCTTGCCGTAGCGCTGTTCGGCCTTTTCACGCAGCTTCAACTCCTCGACCAGCGCTTCGCGCCCTCGCCATTCGCGGCGCAGCATACCATAGCTCAGGGTATCAACCGGCCTGCCGTGCACAAATGTGCCATCCGGCGAGCGTGACTCCAGCGTAAAGCTGCACTTCTCGACGTTGCGCTGGGCGCGTTCATTAAGGGCCATTGTGCCCAGCGCCAGGCGGCGCATGTCCAGCCAGCGGAATGCATATTCTACGAGCAGTAGCAGCCCGTCCGAGCCGTGCCCGCCGCCCCAATAGTCTTCTTCCCCGATCCACGCGCCGAGCCAGGCACACCGGTTCCATTCGTCCACCCAGTTCAGCCCCATCGTGCCGATGATTTTGCCGTCGCGGGCGCGCATCATGAAGCCGACACCGGTATAGCCGCGCTCGATACCCTCGGCGCGTTCTTCGTTTATGCGGTCGATCTGGGCGCGGGTGATCGGGCCATCGTCGCCCATCGTCGCCCACAAGCGCGACTCGTTGTTCCAGTGCTGGTGCATTTTTTCCGGGAATTCGCTGGTAAACGGTACCAGGTCCACCAGCAGCCCGTGCAAAGTCGTCACAACCGTTCCTCCCTCTAAGGCGTCGAACCGCCGGGTTACCACCACCGGACGGTTATTTTTTATCCTCGTTCTTTTTCTCGTCGTCTTTCTTTTCGGGCTTGGGCTTCGGCTCCAGATGACTCGCCTGCAAATCCAACCCGGCCACCTTCTGCTCATAGCCGGGCCAGTCGCTTGCCAGCAGGCCGAATACTTCCACGTCCACGTAATCGCCGTCAAAGCGGATGTGCTCGCGCAGCGTGCCCTCGTGCTGAAAGCCCGCGCG
>JAFGNU010000065.1 GCA_016926875.1 Anaerolineae bacterium | reverse complement strand
TGCTGCGTGAAAAACTCGGCTGGTTGTTGGCTAAATACGCTATGAATTGGCGCTGTTTCGCTCGTTACTTTCGAGTTCCAGCTTAGCGCCCGCCCCTGGCTAATCCGTGTCGTCCGCGTCGTCTTCGTCCCGGCGTGACATGGTGAAAATCCGGCCCATCCCGCCCAGCGGTCCTGGCAGCATCTCGACTCCTGGTTTGTCTTCCCACTTACTGCTGTAGCGCTTGATGTCCCAGTCTTCCCACGTCTTGCCCACAAACGACAGGAAAGCCGCCAGTTCTTCGGCGTCATCGTCCGCGCCTGCGGTCAGGCTGTCGCGCACCTGGTCCAGCGTGCCGATCAGCATTTCCAGGTGGCGGGCCAGGTTATCGCGGTTCTGGCTGAACAGCTCAAACAGGTCTTGCGCGGACTGCCGCTGCAAGGCGTGCATTGCCAGCGCCAGCGTGGGGTTGACCATGCGGCGAAGCTCCATCCAGCCCTCGGACTGGCGCAGGGTATAAAACAGCGCCGCGCCCACCAGCATCGGCAGTTCTTCAGTAGCTGCGATCAGCCCGTCGTGCTCGACCGGCCCCATAAAACGCGGCTGGCCGCCGATCAGCCGGGTCACGTTTTCGGCCAATGCAACCGCTTCGGCGGGGCATATGGTGTCGGGCGTGATCAGCACGTCGGCTTCGTCGAACAGGTCGGCGCGCGCGCCATCCACGCTGAGATCACCACCGTACAGCGCTTTGGGGTTGACGATGGCCGTGATGCCGACCAGGTACGCCAGCGGTTCACCCCGGTCGTTGGAGGGGAAGGTGCGCGCAGCCAGATCGATCACCGGCATCTTGAGCAGCGACGTATCCAGCACCACTGAGCCGGGCTTCAGCGTTGGCCCCAGGCGCTCATATAATGCGTCTTGCTCGCTGGCCGGGACGTTGACGATCAACAGGTCGGCGTTGGCCGTCGCCTTGAGCACTGCGCGGTTGAAGTTGTCAATCGCGCCCAGTTTTTTGGCAGTTTTCATCGGGTAAGCCTTGGGATCGCTGCCGATGATGGTGAAGCTGTGGTCGGCTTTGCCCTGCGTTTCGTACCGTTTGAGCGCCAGCCCGAACGAGGCTCCCAGGCGATCCATGCCGATGATAGTGACATTTACGTGCATGGTGATGTCCTTTTTTGAGTTATGAACAGCAGGCGCGTTGTTCTACCTGTTGTACGCCATATCACCGCGAAACGTTTAATTGCGATTATCCGCCTGCTGAAGCGCTGCCAGCAGCCGGTCGGTGCCGGTTTGCGGCAGGCCGTCAAGTATGTCTTGATGGCGGCGGATTAACTCGACTGCCAGCGGGGAGCCGCCCGCACCAGCGACTATGTCCGCGCCCCAGGCAGGATGCTGCACGCTGACCGCAAACGGGCGCCGCCAGCCGCGCGCCGGGCCGCTGCCCCAGCGCCAGTACAGTCCCGGCGCGAACGCTTTGACCAGCACGACCAGCACTTTCTCCGGCAGGAAAAACGGCAGCCGGATTTTGCCCACGTCATGCAGCAGTGCGGCGGTCAGCAGGTCGGGCTGCGTATGCCCATCCTTGAGCAGGTCGCACAGCACGCGTTGGCTGTGCTGGCGTTCGGTGCGGCGCATACGGAGGTACAGATCGACCAGCGCCGGGCTGAGATGCCGCCGGGCCAGCGCATCATCCACCGGACACAGCCAGGACCCCAGCGCGCGGATACCCTGTTGGAAGCGGTAGCGAGTGCTCATGCCGGTTACGATACGCCCACCAGCACGCGGAACAACAGCCGCAGCGGCGGGCCGAGCACGGTCCACAAAATATCAAAGCGGCCCTGCGTCATGGCGCCCAGCAGGATCAACAGCATCAGGAGCAGGGTGGTGTCGCGCTCGCGGCGAACCAGCGCGTAGCTTTGTTCGGGCGGCAGCACACCCACCGCGATCTTGTAGCCGTCCAATGGGGAAAACGGCAGCAGGTTGAACAGGAACAGCACCAGGTTAAACATCACCACCGTGCCCAACACCAGGTATACAAAATCCGGCAGCAGGTCCGCGCTGTCCAGTGTGCGGATCAGCACGCTGCCCACCGCCGCGATCAGCAGGTTCATCACCGGCCCGGCCAGCGAGACGATCACCAGGCCGCGCTTTTCGTCGGGATAAAACGCGCGGGGATTGACCGGCACCGGTTTTGCCCAGCCAAACCCGGCCACCAGCGCCAGGATGATGCCCAGCGGCTCGATGTGGGCGCGTGGGTCGAGCGTCAGGCGGCCCTGGTTGTAGGCGGTATAGTCGCCCAGCCGGTAAGCGCTCCAGGCGTGCGCCCACTCGTGCAGCGTGAAGCCGATCACCAGCCCGATCACGCGGCCAATTAGCATTTCGATGGAGATGTCGTACACCGGTTATCCCTCGGATCGCTTGTCTGACGAAGTGGCTGAAACAGTCCTGCATTATACCATGCCGGTATTAGAATCTGATCTGAAACCGGCATGATGCGATCCGGTCCGGAAGGTATAATAGGGCTGAGAGCACAGGGCAGTGGTGGCAGTCGGAGTTGACAGAAATTCCCAGAACGCCTATTTTCTTTATCGCATACAGCGTCAGGAACGGTGAGTATGCCGCTTGACATCCAGGTGGGCGACGTGGTCCAGATGCGCAAAACACACCCGTGCGGCAGCGACCGCTGGCAGGTGTACCGCGTGGGCGCGGATATTGGCATCCGCTGCCTGGGCTGTGATCGCCGGGTGATGCTGCCCCGGCGCAAGTTCGAGCGCGGCGTCAAGCGTTTGATCCGCGAGCAAAACGAACCGGGCACCTGACCGGGCCGCGCGCGTGATGGAAACAAGAAGAAGGGAACGAAAGATGACAGCCAGGCGAGTCGCCTTTCTGATGTCGGACACCGGCGGGGGACACCGCGCCGCCGCAGACGCGATCCGGGTCGCCATGCAAAGGCGGTATCCGGGCGAATATTCGTTTGCCCTGATCGACGTCTACCGCCGCTATACGCCGTTCCCGTTCACGTACATGCCGGAAGTTTATCCGCGCTGGGTGAATCACGCCGAAATGACGTGGAGCATCAGCTACAAATTTAGCACGGCACGTTACCAGCACCGGCTGGTGATGGCGGCCATTCACCAGCTCTGGGGGCGGGGCGTGCGCCGCATGGTGGCCGAGCATCCCTGCGATGTGATCGTCAGCGTGCACTCGCTGTTTTCGCGTCCCGTGATGCGCGCGCTGAATACCGAACTGCTGCACCGCCCGCCGTTTGTCACCGTGATCACCGACCTGGTATCAACCCACGCCTTCTGGTACGAGCCGCAGGTTGAGCGCTGCCTGACTCCGACGCAGGCTGCCTATGACCGGGGCTTAAAGTTTGGAATGCAGCCGGACCAGATGCGGGTTACCGGGCTGCCGGTGCACCCGGAATTTATGGATGGGCTGCTCGAAAAAAGCGACGCGCGCCGCAAGCTGGGCTGGGACGCCGATCTACCCGCCGTGCTGCTGATCGGCGGCGGCGACGGCATGGGGCCGGTCTACCAGATCGCGCGCGCTATCAATGACCGGAAACTCAACATGCAGTTCGCCATCATCGCCGGGCGCAACAAGTCCTTGCAGCGCCGCCTGGAAGCGGTCGATTGGCACCAGCCAACCGTCATTTACCCGTTCGTCAACAACATGCCCGAACTGATGGCCGCCGCCGATGTGCTGGTCACAAAAGCCGGACCGGCCACCATCTGCGAGGCGTGTATCGCCGGGCTGCCGATTGTGCTCAGCGGCGCGGTGCCCGGTCAGGAAGACGGCAACGTGACGTATGTGATCGAAAACGAGGCGGGCGTGTATGCACCCGGCGCGGTCGAAGTGGCCGGGACGCTGGCCGGGTGGCTGGCCGAAGGGCCGGACGGTCTGGCGATCCGCTCGCAGAAAGCACTGGCGCTGGGGCGTCCGAACGCGGTCTGGGAGATCGCGGACGAAATCCATACCCAGGCGCAGCGCGGCCCGATCCGCACCCCACT
This sequence comes from Anaerolineae bacterium, assembly GCA_016926875.1. GTDB lineage: Bacteria > Chloroflexota > Anaerolineae > Aggregatilineales > Aggregatilineaceae > JAFGNU01. Next base: position 69,772 of record JAFGNU010000065.1, on the reverse strand, counting down.
TGATGAGCGCGACGCAGGCACCCAGCCGGGTCTGTCACCGGCACCTGAAGACGGCTGGGTTTTCTAAACCGGGATTGTGTTACGTTCGCTCACCGGGGCGGTTCATACACGTGGATCGCCCCGTTTTGCGTTTAACAGCGCTTTGCGCGCGTGGCCCGTCGGCCCCTGGACGTTTGAGCTGGACGTCCCGGCCTCGTAGCACGCAGGTTATGCACCCTGCCTGTATGGCAGCTTACAGGCCGTCCAGATACCGGGCGGCCTGCTTGCGTTATCTGGTCCTCGTTTCCTGGCGGCGGATGCGGTAAAAGCACTGGACGTATTCACATCTCTCTCGTAGAATAGCCGGACTGATTTTCGTCTGGGAAAAGAGCGCGTAATGGCCGAGTCCGCTGCTGTGTTATCCGGGGATGCGGTGACTCCCTCGGAGCACGAACGAACTTATCGCCGTAACTTTGTTTATATGCTGCTGGATTTTATTTTGTTCGGGGTGGGTATGGGGCTGCTCAGCCCAACCACCGTTATCCCCGACTTTGTGCGCCGCCTGACCGACTACGAAGTCCTGATCGCGCTGTCCAGCCAGTTATTTGAAGCCGCGTGGCTGCTGCCACAGTTGTTGGTGGCGCGGCGGCTGGTGCGCGTGGCGAATAAAAAATGGTGGTTTGTCGGCCCAAACATCGCCGTGCGACCGCTGCTGTTTATCCTGGCAGGCGTGATTGTGCTGGCCGGACCGGATCGTCCTGGGCTGATTCTGGCACTGTTTCTGGCGCTTTACACCCTGGCCGGGTTGGGCGATGGGCTGGTGGGCGTGCCCTGGCTGGACCTGCTTGGCAGCAGCTTAAGCAGCGGGTGGCGGGCGCGCTTGATGGGACTGGGCACGGCGATCAACGGCGTGGCGATACTGGCACTGGCACCGGTGGTGGGGATCATCCTGGGCGACAGTGGACCGGGCTTTCCCAACAACTACGCGCTGCTGTTTGCAACGACCGGGGTGCTGTTTATACTCACCATCCCGCCCACGCTGTTTATCCGCGAACTGCCTGGCGGCCAGCCGCAGGAAGTCTCTCCCCCGCTGCGCGAATACCTGCCCAGCCTGTGGCGTATCTTGCGAGATGACACCGCCTTCCGCGTGCTGGTGATCATGCGCGTGTTGGGCAGCCTGTTTGCGCTGGCGCTGCCGTTTTATATCGGTTTTGCCACCGAGCGGCTGGGTATGCCCAACGACATCGCGGTCAGCCGCCTGCTGCTGATGCAAACCCTGGGCAGTGTGGCCGGATCGGTGCTGTTTTCCTGGATGGGCAACCGGCGGACACTGGAGTACATCCGGCTGATGTTGGCTGTTGGCGTGATGGTCCCCTCGCTGGCGCTGCTGGCCGGGGCGGTTGGCACGGCGCCGCTGTACCTGACGTTCCTGGCGAGTGGTTTTTCTCTCAGCAGCCTGGGCTTCGGCTTTATGAACTGGGTGATCATCTATGCCACACCGGATGACCGGCCTGTTTACACCGGCTTGTTTAACTCGGTATCGGCAGTTTCGGTGCTGACCGTTCCGCTGTTGGGCGGCACAATTGTTGAGATATTGGGCTACGAAGCAGCGTTTGTCGTGTCGCTGGCGGCGGTTGTGGCTGAGTTGTATGTCGCGCTGCGCTATTTGCAGGCCCCGGAGCGAAGGAGGGCGCGCGCAGCCGAATCCCCGGCGTAATTCTGCATCAAGTGGCCCATATTCCGCATCCGTTAGAGCCCAAATTGGAATTTTCTCAATTTTGCCGTTGGTAGGCACAGAATGTGGGCGGTAGAGGCCCAGCATTTAATTCTGGAAATGTCTTTCTTGGGGACGGAAGTGGGCTAAAGCGGCATTCGTACTCGAGGATAGCACAGGCGAATAATTCGGCCCCACTCATAAATCCTTGCGCGAGAAATGCAAGACCGCGATGCTGATCACGGTAACCGAGGCCACGGCAAACCCCGCCAAGATGCGCCATTGATCTGAGGCAACATAGTCGCCTTGCAGCGTGGCGGGCAGCGCGTCTACAATGTCGAGTGGCGAGAGGAACTCCACCCGAAACAGTGCCGTGATCGCTCCGGCAGCGTACCACACGCCCCAGGTGCCTATCATGGCGACCATGGTCCGGTTAAAGAGCGTGCTCAGTGCCACCGCCAGCGAAGTCAGCAAGACCAACATCATGCCGATGATGAGGATACTCCATACTATGCCATCTCGTGCCAACTCGCCGATGCCATAGCGCGCGATCAGATAAGCGGCGGGCAGCGTGATCAGCAGGAAAAAACCGAGCACCATCACCAGCCGGGACGCGATTTTGGCCAGAATATATTCATAACGGGTGACGGATTTGCTGAGGATGCTGTCGGCAACCACACCAGACTCCGACGATACGGCCCCACTGCTGTTAATGATAATAAACAGGCTCCAGATCAGGGGAAAGGTTGCCAGTAAGCCCGCCAGCGCATCGGGCGCGGTGCTGTCGCTGGTGGAGGAGGGAACAGTGACGATTGCCTGGAGCGCCATCAAGCCGAGCCAGATACGGACCGCCCAGGATCGCGCCAGGCTCACCAGGTCAGCCTGCATCAATGCCTGAAACGCCATTAGCCTCATTTTCAACGCGGAGAATGCGGGAAAATCCATGTGCTCGTTCCTCTTCTAGTAGCTGGATAAACGCGTCGACCATCTCATCTTGCAGCGAATGAATTGCGTAGAGCGTTACCCCGGCTTCATTGACCAGTTGCAGCACCTTGCTCAGTTCTACCGCCATCGTTCCATCGCGCTTGAAGCGCAATTGGACCCCTTTCCCAATACGATCCCATTCGACTTCAATCGGGCTGACTTCTAGCCGGGCGCACAAGCCTTCAATGTCGCCTTCGAGTTCCAATTCAATCGCACCGGACCGGGTGAACCGGGTCATTTCTTCGACCGGGCCGCTAAAGATCAATTTGCCTTCGCTCAAAATGCCGATGTAATCGCACACTTTTTGAATATCAGCGAGGTTGTGTGACGATACCAGGATCGTTTTTTCTTGCCCCAACTCTTGAATCAGGTCAATCGTATATTTGCGCCCCTCCGGATCGAGTCCTGCGGTGGGTTCGTCCCAGATCAACAGTTCGGGATCGTTTATCAGCGAGGCGGCGATTCCCAGGCGGGTTGTCATGCCGGTCGACAAGGTCTGCACTTTCTGCGAACTGGCACTCAGTAAACCGACTGCACGCAGCAGCGCCGCCAAACGCGGCTTGCGCACATCTGTCGGAATGCCGAATATTCTGCCCACAAAATCCAGATACAGAATCGGATTCATGTCTTTGGGGAACCTGGGATAGGTCGGCAAAAACCCAATTCGGCGGCGGAGGTGGGTGGCGTTGGGCGTCATCCGTTCACCAAAGACCCGCACATCACCCGCCGTCGGACTCTGTAACCCCAGCAGCAAGCGGATCGTAGTGGTTTTTCCGGCTCCGTTCGGCCCGACCAGGCCGAACACGGTCCCTTTCGGCACCGTGAGATTCGCGCCGTTCAGAGCGATGTGTTTATTCTTGTAAATTTTCGTCAGGTTGTGGGTGGTGATGATATTCATAATCTATCCCTGTTGGCGATTAAGATATTGTCATAAACCTGCAATTTCTATTTCTGGATTTTCGCCTACGAAGATGTCAACACGCTCGACCAGTTCGTTTTCATGACAAATTCCCGCCACGATACCCAAATGGTCCAACCGTTCCGTGGCGTAAGTGGCTTGCTCGCCCATGCTAACAACCTCCAGATCTCCACCTATCTAAAGGCTACCAGATTAATTCCGATTTTGCTGAGTTTTAGTGCGGAATGTGGGGTGATGATTGGGAAGCACGAATTCCTGTGCTTCCCATTTGACCACCTCTACTCCTTACCGTCCAATACCCCGGTCGTTTTCGCGTAGGCTGTGCTCGCTCATGATCAGGGCACTTTCACATTTATGCCGATAAATCCTATAATCAGGGTGTCTGTGTCTTTACATGGATGGAAACCATGAACTGGCATTTTACACCGTATGCGCTGCCGTTGTTTGTAGGCGCACTGATGTTGGGCGTTGTGGCGGTGCTGTCCTGGCAGCGACGCTCGACATGGGAAGCGATGTATATGCTTGCCACCAGCATCACGCTGAGCTTCTACGTCCTCGGCTACGCTTTCGAACTGGGGCAGACAACGCTGGATGGTGTGATATTCTGGGCAAAGGTTGAGTATATCGGCATCACCTTGTCGCCAGTAATGCTGTTTTTGCTGATCCTGGCCTATACCGGCAAACAGCGGTTTCTGACCGATATAAACCGGATACTCCTGCTGGTGATTCCAGTCCTGACCATCATTTTCGCCTGGACAAACGAACAGCACGAATGGATCTGGCAGGCTGCGAAGCTGGTTCCCATGGAATCATTCTATGTCATAGACTTCCAGCCGGGTGGATGGTACTGGGTAAATGTCGCCTACATCTGGTCGATGATGGTGCTCGGTTTGTTGTTTTTGGTACAGACGTACATGCGCGTATCGGGTCTATATCGCAGGCAGATTGGCATTCTGCTGGTTGGCATGTTGATCCCGCTGGCGACCCACCTGGTGTATTTGTCCGGTCTTGCGCCGGTCAAGATTGACTGGAGCCCGTATGCGTTTGTGCTGACGGCCATCATCGCGTTTTGGGGAATGTCAAATTTCCAACTGCTGGACATCACGCCGGTGGCACGCGACAAGGTGTTTGCCAGCATGGACGACGGCGTGATCGTGCTGGATGACCGGGACCGGATGATCGATTTTAACCCGGCCATTGAGCGGATAATAGAAAAGCCAGGGTTGGAGCTTGTCGGCCAGCCTGTTAGCCAGGTGTTCCCCGATTACCAGGATTTGATCGGCAGTCATAGCCAGGTAGAAGAAGCACATACCGAGATCGCCCTGGGTGAAGGCGATGCGCAGCGCTATTATGACCTGCGCGTGTCGTTATTGTCCGGACGCAAAAACCGTACTGTAGGCCGCCTGATCGTCTTCCGTGAGATCACCGGGCGCAGGCGGGCCGAAGAAGAGCGCGAGCAGCTTATCCGTGAACTGGATGCGTTTGCGCAGACCGTGGCACATGATCTTAAAAATCCGTTGATGGTGTTGGGCAGCTACAGCATACTGCTGCTGGAGGAGTACGCCGATCTATCGCCTGAGCACATAGAGGAATACTTGCAGATCATCGCCAATACAAGCCGCAAAATGGGCAATATCATCAATGAGCTGCTGCTGCTGGCTGGGATGCGCAAGATGGACGAGATCAAGATCATCCCGCTGAACATGAGCCAGATTGTAGATGAGGCCCGCCAACGCCTGTTTACCATGATCACGGAATGTGGCGCTACGCTAGTAGAACCGGACGAGTGGCCGTTGGCAATGGGCTATGGCCCCTGGATCGAAGAAGTTTGGGCCAACTATATCAGCAATGCCATCAAATATGGAGGTTCACCGCCGCTGCTCGAACTGGGCGCGACCGAACAGCCGGATGGCATGGTCCGTTTTTGGCTTCGCGATAATGGCGCAGGGATCGCGCCGGAAGACCTGCCGCGCCTGTTCACGCAGTTCACCCGGCTGGATGCTCTGCACGTTCAGGGGCATGGCCTGGGGCTATCCATTGTCAAGCACATTGTTGAAAAGCTGAACGGACAGGTAGGGGCCAAAAGTGTTGTCGGCCAGGGCAGCACGTTTAGCTTTACACTGCCCGCAACCGACGCGCGCCAGGAGCCACCAACGTAGGAATCGAACAGGGGCAGGCCCATGCAGCGCTGCCCCTGAGAGCGGTGGGTTAGAGTGCGGCAGGTTCGGCTGCTGCGAGTTCATCGGCTTCCTGATCGAGTGGCACGGCGGCGACCGGCTTGTAATCCGGCAGAATAGCCTCGATATGCTGGATGGCAGGCAGCGCGTAGACCAGCGCGGTCAGCGCCGCGATGCTTACACCGCACACCAGCATGATCAACCCCATGCCCGATCCCGCCTGGCTGCCAACCAACGGTTCGACCACGTCCCAGCCTGCGTCGCCGACTCTTGGCTCAAACACATGATCCGCCAGCGTCCCGGCGAGCAGGTAGGCCAGCGGGTTCAGCAGAATAGACACCTGCTGTAATGCCGAAAAGACGCGCCCCTGCAAATCCGGCGGAATCTTAAGCTGCATCATCGACATCAGCGCAGCGTTGATCATGGGAATGGGCAGCATCAGCAAAAATAGCGAAGCGCCCATCGACACCGCGCTGCGGCTGACGCCGTAAAATGCCAGGCACAGCCCTGACGCGATGATCCCCGGCATGATAGTGTGAATGCGCGGGCGCGTACCGCCCCAGGCCCCCATGATCACTCCGCCTACAATCGCGCCAACGCTCATGACGCCCATTAACGTGCCAAGCGCGGCTTCGCTGTCGGTGATGGTGATGATGTATGGCGTGTTGAGCACAAATGCCCCGCCGATCAAAAAGTTCACCAACGACACATGCAGCGCCTGGAACAGCAGCAGGCGCTTGCGCGTCCACAGGTAGCGGAACCCGGCGACCGACTCCTGCCAGATGTTGCCCTGCATGGCGCGGCCTTCGTCGGTTTGTTCCGGGCGGGGGATGTGGACCGACAATACAACGATCACAGCCACTACGAAGGTGAATATGTCAATTGCCATCACGCCCACCGCCCCGATGACGGTGAACAGCAGCCCGGCCAGGATCGGCGCGACAATGCCCGACATCGGCCCGGTAAGCTGGCGGACGGCGTTGGCCCGGTCGCGGTGTTCGTCCGGCACCAGCATAGTCACCGATGCTTCAAAGGCCGGACTTTGAAACATGCCAAATACGGACTGGATCAAAATCACCACGTACAGGTGCCAGAGCTGGAATTCGCCGGACGCAAAGCTGATCATCAACAGCAGCGTACCAACCGCCTGCCCGGCATCCGAGATCGCCATCACCACCCGGCGATCCCAACGGTCGGCCAGCACGCCCGCAAACCCGGCGGATACCAGGCGGGGCAGGGTGCCCAGGAACGACGCCACGGCCAGCGGGGTCGCCTGGTCGGTGTCGCTGAAAACCTTGATCGCGACCGCCAGCCCGGTCATCTGGCTGCCGATCAGCGAAAAGGTTTGTGTCAAGATCAGGGTATAAAACGTTCTGAGAGTTTTTTTCTGATCCATCAATCGCTCGCTCACTAAGTATCCCGTTAAGTGGTTAGCTTTCAGCCGTTAGCGGCCAGCGGTTAGCTAAAAAACCGGGTGAGCGTTTTGTTCTTGCCTGCTAATCAGGGACGACAGCCCGCTTCTCACCAGCCAATCGCCAACAGCCAACGGCTAAGCTTAATCAGTTTTACGATGGCACAGCGGCCCTTGTGGCAGGTAGATCGGCGGGCGTACCTGCTGCGCTGTCTGCCGGTTCCTGGGCGGCGACCGGTTCGTAATCCGGCAGGATGGCTTCCATGTTGCGAATGCCGGGGACCGCGTAGAACACCAGCCCGATCACGGTGATCATCGTGCCGCAGATCAGCGCGATCAGCCCGATGCCCGCCCCCGCGTCACTGCCAACCAGCGGCGCGACCGTGTCCCAGCCCGGCCCACCAACCGCCGGTTCAAATACATGATCGGCCAGCGGCCCGGCACTCAAAGCGGCCAGCGGCGTAAAGAACATCGCCACCTGGTTCACGGCAGCCAGGACACGCCCTTGCAGATCCGCCGGGGTTTTGATTTGCAGCACGGACATAAACGCCGCATTGACCATCGGCAGGGGCAGCAGCAGCAAAAATAGCACGATGCCCATCACCGCCGGGCTGCGCGTGATTCCAAACAGAGCCAGGAACATCCCGGTGATCGCAATCCCCGGCAGGATGGTATGTATGCGCGGGCGCGTGCCGCCCCACACGCTCATAATCACGCCGCCGAGCACCGACCCTGCGCTCATGACCCCCATCAGCGTACCGAGTGTAGCTTCGCTGCCGGTCAGGGTCAGGATGTAGGGGGTGAACAACACCCCTATCCCGTTAAAGAAGAAGTTGACCAGCGTGGCCGCCGTGATCAGGACCAGCATGGGGCGCCGCGACCACAGGTAGCGAAAGCCAACTACCGATTCCTGCCAGATGGTGCCTTGCATGATACGCCCTTCGTCGGTTTGCTCCGGGCGGGGGATGTGGACCAACAGCACGACGATCACGGCAACTGCAAAGGTGAAAATGTCAATTGCCATCACGCCTATCGCCCCGATGGCGGCGAACAGCAGCCCGGCCAGGATCGGCGCGACAATACCGGACATCGGCCCGGTAAGCTGGCGGACGGCGTTGGCGCGGTCGCGGTGCTCGTCCGGTACCAGCATGGTCACTGATGCGCCGAACGCCGGGTCTTGAAACACGCCAAACACAGACTGGATCAACACCACGGCGTACAGGTGCCAGAGTTGAAATTCGCCGGATGCAAAGCTGATCATCAACAGCAGCGTGCCGACCGCCTGCCCGGCGTCCGAGATGGCCATCACCACCCGGCGATCCCAACGGTCGGCAAACACCCCTGCAAAGCTGGCCGAGATCAGCCGGGGCAGGGTGCCAAAGAACGATGCCATCGCCAGCGGGGTCGCCTGGCCGGTATCGTTGAAAACCTTGATGCCTACCGCCAGCCCGGTCATCTGGCTGCCGATCAGCGAAAAGGTTTGTGTCAGGATCAGCGTGTAAAACGTGCGGAGGGTTTTGTGGTTTCGCATCAGAGTTCAACCCCTGTCTTAAAAAAGTTCAAACCCATATTAATATTATACGCGGGAAAATACAATGCGTTGCAAAAATTTGAAATTGCCTTAATATTTGTGATTTCGGTTATGCCCCGATGTTTGGCCGGTCTGCGCTGCTGGACGGAGCGGATCAGCACATTTGCCTGTTTTCTGCTATACTTCCCGATCCCTCTGTTAAGATATGGTTGGATTTAAAGAGACATCATATGACAGCAAAAGATGCTTTTTCCCTGACCGACGACCAACGACGCCGCCTGATCGAAGCCGCCATCACCGCCCGCGAAAAAGCCTATGTTCCCTACTCACATTTTCCGGTTGGCGCTGCCCTGCTGACAGCGTCCGGAGCGATCTATACCGGCTGCAACATCGAGATCGCATCCTTCGGCGCAACGGTGTGCGGCGAACGGACAGCCGCCTTTAAAGCCGTCAGCGAAGGCGAGCGCGATTTTCGCGCGGTGGTTGTCGCAACCAGCAACGGTGTAGCGCCCTGCGGTATCTGCCGCCAGGTGTTATACGAGTTTGGACCGGATATGATCGTTATCATGGCCGATACCAGCGGCCAGGTCGCCTGGGAAGGCCCGCTGAACGACCTGCTGCCGTTTGGCTTTGGTCCCAAAAAGCTGGCGGAAGGACAAGAGGCTCCCGGTAGCTGATGCCCGGACTTGAGCGCGTTTTTCGCACTGACGCGGTGATTCTACGCCGCCAGGATTTTGGCGAGGCCGACCGCCTGCTGACCCTGCTCACCCCGGACCACGGCAAGCTGAGCGCCATCGCCAAGGGCGTCCGCAAGCCGATTGCTCGCAAGACCGGGCATGTCGAACTGTTCGCGCGGGTCGATATGCTGATCAATCGCGGGCGCGACCTGCATATCGTGGCGCAGGCGGAAACCAAAGAGTCCTTTTTACCCCTGCGTGAAGATCTGCTGCGCGGTACCTATGCCAACCACGTAGTTGAACTGCTGGACCGCTTCACCGTCGAGCAGGACGCGAGCCGCGCCGAGTTTGACCTGCTGGTCGAAACGCTGACCCGGCTGTGCACGGCGGACGATCTGTGGCTGGCGGCCCGCTACTATGAACTGGCGCTGCTGCGGCTGGCAGGATTCGCGCCGTCACTGCACCGGTGCAGCATCGGGCAGGAGTCGCTCGAACCGCGCGACCAGTTTTTCAGCCCGGCAGACGGCGGCGTGATCTGTCCCGATCACCACCTGGGACTGAGCCGGGGTATGCCGGTTACGCTCAACGCGCTGAAGACCCTGCGCTATCTACAAACCCGCCCCTGGGATGCCGTCCGGGTGCTGCACATCGACGCGCCGCTGCACCTGGAGCTTGAGCGGCTGCTGCTGGCCTACATCACCTACCTGCTCGAACAGCGCTTGCAGAGCGTGGCGTTCCTGCGGCGGCTGCGGCGCGAAAACCTGTAGCCCGCGCCCGTATAATAACGCGTATAACCGACAAGAAGATATCGTTTGAGTTATGTGATGAGGTGTCAAAATGGATGTCTTAAAGACGCTCCAGGTCGCTGCCCTGCTGGTCACGCTCGGCATGGGCCTGTATTCATTCTTTAAACCAAAAGCCATCACCGGGTTTATCGGTCTGGAAGCGCCGGGACCGCGCGGTATTTCCGAACTGCGGGGCATCTTTGGCGGGTTGTTGATCGGCGTGGGACTGGCGCCGCTGATCCTGGACACGCAGGAAACCTACCAGGCGGTGGGCATCTGCTACCTGGCTATCGCCGTCACGCGCACCATCTCGGTTTTCGTTGACGATTCGCGCGCCCAGTCGAACCTGATCAGCGTGGTGACGGAGTGGGTTTTTGGCGTGCTGCTGTTGCTATAGCGCGTCGTGCCGCATCGGAAAAAATACCATACGCCGGTTGTCCCGGTGTGTTATAATGCCTGCTCGCTATGAATGGACACACCCTACAACCGGGGGCGGTAATGACCAAACCACTTACGTTTCAAGATGTCATCATGAAGCTCCACCAGTTTTGGAGCGACCAGGGCTGCGTGATCTGGCAGCCCTATAACGTGCAGGTCGGCGCAGGGACCGGTAACCCGGCGACGCTGCTGTCCGTGCTGGGGCCGGAACCCTGGCGTGTTGGCTATGTCGAGCCGAGCGTGCGCCCTGACGATGGGCGCTACGGTGAAAACCCCAACCGGATGCAGCTTCACTACCAGTACCAGGTCATCCTGAAGCCCGATCCGGGCAACCCGCAGGAGATGTATCTGGCGAGCCTGGAAGCGCTGGGCATCAACCCGCGTGAGCACGACATCCGCTTTGTGGAAGACAACTGGGAAAGCCCGGCGCTGGGCGCGTGGGGCCTGGGCTGGGAAGTCTGGTTGGATGGGCAGGAGATCACCCAGTTCACCTATTTCCAGCAGGCGGGCGGGCTGACGTTGGAGCCGGTCAGCGTTGAGATCACCTACGGCCTGGACCGGATCGTGCTGGCCTTGCAGGGCAAAGACGCCGTCTGGGATATTGATTGGAGCGACAGCGTCGATTACGGTTCGATCCGCCTGCGCAGCGAGATCGAGCACTGCCAGTATTACTTCGAGATCGCAGACGTCGAGGGCCTCAAGCAAACATACGACGTCTACCAGCGCGAATCCGAGCGCGCGCTGGCTGCCGGGGCCGTGCTGCCCGCCTATGACTACGTGCTCAAATGCAGCCACCTCTTTAACGTGCTGGATACGCGCGGCGCGATTGGCGTGACCGAACGCGCGGCCTATTTCCGCCGGATGCGCGACATGACGCGCAACGTGGCGGCAGCCTATGCCGAGCAGCGCCAGCACATGGAATACCCGCTGCTGGACAGGCTCGACGTGTGGGGCACGCCGGACCTCGGCGCTCCGGTCAAGTCTGCCGGGCCTGCCCCGGATGCTCCCGCCGACCTGCTGCTGGAGATCGGCACCGAGGAACTGCCCGCGCACGACCTGGACGACGCGCTGAACCAGCTTGAAACGCTGGCGCCGGAGTTATTCGAGTCGCTGCGGCTGGATCACGCGGGCATCCAGGTCATGGGCACGCCGCGCCGCCTGGTGATCCTGGCGAAAGACGTCGCCCCGTCACAGCGGGACGAGGAAGGGTTGGTCAAAGGACCGCCCGCCGCCCGCGCCTTTGACTCCGACGGCAACCCCACCAAAGCGGCGGAAGGCTTCGCGCGCAGCAAGGGCATCGACGTGAGCGCGTTGGAAGCGCGCGAGATCGACGGTGGCCGGTATGCCGTCGCGCTGGTACGCACCAAAGGCCAACCGGCGGTCAAGGTGCTGGCCGACGCGCTGCCGGACCTGATCGCGTCGATCAAGTTTGCCAAGTCGATGCGCTGGAACGCCAGCGGCATCAGCTTTTCGCGCCCGCTGCGCTGGATCGTGGCCCTGCTGGGCGAGTACCCGATCCCGTTTTCCTACGCCGACGTGCCCAGCCGCCCGCAAACACGCGGCATCCGCCCCTACGATTCGCCGGACATTCAGCTTGGCGATGTGGCCTCGTATTTTGCGGCGATGGAAGCCCAGGGTGTGATCCTGGACCGGGCCGCGCGCCGCGCCAACATCCAGGCCCAGGCCGACACGCTGGCGGCAGAGGTTGGCGGGCGCATCCCCGATGACCCGGCGCTGCTGGGCGAAGTGACCAACCTGGTCGAGTGCCCAACCACGTTGCGCGGATCGTTCGAGGAAAAATACCTGGACCTGCCGCGCGAAGTGCTGATCGGCGTGATGCGCAAACACCAGCGCTATTTCCCGGTCGAGGATAAGCAGGGCCGCCTGATGCCGTACTTCATCGCGGTGCGCAACGGCGACGCCGAGCATCTCGACATCGTGACCGGCGGCAACGAGCACGTGATCCGCGCGCGCTTTGCCGATGCCGAATACTTCTACAACACCGACAGTCAAAAACCGCTGGAAAGCTACCTACCGCGCCTGGATACCCTCACCTTCCAGGAGAAGCTCGGTTCAATGCTGGACAAAAGCACGCGGCTGGTCAAACTGGTGGACGTGCTGGGCGACCTGCTGAACGTTTCCGAGGCCGACCGGGCAACCGCCCGCCGCGCGGCGTACCTGTCCAAAGCCGACCTGGCGACGCAGATGGTGGTCGAGATGACGTCGCTGCAAGGCATCATGGGCCGCTACTACGCGCTGGGCACGGGCGAACCGCAGGCCGTCGCGGACGCGATCTTTGAGCACTGGCTGCCGCGCGGCGCGGGTGACCGCCTGCCTGAATCGGTGCCGGGTGTGCTGCTGGCTCTCGCCGACCGGCTGGACAGTCTGGCCGGGTTGTTCTCGGTGGGGCTGGCGCCGACTGCCAGCGCCGATCCATTTGCGCTGCGGCGCGCGGCGCTGGGCGTGGTGCAGATCGCACTGGCGAACGGCGTCGACCTGGACCTGTACGACGCGCTGGATCGCATCGCGGAAGCGGACCTGCTGCCCGGATTAAATGAACAGGTTCGGCGCGAGGTGGTCGCGTTTATTGTTGGGCGGCTGGATGTGCTGCTGCACGAGCAGGGCTGGTCGCATGATGTGATCGCCGCCGTGCTGGCCGAACAGGGCCACCGCCCGGCGCGGGCCTTGCAGGGCATTACCGAGCTGGCCGCGTGGACCGAGCGTGACGACTGGGCGCTGATCCTGGATAACTACGCCCGCTGCGTGCGTATTACCCGCCCGGAACCGGAAACATACCCGGTCGATCCGGCGGCCTTCGAGGATGACTCTGAGCGCGCCCTGTATGCCGCGTACCAGCAGGCCGCCGCCAGTCTGAACGAGGCCGACAACGTGGGCGCTTTCCTGGCCACGTTTGAGCCGGTGGTGCCGGTCGTCCAGCGCTTTTTTGACACCGTGCTGGTGCACAGTGACGACCTGGCCGTGCGCCAGAACCGGCTGGGCCTGCTGCAAGCGGTCGCATCGCTGGCGGCTGGCCGCGCCGACCTGAGCGCGCTGTCGGGGTTCTAGACATCACAGGATCACGACACAGATCACAAACGGTCACAATCTGGCCCACCCACACGGACTGCTGGCAGTTTACGGGTGGGCCGCCTCTTTTTAGGGGGCGCTGGTTGAACCGTCCGGTGTATGATAGGGGCATGAGCAAAACCACACCAGGGAGGTAAACCCATCATGCAACGCGGCAGGCTGATGATGGTATTGGGGCTGTTTCTTGCGCTGGATGTCTGTTTGATGAGCGGGATCGTGCTGTTTGTCCTGGCATCAAACAACGACGACAACACAGCCGACAATACGACCGTCGAGCAGGCAGATTCGTTCGAGCCAATCACGGTTGGCGTGCTGCTGACCGGATCGCTGGACGATTACGGCTGGCAGTCCCTGGGGGGAGGCGCGGTAGGCTATGCCGAGACGGACATTGCTGATTACCGGGTGTTGATCTATGCCAACCTCAACCCGGCTGGCGACTCCGGCTATCTGCTTGAAAACGAAACGGGCGACCTGGTGGAACGCGGCGCGCGCTATATCTTCATCGCGCCCGATTTTGCCGCTGCCGACAAGGCGCGGGTAGTGGAGCACTTCCCCGGCGTGGTGTTTATCACCAATGTGTATACGCGCCGCGATGTCGAGCGCCTGCTGCCGGGATTGGCCGGTGTTGAAGCCGACGCGGGCTGGATGGCGCCCAACCTGGGCGTTGGTGCCGCCAGCGCACCGGGCACAGCCTCCGGTCCGGACACCACCGAACAGGTGCCTGCCTCGCGCAAGGCGCTGGGTATCCTGCTGATCTCGCTGGTAATTGTGCTGGGGACGGCGGGCGCCGCCGTATGGATGAATTGGAACGCGCGACCTGCTCGTAGCAAGCCCAAACGCAAGCGCCGGAGGTCTGCGGATCGAGCCGGGATCAATGAGCGCGAGCTGGCGATAGAGCGCCGGTTCCGGGAGCGCAAAACCGACTTTGCCGCGCAGGGTGAGCCGCTGCCGCTGGTGCACGAGCTGTCAACCTATGTGCAGGACGACGAGTGGTTCGACGAATCGTTCAGCATCGAAACCCCGGACGGCGCGTATTTGGGCGAGTGTGGAATAGGCATCGCCCGCTGGGCCAAAGGCGGCGAGCCGGGCAAAACCGGCGGGTTGGAAGTCTGGTTGTTCGACAAACACGATATCGATACGGACAGCCGCTTCCTGGTGACCTCGCGCTTCCTGGAAGATGAGCGCGCGTGGCGCAGGCTGACGGCAGAGGGCCGGACGGTCGAGGCGAAGCCGGACGCGCTCATGGTGCTGGAAACCAAAACGCTGCGGCTGCAAGTGCGTGTGCTCGGCGCGGAGCACGGCTACGATCCAGACTGGCACGCCTACAATTACATGGATTACATCGTGGTCGAACTGGCCGCCTGGCAAAAGGACGGGGCAGGGAAGTAAGCCTGCCCCGGTGGTACAGGCTTTATGCCAGCATCGGATCGCGGATTTCCTCGGTCAGCGCGCCGTCCTGGATGTGCCAGATCGTTGTAGCGAACTTGTCCACGAAGTAGCGGTCGTGGACCACAGCTAACGCGCTGCCCTGGAACGCCGCCAGCGCAGTTTCGAACTGCTCGCGTCCGGGCACGTCCAGGTGGTTGATCGGCTCGTCCAACACCAGCAGGTTCGCACCCCGCGCCACCAGCACGGCCAGCATCAGCCGCGCCCGCTCGCCGTAACTCAACTGCGCGATAGGGGCGAAGACCTCGTCCCCGCTGAACAGGAAATAGTGCAAAAACGAGCGCGCGTCCGTGTGCGACAGCCGCGCCTCGCTCAAGATCGTGTCCAGCGCGTTCCCGCGTGGATCGAGGATTTCTTGCTGCTGCGCCAGGTAGCCGATCTGCACGCTGGCCCCGATGCGCACGCGCCCGGCCAGCGGCGGCAGTTCCCCGACGATAGTCTTCAGCAGCGTGCTTTTGCCGTGCCCGTTTGGCCCCAGCACGGCGATTCGCTCCCCGGCGCGCAGTCTCAGGTTGAGGTCTTGCAGCAGCGGCGCGGAAGGTGCATAGCCGATGCTCAGCCCGTCCAGGGATACCACGTCCTGCCCGGTAGGTGGCAGATCGCCAAAATCCAGCTTGAGGCCCCACGTCGATCCGGGCTTTTCGACCCGATCCCCAGATTCCAGGTAGCGTTTCAGGCGCGTTTCTTTGGCCTTGGCACGTTTGGCGACCTTCTTGGCATAACGCCGCTGGTGATCATCCTGGGTGGCGTTTTCCTTGCGCACGGCGCGCGCCATCGTGCGCCGGACATCTGCTTGCAGGCGCGCGATCTCCACCTGCTGATCGCGCCACTGTGCCCACTGCTTATCCTGTTCAGAGCGGATCGCTGCCGCATAACGGCTGTAACCCCCCTCAAAGAGGCGCGCGGTGTGTGTCCGTGCGTCGATGGCGGCCACGCGGTTGACCGTTTCGTCCAAAAACGTGCGGTCGTGCGAGACGATCAGCGCGCCGCCGGGGAAAGCTTGCAGCCACGCCTCCAGCCATTCCAGCGCCGACACGTCGAGGTGGTTTGTCGGCTCGTCCAGGATCAATAACTGTGGATTATTGACCAGCAGTGCCGCCAGTCCCAGCCGCGTTTTTTGCCCGCCCGACAGCGTGCCGACCGGCGTATCAAGCGGCAGGTGATCCAGGTGCAGCCCGGCCAGC
Source organism: Anaerolineae bacterium (assembly GCA_016926875.1). Classification (GTDB taxonomy): domain Bacteria; phylum Chloroflexota; class Anaerolineae; order Aggregatilineales; family Aggregatilineaceae; genus JAFGNU01. The sequence goes on along the minus strand of JAFGNU010000065.1, from coordinate 53,440 downwards.
ACGCGCTCGCCTTCGCCGGGATCGATCTGGCGGCTGAGGTGTTCGAGCCGGTCAAGCGCATCACCATACGCGCGCATCAGGTCATCCATCTGGCCGTTAGGCGCGGCGGCCAGCGCCCCGGCTAACCGTTCGACTTCAGCTTCGACCCGGCGTAACGCAGCAGCCCCAGGGTAGAGCACATCCCGCAGCGGCGCATCATCCGACGCATCCAGCCCTTGCGGCAGGTAGCCGACGCGCAGATCGGCGGGCACAAAGGTCACGCTGCCGCTGTCGGGCGCTATTTCACCCGTAATGATGCGCAGCAGGGTTGTTTTACCACAGCCGTTCGGCCCGATCAGCCCTACGCGCTCGCCGGGGTTGACGGTAAACGAGATATTGCTCAGCACCGGCTCATCAACACCGGGGAAGTGTTTGGAGATATTGGATACAACAAGCACAGACGGGTTCCTTTCGTGTGCGATTGGCTGGACAACACGAGTCAATAGACAATAACAACGCCGCCGGGAGATGCCCGTGCGGCGGGAGTCGTTCGATCAACTGGCAGGAAGCGATGTTGTCAGCCACAGATGCGACAGACAGGTCAGCACAAGCAGTCCCGGAAAAGGACTAGTGATTGACCTCTGTGCGCGTCATGCAAGGAACCCTTTCACTTTGCCGGCGGTAGACGGAGTGGGCGCAGATGCGATCCCGCCCCGACGCTCACATTGTACTGAGGGGCAGGGTAGGTGTCAAGGTGAATCGGCCCGCGTAAATAATTTCTAAGAAAGCGCTCAACAAGGTTGACAAGCACAGGCTTAAACTCTACTATTCAGGTACCGGATTGCACATTTTTTGCAGGTTCACTGTACTTTATTTACGATTGGCTAATGAATTACTCAGATTTGGGTAGTAAATTCTAAGCATGGGGTGTGAGTTGGAACATGGAATATCGTGACTACTACAAAGTCCTTGGCGTGGATCGTGACGCCTCTGACAAGGAGATTCAGCGGGCTTTCCGCCGCCTGGCACGCCAGTATCACCCCGACGTGAATCCGGGCGATAAAGCTGCCGAAGAGAAGTTCAAGGAAATCAACGAGGCGTATGAGGTCCTGGGCGACAAGGAAAAGCGCAAGAAGTACGACCAGTTGGGCCAGAGCTACCAGCAGTGGCAGCGGATGGGCGGCCAGCCCGGCGGCTTCGATTGGTCCCAGTGGATGGGCGGCCAGCCCGGCGGTTTCCGCGTGGAGTACGCAGAACCCGATATGGGAGCGGGTGACGTGTTCTCAGAGTTTTTCCGCCATATTTTCGGCGGCGCTGGTGGCGCGCCCCGTTCAGGGCAGCGGCGATGGTCCAGCCAGTCGATGGCAGGCCATGACCTGGAGGTAGTCGCGCAGATCACGCTCGAAGATGCCTATCACAGCACTACTCGCACCGTGCAGATCGGGCAGCGCCAGCTCAAAGTCAAGATTCCGGCGGGTGCTCAGACCGGTACACGCGTTCGGCTGCGCGGGCAGGGTGAACGTGGATATGCAGGCGGTCAGCCCGGCAACCTGTATGTGATCGTGAAAGTGCTTGATCATCCGGTATTTGACCGGGATGGCGACGATCTGCACCTGGAGCTAAAGGTCCCGCTGTATACGGCAGTGTTGGGCGGTACCCTGCGCGTGCCGACGCTGGAAGGCGATGTATCGTTGCAAATCCGGCCCGGCACCCAGTCCGGCCAGACGGTCCGGCTGCGGGGCAAAGGCATGCCCCGGCTTCAACAGCACGGTGTCTACGGCGACCTGTACGCGCATATCCTGGTCCAGGTGCCGACCAACCTCTCGCCCCATGAACGCGAGTTGTTTGAAGAGCTGAGCGCGCTGCGATAGTAGTCGAGCCGCAGCAATGGGCAGCCGACTTGTTCAAATACCGGGCAAACATGCGCGGTGTTCACGGATGAATGATGAGTTGAGGTGATGGTGTAGATGGATAACATGAACTGGAATATACCCGACCTGACACCCGAACCGGAGCGCGAAGAGGGTAAGCACCTGACAGGGTTGTTGATCGGGGCGGCAATGGCGGCGGTAACGTTGGTGTTGATCACGGCATTGATTCTAACCACGGTTGGCTATCTCCTGTGGCCTGAAAAGGAAGACGTCTATAACCCTTATGCGCCGCAGGAACTATCGGAAGCGGACCTGGTCAACGCCAACTACCGGCCCAGTACCTGGACACAGCCCGCCCCGGCGCAGATCGTAACGGCAACACCGATCCCGGATGAGGTAATAATCGAGGCCGACGCAGAATACACGCTGCTGACCAATATCTACGAGCGGGTGAACCCGTCGGTGGTCAATATCGAGGTTGTTTCCGGTGCGTACAGCAATATCGATATTTTTGACAGCAGCGGATCGGGTTTTGTGCTGGACACACAGGGACATATCGCCACGAACGCGCATGTTGTGCGTGATGCCGAAGAGATCATGGTCACGTTCTACGATGGGTATGTGGCAAGCGCCGAGATCATCGGTATCGACGATTACAGTGATCTGGCCGTGATCCGTATCAACCCGTCGGGCGCGCCGCTGTCCCCGGTGACGCTGGGCGACAGCAACGGGCTGGTGGTTGGGCAGCGCGTGGTTGCTATCGGCAACCCGTTTGGGTTGGAAGGCAGCATGACGGTGGGTATTGTCAGCGCGTTAGGGCGCTCGCTGCCGTCGGCCCAACTGCTTGATCCGGCCTATGCCGGGTACAGCAACCCGTCGATCATCCAGGTGGACGCGGCGGTGAATCCCGGCAATTCCGGTGGGCCGCTGTTGAACTCGTATGGCGAGGTGATCGGTATTAACACCGCGATCCGGACCGAGAACGGCGGGTTCCAGGGCGTGGCGTTTGCGGTGCCGGTCAATACGATGAAGCGTGTGATTCCGCAGTTGATCGAAAAGGGCGAAGCTGAATATCCCTGGCTGGGCATCACGTCGATCTCGGCGTCCGATCAAGGGCTGAGCATGGCAGTGCTGGCCGAAGAACTCGACCTGCCGGTGCGCAACGGCGTGCTGATCAGCGACGTGATCCGGGATTCACCGGCGGCGCGGGCAGGCTTGCAGGGCGGCACCGTGCTCCAGCGGGTGCGCGGGATTGATATACCGGTGGATGGTGATATTGTGGTTGCCATCAACGGCAACATGGTGCGTGACATTGACGACCTGGTCGCCTACCTGGTAGAGAATACATCGCCGGATGATACGGTAGTGTTAACGATTCTACGGGACGGTCAAACGCTCGATCTGGATGTCGAACTGGGCGTGCGTCCCTGAGTAAGTGCGGAAGGCTGTTATGCATGAAGCGATCCCCCCGGACGAACCATGTTATACGATTGGCGTGGTGGCGCGGATGGTCGATCTGCACCCGCAAACCCTGCGCAATTACGAGCAGATCGGGCTGGTGGTGCCCCGGCGCAGCGAGGGCAACATCCGCCTGTATTCTCAGGTTGAAGTCGAGCGGCTGCGCAAGATCAGCCGCCTGACACAAGAACTCGGCGTTAACCTGGCAGGGGTCGAGGTCATTTTGCACATGACCGAGCAGATCGAAACGCTTCAGTTTCAGATCGGTACGCTCCGGCGCAAACTGGACGCGTTCGAGGACGAGCAATCGTAGCACGCCGCCGACACATCGCCTGATCGTGTGTTACACTGTGGGGAGCGATACGCTCCCCTTTTGCGTTGTGAGGATAAGCAAAATGTCTGTCACGCACATTCTGCCCCGGCTGCAAATCAATACCGGCCTGGCGCACAAAATCCTGATGCTGTTTTTGCGCGATGCAGTGACCAAGATCGGCTTTGAACGCGCCGTGATCGCGTTGAGCGGCGGGATCGACTCGGCGCTTTCGGCGTTTCTGGTAGCAGAAGCGCTCGGCCCGGACAACGTGCTGGGTATCCGGATGCCGTACAAAACGTCATCGCCGGACAGCCTAGCCGACGCGCAGGCCGTAGTCGATGCGCTCGGCATTCGCTGTGACACGGTCGAGATCACGCCGATGGTTGACCCATTGTTGGCGCGTTTCCCGGACATGTCGCGGCTGCGGCAGGGCAATATCATGGCCCGGACGCGCATGGTGGTGCTGTATGACCAGTCGGCGGCTTTCAACGGGCTGGTGATCGGGACCAGCAACAAAACCGAAACGCTGCTTGGCTACACCACTATCTACGGCGACAACGCCGCTGCCGTCCAGCCGATCACCGACCTGTACAAAGCCCAGGTGCGCCAGTTAGCGCGGGCGCTGGGGGTGCCCTCGCAGATCATCGACAAGCCCCCTTCGGCGGACCTGTGGATCGGGCAAACGGACGAGGACGAGTTGGGGTTTAGCTACGACGTGGCCGATCAACTGCTGTTCCTGCTGGTGGACGAGCGCTATACGGTTGAAGAAGCGGTCGCGGAAGGCTTCGACCGGGCATTTGTCGAGCGCATCTGGCAGCAGGTGCGGCTGAATCACTACAAGCGGACTATGCCCAACGTCGCCAAGCTCAGCAATCGCAGCGTCGGCCACGATTTTTTGTACCTGCGTGACTGGGGCGGGTGATCGGAGCTTTTTATGTGGAATCAGGCGGCCAATCCTGTAACGGCGCTCCCGGCGAACTACCGGCAGGTGTACTACCTGCGGCTGACCGAACGCGGGCGGCTGCTGTGGCTGAACGTTCTATCCCTGGTCCCGCTGGCAATCAGCGGCGTGGTGGTGATCATCCTGTTGATCGCCTACCATTCGGTGGGCGCGCCGCTGGTGATCGACGCGCTGCCCGGCGAACTGCCCACGTTATACGGCATGGCGCTGGTGCTGCTGGTCCTGCCGCTGCACGAGTGGCTGCACGGGCTGGCGATCCGGCGTGTGGGGCACCGGCCCCGCTACGGTGTGCGGCTGCTGGTACTGTTCGCCACTGCCGACGGCGCCTACTTCCGCCGGGGCGAATTTATCCAGGTCAGCCTGGCGCCGCTGGTGGTTATCTCGGCAGCGGGCCTGTTTCTGATGCTGTTTTTACCGCTGGGACTGGCCCAGTGGATCGCGCTGGCAGTGATGATGAACGCCGCCGGGGCCATCGGTGATCTGTGGATGGCGCTGGTCGCGCTGCGCTTTGACCCGTCGGTGCTGGTCCAGGATGAAGAAGACGCCATGCGCATCTTCGCCCACGTCGAGGTGCGCTGACCTCACCATACCAGCTTAGGGATCAGGAAAAAGACCAGCGTCAGCGGTCCCCAGAAAAACAGCGCCACGCGCAGCAGCCGGGGCCGCCAGTCGGCCAGGAACAGCAGCGCAGCAAACAGCATCGGCGTGCCCAGGCGCAGCATGGCGACCGGGTCCACCCACGAAAAATCGGGCATGACCAGCACAAACCCGCCGGTGGCGAGCATCAACGCCCCGCTCAGGGATACCCGCCGGAGCCGTACCATCTGAGCGCCCGCTGCCAGCGCCAGCAGCAGCGACGGCAGCGCCACCCACAGCACCACGATCAGCAGCGATAACGGGTCTTCGATGGCAGCCAGCCCGGCCAGCGGCGGGCGCAGCCGGGTAGCGCCATAGCCGGACGGCGTTTCGCCCAGCCACGATCCCAGGATCAGCACCCAGCCGATATAAGCCCCCAACGGCGCCAGCCAGATAACCAGCGCATCCCGCCAGCGGCTGCGCCCCAGCGCGGCGTAAAATGCCAATCCGCCCGCCAGGACAAGGCCGAGTTCCTTGGTCAGCGCCGAGAGCGCCAGCAGGATCGCAGCCGGGATCACACGCTGGTGTTCGTAGGCCGCCACCGCGCCCAGCGCCAGCGCAAAGCACAGCGGTTCGGTCAGGTCCAGGCGCAGCGCAAACAACGACCCGATCCAGATCGCGTACAGCAGGCTGTAACCGGGCGGCGCGTTGATCCGGGCGAGTAGATAGGCGATCAGCGCGGTTCCGGCAGCGTGCGCCAGCACATTGATGCCGATCAGCATCCAGGGGATCATCTCCGGTTGGCCCAGCGCCAGCACGCGCGCCAGCAGCGGGTACACAATCCGCGAGTAGCGCATTGCCGGGTATTTGTCCATGCGCGCGAGAGCGCCGCCCCAATAGCGCGCAATGTAGTAACAAAACTGCCCGTCGTAGCCGGTGGTGCCGTCCGGGTCGCCTTCGTCAAAGCGCGTGCCCAGGTCGGCAAAACGCAGCGGGTCCCAGCCGGTGCGGGCCAGCACCAGCGTTACCAGCAGGCCAGCGCCGATCAGGGCCAGCAGCCCGATCTGCCGCGCCTGGCGGCGGGCGCGTGCTTCACGGGAATCCTGTAACGTTGTGGGTGCTGTGAGGCTGATTGGTTTGACCGGCACGATAGCATCAACCTTCGTTTCGCTGCGGCATGTGCGGCACCAGCCACGACAGGAACGCATCTTCGGATCGCGTTTGCATATACACGCGGCCCGGCCCGGTCAGGTCCACGACCAGCCCTTCACCGCTGAACAGCGTCGAGCGCACCCCGCCGACACTGCGCACACGAAAGCCCATGCCTTCGGTGAATGAAACCAGGTGCCCGGTATCGACGGTGTAGCGCTGGTCCGCTTCCAGGTCGATGGGGTGGATCGCGCCGTAGCTGGACAGCAGCAGCAGCCCCGATCCCCTGGCGCGCAGCATGATCAGCCCTTCGGAAGCAAAAAACGTCTGCGCGCCGCCCCACTTGGTATCGATCTCAACATCTATCGACGAAGCCACGTAGGAGCCGCCCTGGACCAGCAGCGAATCATGTTCCATGTCCAGGATCATCATGTCGCCGGGCAGCGCCGGGGCCAGGTTGATCTGACCGCCCCAGTCTGGGGCCTGGAACACATTCAAAAAGAAGCTCTCGCCGCCGAGGATCGAGCGCGACAGGCTGCGCAGCAGGCCGCCTTCGGCCCGCGTCTGAAGCTGCATCCCTTCGGTCATGCTGACCATCGCCCCGGATTCAACCCGGATTTCTTCATACGGGGCGAGGTCGACAACGGCCATCGAATAGGACGGGCGATACAAAATTTCCGCTTGCATAGGGTCTCCCTTCGGCACAAGGCGCAACATTTGCACTGTTTCTGCGTATACCAAGTATATACAGGCATGTGAGATTATCCAGCGCAGCCGCGCCGACGTTGTGCGCTGGGGCCTGGTCCTTATGCGGCGCGTTTAAGGAACATTAATCAATCACTAAACCGCTATTCACGCTTTTGAGGTAGCCTACTGGACAGTGGTTGGGACAAACCAGGGAAAAAACCTTCCGATTCATGTATAACGCTTTCCACGTTATTCCCGCACAATACCCAGGCAGCTACCGACGGGCGCCAGGCTCATGCCACAGGTGAGCAGGATCAGGCGCGAACCCGCACATGTGGGCGCTCTGGGCGGCGGCAGTCCCCCGGAAAATAGGGGGGCGTCTGCCCACAGACCGTGTATCATGTCTTGTCGATGGAAATTGACCAAATAGAACAAAAGTGCTAAAATCGTGAGCATCAAACGGTGACGAGATCCTTCTAAAGGTGGGGCAAAGGAGACGAAACACCATGCAGCGCGACATGATGCTACTGGTTAGCCATGCCGAAGATGGACATTTCGCAGATGGTGATCGTGATGGCGTGCGCCGGGTATTGTCCGGGTCCGAGTATATCGGTGACCTGAAGCTGGTTGCCCGTGAACGGTACGAGATCGTGTGTACCGATGGCGCCGCGCTGGAACTGTACGCGCCGGGATTGCATAAAAAACGGCCTTTTCACCGGATAGAACTTTTTCTAGACTTGCAGGCGCGGACGGTGGCTGCGCTGAACCTGATCCTGGAACTGATGCGCGAGGGCGAGTTTGGCTTGATGGACGGGCTAGATGCCGCGCGGTTTATCGTCAGTTCTCCGCAGCAGTTGGACTACTTCCCGCACCTGTGCGGCCCGCCGCTGCTGGCTCGCAATACGCGGGACCTGTACCTGTGGCTTGGCTATCCCCCTGCATAAGCGATCACCGCCAGTACTGCCGGGCCGGGTTTCTCTCAGTAAGAGCTAACATAGCGATACCAGCAACAACGGCGGACTTGCGGGTCCGCCGTTTGTATACATGGTGTGCCGGGCAGCCGGTGAGATAAGGCTACTTGGCGTAGTCTACCGCGCGCGTTTCGCGGATGATCGTCACCTTGATCTGGCCGGGATATTGCATGGTTTCTTCGATACGCTTGGAGATGTCACGCGCCAGCCGCATTGATGCCAGGTCGTCGATTTCTTCCGGTTTGACCATAATGCGCACCTCGCGCCCGGCCTGGAGCGCGTAGCTCTGGTCTACGCCGTCAAACTCGCGCGCGATGTCTTCCAGCGCTTTGACGCGGCGGATGTAAGTATCCAGGCTTTCGCGCCGCGCGCCGGGCCGCGCCCCGGAGATCGCGTCGGCAGCCTCGACAATCGTGGCCTCAACGCATTCCTGTTCGACCTCGTGGTGGTGGCTGGCGATACAGTTCACAATCTTGGGGGGCACACCGTAGCGCTTGGCCAGATCGGCGCCGATGGCCGCGTGCGTGCCTTCCACTTCGTGATCGACAGCCTTGCCGATGTCGTGCAGCAGCCCGCCTGCCTTGGCCAGGGCTACGTCAGCGCCTAGCTCTGCCGCGATCATGCCTGCGATATGGGCGGTTTCGATGGCGTGCGCGTGCTGGTTCTGGCCGTAGCTGGTGCGGAACTTCAGGCGGCCCAGCAGTTTGATAATCTCGTTGTGCAGGCCGGGCACACCCGCTTCATAAGCAGCCCGTTCGCCTTCTTCGCGGATCACGTTCTCTACTTCTTTTTGCGCGTCCGAAACCAGCTTTTCGATGCGCGCCGGGTGGATGCGCCCGTCCAGGACCAGCTTGGCCATGGCGCGCCGGGCGACTTCGCGCCGTACCGGGTCGAAGCTGGAAATCGTCACGGCTTCGGGGGTGTCATCGACTACCACATCGACGCCGGTCGCCTGTTCGAACGAGCGGATATTGCGCCCGTTGCGCCCGATGATGCGCCCCTTCATCTCGTCGGTAGGCAGGGGCACCACGCTGACGGAAATCTCGTTGACGTGCTCGGACGCGATGCGCTGGATGGCCAGCGCGATGATGTCGCGGGCGCGCCTGTCAGCTTCGAGCTTGGCTTCTTCTTCCACTTCACGAATACGGCGGGCCATATCCTGGCGTGTTTCGGCCTCGACCATGTGCAGCAGCTCTTCGCGCGCCTCATCACGTGTCAGTTCGGCCACCCGTTCGAGTTCATTTTTCTGCACTTCATACATGGAGTCGATTTCGTTCTGGCGTTTGTCGAGCTTGCTTTGGCGTTTGTTCAGATTCTGTTCGCGGGTTTCAAGGCGTTCGTAGCGCGCGTCAAGGTCTTCCCGGCGCTTTTGCAGGCGATCACTTTCGCGATCCAGTTCGGCACGACGTTTTTTCGCGTTTTGTTCGGCTTCTTGCTGGATGCGCAGTGATTCGTCCCTGGCGTCGGCGAGTGTCTGCCTGGCTTTGCTTTCCGCTTCTTCAGTTGTACGAGCAGCTTTTGCTTCGATCTGGCGTTGTTTGCTGGTCCCTCGAATGACCTGGTACCCGTACAAGCTGGCAGCGCCCAGTCCAACACCAATCGCTAGCCCTATCAGGGCACTCACGATTTCCATAGGGCTCTCCTCATCTGTGTCTATGTTTATTCTGATGCAAAATATTCGGGTTCTTCTTCATCTAACTCACTGATTAGCTGGTTGATCACTTCCTGGATAATGTCGTAATTGAATCCCCGCCGGGCCAGAAATGCCCCCAGGCTGTCACGAAAGTCGCGCCGACTCAAACCGCGCAGCCGTTGGAGCTTCGGCTGGGCCGCCCGGTAAGCGGAATCAAACACGTCCAGGTCGGCCAGGACCGCTTCTATGATGGTTGGGGCGATTCCTTTTTGGCGGAGTTCATGTTGCAGGGCACGCGGTCCGCGCGGCTTAAACCGCTCCCGGTTTTCGACCCAGTAGCGTGCAAAAGCATGGTCATCCACGTAGCCCAGGCCCGCGAGCCTGGCAAGCGCTTCGTCGATCACGGACGGAGCGATTTCCTTGCCTGCAAGATTGCGGCGAATTTCGGCGGTGCTGTAGGGGCGGCGGGCCAGGAGCCTGACGGCCTGGTCAACGGCGCGTGCTACGGCGTCGATGGTACGCAGGGCGGCGATCTCGTCTGCGGAGAGCGTTTGTCCTTTGTGCAGCCGCGCCGCTTCGATGACCGGCAGCCCGAACGCAAACTCGCCGTCCAGATAGACGCTTACACGGTCTTTGTTGCGTTTTTGGACTTCCAGCGCCGTAATCACCCGATCCATCCCCGACGTTCCTCAAGACAAAAACAAAAGACAGCCGTTACCACGCATGGCCACGGCTGTCCCTGGATTCGAACTAGTTGTGTTGGAACTCGTCGGCGTATGCCCAGGCGTCAGATCGCCTCAAAACGCCAAAGCCACCCGAAAAAGCGGTTAAAACGGACGGATATACCTTGATTCATGGCACAGGAAGCAAGACACGCTTGCTTTGCTATGAATATGCATGAACAGAAACAGCCTTAGTTCATGTGTATTGGCATCCCGCTTCTATTGACCGACTGAACTTGTTCCCCCAACCAATTAACGGGGGTGGGATTGGTGCATCGGTTATATTGCCTGGGGTTACGCTGCCGTCCGGTAAAGTGTTGCAGCGTGATGCCTCGTATTGTGCACCGGTTTTTGCCCAGGCTGTTCGGGTTTAATCACACGCTACCCGCGTGACTGTGCTTGATTTCAGCCAACGCCCGCCGGTTGACGGACGCAACAAGTACTCTGATCGAGTTCCACAGGTTTACCGTGGTGCGTTGATTTGTTTATGTATCAACTGTTTATATATTATGCACGGGTCTGCTCGATAGCACAAGCAGCACTTTGGTAGGATAGCATACTGCGCGGTGTAGTTGGTGTGTGATAACAGGGAATCAAGCGAACGGCAGGGGCGCAGTCCATCGTGCCCCCGCCGGGCTACTTATCCAGCCGCACCCGGCGCAGCCGTAAGCTGTTGCCGATCACAAACACGTCGCTGAGCGCCATCGCCAGCGCGGCCAGGATCGGGTGCAGGTGGCGCAGCATTTCCGGTGCCCAGGCAAACGGGGCCAGCACACCCGCCGCGACCGGGATGAGCAGCACGTTGTAACCAAACGCCCAGAACAGGTTTTCCTTGATGGTGCGTACGGTGTGGCTGCTCAAGGTGATGGCCCGCGACACGCCGCGCAGGTCGCCGCCGATGAGTGTCACGTCGGCGGTTTCCATCGCCACGTCGGTCCCGGTGCCGATGGCGATCCCCACGTCGGCCTGAGCCAGCGCGGGCGCATCGTTGATCCCGTCGCCCACCATGCCGACCCTGTGGCCCTCGTCCTGCAACTGCCGCACGTAGGCCGCCTTGTCGCCGGGCTTGACCTCGGCAAAGACGCGGTCGATGCCGACCTGCTGCGCGATGGCATTGGCGGTAGCCGGGTTATCGCCGGTCAGCATGGCGACTGTCAGGCCCCGCGCGCGAAGACTGCGCACCGCCTCGACCGATCCATCCTTGAGCGTATCGGCCACCGCGATCAGGCCGCGCGCCTGCCCGTCAACCGCCAGCCACATCACGGTTTTGGCGGCCTGCTGGAGCCGGTCCGCGTGCGCGCCCAGCCCGTTGAGCGCGGCGCCGTGATCGGCCATCAGCGCCCGGTTGCCGATCAGCACGCTCTGCCCGTTTACCTCGGCGCGGGCGCCCAGTCCGGCGACCGTCTCGAAGTTCTGCGGCTCGCTGAGCGGAATCGCGTGCTCGCTGGCGGCGCGTACAATAGCTGTGCCCAGCGGGTGTTCACTGCCGCGTTCGACGCTGGCGGCCAGGGCCAGCAGCGCGCTTTCGTCTATCGCTGCATCATCGCTCACCACGACATCGGTCACGGTTGGCTGACCGCGCGTCAGGGTGCCGGTTTTGTCCAGCACAACCGCGCTCAGCGTGTGCGCCCGTTCCAGCGCCTCGCTGTTTTTGAACAGGATGCCGCTTTCGGCGCCCTGGCCCATGCCGACGATGATCGCGGTTGGCGTTGCCAGGCCCATTGCGCAGGGGCAGGCGATGACCAGCACGGCGATCATGCGCACCAGCGAGGGCGTAAAGTCACCCGTGCCGATGATCCATACCAGGAACGTCAGCAGCGCGACCGTCACCACGACCGGCACAAACACCGCCGATACCCGGTCGGCTAACCGCTGGATCGGCGCTTTGCTGCCCTGCGCCTGCTCCACCAGCCGGATGATCTGGGCCAGCGCGGTTTCGCGCCCGACCTTGGTTGCTTCGAATTTGAGCAGGCCCTGCCCGTTGATCGTCGCGCCGATCACTTCCGTGCCCGGTGTTTTGTCCACCGGCAGGCTTTCGCCTGTGATCATGCTTTCATCTACCGCGCTGCGGCCTTCCAGCACGATCCCATCAACCGGGATTTTTTCGCCGGGACGCACGATGACCGCCTCCCCGGCGCGCACAGCTTCGACCGGGATGTCGATCTCGGCCCCGTCGCGGATCACGCGCGCGGTCTTGGCGCGCAGCCCGATCAACTGCTTCAGCGCGGCGCTGGTGCGGCCTTTGGCGACCGATTCGAGCAGTGTGCCCGCCGTGATCAGCGTGATGATCATGGCCGATGTTTCAAAGTAGACGTGCCCGCCGATCAGTCCCAGTGTGACCAGGATGCTGTAGAAATACGCCGTGCTGGAACCGAGCATGATCAGCACGTCCATGTTAGCCGATCCGCCGCGCAGGGATTTGTAGGCCCCGGCGTAAAAATCACGCCCGACGACAAACTGCACCGGCGTTGCCAGCGCCCAGAACAGGGCGTTCACCCAGGACTCGCTGGCCCACGCGCCTAGCAGGCTGAAGTCGCGCGCCATGCTCAGCACAAGCAGCGGCAGCGCGAACAGCAGCCCGATCAGCAGGCGTATCACGTTATGCCGGATTTCCGCGCGGCGGGCGGCAGCTTCGGCGTCTTCCAGGTCGGCTTCGTCGGCAGCCTGGACCACGTCGTAGCCCGCTTTCTCGACCGCGCGAACCAGCATGTCGCGCGTCACGCCCGGCGTGAGCGTGACCGTGGCGCGCTCGCTGGCAAAGTTGACGGTCGCGTTCAACACGCCATCTACCTTTTGCAGCGCGCGCTCGACGTTGGCCGCGCAGTTGGTGCAGTCCATGCCGGTGATGACCAGGTCTACCGTCTGCTGCGGCACATCATAACCCGCTTTACGGATGCGCCCGATGATCTCGTCCAGGCGCAGCGTGGAATCATCGTAGATCAGCGACAGCCGCTCACTGGCAAAGTTCACGTTGGCTTCCTGCACGCCGTCCAGCTTGCGCACGTTGCGCTCAACGGTGGTCACGCAGTTAGCGCAGGTCATGCCGCTGACCGGCAGGCTGAGCGTTTTGTGTGACATAGGCGTGTTAGCTTGCTGCCGGGGCGGGGGGATAGTTGATCTCGACCAGCAGCGCCTCGATCTGCTGCCAGGTGGCGGGAACGTCCCACTCGACCGTGACGACGCGCGTATCTTTGTCGGCCTCGACCCGGCGCACGCCTTCCAACTCGCCGACTTCGTTCTGGATCGTCATGGCACAGTGACCGCACGAAATGTTAGGGACTTCAAAGGTTTTGCTCTGCATAGCGTTTGCTCCTCGATGATATGCTTTGACAGGTGCTATGGCTTGTTGGTATGGCGAAAGACCTGCATTACCTCGGCCAGCACGCGCTCGCGCTCGTCGGCGTCGTCGTTCTGGATCGCATCTGTCACACAGGTGCGCAGGTGTGCATCCAGGATATTTTCGCTGGCGCGGGACAGCGCGGTCTGGGCAGCCTGAATCTGCGTGATCACGTCGATGCAGTACCGCTCCTCTTCGAGCATACGGATAATGCCGTTGATGTGCCCGGCGACGCTCTTCAGGCGGTGGATCGTCTCGGTGCGGGTGCTTTCGTCCATCATTCACTCCATTGTATAGCCCACCCCCCAGGGGAGGGGGTAAATAGAGTATAAACCAATTTATTGATGATGCCAACTTTGGAGGCCGAGTGAATAACGCCGGGGTGGTCGGCGTGCCTGAAACGCTCTTGTCAAACCAACCCGGCTGTGCTATATTTACGCATATAAATGTGCCTGTAGCTCAGCGGATTAGAGCGCTTGTCTACGGAACAAGAGGCCGTGGGTTCGAATCCCCCCAGGCACGCCAACCATAAACCGCCGATCATGTGCTGACCGGCGGTTTTTTCGTGTGTGGGAACCTGTGCCGGACCGGGATTTATTCAGCTTCCTGGGTGCCTTCAACGGCTGGTTCTTCGCCCATAAGCGGCGCGCGCGCATCCGGTGGCAGGATCATAAATCCCTCTGCAACGGTCTTCCGTGCTTCGTCCTGCTCTGCCGACAGGTTCTCGACATCCAGCAGATTCACGTCCGCGGCATCCAGTTGCAGGTTGGCAACAAACAGCGTGCCCGCCTCGTCGTTCAACAAAACGACCAGTCCGCTGTGGTGATCGCCGTCCGAATCACGGAAATCATACGCAACCTGGTAGCCTGCGCCGCGTGACTGTTCGAGGGGAACAGTATCCAGTGCGCTGGCGGTCGGATCGGCTTCGTACAGCCACACCTCGGCGTCGGCGGCGGATTCGAGCGGTTGGTCCGGCTCGACCCACAACTGGACGGTCGCGTCGATTTGGCCGGTCGGCGTGCTGAACGTCGTCGGGCGGCCCTGCGCTCCGGCCACGACGTGCCAGCCGGGCGGATACTTGATCACATAGCCGAGCAACTGATCTGCATAGGCGGGCCATATCTGCGGCAGGCTGCGCAGATCATCATAGCCGACAAAAACAGGTGTCACCAGCGTTTGCAGCAGATCGATCAGGGCCGGGTTGTTGTCCGGCGCAACCAGCCGTGTCACATACAGCCAGCCGTCTTGTAGGGCTGCGATGTCCCGGCCCAGGTAGTTGTGATCCTCTGCTGTCAGGCTGAAATCAATGATTACGCTGTCGCCGGTTACCTGCCGGTTGGTTTCAGTCCAGCCGTCATAGTTGGACCATTCCAGCGCGTAGTAATCGGTGGTCAGGTAATTGTCGCTGAGCGAGTCCGGCGAGTCGTACTCCACGCCCGGCTGGACGTAGTTGTGGATCACAGTCAGCCGGTCCACGCTTTGGAAAACCACGCCCAGCCGGTTGCCAGGTTCGTCGGATGGCATATCGTCAACGTACCAGTCATCCCCGGCGGGCCGGAAGGTCTGGAAAAGGCCGCTGTAATGGATATAGGGCAGCTCGCCGGTGAGCTGCGGGTCGGGATCGGGCGTCGGGATGATCAACGGGGTGGGCGGCGGCGGTGTGCCGTAGGGCGTAACCGTCGGGTACTGGTATTTGTCGTTGTTGTCGCGTCCCCGGCCCGGATCGATCAGGCCGATGACAAACGTGATGATGATAACCAGGCCGACCACCGCGCCGATGATGGTCGCGCGTCGACGGGTGTGTTTGCGAGATAGAGACATGCGATAATACTCCAGGACAGGATTGATGTACGGTGGCAGAGATGTGCCAAATACTGGTAGATTAGGTATCAAGCTTAAACTATACCGCGAAAATGTCCTGGGGAGAATAAAATGCTGCCAGATACCGAAACGAACCCGGCCCCGCCGCAGGAACCCCAGCCCGAAATCGAGCCAATCGGCGTAGAACAGGCCCAGCAAATCCTGCAAACCGCGATGGATCCCTACCTGGCGGACGGCTGGCGGGTGATCGATCGCAGCGCGTTCACGGCCCGCCTGACGCGCGAGATGCGCAATCTTGACATTCGAGTAGACTTATTGGGTGAAGTTGAAACCGAAGAGATGGGCTTAACGCCGCTGCAAGAAAGCGGGCGGCTGATGGCCTGGGCGCTGCTGCTGGCGTCGCTGCTGGTGATGCTGGCGCTGGCGTCTGCGCTGGGTATTGTGTGATATAGTAGAGTTAAGATATTCGATTAATACCCACGAGGGGGACATCATTGGCCGAACAACAGCCTGTTCCTGGCATCCAGAAGGCAGATGACAGCCTGGCTCATCGCAACAAACTGCTGACGCAGGAAATCCGGCGGCGCGTTGATCAGCTTAGCGCGATCAATACCGTGGCCGCAGCGATCAGCCAGTCGCTTGATCTGGAAATTACCCTGCAAACCGCGTTGGACTCGGTGCTGGGTGTGATTACGGTCGAAGCAGCCGGGATCAGCCTGATCGATGAAGCAGCGGGCGAGCTGGTGCTGCGCGCGCAGCGGGGCTGGAAGTACGACTTTGTCACCAACCCGATGCGGATTCCGTTAGGCCGGGGTATGTCCGGCAGCGTGATCGAAAACGACGAGGTGCTGATCACAGCCGACCCATCCGCCGATCCCCGTCTGGTGGTGCCGGAGTTTGCCGAAGAAGGCGTGCAGGCGATGGTCATGGTACCGATGCACGCGCGGGGGCGGGTGGTCGGCATCCTCAGCGTGATGAGCTACCAGCCCTATCACTTTACGGACGAGGAAATCACGGTGCTGTGCGCGATTGCCGACCAGGTTGGCGTCGCGCTGGACAATGCCCGGCTGTACGAGAACACAAAAGAGCAAACCAGCCGCCTCGGCGCGGTGCTGAATTCGTCCGGGGACGCGATCATCGCCACCAACAACTGGGGGCATATCAGCCTGATCAACGCCACAGCAGAGAGTATGCTCAACATCATCGCGGAAGAGATGGTTGGCCAGGCGCTGCGTGACGCGCCGCTGCATCCCCGCCTGCGCGAAGGGCTGCGCCGGGCGATGAGCAACGAGGCAGGTGGCAATACCGTGTTTGAGATCACGTTGGAAGATGGGCGTTTCCTGTCCGGCATTGTCTCGCCGGTGTATGCCTACCAGTCGCCGGAAAGCAGCCAGGAAGCCGAGGGTTGGGTGATGGTTGTCCGCGATGTTACCCACCTGCGCGAAGCCGAACAGACACGCATGGACTTTATCCGCGCGGCGGCGCATGACCTGCGTAACCCGTTAAGCGCGGCCATGGGGGCGCTGGCCATCCTCGACAAGGACCGCGAAACCATGCCCGATCTGCATCAGGAACTGGTGGACATCGCGCGCCAGAGTGTTGACCGGATGCAAGACCTGATCGATGGGCTGCTCAACCTGGAACGGATCGAGAGCGGGGTCGGGTTGCAGTCTCGGCCTGTTGACGTCCGCGACCTGGTCGAGCGCGGCGTGATCGACATCCAGCCCAGCATCCAACAGCGCCGGCAAATCCTGAAGCTCGATGTGCCGGATCACCTGCCGTTGATCCAGGGTGACATCCACTGGCTGCACCATGCGTTGATGAACCTGTTGAGCAACGCGAACAAGTACGCGCTGTCCGGCGGCACGATCACGATCCGGGCCTATGTGGAAGACGACAGGCTAGTGCTCGAAGTCGAAGACAACGGTCCCGGTGTTTTGCCCGGCGAGCAGGCTCGCCTGTTCGAGCGCTTTTATCGCGCGCCTTCGACCGAGGAAAAAGCCAGGGGGTCCGGCCTGGGGCTGGCGATTGTCAAGTCGGTTGTGGAACGGCACGGGGGACGCGTGTTTGTCCAGAGCCGGGTAGGACAGGGCAGCATTTTCGGGATGTGTTTTCCGCTGGCCGACGACGAGTGACAAAGAATGACATCTGCGGCGGCTGTCCGGTCTGGCAGCCAAAAACGGCGTGCTCAGTCGGTTGTATTGGCCGGGTTGTCCCGTAAAAACTGGCTGACATGCTCCAGCAGTTGTTCGGGTGTAACCGGCTTGGTCAGATAGCTGTCCACGCCCGCTTCTCTGCCGACCGAGGGAAAAAAGCTGCGCGCATACGCCGTCAGCAGCACGATCGGGGTGTGGGAAAGATTTTCCTCGTATTCCAGCGTCCGGATGCGCTTAGCGACCTCAAACCCGCTCATCTCCGGCATGGCGACGTCCAGTACAATCAGGTCGGGTTTTTCGGATCGAAATTTCTCGATCCCGGTCAGGCCGTCGCGCGCCACGACAACAGCATAGCCGCCGCGCTCAAGCGCCTTAGCCGTCAGTGTGCTGAGTAATTCATCATCATCTACGATAAGGATCGTTTTGCTCATAGGTCTTCCCGCTATCTCTGCCCACGCCCTTGTATAGTATACAGCGTACCAGACTATACCCGCTTATTCAATATGCATAGGCTGCCGGTAGGCTTATCTCGGCGCGGCTAGCGTGCGGCGCGAATCTGGCGGCGCAGGTGTTCGGTCAGCGCGACAAAATCGGGCCGGTGCATCGTATCCAGGTGACGCGGGCGCGGCAGGGGAATCGCCACGTCATCAACCAGGCGGCCTGGTCGTGGACTCATGACCAGCACCCGGTCGGCCAGCAGCACGGCTTCGGGGATGCTGTGCGTGACCATCAACACGGTTTTGCGGTGCCTGGCCCAGATATGTAGCAGTTCTTCGCTCATCTGCTCGCGGGTGAGCGCGTCCAGCGATCCGAACGGCTCATCCAGCAGCAGCACTTCGGGATCGTGGATCAGGGCGCGCCCGATTGCCACGCGCTGCGCCATGCCACCCGACAGTTCCGCCGGGTAGGCATCCGCGAAGCCGTGCAGCCCGGTCAGTTCCAGCATGGCGCGTGTACGGTCGTCCTGTTCAGAGGCGGGCACCTGCGCCAGTTCCAGCGGCAAGGACAGGTTGCCGGATACCGTGCGCCAGGGCATCAGGTTCGCCTGCTGGAATACGAGGCCGATCCGCCGCTGCGCGCGGGTGATCACCTGCGAATCCAGTCGCACGCAGCCCGCCAGCGGGCGCAGCAGCCCGGCCAGGATGCGCAGCAGGGTGCTTTTGCCGCAGCCGCTCGGCCCTACCAGGCACACAAACGACTCGCGCGACAGGCGCAGCGAGACATCGTTCAGGGCGTGCACGTCTCCGCTCGGCCCGGTGTAGGTGTGGCTGATATGTTCAGCCGCTAGGATCGTCTGGTCCTGCATACCGCTTAATCTTCCGGCAGGAAGCCCATATCATAGCACGCCGCCAGGTTGTCCAGCGGCGCGTCAAGCAGCCCTGTTTCGATCAAGACGTCCTGCGTAGCCGTCCAGGCGTCAGGATCGGTCATGCCGGGTTGGTCGGAGCGCCAGAGTTCGGCGGCGTTGACGAGCACCTGCAACTGCGTAGCATACTGGTCGTCGGGCAGGTCTTTGACGTAGGTTTTGACGCTGATGTCAAACGCGGCTTTTGGATCGTCGACGGCGTCCGCGATCCCGCGCCGGACGGCTCGCACCATGCCGCGCACCAGGTCCGGGTTGTCGCGGATAGTCTGCTCATTGGTGACAATGCCGTTTGATACCAGCGTGGCATAGTCTGACACCGGGATCACGTTAACCGGCGTGCACTGCTGCACGATGGTCAGCGGTTCGTTGACGATGTACACCACCGCCGCCTCGACTTCGCCCGCGCACACGCTGTCCGGTGCGGCAAAGCCAATTGAGCGTAGTTCGCCCAGGTCATCCTCGGTCAGGCCGCCCGCGCTCAGCAGGGCGTGCAGTCCCATATAGCTTGCCCCGTATGTCCCCGGCACACCCACCACGCGCCCGGCCAGGTCGGCAGGGGTTGTGATGTTCTGGTCGATAGGCGACACCACGCCCACCGGGAAGCGGTGGAACCACTCGAAGACGTAAACCACCGGGCGCTGGTTGGCGCGCGCCAGCACCACCTGCTCCCCGCTGATCAGTCCGAATTGCAGATCGTTGGTGGCAATGCGTTCCAGGCCGTCGGCTTCGTTGCCGTTCTCAAAACGAATGTCGATGCCTTCGTCTTCGAAATAGCCGCGCTCGGCAGCCACGTAGACGGGTGAAAATTGCACGCTGGGGATGTAACTCATGAACAGCGTGACACGGGTGAGGTCGACGCTCTCGTCGTTTTCGTCGCCGTCCTCACTCAAGACATAAGCCCCGGCCAGCGCTGCCACGACGATGATCAGCGCCAGGGTCAGCCACAGCATACGGCGTTTTTGCATCGGATCAGGCTCCCTTTGAATGAGATTTCAGGTAGTTAACTCTGCCCTGCATCCTGCCAGACCAGCA
This sequence comes from Anaerolineae bacterium, assembly GCA_016926875.1. Lineage (GTDB taxonomy): Bacteria > Chloroflexota > Anaerolineae > Aggregatilineales > Aggregatilineaceae > JAFGNU01. Next base: position 33,408 of record JAFGNU010000065.1, on the reverse strand, counting down.
GCAGGTGTTCCAGCCACGCGGCCAGCCCGTACAGCGCCAGGGCCAGGGCGGTCAGCGTCAGCACGATGGCGATCACGAGCGGGGTGTCATACGTGCCGCGCCCAAAGTTGATCAAATAGCCCAGGCCCTCGCTGGCGCTCACGAACTCGCCCACCACTGCGCCGATCACCGACAGCGTGGCGCTGACCTTCAAGCCACCCAACACAATCGGCAGCGCAGCGGGCAGTTCCAGGTGCCAGAAAGTTTGCAGCGGCGTGGCTTCCAATGAGGCCATCAGGTCGCGCAGTTCGGGCGGGATATTGCGCACACCCAGCACGGTGTTGACCAGCATCGGGAAGAAAACCAGCAGCGCGCAGATGATCACCTTGCTGGCGATGCCGGGGCCAAACCAGATGATCAACAGCGGCGCAATGGCGACAATCGGCACGGCTTGCAGCGCGATGAGATACGGCATCAGCATGTAGGCGACGACGCGGCTTTTGGCGATCAAATAGCCCAGCCAGAACGCTGCCGCCACGCCGATCAGCAGGCCGGTCAGCACTTCGCGCAGCGTGACCGCCGTGTGACGCACCAGCGAACCGTCTGCCGCGATCTCGCGCCAGCGATGCGCCACATCGCCCGGTGATGGCACGATGAACGCCGCATACAGCCCGGAGCGTGCCACCGCTTCCCAGATCAGCAGCAGCGCCAGGCCAAAGGCAGGCGCAAGCAGCCACTGCCAGCGAGCGATACGGGGCGGCAGGCGCAGGGTGGGCAGGGTGTCAGTGGTGGGGCGGGAACGGTGGCGCTGCCCGGCGGGGTACGTGTTGCTGTCCATGCGCAAAAATAGACCTGCTTGTTTATTCAGGACAAGGCGGGTTTTTACGGCTCCAACAACCAACCTTATTCCGTGTCCATGCCCGGCAGCAGCCTGTCCGGCGGTTCGTCTGAATCGTTTTCTTCTTCGAGCAGCGTCATCGCCTCGGCGTAGTACGCTTCCGGCACGGCGACCTCGACGCCGCCCATCAGCCCATACGACACCGGGATCGCGCTGCCCACGGCTTCCCGGAACAGGAACACGGGAATACCTGCGCTGCGCAGCAGGCCCGCGCTAATTTCCGCTTCGGCCATGCCCATCGCATACGCGACCACGTACCAGACTTTCGCGTCCGGGCCGCGCCGCTTGACGATGTCGGTTTGGTCAGCTTGATCGTGATCGTCCATGCGGCAGATCATACCGGGTCGGTGAGGGAACGGCAATGATCGGTTTGGTGAATTCAGCGGGTTGGCATACAGCAGCGCGCAGCGGGAGCCGCGAAAACAACTCCACAGCCGCGCGCCAGTGGTTGTTAGAACTGTGTACGGCAGCCCGCCAGCGCTCAGGACTCGGTGATCTCGACCGTGTGCAGCGTATCGCCGGGGTTGGGGTCGCTCATCGGGTCGCGCTCGCGGATTCTCATCAGCACATCCAGGCTGGCCTGGTCCCGGACCTTGCCAAACACGGCGTGCCTGCCGTCCAGGTGCGGTGTGGCAGCATGGGTGATGAAAAACTGGCTGCCGTTGGTGTTTGGCCCGGCGTTAGCCATGCTCAGGGTGCCGGGACTGTCATGCTTGAGCGCCAGTGCATCCTGTTCATCGTTAAATTTGTAACCGGGGCCGCCGCGCCCGGTGCCGGTCGGGTCGCCGCCCTGGACCATAAAGCCGTTGATCACGCGGTGGAAGGTGGTGTCATCATAAAAACCCTCGCGGGCCAGGAACACGAAGTTATTCACCGTGATGGGCGCGTCGGCGGCGTACAGGTCGATCACGATGTCGCCGTGCTGTGTCTTGAAGGTTGCCGTGTAGGTCTTACCGGGATCGATTTGCATATCGGGCGGCGATTTATATTGCTGAGCCATGAGTATCTTCCTTATCAAATAGGTCGAGCAGTATGTCAGAATCTAGCATACCGGCGGCGTTTATGCCTTGTCGGCGGCAAAGCGGGTGATGAACGCTGCCGTGAACCGCATCGAGTCAAAGTAATCTTTGACGAGGATATTCTCGTTGGGCGAGTGCATCCGCGCGTTCGGGTGCCAGGTTGCGCCTGCAAAGATGACCGGGATGTCCAGCACGGTGCTCAGCGAGTGCATCGGCCCGCTGCCCGCGAACCAGGGCATGATCACCGGGTCTTTGTCCCATGTATCCCGTCCAGCGGCCAGCGCCGCGCGGGCGGGCAGGCTGTCCATCGGTGACTTGGCGGGGCCTTCGCCGCCCAGGAACGTGATCGAAATGTCGGTGAAGCCGCGCCGGTCCAGGTGCTTACGCAGCAGGTCCTGGGCAAGCTGCGGCGTGACATTGTGCACCAGCCGGAAGTCCAGCTTGACCATCGCTTCGGCAGGCAGCACCGTCTTAGACCCCTGGCCGGTATAGCCGGACTCAAAGCCGCAGATCGTGATCGTCGGCATACTCAGATAGCGGCGGCGGGCGTCGTGATCGGTGACCCCGTTGAGCCATTGATCCAGGCCCCAGCGTGCACGCATAGCCTCAAACTCCATCGGGAAGGCGTCGATGGCGTCCCATTCCTCCTCGGTCAGCGGGGCAACATGCGCCATATAGCCGTCCAGGATGATGTTTTCGTTCGGGTCCTTGAGCGTGCTCAGCGCCCAGACCAGCCGCCACGCCGGGTTGGGTACCAGCGGCGCGTAGGACGAGTGTAAATCCTGGTTGGCCCCTTTGCAGCGCAGTTCAAAGTAGGCGATGCCCTTGCAGCCCATGCCCATGATCGGGCGTTTTTTCTCGTCGTAGCCGCCGCCTTCCCACAGGATGCCGTCCGCGGTCAGCATGTCGGCATGTTCGGAGACCCAGGCGTTCAGGTGCACGCTGCCGATCTCCTCCTCGCCTTCGACCACCCACTTGATCCGCACCGGCAGATCGCCTTGCGTCTTGAGCCATGCTTCAACCGCCTGGATGCGCGAGAGCAGTTCGCCTTTGTCGTCGGATGTGCCGCGCCCGTAGATCAGGCCGTCCCGGATCACCATCTCGAACGGGTCGCTGTCCCACAGCTCGACCGGGTCTTCCGGCTGCACATCGTAATGGTTGTAGATCAGCAGTGTGCGCCCGGCGTCTTCCGGCCCGATCTCGGCGTAGACGATCGGCGATCCGGGCGTGGGGTAAGGCGTAACCTCTGCGCCAAGCTGGCGGAAGCGCTCGACGACCAGGTCGGCCATTGCGGGGATGCCGCGCTTATCGGCGGCTACGCTGATCTGGCCGATGAACTGGCCAAACTCGTCCAGAAAACGCTCGCGGTGATCATCCAGGTACTGGCTAAATGATTTGGTGTTATATGGCATTGTAAACAGATATGCTCCTTAGTAAAATGCGGATACGTTTTACGACAGTTTATAGCCTATCGCGCGCAGCAGGTTCTTGCGCCAGGCGATGTCGTCTTCGTCCTCGATGCCTTTGCTGGGGAAACCGTCGATCACACCCAGGATGCCGCGTCCCTGCTCCGTTTCCGCGATCACAACCTGCGTGGGATTGGCCGTCGCGCAAAAGATGCCGACTACCTCCGGTACGGCCTGCACTGCCTTCAATACATTGATCGGGTAGAAGTCCTTGCCCAGGAACAGGATAAAGCAGTGCCCGGCAGACAGCGCTTGCGCGTTTTGTTTTGCCAGTTCGATCAAGTCGTCATCGGTGCCGGTCCAGCGGATCAGGCATTCGCCGGACGCTTCGCAGAACGCCAGCCCAAACTTGATGTTCGGTACGGCAGTTACCAGTGCTTCGTGTACATCTTCGACGGTTTTGATAAAGTGCGTCTGGCCCAGGATGAAGTTGATGTTCTCCGGCTTGTCGATCTGGACGGTTGTAAGTTCCATCATCAAAATCCTTTCTGCTGCGTGTGCCCTGCTGTTTAGGATAACTTATTCTGCCGGAGAGACAAACGCTCCCGGTTTAGGCAATAGCATCAGCATCAATGGTCCTGATTTTCTTTGATGTGACTGCTTTTGATTCTTCAAATAACAGAGTATAGTTAAAATTCTTTGTAGAGATGGTATCCTTTTTTTCTGTTGATGATTTGATTACTGGTTGGAGGGAAGAGATTGTATTGGAGAAAAGTGCCAAGTTGGCTGCAAAAACTGGTTTTGATCAGTTTACCGGCATTCTTTTTTGCCTGCGCTTTTATTGAGGCAGGGCTGCGGCTGTTTGTTGCTGTATCCGAACCCGTTGAGAGTTTTTACGACGCTGAGAATGCCCTGCTGGTATTTGAACCTGGCCAATCGGGAATCCGGGTAAGGCCGGATTTCACCGCGCACTATCGGATAAACTCGGTAGGGTGGAATTCTGCCCGAAATTACACCGTCGATAAACTGCCCGGCGAACTCAGGATTGCAGTTATCGGTGATAGCTATGTTGAAGCGTTTCAGGTGGATTATGACAAAAACTTCGGGGTTATCCTTGAACATACGCTGGGGGAGTATGTATCAACTCCGGTGATGGTTTACAGCTTCGGTCGTAGTGGCGCACCTTTAAGTCAATATCTACACATCATGCGTTATGTGTCGGCTGCTTACGCCCCGGATATTTATGTCATTTTGATTATTGACAATGATTTTGAACAGTCATTCGCACACATGTCTCCAAGCCCCCATTTCCTGCAATTTGAGCTGGGGGAGCATAACGAAATCATCGAAATTGAGCCTGTGCCGTGGGAACCTACCACTAAGGGACGGGTTTTTAGAATACTGACGTTTTCTGCGCTTTTTCGATATGTGTGGTGCAATTTGCAGCTTGGCGACACAGTAACGAATGCTGTAGAGGACAACCCGGTTATGGCTGAGCCGGTGTACGATCAGGGTATTGATACGGAACTGATCGATTCCCTGCTTGTGTATACCTTTCAAGAATACCGCGATATTGTACGTCAAACAGGTAGCCGGTTGCTGCTGGTAATGGATGGTCCACGCCGGGGGATATACGAAGGCAAACTGCCAGATGATATCCCGGAGTATGCCTATACCATATTGTCAGCCGGAGTAGCAGAGGAATACGGCATTCCGTTTTTGGACCTTACGGCAGCCTTCCAGGCGGATTATCAGCAGCATGGTAGAAGGTTTAATTTTCCCGGTGATTACCATTGGAATGCATACGGCCACAGACTTGTGGGAGAAACGATTTCTGAAGAGTTGATCCGCTTGAACTGGGTTGGAAGTGCCGCGCCGGCAGAGTAGACTGTCCCGACAGACAAGCGAGCGATCTCAACGGGTAGTGCTCCGGATCGGTGGCGGTGGGCAAGGAGCCAGTCTGTTGAGAACAATCGTCGCTATTGACACGCCGATAACGCCCAGTATAATCTCCTCGGCATTATGGCGTTCAACCGAACGTCAAAGGGTTAATGAGGACAACATGCTATCCGATATTATTTGCACCGCCTGGCAGCGCTGGCAGATCATCGGGGACGTATTCAACGACCTGGTAGGACGATTGATCGCAGTGCTGTTTTATTTCACCGTTTTTGCACCGTTTGCGCTTGGCGTCCGGCTGCTGAGCGACCCGCTGCATATACGCAAACCGGTTCGCCGCTGGCTGGACCGCGAGCCGGTCAGTACCACACTCGAAGACGCGCGGAGGCAGTTCTGATCTGATGGATATTTTAGGCGTTTCTTGCTTTTATCATGACTCCGCGGTGGCGCTGCTGCGCGATGGCGAACTGGTCGCCGCGACGATGGAAGAACGGCTCTCCCGCAAGAAGCACGACAGCGGCTTTCCCGCCCGCGCGATTGATTTTTGCCTGGAGCGGGGTGGTATCCAGGGGCCAGACCTGGACTATGTTGTATTCTACGAGAAGCCGATGGTCAAGGTTGGGCGCATCCTGCAAACTGCGTTGGGCACGTTCCCGCGCTCGTGGGATTTCTGGCGCGAGGCAGTCACGGCCTACGTAGGTGAGAAGTTCTGGATCAAAAGCCTGCTCCAACACCACCTGGGCGTGCGGCCCGATCAAATCCTGTTCTGCGATCACCACATGTCACACGCGGCCAGCGCGTTTTTTGCGTCGCCTTATGATGAAGCTGCCGTGCTGACGGCAGACGGCGTTGGCGAGTGGACGACCGCCACGATGGGCCATGCCACCGCCAACTGGGGCCAGGGCGAAAACAAGATCGACCTGTTTTGGGAGCAGCGTTTCCCGCATTCGCTTGGCTTGCTGTACTCGGCCTTTACCGCGTTCCTCGGCTTCCGGGTGAACAACGGCGAGTACAAGGTGATGGGCATGTCGCCCTATGGCGAGCCGACGTATGTAGACAAGGTCAAGAAGCTGATCACGATCAACGATGACGGCAGCTTTTACCTCAACATGGATTACTTCAGCTACCAGCACTCGGCCACGCACAGCTATAACGGCAGGTTCACCGGCCTGTTTGGCGAGCCGCGCGTCCACAGCGACGAGTTTTTCACCGCAAAAAGCGATCCCAGCCGCGCAGGCGAAACTGAGGCCGTCCGGCGCAACCAGTATTACGCCGACATCGCCCGGAGCATCCAGGTGGTGACCGAGGAAGCGCTGCTGGCGATGGTCAACGCGCTGTACGAAAAAACCGGCTCAAAGCGGCTGGTGATGGCGGGCGGTCTGGCGCTGAACAGCGTAGCCAACTATAAGCTGCTGACACAAACGCCGTTCGAAGAAATCTACATCCAGCCTGCCGCAGGTGACGACGGCGGCGCGTTGGGGGCGGCGCTGTGGGCCTACCATATCGTACTCGGCCAGCCGCGTAAGCTGGTGATGGATCATGCTTTCTACGGCCAGGACTATACCGACGACCAGATTCAAACCTTCCTGGACGGCAGCGGCATCCCCTACCAGTACTTTGATGATGACGACGCCTTGATCGACCGGGTGGTTGACGAGATTGTCAGCCAGAAGGTGGTCGGGTTGTTCCAGGGCCGCTACGAGTGGGGGCCGCGCGCGCTGGGCAACCGCAGCATCCTGGCCGATCCGCGCCGTGCCGAGATGAAGGACATCGTCAATACCAAGATCAAGTTCCGCGAGCCGTTCCGACCTTTTGCGCCGGTCGTGCTGCACGAACGGGCGGCGGAGTTCTTCGACTTCCCAAACGTCGAACAGCACATGCCCCCGCGCTTTATGCTGATGGTCAGCCCGGTCAAACCGGATAAGCTGGATGTGGCCCAGGCAACTACGCACGAGGGCGGCACCGGGCGCTTGCAGATCATTGATCGGGATACCAACCCGCGCTATTATGAGCTGGTGCGCCGCTTTGGCGACGCGACCGGCGTGCCGATCCTGTTGAATACGTCCTTTAACCTGCGGGGCGAGCCGATTGTCGGCTCTCCGGCAGATGCCTGGAAGACGTTTAGCAACAGCGGCATCGACTGGCTGATGATCGGGCATTTCCTGGTCGGCAAGCCGTCATAGATGTGAGCAAGAGGAAGCTATGACCGAGCAAACTACGTCCACTACAACCGAAAAGCGACCGGGCAGGCTCAGCGGCCTGCGCACGCGCCTGGGCATCCTGGGCGAGCTGTTCGCGTTTTTGTGGGCGGCTAAGATGTGGTGGCTGATCCCGATGATCGTGGCCCTGATCCTGTTCGCAGTACTGATCGTGTTGGGATCGGCCAGCGGCGGCGGCCCGTTGATTTACACCCTGTTCTAGGGCGAATGATGGATAACCGGTGGTGGGTGATCCTGCTGGCTGTTGTTCTGATCATCGCGGCGCCGCTGGCGGTATTAGCTGTGACCGGCGGCGATAACGCTTCAATATATACGCTGTTTTAGGAGGAAAGCCGTGGATAATTGGCTGCTGGCGATTGTGATCGGCATGGCGTTTGGGCTGCTGATCGGCATCAAGATCGCGCGCGATTCGAATGCGGAAGCACCGGTGCGGGGCGGCGCGCTGGCGTCTGCGCTGCATTACCTGGCTTGCGCGGGCATGGCGAGTATGCTGCCGTTCATCATTACAGGGCTTGTCATCGGGCTGCCGTTTTTGAAGTTGTTTGGTACGGCGGTGGGCTTCCTGGTACTGACGGGCGCATTCCTGCTGCTGTATGCCATCTTTGAACGCCAGACGGCGACACCCTCTACCGCCCAGTAGAGAGACACATCGGTCGGACGCAGCCTGCGCCGATCAAAAGGTAAAACGGGTTGGGGAGTGTTCCTGGGTTTTGGGCTTCCACATAAAACAATAATGCGCCGCAACACAGCCTACAGGTCATCCAGCCGCCCACTGTCCAGCGCGATCTGGAATGCGCGCCCAACCAGCAGTAGTTCCGTGACCCAGTCTGCAACCTGATCGCTGATCTCACCGCTCAGCGCGTCGACAATTTCCACTGGCACATCATTTAATACTTCGGTTGTCAGGCAGTGCATGGCCTGCCAGACCGAGTCCCGCGATTTGGGGGGATCGTCGTTCATCACTTCCTCGTACCAGGCAGCGATAAGGGGATGCACCTGGGCGCACGAAGACCCTTCCGGCAGTTGTTTGTTAGCGAGGTCTTCAAACTCTTCCAGCCAATCGGGTGTTTTTTTGTCACGTTTTCTACTCATCACCTTCTTCTCCTGGCACGGCGGCACGTGGAAGGGTGTATTCTCACTTGTACTGAAAGAGTCTAACAGCACACCGGGCACAACGCAATGGCGACACGCATCACCGTTCTAGCGGCCATGTTTCCGCCTGGTCGACAACCTGCGTCACCGTCCAGATCGCGTGCGCTGCTCGCTCGACCGTCTCCGGGGTGATGGCGTGGATGGTATCGCTGTTCTGCCGCCAGTGCGGGATCAAGCCCGTAACGCGGTCGTAGGCCGTTAACCCCACCGCGCGCAAATCACGGTCGCGCAGGTTGGTGACTTCGTCCATGCACAGCACGCGTTTGCCCATCAGTCCCAGGTCGGGCCGGGCCTGGGCAACGCGCTCCATCACGTGTGCCGCGTCCGGGTGGGGGTGATAGTAAGCATACGGGCTGACACCGTGCCGCGTTCCCCAGCATAGTTCGCCTGTACCGACGTTGTTCACCACCACCCACAGCGCATTGCTCCAGTCGTCGCCGTACTCGGTGGCGAGCATATCGGCGCCGGTCGCGGTCGCGGTGGCAGCCCCGGTGAACGCCAGGATGACCTCGGTAGACTTGAGCGGGTACCGGGCCAGTGCTCCGGCCAGCCCCAACAGTGCGGCCACGCCGGACGCGTTGCCATTGGCGCCCGCGATGTCCGGCCCGGTTTCGTCTGCGAGCACGGCGACGGCGCCGCCCAGGGCTGCCACCCCGATCAACCCGCGCAGCCAGCCCCACCGCTGCTTGCGACCCGACAACAGCGTCAGTACGCCGCCAACCAGCGCCATCAGGGTTGTACCGCCCATCGTGCGCGGCAGGTGCGCCACTACGCGCGGGTGAGTCGTCAGGCGGTGCACGCCCGAATCCAGGTGTGCCAGGAAGACCACCCGCCGCCGGGTGGTGCTGCGCGGTGGAATGCGCACGATCACGTTCTCTGCCTCGCCATGTGGCATCCACGGCTCCCAGATCGGCTGGCGTCCCAGGAAGGCATCACGGCTGAGAATGCTCAACCCGATTGATACCAGCCCACTGAATAGCTGGCTTTCGCGGTTTTTCCGCAGACCGAACAACAGGCTGATCCCGGTCAGGACGGCCAGCGGTGCGATCCGGTAGCGCAAGCCGTCAACGCTGCGGAACGGCTGGTTGATCACGTCCCACTTGCCGTTTATGTCCCCGATCATGTCGTGGACATAGGCGGCGGCTTCGCGCTCGGCGGCGCTGGCGGGATGGCGTGGGCCGATCACAACGCTGATATGCCGGATGATCTCCAGCAGGCGGTCGGCATCGAGTTCTTTAGGGATGTTTGGATCGGTCATCATGCTTTCCGTTGCTTGGCTATGCTTGTTGTTTCACGGGTATGAGTATGCCGCAACTGGCGCAAAAAGACATCTGGTTTGCCGGATTACAGGTGTACATTCCGGATTCAGGGTAGGATCGTTACTCGTAGGGGCAGCGCTTGCTCTGCCCTGGGCAACTCGCCGGGTCGCCCCTACTCGCTAAGCCAGTATTCCGCTCTAGATTTGAAACGCACCCGATTACAGGAACCTTTTGGACACGGGCGGCGTCTTAAGCATATCATGTAAGTAACAAACAGTCCGGCCAGGATTATAGCGCTTTTTGGAGGAAAACATGAGAACTGCAATCACTGTGTTGGTGTTGGTTGTACTGCTGGCGGGGGGCGTGACTCCGGTGCTGGCCCACGAACAGGCGCCGCCGGGGGCGGTAGAGTTCCCCTATTTTCGTGACGAAGGCGTCTTGATCCGTTCGCACCGGGTCAGCGTGGACATCGACAACCAGGTAGCTGTCACGCGCATTGAGCAGGTATTCTACAACGACAGCGATTGGATGGCCGAAGGGACGTATATCTTCCCGCTGCCGGTCGGCGCTGCCGTATCCGATCTGATCATGTGGGTGGACGGTAAACCAATTGAAGCCAAGATTCTCGACGCCGAGGAGGCCCGCGATATCTACGACGAGATCGTGCGCCAGATGCGCGACCCGGCGCTGCTCGAATACGTTGGCGCGGGCGCGATTCAAGCCAGCGTCTTCCCGATTAACCCGTTTTCCGAAGTCAAGATCGAGATCGAATACGCCCAACTGCTGCCGGTTGAAAACGGACTGGTGCACTATGAATACCCGCTGCGCACCGACCAGTTCACGCACCGACCGGTTGAGCGTATCAGCATCAACGTCAACGTGAAATCCAACGACAAGATCAGCACCATTTACTCGCCGACGCATCCGGTCGCCATCGTGCGCGACGGCGATTATGCTTTCCGCGCCGGGTACGAATCCAGCTACGAACGCGTCGAGACGGACTTCAGCCTGTTTTACGGGCTGGCCAGCGACGAGATCAACGTCAACCTGCTGACCTACCGCGAAAGCGCGCGCGAAGACGGCTTTTTCACGCTGCTGATCACGCCGCCGCTTGAAGTCGACGCAGACCGCGTGATCCCGAAAGATGTGATCGTCGTGCTGGACCAGTCCGGCTCGATGTACGGCGAGAAGTGGGATCAGGCGCGCGAGGCCGTTAAGTTTGTGCTGGGCCATCTTAACTCCCGCGACCACTTTAACGTGGTGGCCTTCAGCACCGGCTACCGCATATACGCCAATGAGCTGCAACCTGTCTCCGAAGCCGACCGCGCGATAGACTGGATCGACGGGCTGGAAGCCATCGGCGGCACCGACATCGACGGCGCGCTGCATGAGGCGATGTCGATGGCCGACCGCGAGCGCAGCACGGTGCTGCTGTTCCTGACCGACGGCCTGCCAACCGAGGGCGAGGTTGATACCATCCAGATTTTGAACAACGTCCAGGATCACGCCAAGCCCAATGTACGTATCTTCACCTTTGGCGTGGGCTACGACGTGGACACAATCCTGCTCGACCGGCTGTACCAGGACTTCCACGGCGCGGGCACTTATGTCCGGCCCGAAGAACGCATCGACGAAGAAGTCGGCAGCCTGTACAACAAGATCAGCGCGCCCGTGCTGACCAATATCGAGCTGGACTTTGACTATATGCTCATCGACGAAATGTACCCGGCTCAACCGCTGCCGGACCTGTTTGCCGGGACGCAGTTGATCGTCGTCGGGCGCTACCGGGACAGCGGCTCGCCCACGATCAAGCTCAAGGGCGAGTTGAACGGCGAATACAAGGTGTACTCCTACCGGGTAGACTTCCCCGCCAACGCGGGCGGCGAGGTGTTCATCCCGCGTCTGTGGGCCACGCGCAAGATCGGCGCGCTGCTCAACGCGATCCGGCTGTACGGTGAAGACCCCGAACTGGTGGACAGCATCGTCCGGCTGAGCATCCGCTACGGGATCATCACGCCCTACACGTCCTTTTTGATCGAGGAGCAGGACATCTTCACCCAGAGCGGCGTAGACCAGGCTGAAGGGATGTTCCGCGAGGAAGCGGAGATGGCCTTTGAGGCCGCGCCCGCCGGTGAAGCTGCGGTCAACGCGTCCGAAAGCGTGTCCGGACTGGCCGATGCCGAAGCGCCGATGATGGCGCCGACTGCCTCGGCGGCGCCAACGTCAACGTCGGCGGATGCTTCCGGCTGGAACGGAAAAGATGAAGACGGCGGCATAGAGTCAGAGGAATCGACCGTTGCCCAGGAAGCCGGGTATACGGGCGGCGAGGCGATCCAGTACGCGGGCGACCGGACGTTTGTCTGGCGGGATGGTATGTGGATTGATACGCTGTACGACGCCGACAGCATGACGCCGGTTGAAGTCGTCTTCCTCAGTGACGAATACTTCGACCTGCTCGATCTCGACCCGGCAGTCGGGGAATTCCTGGCGTTGGGCGAGCACGTGCTGTTTGTGTGGGAAGGCGAAGCTTACGAGGTGCTGCCGGAGTAAGCCGCGCACCCACCTGAACCAGCCGAACCGTTTGCACAGGGGCGCATCACGACGATGCGCTCCTGTTGTATGCTGCTAAGCCGCTTGTCGTGCCGCGGGGTACGGGCTACAATCCGGTCAAGGTCCAATAATCAGAACGCCACAAGGAGTCTGGTATGCGACGCTCATTTCTTTTGATCATGTTCGTGATCCTGAGCCTGGCGCTGGCCGCGTGCGGCGATGATGATACCCCTTCTAACGGCAACACCAGCTCCGAAAGCCAGTTTGGACTATTCGACTGGGATCGTGACCCGGATACGATCATCGTGCGCCTGGATGCACAGCCCAACCAGGAAAACCCGGCGTTCCAACTGAACAGCATCCCGCCCTGTACGCTGTGGGGTGATGGGCGAGTAGTATGGACCACGCGCAACGAAACCGGCGCCGAAGAAGTGCTCGAAGCCCGCATTGATGAGGTGACCATGCGCACGTTTCTAGAAGACATCATCAACCGGGGCTTTTACGGTTGGGAAGACGAGTTGATCCCGCCCAGCTCTGTTGATCCGATGGTCGAGACGATTACCGTGTCACTGTACGACGAAGTGCGTACGATCCGGCGCTATGGTGTGTGGCCGCAAAGCGGGTTTACCAACATCCTGGAACAGTGCCAGAACTTGAGCGAGGCGCCGGTGCGTGTGCTGCCGGATGCGGGCTGGGTGAGCGTGTACGAAGTCCCGCGCGACACGTTGGTGCCGTCGTGGATATGGCCGATGAATGCCCCGTTCAGCCTGCGCGAACTGGCCGAAAACGGCGAGGCGCGCTGGATCGAAGGCCCGCTGGCAACCGAAATCTGGCTGAACGCCCGCGAAGGCCGCGACAATACCCAGGTAGTCGAACGGGACGGCAGCGCCTACCAGATCGCCATCGTCGTGCCCACCATTTCGCGTGATGCCGCGCTGCCGCCATCCGAAACAGAAACGCCGGACGCGGAATCGTAGCGGGTCGTGCATAACAGGAGACGGTCACGGGGGCGCCCGGTTGGTGGGGTGCTCCTGTTTGTTTGGGCACCAACGTGACGAGTGGCGCCTGTCTGCCTGCCAAAATCCCCATTGTAGGCTCCTGGGCGAGGGCTTACAATAAGTGAAGCTGCATACCTTTTTGCTATCCGACGTTGGTAAGGATCATAAAAATGTTACGGTCTTTTTTCCTGTATCTGTCACAGGCTGTATGGGCCAAAGATGTGATGATGCATATCGGGCTGGCGCGCCGCACGGCATACCGGTTTGTCGCCGGGGATACGCTCGAAGAGGCGAGTGCCGTCGCACGCCGGTTAAACCAGCGCGGCCTGGAGGTCACGCTCGATCACCTGGGGGAAAGTGTGATCAGCGAGGTCGATGCGCGGCAGGCGGCAGATGACTATCTTGAACTGCTGGATGCCATCGCCGCAGACAACATCCGGGCCACTGTTTCGCTCAAGCTGACACAGTTGGGACTGGATATTCGTGATGATCTCTGCCTGGACAACATGCGCCGCATTCTGGAACGGGCTGGGGATACCGGCTGCCATGTTACCATCGACATGGAAAGCTCCGCCTATACCGAAAAGACGCTGCACGTTTTCCGGGCGCTGCGCCGCGATCACGGCTTTGACAACGTGGGCGTGGTGATCCAGGCGTACCTGTACCGCAGCGAAGAAGACATGCGCGCGCTGGCGGCTGAGGGCGCGTATGTGCGCCTGTGCAAAGGGGCGTATGACGAACCGGTTGACTGCGCTTTTCAGGATAAAGCCGATGTCGACGCCAACTTTGTCCATTTGGTGCAGCAGTTTCTAAACCCGGACGCCTGCCAGGCCGGGGCCTACCTGGGCATCGCCACCCACGACGAGCGCATGATCCGCGCGGCCCAGGCGTTTGTCAAGGCGCACAATGTGCCGCACGCGAATTTTGAATTTCAAATGCTGTACGGCATCCGGCCCAAGCTGCAACAGCAGATTCACGATGACGGCTACCGGATGCGCCTGTATGTGCCCTATGGCACGCAGTGGTACCCGTATTTTATGCGGCGGCTGGCCGAACGTCCGGCCAATGTGTGGTTCTTTGTGAGCAACTTTTTCCGGCGTTAAGGTACATCGCAGGTAGTTGATGATCTGGAGAGTATTGGGTAAATCATGAGTGCACCATTTCCGGTTAAATGGATTGAAAATAAACACGCCCAGGCGATTGAGCACAGCCCGGCGGTTGATCACGTGCTGCCGCGGGGTATGTCGCGCCAGGCGCGCAGTTTTCACCGCCAGATTCCGGGCTACCGGATCAGCCCGCTCAAAAGCCTGTCCAATCTGGCGCTGATGCTGGGCGTGGGCGGTATCTGGGTTAAGGACGAGTCGGTCCGGCTGACGTTGAATTCGTTCAAGGTGCTGGGCGGATCATTTGCTATGTACCAGTTTGTGAAGTCCAAACTGGGCATCGAAGATCGAGAACTGTCGTTTGCCGAACTGACATCGGACGCCGTGCGCCAGCAGCTTGGCGAGATCACGTTTGCCGCCGCGACCGACGGCAATCACGGGCGCGGCGTTGCCTGGGCGGCCAACGCAATGGGCTACCGCTCGGTGATCTACGTGCACAAGTACACCAGCAAGGCGCGTATCAAGGCCATCGAGAGCAACGGCGCCCAGGTCAAGGTGATCGACGGCACGTATGACGACGCCGTGCGGCAGGTGAACCTGGATGCCCAGCAAAACGGCTGGCAGGTGATCTCAGATACGTCCTGGGAAGGCTACGCCGACATCCCGCGTTGGGTGATGCAGGGCTACACGACCATGCTGTCCGAGGCGCAGGAGCAGTTCGCCGCCCAGGGCATCATCAAGCCGACGCATGTTTTTGTGCAGGCCGGGGTAGGGGCGCTGGCTGCTTCGGCCATCGGCTTTTACTACCAACTGTTCGGTCAAGACAAACCTGTCTCGGTAGTCGTGGAACCGGACGCGGCGGCCTGCCTGTTCCGCTCGGCTGAGATAGGAGACGGCCAGCCGCACAGCTTCCCCGGCGACCTGGACACGATGATGGCCGGGCTGGCGTGCGGCGATCCCAGCCCGATCGCGTGGCGCGTGCTGTGGGACTGCGCCGACGCGTTCCTGTCGTGTCCCGAATATGTCGCGGCCAAGGGGATGCGTGTCTACGGCGTGCCGCTGGCGGGCGACCCGTTTATCGTGTCCGGCGAATCCGGGGCGGTGACGCTGGGTGCGCTGATGTTCATCATGGAACGCCCGGAGCTGCAAGACCTGCGCGACCTGCTCCGGCTGGATCACAATTCGCAGATTTTGTTGATCAACTCGGAGGGCAACACGGACCCCAACCACTTCCGCCGCGTGGTGTGGGACGGGGTCGAACAGGTGCCCGGCGAGTACAAGGAATACAATTAGTGGAGAAACCGATCCAAACTCGCATAGTGTGTAGGGGCAGAGCTTGCTCTGCCCTGGGCGCAGCAAGCTACGCCCCTACAGGATCGTTGTGCGAGTTCTAACTGTGTACTCCATAAACGCACACCGAAAGGGTATAGCAACGTGCCATTTACTATCGAAGGCGAACATCTCGGCGCGATCAAAGTCATTGTACCCAGGGTGTTTGAGGATCATCGCGGATATTTTCTGGAAGCGTATCGTAAAGACGTGTTCGCCGGTTTTGGCATCGCCGATGAGTTTGTGCAGGACAACCACTCGCGCTCAAGGCGCGGTGTGATACGCGGCCTGCACTTCCAGTGGGAGCCGCCCATCGCCAAGCTGATGCGCGTGACGGTCGGCTCGGTGTTCCTGGTGGCGGTGGACATTCGCCGGGGATCACCAACAATCGGGCAGTGGTTTGGCCTGGAAGTTTCCGCCGAGAACCAGCGCCAGGTATGGGCACCCGCAGGTTTTGCGCGCGGCTTTTGCACGTTGTCTGACTGGGCTGAATTGCAATACAAGTGTACCAACCATTACAACCCGGCAGGCGAGGGCAGCATCCGCTGGGATGATCCCGACATCGGCATCGAATGGCCCATATCCGACCCGATCATGTCCGATAAAGACCGCCACGCGATGACGCTGTCCGGCTGGCTGGCCTCGGATGGGGCGGATCAGCTTGCCTATTCGCCCTGATGGATCAAAGGAACCACATATGACCCTGCACGGACGCGCTACCCCGGATGCCACGCGCGCCTATGCCGATCGCCTGGGTGATCGTTGCGTGCCGGAGCACTTCCGGCAGACAACGACCGGGCTGAGCGTCTCGTCTATCGGCCTGGGCACGTACCTGGGCGAGCCGGATGACGCGACCGACGCCGCTTACCGGGCCGCGGTGGGACGCGCGCTGGCCCTGGGCTGCAACCACCTCGACACGGCGGTCAACTATCGCTGCCAGCGCAGCGAGCGCGCTGTTGGGCAGGCGCTCCGGGCAGCCGTTGAGCGCGGCAACGTCCGGCGTGAAGAGGTTGTGATCGCGACCAAAGGCGGTTTTGTGCCGTTTGACGGGACGCCGCCCGCCGATCCGCGCAAGTGGATATACGAGACATACATCGCGTCCGGGCTGGCGCACCCGAACGATTTTGCAGCCAACTACCAGCACTGCCTGGCGCCGGATTTTTTGGATGCCATGATCGCGCGCAGCCGCCGCAACCTGGGCGTGGATACCATCGACATCTACTACCTGCACAACCCGGAAACGCAGCGCATCAGCAACACGCGCGAAACGTTCCGCGCCCGGATGCTGGACGCGTTCGAAACGCTGGAAGATGCCGTGACGCGCGGAGAAATTGCCGCCTATGGCACGGCGACCTGGACTGCCTACCGCTGCCCGCCTGATGCGCCGGATTACGTTTCGCTGACCGAACTGGTAGGGCTGGCGTTCCAGGTGGCCGGGGACGCGAACCATTTCCGCTACGTGCAGATGCCCTACAACCTGGTCATGACCGAAGCCTTTGCGCTGACCAACCAGCAGGTAGGCGAGGAGTTTCTGAGCGCGACCGGGGCGGCTGAAACGCTCGGCCTGGCGGTGATCACCAGCGCGGCGCTCAAGCAGGGGGTGCTGGCCGCGCCGTTCATGGCCGATCTGGCCCCGTATTTCCCCCAGGCGCAGACCGACGCCCAACGAGCGATCCAGTTCGCCCGCTCGACGCCCGGCGTGACGTGCGCGCTGGTTGGCACCAACCGGGTCGAGCATGTCGAAGAAAATCTCGCGCTGGCGGGGATCAGACCCGTCGATGCGGATGTAATTTGGGGGCTGTTTTCCGAGGGCTGACGCACAACTGACGCAAACAGGGGCCGGTTCGCCGACCCCTGTAACGTGTGATGTGGGCTGTTGCAAGCCGGTTTTTACCCGGTAAGCGCTACTGCTGCGACATGAGCAGCGCCATATACTGCGCCCGCTCAAAGCCGAACGGGTCGTCGATGTTTTTCTGGCTGACCTTGCCCCGGAAGTCGTCCAGCGTATCGTAACCTTTTTCGTCCATCCAGCCTTGCAGTTCCATCAGCATCGTCGAAATGTAGGGCAGGCCGTTTTGCATCAGCGCGGAGGCCACCTGCACCGCCGACGCACCCGCCAGCACGGCCTTGGCGATGTCTTTGCCGGTATGCACGCCGGTATTGAGCGCCATATCCAGCTTAGTGCGCCCGTACATCAGCGCGACCCAGCGCAGCGGCAGCTTCATCTCGGCGGGGGTGCTGTAGGCCATCGTGTTGCTGAGCGCTTCTGCTTCAACGTCGATGTCCGGCTGCAAGAAGCGGTTAAACATCACGACCGCGTCCGCCCCGGCTTTTTCAAGCTGGGCGATCACGTAGGCCGTCGAGGTGTAGAACGGGCTGAGCTTGACCGCGACCGGAATCGAGACTGTGTCCTTGACCTGGGCTACAATCTCCACCAGCGCCTTGACGATCTCGCTGCCGGGGATGTCGGGGTCGGTGGCGAGCATGTAATAGTTGATCTCCAGCCCGTCGATGCCAGTTTCTTCAAGCTGCTTGGCATATTCTATCCAGGTGCCGGGATTGACGGCGTTCAGGCTGGCGAAGATCGGCATACTGACCGCCCGGCGCGATTTTTCGACCCACATCAGGTGCTCGCGGGGGCCGCCGTGCTCAACCGGCGGGTAGAAGGACGATTGAATCTCCGGCGAGATATTCGCGGCGCGTTCCAAAAAGTCCTGCATCGTCATGGCGTCGTGCTGAATCTGTTCCTCAAACAGCGAGCGAATGACCAGCGCGCCCGCGCCCAGCGCCTCGGCTTTTTCGATTTTATCCACATAATTCGAGATCGAGCTGGCAGCCACGATCAGCGGGTTTTTAAGCGTTATCCCCATATACTTGGTTGAAAGATTAGCCATCGTTTCTCCTTAAACAGTTGATACCCGTCACGCATTCAGACTATATCACCGGTCGCTGTCAGGCGACAACAACACCCACGTGTGTATCTCGTTTTTGGGGCGAAACCTGCTTTTGTAGGGGCGATGCTTCCATCGCCCAGGGCAGAGCAAGCTCGGCCTCTACGAGTAACGTCCTGCCCCGAATCTGGGATGTACCCCACAACCGCTACAGATCGTACAGCGCGCCATACTTGGTGCGCAGGTAGCGGATATACGGCTCGATGCGCAGCGGGCCGCCGGTGATGCGCTCGGTCAGCTCGGCGGCGGTGAACTTGCGCCCGTGCCGGTAGATGGTGTCCTTCAGCCAGCCGTGCAGCGTCCCAAATTCGCCGCGCTCGATCTCGTCAGGGATGGACGGGTGTGCCTGTAACGCCGCATCATAGTACTGCGCGCTCAGGATGTTGCCCAGCGTGTAGCCCTGGAACTGCCCGCCGATCATCCCGGCGAACCAGTGCATATCTTGCAGCACGCCGTCGCTGTCGTCGGGCGGCGTCAGGCCAAAATCTTCCTCGAAGCGCGCGCGCCAGGCGTCCGGCAGGTCGGCCACCGCCAGCCGCCCTTCCAGCAGCGCCAGTTCAAAGTCAAAGCGCAGCATGACATGCAGGTTATACGTGACCTCGTCGGCGTCGGTGCGGATCAGCGATTTTTCCACCCGGTTGATCGCACGGTAGAACGTATCGAGCGACACCCCGTTAAGCTGGCCGGGAAAGGCCGCTTGCAGTTTAGGATAGAAATGCTCCCAAAAGCCCCGGCTGCGTCCCACAATGTTTTCCCACAGGCGCGACTGGCTTTCGTGCACGCCGGATGACGTGCCACGCGCCAGCAGCGTGCCCTCGTAGTCCATCTTGATGCCCTGCTCGTACAGCGCGTGACCGGCTTCGTGCAGCGTGCTGAACAGCGCTTCTTTCAGGTCGCGCTCTTTCACGCGGGTGGTGATGCGCACATCCCCCAGCGAGAACTTGATGGTGTAGGGGTGGGGCGTTTTGTCCTGCCGCCCGCGCTCAAAGTCATAGCCGAAGCGCCGCGCGATGTCCAACCCAAAGGCGATCTGGTCCGCTTCCGGGTAGGATTTGTGCAGGCAGGCGTCATCGGCGGGCGGCTGGGCTGTGATCGCCTGGACGATGGGCACCAACTCGGCGCGCAGGTCGGCGAAGATGGCACTGATCGCTTCAGCTTTCATGCCGTAGTCGCGGTAGTCGATCAGCGGGTCGGCCATGTGATCGTAGCCGGGGAAGAAGTCCGCCAGTTCGCGGCTCAGGTCGAGCGTTTTTTCCAGGTAGGGCCGGACGCGGGCGAAGTCATTCGCCGGGCGGGCTGCGGCCCAGACCTGGTAACACTCGGCGCTGTGACTGGCGAGCCGGGCGGTGAACTCCGCCGGGACGCACGTTTCACGGTCATAAAAGCGGCGCGTGATGCGGACCAGGCTGGCTTCATCCGACTCATAGGGCAGGCTCTCGGCGTGTGGTTCCAGTTCGTCGAGCAGCCTGCCAATGGCCGGATCGGTGAATTTTTCGTGCGCCAGCCGTTCCAGTGTGGCCATCTGGCGCGCACGGGCTGCTGCCCCGCCGGGCGGCATGTGCGTGGACTGGTCCCAATAGAGCAGGGCGGCGGCGGCGTTCAGATCGTTGACTTCGATCAGGCGTGTTTTCAGGTCGTTATATTTATCTTCCACAGGTATTTTTTCTCCTTTTGGAATGCAACGCTAACGCGGGATCAGCGTCTGGATATTATCGGCATATTCCACCGCCCAGCCCTGGTTGCCGCTGGGCGCGCGGATATACCACCACGTATACGCCCCGCCTGCCTGCGGCCCATCCAGGATCGACACGATGGTCCCGTTCGGCAGTCTTTCGATCTCGGCATACGACGTGCCCGGCCCGGTGCGCAGCGACAGCGTATCGTTGATCACGTGCACCGTCGCCTGCCCGCCGATGCGCAGCGTACCCCCGCCGCCGGACGTGCCGGTATCGGCGCTGAGCGCGCAGCGGATGCCCAACTGGCTGTCGTGGGTGTACGGGTCTTCATCTTTGCGGTTGGCGCTGCGGGTGAAGGCCGCCGGGTTGTTATACGCGCCGCCGCGCCGGATGCGGCTGGTGCCGGTTGTTGGCCCGGTCGGGTTATTGAGCGGGCTGTAGGCGTAATAGTCGGCGTCGTAATAATCGGCCACCCATTCCCACACATTGCCCGCCATGTCATACGCGCCGACATGGCTCGCCCCGTTGGGATAGCTGCCGACCGGCGCAATGTTGGCGTAGCCGTCGTCCACCGGGTAGCGCCCGGAAAAGTCGCACGACTCGTCACACAGGTTCAGGCGCGTGCCGTCGATGCTGCTGCCCCAGGGCCAGACCGTCACCGTCCCGGTGAGTGGATTCCAGCGGGCGGCTTTTTCCCATTCCGCCTCGGTTGGCAGGCGCTTGCCGCGCCAGGTGCAGTAATCGACGGCATCAAACCAGGTGACGTGAATCACCGGAAAATTGCTGAACGCGAGATTGGTATAGTAGGACGGGTAGCCATAAGCGGAGAAATCATACGGCGGATCGCAGACCCCGGCGGCCACGCAGGCGGCATAGTCTGCGTTTGTGACTTCGTACATATCGATATAAAACGCGTCGGTATATACCTGGTGCGCGGGTAGTTCGTCCTCAAAATACCCGGCGCAGTCTTCTACTTTGGCCTGCTGGCACAGGCGGACCGCTTCGTTAAACTCGGCGGTCGTGCTGCCCATGCTGAAGGTCCCGGCTTCGACGTATATCATATCGACGGCGGGCTGCGCCGCACTGCCGGGCGCAGGACTGAGCAACATGATCACCAGACACAACATCCCCAACCGTGAAGCTAAACCTTTGAACATGGCGATTCCTCTTTTCCCCTGATTGGATATGCTTCTGAATACTAGCATAGGCGTTTGGTGCCCGCGTGCAACTGGCGCAGCACACAAAAGCGGGCGATTCCACGCCGGAATCGCCCGCCTGGGCATATGAAGAAAACGCAGCACTACCCGGTCACGGTAAACGGTATCTCGTTCGACACCTTCAGCCAATTGGCATCCAGTCCGACCACGATCACGCGGATCATGTAGTCGGCGGGCAGCAGGTCACCTGCCGGGATCGACTCCAGCAGGCCGTTGGTGACCGGGTTGGGATGAACGTCATGCACCACCACGTAATCCGGCCAGGGACCGCCCTTGATCTGCACCATGTAATGGATCGCCTGGTTGGATGTGTACGACGCGCTGCCGACGATGTCCAACTGCTGCGCCGTCGTGATCACCGCGCCCGGCGCGGGGGCTGCGATGCTGGCGATCACGGTCGGATCGCCCCCGGCGGACGCCCCTGCCTGGAGCATCTGCTCATTACACGCGAACTGCGGCAGGATCGCTACCCCGGCGGCCTGCGCCCAACGGCGCGCATAGAACGCGTCGTCGTCCACCGGCGGCGGGGCGAGGAAAAACTGGTCCTGCACGCCCGGCACCGAGCCGATCACCTCGACCGGCACCTGGCAGTAGCGCGGCGGCACCGTATGCCCGGACGTGTCCAGCGCTGCAACGGCGTTGGCGATCTCCGGCGCGACCGGGTACACGGCCACACGGATCACGCCCGGTTCCACTTCGACCGGCTGCGGGCCGTAGGCGCTCTGGCTCGGCTGCGGGACCGGGCTGGGCGCAGGCGCGACCATCTGGCCGCTGCCATCCGGGATGGCGGCAGGGCTGTCCAGGAACCACTCGGTCGGGCCGGGCGGGCAGCTTGTAGCCGGGTCTTTGAGCGCGGTATAGGCAACGCTGCACACCTGGCGGCGGCTCAGCCCGGCGGGCGCTTGCAGGTGGGCATCATCCGGCGGGCGCGCGCCCAAGACATCCAGCAGTGCCGGGTTGCCGTAGATGCCGGTTATCACGCTGTTCCAGATCGGCGCGGCCCCTTGCAGACCGGACACATTCTGCATTGGCGTGTTATCGGTGTTGCCCGCCCACACGCCAACCGCGATGTTGCGCGTAAAGCCCACCGTCCAGTTATCGCGGAAGTCGTTGGTCGTGCCGGTCTTGACCGAGGTCGGCAGGCCGGGCGTATACAGCGGGCTGTTCGATCCCATCGCCGTGGAACGAGAGGTATTGTCGGCCAGGATGTCGCTGATCACAAACGCGATGCGCGGATCGATCACCTGCTGCCCGGTCGCGTTGACGCTCTTGGACTTGTCGGTTAACTGCGTTCCGGCAGGGCAGCCGCGCTCGTATTCAAACAGGATGTCGCCCTTTGAATTGGTGACGCACCGGATCGGCGTGCTCGGCACGTAAATACCACCGTTCGCCAGCGCAGCGTAGGCGTTGGTCAGTTCCAGCGGGGTGACTTCGCCGCCGCCCAATGTCAGCGACAGCCCGTACAGCGACGGGTCATCGCTCAGGCTGGTCACACCCACGCGGCGCATCATCCACAGCAGGTAGTCCACCCCGATCTGGCGCAGCGTTTGCACGGCGGGAATGTTGTACGAGTTTGCCAGCGCATCCCGCATCCGTACCGGCCCGTGAAAAGCGCCGTCGTAGTTGACGGGGCTGTACATCTGGCCGGGCGTGCCGATGTGCGTCTCGGTGTCCCAGATGATCGTGGCGGCGGACCAGCCTTTTTCCATGGCGGCGGAATAGGTGAACGGCTTCATCGCGCTGCCGGGCTGGCGCGCGGCGATAGTCATATTGACGTTGCCGTCGATGGCCTCGTCACCGTAGCTGATGCTGCCCACCATCGCCAGGATTTCGCCGGTTTCGGGGCGCAGCACCACCACGGAGGCGTTGGTCATGTTGTGCGCGGCGCTCATCTGCGCTACCTGCTGCTGCGCGATGGTTTCGGCTACCTGCTGGTAGTTCAGGTCGATGGTGGTATAGACGTGCAGCCCGCCCTGTACCACCACCTTTTTGATGTCTTCCTGCGAGTAACCCAGTTCACGCACCAGCAGGTTTTCCAGCTCGGTTTGCGTATATATCACAAAATGCGGCGCGGAGTCGAGTTCGATATTGGGGCTGGCGTAGGTCAGCGACTCGGCATAGGCAGCGTCGGCCTGGACCTGGGTGATATAGTTTTCTTTCACCATCAGGTCGAGCACCAGCCTGCGCCGTTCCATGACACGCAGTTGCACGCCCGGATCGGGATTCAGCGGGTCGAGATCGGCGGGAGCCTGCGGCAGTCCGGCCAGCAGCGCGGCTTCGGCCAGCGACAATTCTGAGGCCGGTTTGTCAAAATAGGCTTGCGCTGCCGCTTCGATACCATATGCCAGGTTGCCGTAGTAAATTTCGTTGAGATACAGTTCGAGTATCTCGTCCTTGCTCATGCGCTGCGTTAGGATCACTGCCAGCAGCGCTTCTTCAATCTTGCGGTTGAGTGACTGCTCGGTGCGGTATTCGTAGTCAAACAGCACATTGCGGATCAACTGCTGCGTGATGGTGCTGCCGCCGGACACGACGCGGCCTTCGGTCACGTAATCCCGCGCCGCGCGTAAGATGCTGGGGATGTCCACGCCCCGGTTTTCGTAGAACGTGTCATCCTCAATCGAGATCGTGGCGTCGATCATGTGCTGCGGCACCTGGTCGATGGAGATGCGCGTGCGGCGTCCCTCGCCAAAGACTTCGTACAGTTCGCTGCCGTAGCGGTCATAGATCATCGTGGACTCGAACGACTCATAGTTGGCAAGTTGTTCCAGGTCGTTGATGCGTTCTTCCAACTGGTCGCTGTAGTGATCGTAGACCAGCCAGCCGGTGATCAGAAAGCCGAGCATAGCTACCGCAATAAACCCCATACAGCCCAGGATGCAGCCCGGCCCGATGGCACAGCCGCTTCGCCTGCGCCGCCGGGAGCGCTTGACGGCTGGGGCAGGGTAACCGGGCGTCTGCGGCGTGCCCGGTCCCGGCGGGTGATAGCTGGCTCGCTGGCGCTGCTTCGGGCGGCGCTTGCGATTGGCGGGCGGTTGCGGGCGCTGTTCAGGCGGGTAATGGGGCTGCGTTGGATAGCTCACGGTATCGGTTCTCCGGCCAGGATGAATATTCTGATTCCAGATGACTACTCCGATTGTAGCACGCCAAAATGTACGCCCGCTATGCCGCCGCCCTACGTCCTGGGGACGACTGCGCGGCGGCTCAACGGGCATGAGCAAAACAGCGTATTTGATTGGACAAAGAAAACGGCTTATTCGGCGCTTTCCTCTGGTTCTGCTTCTACTTCTGTTTCTGCCTTCTTGGGCTTTTCCGGTTCGGCGGGTTCCTCTTCGCCGTAGAACTCGTCAATCCGGGCAAAGACTTTTTCGCGGAACTCTTCCGGCTTATCGATGTTTTTCATCACGATCTCGGTGCCTGCGGTGCCCGCCGTCTCGATGCGGATGTCGCCATGCCCCAGGATACGCCGGACGATGCCGTAGCTGATCGAGATGTCCTGCACCCGGTTGAGTGGTACGGCGCGTTCTTCTTTGGTGAAGACGCCTCTCCGCCGAATGATGGCCTGCTCGCTTAGCGCCAGGTAGTTGTTACGCCACCACAGCAGCCAGAGGCCCAGCGAGAAGATCGCTTTAAACCAGAACTGCGGGCGGCGCTTACTCTGGCGTCTCAGCATGATTACGTTCTCCATCAAATGATCCTTTCTCTGGTTGTTGAGAGGCAAGCTTGATCTCAGCCGATGGCTGGTTTGTCCGGAAAAACAGCGCGATGATAACCACGACTGCGGTAAACCCCAGTCCGACGACAAGCCCGGCAAAGATCGCCTGTGCGGTCGATGTTTTCTCGTAGGTCAGGGCGTACAGGATCACGGAGGCGACACTGATGATCGCCCCCATGCTACTGAGATATAGTGTTTGCCCCCATGTGCGCCGGATGGCGATATACAAAACAAACAGGGTGACGGCAAACAAAGCCAGGAAAAAATAACCGGCGGTTTGCATCGAACAAGCTCCTTCCTTCGCCCACGATCTTAGTCGGCTTTTGGGGCGGCGCAAGCGCTGTTGTTGTCACGAGTGTAGTCTATTTGGCGGCAGGAGCAAATGTTGAGTTATGCCCCGCCCGGTTTGCGCCCGACCGTGATCCGGATGCTGTTAAACGCGCCAAACTCGCGCCGCTCAACGATCACCAGTCCCGCCGCACGCATCAGGGCCGACTCGTCGCGCATAAAGTCGCCAAACCGCTCCCACTGCCGCGCCAGCCAGCACGCGATCCGGCTGCCGTTGTCCGGGCGGCAGGCATCCACCAGCGCCCCCAGGCCACCGGGCCGCAGTACGCGCGCTACCTCGTCAAGTGCGGCCTGCCCGTCGGGGATGGCGGAAAAAGCGAAGGTCATTACCACGCCGTCGAAGCTGTTTTCGGCAAACGGTAGATGGGTTGCGTCGCCTTGCGCCAACCTGACCGGCAGCCCGGCGCGACGTAAGTGTCGCTGCGCCTGTCGCAGCATACCCGGTGACAGGTCGAATCCGACGGCCAACGGGTGGCGCTCGGACAGCTTGCGCAGCAGCACGCCCGGCCCCGGTCCAATTTCCAGCACGGTCCCGGCTTCGGACAGCCAGGGCAGGGCGCTTTCGGTATAGCGCCGCCACACCGGCAGCAGGCGCATCGCGGGCGCGTAAAACGGGGCCATCCGGTCGTACAGCCGCGCGTAGTTAAACGGCTTGCTCATCCGGCTATCTCCTGTACACTGGCAGCGATCAAAAAACCCGGCCATCCGACAAGGCTGACCGGGTCTGTATGCACAGCGATCACCAGTTTACCGCCCGGTGGACATGGGCATGATCACATGGATGAAGTCATCACGCCCGGCGGGACGCACCACCCCCGGCGCGGTTGGCCCGCTGGTTTCCAGCACCACCTGGTCTTCGCGGATCACGTTCAGCACGTCGATCAGGTAGCGGATATTGAAAGCTACCTCGACCGCTTCGCCTTCGATGCTGGCGTCAATTGGCGCCTCGGCGTCGCCTTTTTCCTGCGACTTGCCCGCCACGATCACACGTCCCGGTGTATTGATGTTGCCGCTCGGCTCGATCATGATCTTGGCCGTATTGGCCGAGTCTTTGGCGAATACCTCGGAGCTGCGGCACGCGGCCAGCAGGTCGTCGGTATAGGCCAGCAGGCTGGTTTCGTAGCTGCGCGGGATGATCGCTTCGTAGTCGGGGAACTTGCCCTCGATCACCTGCGACACGATCACCACGCTCTTGAGGCTGAACATCACCTGGTTGCGCTGATCCGGCAGCGCGATCAACACCTCGTCGTCTTCGTCACTGATGATCCGGCTTAGCTCTTGCAGCGTGCGCGAAGGGATGATCATCGGTTCCGGCTCGCGGTCGCCCACGCCAAACTCCAGCTCGGCGGTGCGCACCGACAGCCGGTAGCCGTCCGCTGATGCCAGCGTGAGCACATCACCTTCAAAGCGCACCAGCACCCCGGTCAGGATCGGGCGGTTGTCTTCTTTGGCAGAGGCAAATACCACCTGGTCGATCATCTCTTTGAACACGTCGGCGCGTACAGCGATGGCGCGTTCGGGATCAAACTCTGGCATTAGCGGGAACTCGGTTGCATCCATTCCCTTAATGTTCGCGGATTTGCCCGCGCAGCGCAGGTGCAGCGTCAGCGTGCGGACGTCCAGGTCCATATCGACACGCTCCGGGGGCAGGGTGCTGACCAGTTCGAGCAAGGTGCGGGCCGGAACGGTGATCGCGCCGTCCTCTTCGACTTTCGCCCCGATCCAGGCAGTGATGCCAAGCTCCAGGTTTGTCGCAGAGAGCTGCAAGCGCGCGTCATCGGTGGCAATCATCACGTTCACCAGAATAGGCAGCGTCGGGCGGCTCTGGATTGCGCGGCCAACGATGCTGAGTCCTTTGTACAGATTTTCTTGCAAAACAGATACGCGCATGTGTTTGTTCTCCCTACAGGCCGTGTCTGAGTTCTTTAACAGGTATCAGCGCAATTATACCTGCCCGCTTACCCTACGACAAACGTTCTAACACCCGTGCGGAATCGAGATATTGGGCAGCACGTCCAGGTCGGTCACGCTGAGTTCGTAGCGTAGATACAGCGTGCCGGAAACCGGGCGCTCGGCGGACAGGATGCGCACGTTCTCAACAGTTAGCGTAGCTTCGAACAACAGTACGGCGTTGATTTCCGGCGCAATCCACAGGTCGGCTTCCGGCGTGACCCGGCTGTCTGCGCCCACGTGAACGGCAGGGAAGCGCATATCCTGTAGCGCGAAAGTATACTGCCAGGTCTGCATACCGTCGATGGCCTGCTGGTGACCGGTCGGTACCGCCCTGACCACGCCGCCGATCAACTGCCCGGCGGACAGGTCCGCGATCACCGAGGCGCTGTCGCCGCCAACGGTGCACTGGCCGTTATTGTCCACGATGTAATAGTCGTTGCTGAGCCGCACCCCTTCCAGCGTGAGCAGCTTTTCCTCTGGTGACAGTGCCACGCCTTCAATTTGCAGCACTACGCGCCGCGCTTCGCCCAACTCGTTAGCCCATACCTGCGCCTCAAATGTGCCCTCGGCTGGCTCGTCCGTACCGGCGAACGTGCCCTCAAAGCGCCCGGTGGCGGTATAGGTCCAGCCCTGCCGATCCGACAGGTTGGCGTCGATTGGGTTGAAGGCTACTTCACCGAATCCAGGCGGCGGGGCATTCTCTGTCAGGAAGATGGACGTCGGCAGTTGGTTGATATCCGCAACGGTTGGCACCGGCTGGTCACTGTCCGGCGGTGTACAGGCGGCCATGCCAACGGCAGCAAACGACAATAATATCCCGGCAGTTTTCAGGTGGGACATGCTGTCTCTCCCTACCAGCTTAACAGGTTTATCTGGTCGCATTATAGCGGTTTCGCCGGGTTGGGGGTAGCATGTGGCAAAATGTTGAGTCTTAACGAAAGATGTGAGGCCACCTTAACAGCAGGTTACGTATTGGTAGTAGGTATAAAGTTTCTGTTGATTGACAGAATTGAACGTTTCAGGCATAATCTACAATGCGCGTACGGGTGATTAAGGTTAAACCGGTGGACAAGGTTCGTGTTTGGCCTATCACCCGGCCTGGGCGTGGTTCCTATGACGTCCGCCGGAAAGTCATGTACAAAACGGGGACTACGGGCATGCCGGACAATCAGCGCATGATCTGTAGTGTCACACATATTACTCCCTTGAACATTGTGTAAAATGAGGAGACAATGATACCAACAACTGTAGAAATCGTCGCCGAAACGTCCTTCGCTGAGTTTCAAGACAAGCTTCGTGAAAGACCACTGGTAATCCTGTATCCCCGCCACCGTGGGCGTAATGCATTGGTTGCGATGTTTTTGCAGCATTACGGGCAATATGTCATTTACTACAGCCTGGCGAAAGATGATGCTACACTCAACGCCTGGCTGGATCATATGGTGAATGACGAGGTTTTCCCTGCCGGGTTTGGTGACCAGACGCGCGCTGCGCTCGCCAGCCGGGCCGATCCCGAAGACTTGGCCGCCGCATTTGGTGCCGACCTGTTTATGCTGCGCTCCGAATCGTTCATCTTGCTGCTGGATACATTCGACCGGCTGCGGATGAACAAAGCGGCTGATCGTTTCTTCCGCGCGCTGCCGGAAGCCATGCCCGCCCATGCCCAGATCGCTATTAGTGCTCGACTGCTTGATCTGCAGCCGTGGAACGACCTGCTACACGCCGGGCAGGCGGCGGTCGTGGGCAATGACGAGGCGCTCGATGGCGGAATTTATGGCGAAGAACCCCGGTTGGGACAACTGGAAGTGTTCTCGCTCGCCGGGGGCCACGTGTATATTGACGGGCGTCCTGTCACGCGCTGGGATGGATCGCTGCCCAGACATCTGTTCTATTACTTCGTTGAAAATCCAATGGTTACACGAGATGAGATATTTGAAGTCTTCTGGCCGAAGATGTCGGTGAAGGAAGCGACCAATGTCTTTCATGTGACCAAGCGAAAGATCAGCGAACGGTTAGGGTACGAGCTGACCAACTACTCCGGCGGATTCTATATCCCGTCGGTGCGCCTGTCGGTACACTATGATGCACGCCTGTTTGAAGACGCCGTTACCGACGCCATCGAATACGAAGAAAACGCCCCTGCTAACTGGTATAAAGCTATCCAGATTTACCGCACCGACTTTTTGCCGGGGATCAAACGGCCCTGGGTCGAAACGCGCCGCGCCGAACTCAAACACCGCTACGCGCAGGCGTTGATCGGATTGGGGCGTTTCCATCGCGGGCTGGGTGAGATGGATCACGCGTTGGGCTATCTGCTGCGTGCGCTGCGCGAAAAGCCGGATTGGGAAGACGTACACCGCGACGTTATGCTGATCTACTACCAGCAGGGCAGGCGCGACGACGCGATCTACCAGTACCAGCAGTTGACCCAGACGCTTAAGTCGATGTTTGGCGTTGAGCCATCCAAAGACACGCGCCGCCTGTATGACACCATTGCCGCAATATAAACGCGGTTGAATATCGCCAGTGCCCGGTCATGCTGGGCAGTGTGCTATACTGATAAGCGCCGTTTTGAAAATCAGACGGCGCTGTTTTTTCGATCCGGGAGAAGCAGGCCGGTGAAAAGGAAACCAGACAAGCCACAAGCTCAGGTGATGCGCCGTGTGCCGGATGGCCCCTATACCCTGACGGTTGAGGTTGCGCGCGACCGGCGGCTGCGCACGTCGGCCCGCTGGACGCTGCACGGCGAAACGATCCGCGTGCGTGTCCCGGCGCGTGTCCGGTCGGACCAGCTTGAAAAGCTGCTGGACGATATTGTCGCGCGCGTGCTCAAACAGCGCTCCCGGTCGCGGCAGCGCCATGATGGTGACCTGGAACAGCGGGCGAGTCAGCTCAACCGCGCGTATTTCGACGGCGAACTGCGCTGGCACACGATCCGGTGGGTCGGTAATATGACGAAGCGGCTGGGGAGCTGTACCTACGGCGGGACAACCGACGGCGATATTCGCATCAGCAGCCGTATCAGCGACTGGCCTGCCTACGTGGTGGATTATGTGATCGCGCACGAGTTGGCGCACCGCCAGTTTCCCAATCACAGCCCGGATTTCTGGGATTACCTCGCCCGGTACCCGCACACCGAACGCGCCAGGGGCTTTATCGACGGTTTCGCCTACGCGCAAGGCGACGATCCGGACAGCCTGATCTGATCGCACAGAAGCAGGGCGAGAGCTTACTGGTGTCGCACGATCACGTCGCACGGGTCAAGCTCGCTGCCGTCGATCAGCGTCACGCGCAGGCGGATCACGTAGTATCCGGCAGGTTCGCCGGACAGATCAACACCGTCTGCCAGCAGGTCATCATCTACCGCTGGCTCCCGTATACTCTGGTTGGATGGTGCCGCGCGCACCCTGGTCCAGCCGGACGGGGCCATGTTGGACGCGATGGACTGGCCCAGGTAGCCGATCTCAACCCTGTAATTCCACATCTCAGGATGTGCTGCTGTGCCGTATACCGCCAGCGTATCCCCCACTGCCTCGTACTTGGCCGGTCGGCTGATCTGCGCGTGGGGATCATCACACGTCCACTGTACTAAGGACTCTGGTGTCACGGTGAGGACTGGCTGTGTCGCCCGTTCGTCGGATGACTGGCTGGCATCTGATAAGCCGTCGCCGAACAGGTTGCGCAGAAAACCGCTGTCGCTTTCCGGCACAAACAGGAAATAGATGATCAGGCTGACATTCAGCGCCAACAGGATAGCCAGGACCGATAACAGACCAGCATGTGGGCTGTGCCACAGCCTGACCAGGTGCATCCAGAGTTGATCGAGCGTGTCCAGCCGGTGATCGCGCAGCCAGTCCGATACCACCTGCCAGAGCGGCTGCCCGGCGGCTGTGGCCGTGTGGAGATGAGACGGGGGATCGGCTGCGAAAGGGTGGCGAGCCGGGCGCTGGGGAATCTGGTCCCACCAGGGCACGTTTGGATCGTATCTGGAGCCGCTGAACGGGCTGTGGTAGGTGGACCGCTGGCTGCGGGGATAATGGGCTGCATGTGGCCAGCGCTGCTTATCGTATTCTTTGCGCTGCCGGGGATTGCGCAGCACGCTGTAGGCTTCGTTGATAAGCTGAATCTGGTCGGTGGCCCAATCTGCCTGTTCGGGATGCAGGTCAGGATGCACCTCGCGCACGCGGTGACGATAGGACTGGCGAATTTCGTCCAGTGAAGCGTCGTCCTGGATGCCCAGGATGATGTAGTAATCCCGGTCGGGATCATAGGTGATCTTGCGGCGCATGTGCTCTGTTTGATCCTTCGATTACCGGCGCCCGTAGTGACGTTCTGCTATCTCGAACTCGTCCGGGTCGGCTTCCAGCATAATCGCACCACAGCGGCGGCACACCTGGGCATTGACTTTCACCAATCGCCGGAACGGGCGCAGCAGGCGGGAGATGATGTTCAGCTTGAGCGCTTTGGGCGCGAGCCGAAGTTGGCGGAACTTGTCGCTGTAGTCGATCAAATAGGCCGATGCCAGGTCGGGCGAGCCGCAGCGCAGACACCGCCATGGCGTCGCCGTACTGCTGGCTTCCGGGATCGACGTTGGCGGGGCCACGGTGGGCGGCGTACCGGAGAGTTGATCGGACATATCAGTGCTTCCCCCAGTCGGGTTGATGACGAGACAGCAGCCTGTCCGGGCGCTGCTTCTCCGATTATACACAACAATCGACCGGGAGCAGTGTGAATTTTGTGTGAAGCGGGAAACTTTCGCCCGGCTGGCGCGTACTGTGGTATAGATTGTCTCTAAGATATACCGGATTGCTATCTCAAGGAGCAGAAGCGATGGTTGAAACACGACAAAACAATACGCCGCGCGTGTTGGTCGCCATCGGTTTGATCGGGCTTGGTATTTTGTTTATGCTCGGCATCGATGCGTTGTGGCCGATGTTTATTATTGTGCCGGGCCTGCTGCTGCTGGCCCTGACGATGATCCGTGGGCCGGTCGGGGCAGCATTTGCGATCCCCGGCATGTTGATTACCGGCACGGGCGTGCTGCTGTTTATCCAAAACCTGACACACTACTGGGAAAGCTGGTCCTATGCCTGGACGCTGTACGGCGTCTTCCTGGGCTTGGGCTTTATCGTGATGGGCCGCCTGATAGACGATGACGGGCTGCAAGCAGTAGGGCGCGCGTTTATCCTGGCGGGCATGGTGAGTTTTGTCTGCTTTGCGTTCTTGATGGAGCTGGTGTTCGACGTTGGCGGCGGTTTGGGTAAGATATGGTGGTCGCTGCTGCTGATCGGCGTGGGTATTTTCCTGATCATCAAAAACATGGTGCGCGCGCCGGAGCGGCGGCTGGCCAAGTCCAGGCGTAAACTCAAGCAGGATGCCCCGATCTTCACCGGCCCGGTGGTGTATGGTTCGCGCAAACGCAGCGCG
The DNA here is from genome assembly GCA_016926875.1 of Anaerolineae bacterium. Classification (GTDB taxonomy): domain Bacteria; phylum Chloroflexota; class Anaerolineae; order Aggregatilineales; family Aggregatilineaceae; genus JAFGNU01. The sequence continues at coordinate 310 of JAFGNU010000065.1, read as the reverse complement.
TCGCCCGGTTCGTCGCGCCTGAGCACATCGGACGAAGTGTCCAACGATCAGTAGCACGCCGCCAGACGATCAAAAGAACCACGACCCAAGCAGGCGTCGTGGTTTTTTGATCAGGCGGGGAGGACAGGATTCGAACCTGCGAACCGGTTTTTCACCGGTTAACCGCTTAGCAGGCGGCCCCAATCAACCACTCTGGCACCTCCCCGTGTATATGTAATTGGTAAGGCGGAGGGAGAGGGATTCGAACCCCCGGAGACGTATAACGCCTCAGTGGTTTTCAAGACCACCGCCTTAAACCACTCGGCCATCC
>JAFGNU010000064.1 GCA_016926875.1 Anaerolineae bacterium | reverse complement strand
TGCCCTGAGATCAGCGCAAGCAGCAACAAAAAAACGCGACCGGAGCCTGTTACAATCCCCGGTCGCGCCTGTTTTAGCGAAAAATCCGGCGCGCGCTACCGCCAGAAGCGGCGCACCGCGATCACCAGCATTGTGCTGCTGACCACGATCACACCGGCAAAACCCAGCACCAGCAGGCCCGCGTTATCGTACAGCTTGTCCAGCGCGGACTTGTCATCTTTTTCCGAGTCCACCTCGACTTCGACCATCACCGGCGCAACGGCGCCCGATTCGATCACCTCGCCGGTTTCGTCGGCTTCGGCGGCTTCCTCTGGCGCTGCGGGGGCCGCAAAGCCCAATGCCCCGCCAAACGACACGCTGACCTGGTGGCCGCTCACCAGGCTGACGTTAGCGGCATCGGCAGTGGTCGCGCCGTAGCCTTCCGGCAGTCCAACGCGCACTTCATAGCGCCCTGGCAGCAGGTCCAGGCACAGCGGCCCGTTCGGATCGTCGTAAGCGTATTCGCTGTCGGCGCTGCCAGCCTGCGCCAGCACCACCTGCGACCCGGTCAAGGCGGCCTCGCCTGAATCACGGGCCATGTTCGTGTTCTGATCCTCGTAAATCGTCACGCACAGCGTGCCGCTGGTCGCCGTCAGGACCGACGGCTGGCCGTCGGTGCCCGTGTCAGCTTCCGCGACCGCCTGCGGTTCTTCGGCGGCGGGTGGTTCGGGCGCGGCTTCTTCGGCAGCTTCTTCAGGAACTTCGGCAGTAGCTTCGGGTTCTGCTCCGGGTTCTTCAGTCGCCTCTGGCGTAGGCTCCTCGGCAGCTTCCGCCTCGGCAGTTGCTTCACCTTCAGGGCCGGGTTGGGCTTCTTCGGTGGCTTCGCCCCCGGCTTCAGGCGCGGGTGCGACAACCTCAATCGGCGCGGGCGGCGGCGCGGCAGCCGTCTGGGTGGCTGCAATGTTTTGCGCCTGCTGTTCCGGCGGGATCAACTGGCCGGTAACCGGATCAACCGATCCCGGCGGCAGGATCAAAATCTCCTGGCCGATGATCAGGAAGCGCGTGTTGGTCTTGATATTTTCGTTGATCGCGGCAATCGACTCAATAGTCACGCCGTAGTCTTTGTTATAGGCAAACGCGATGCTCGACAGGGTATCGCCTTCCTGCACCACGTGTACGATGCTGCCATCCGGGCGCACGCCTTGCGGCGCCACAAACGGCACCTCGTATGGGGTCGCCGTGGCAGGCGGCGCGTTTTCCGGTTCCTCGTCGGTGCGCACCAGCGATGCCTGGTCCCAATAGATATTATTCAGCGCCAGCCCGCGTCCCTGTGTTACGTAGAGGTAGACGGTTACCGTGTCGCTCTCGGCGGCAGCGGTCACGCTCATCTCGGCCCATTCGTCGTAGGGCCGCGCAACCGCCGACCACACAACCTGATCCGAACCCGGATTCGTGCCGCCGGTCGGGTCGATGCCCACTTTGAGCGTAGTTTGGGATGCTTTCTGCGATTCGCGGTAGGGCGGTTCTTCGATAATGCACGAGTTTTTGGTATCATTACACGTGTACACCCAGCCATAGGCCGTCAGTTTGACGGCGTCGCCTTCCGTCAGGCCGCCAACACGCTGGTACCCGGCGGCGGTGATGGCAACATAGCCCTTCTTGATGTTCCACGATACTTCGCCGTCACGGACCTGCACCTGATCGGTGTGCGGGAAAGCTTCCGGCTCCTCACCGGAATACCACAGGTCCCAGCCTTCCGGCGCGGTGGTCGTCGAGCTTGTCGTCCCATAGTAAGGCCGCTCCAGGCTGCCGTTGGTCAGCAGGTTAGTCTGTGCAATGGCGACCCGCTGGTTCGACACCCACATCCCGCCGATCAGCAGCGCTGCCAGCAGCAGTCCGATTACCCACACATGGCGCTTGTTCCTCATAGCCCACACTCCTGTCAACACCACTGCTGTTCCTCGATTCACCTAAAGAAAAAACACCCCAGGCAGGAGATCATAGAACGGCGCCGGTGTGTTGATCAAACATGCTGTGAAATTCTATTACTCCTCGGTAGTCGAGCGCGGCGGATTATACCATACCGGCTAGTACTGTCAACGACGGGCGCCCCACGTGCACCCTACGACCCCGCGCGCCGTGTGTCCGGCGGGACAAACCGGCCCATGACCGGTCCAGGGCAACCTGCGGGCCGCCCCGGTACCGGTATGCATCTTATGACAAAAACAAGAGAAGGGTAATCAGGGCAAAGCAGGAGCGCCCCGCCTGCCCTTTTTGCTGTGGGTAATAGTTATGGACCGTCGAACCAGACGATCTTTTCGTAGCCTGGCGCGCGGTTGCGATCCCCGGCCCGGACCAGCAGCGTATAGGTTCCGGCGTACTGGCTCTCCCAGCTTCGCACCTCGATGTGATAGATGCCGTCCACCGGCAGCACCAGGTCCCTGATATGCGAGTCGGTGCTGATGCCGGTATCGTCGTTCGCGGCCAGCAGGCTGCCATCCGGGGCGCGCACCACCAGCAGCGTATCCAGCAGGCCGTATTCAAGACGCTGCTCGTGCGTTGTGCGACCCGCCGGGTTGTCGGCCATCACGCGGATGTCCAGCACTTCCCCGGCCTCACCGTCATACGTCCACACGTCGGCCACGCCAGCGACCAGTTCGCCGGGGTTATCCCCCATTTCAACCGGCTGCGGCTCAACGCCGTCGGTGGGCGGGGTGATCGGTTCCAGGCGCGACAGGAAAAACACTTCCGGGTGATTCTCCGCCGGGCCGTCCAGCAGCGGCACCGTCATATCCAGCACAAACCGGTCAAAAAAGGCCAGGATGTACAACCGGTAGTCCAGCAGGGCGATCTGCGCCAGTTCCAGCCCGTCGGGTTCATAGTCCAGCACCAGCGGCACCCAGAACGCCGTATCGCCAAAGTTGCCGTGTTCGGTGCGCAGGATCATGATCACGTAATAATCAGAGTCCAGCGCCTCCAACCCATAGGTATGCGCGCGATCAAACGTCGCCACGCCGTTATCGGCCAACACGAGCATATAGGGTTTATCAAACGACAGTTCCACCCGCGCCGTCCGCGCGCCGTCCAGGTTGATCGCTCCCTGGCAGTGCGGCTCATCCAGGCAAATTTCCGACACGGTACGCCCGCCCATCGAGTGCCCAACCATGCCAAGATGCTCCAGGTCCAACCGCCCGGCGAACAACCCGTGTGGATCGTCCGCATTGAGTTGTTTGATCTGTTCCAGCACGTAGCGCGTATCCGGCAGCCACATGTGCTCAAATTCCGCCGATACCGCTTCTTCAGGCGCCCAGATCGGCCCCAGCTTGTTCTCCGCCAATCCTTCAACCACGCGCCCATCGGGGAAGACGGTCAGCGCAGTGGTGAACGGGTGCGACGGCGAAAACACGACGTAACCATAGCTGGCTAACTCTTCGATCAAGACGGTGTACTGCCTGGGATCGGCGCTGAAACCGGGGTCAAAGATCACGACGGGGTAGCTCGCTTCGTCGTCTGCAACCGGCGCATCCGGGTAAGAGTTCGACCACACGGCTGCCAGCCGCCCTTCCGGCAGCGCAAACATGCGCGTGATCAGGTCGGCCATGTGCTCGTCCAGGTACAACCCAACCTCGGCGTCCGGCGCCGGGTCGGCGGGATACCATGCCCAGACCATTAACTCGCGCGCGTCGTCTTCGTCGGGTGTATGCGGTTCGCCCCGCGTCTTATCAACCCAGTGATAAACCGTCCGTCCCACATCATATGGGCCGGTCGGCGGGAGCATACGAGGACCAGGACTGCCGGGATCCTCTTGCGCCTGCACAGATGATGCAGGCACTACCGGCAGCAGGCTCAACCCAACCAGCACTCCCACCACCAACAGCCTTTTTAACACCATACCGGCCTCTCTTTCTTCGCTCAACCAGATTACCACGCAGCCCTGCGACTCTGCTGATCGGTTATACGTTGGCGGGGCGCGGATTTGGCCTGACCAGCAGGGTTTGCCGGGCATATCCCCCAAATGGACTATTGCAAGCAAGCGTGTGAGCAGTGCATTATGATAGTGATTCAGTTCTGTGCTAACAGGACTAGAGTAATCCGATGGGAGCGAGCAGCATACAGTCTGTCAGGCCCTATCCAGGCAACTATTGCGCCAACGCCAAACCAGGCAGTGCGCTGCTTGCATTTATTTTCACAGTATGTGAAAAGGGGTACATAATGAAATCCTCACTCGTTCGTCTTAGCCTCATTCTCGCCGTCATGCTGACCAGCCTGATTGGGACAACCGCCCTGGCCCAGGAACCGCAACCCATTCTGGGCGCAGTGAACATCATTCAACCGGAGTTATTCATCCTGGAACCCGGCGCCGATGAAGAAGGCGTGATCCGCAGCCCAACCGTGTTCGATCCGGGGGAGCAACTGCGCACCGACGCGACCGGAAACGTGCTGATCACATGGTTCTATGATGGTACCGAAACCGCCGTGGCGCCTAACACCACCCTGAAACTCAACGATTTTAGCGGCGATTCATCCGGCGCGTTTGTGCTGGATTTGGAGATCGTCAGCGGGTATATCGCCTCTGGCATGGGCGACATAGCAGCGATGAGCGAAGAAGGCGCCTGGACGATCAAGACGCCTGCCTTCACCGTTAAGCCGATCAAGGGCCAGTTCGAGATCATGGTGGATGCAGAGGGCAAATCCACCCTGGTTGTGAGCGATGGCCGTGTCGAGGCATCGAGTGACGGCAACACAATCACCGTCAACGAAAACCAATACCTGGTCGGTGCGCCGGGCGAAGCCCAAACGCTGAGCGAAGACGGCATCACCGTCGCGCTGGAAGGCGTTTGTACCGCCACCGTTGGCACAAACATGAACGTCCGGTTGGCACCGTCCGAAGACAGCCGCAAGCTGGGCAGCACGCCTGCTGATCAGGTGCTCTGGGCCATGGCGGGCACCGAAGGTAACGTGTGGCTGCAAGTATACTTTATGACCGGCGTGACCGACGAAGAAGGCCACAACTACGGCTGGATTTACGGGCCTGCCGCCACGCTGGATGAAGCGACCTGCGCGGGCTTGCTGCGCGCGCCGCTGGTGGCACACCTGTACGGCGGCCCCGGCATTGACAAGGACGAACAAGCGCAATAGCACACTCGCTGCGAAGCCATCCCTCTTGATGCACCGCGAGCCGGAGCGTCTACTCCGGCTCGTCTGTTTTACCAACGCGCCCGATCTCCAGGTCGCCCTCAAAAACCTCTAAACACGCACCGCTAACTGTGTTACACTACGCGTCTATCTATCAGCGTTTCGCATCCGAACAAACGAACAGAGCCGTATGTGTACTCAGACATCAAGAGGAGCTATTTTCGTGCCAACCAGCCTGCGTACTGCTGCAATCGCGCTGTTGATCGGAATTGTGATCTTCATCGGGCTGCCCCTGGTAGGATGGGGCGTGGAGGATGTCCGGGGATTTTTCGATCACCCGGCCCGGCTGAGTTACGTTGGACTCGTGCTCCTGCTGCAAGTCCTGACTGTGATCAGGCTGCCCGCGGCGGGACGCAGTCGCGGTACAGGCAAAAAGACCGGGCAGCGGCGGAACCTGGACCTGGTGCTGATCCAGGTGCTCAGCCTGGCAGTTGTGATCGCTGCGCCGTACAGCGACCGCCGGGAGATCGCCGTGCTGGGCGCGGGCGAGATAATCCGGTATCTCGGACTCGGCATGTTAGCGCTGGGTTTTGTCACAATGCACTGGGCCGAAGTATCCCTGGATCGGCAGTTCAGCATTGAGGTCACGATCCAGGAAAATCATAAACTCGTGACCGGGGGACCGTACCGCTATCTACGCCATCCGAGGTACCTGGGTATCATCATCTTCACCGCCGGGATCGCGCTGATCTACCGTTCATGGGCAGCGCTGATTCTTGCTGCAATGTTGACGCTGGTGCTGGTATGGCGAATCCATGCGGAAGAAAAGCTGCTGCACGAGACATTCGGGGCAGATTGGGAAGACTATTCCCGCCGATCATGGCGTATCATCCCGTTTGTTTACTGACGAACAAGGACACCCTGACCGTGAATCTCACGCTGGATACCGACCGCATCCGGGATTGGATCGCAGAGGCCGGAGACATCGCCCGGCACTACTTCAAACACGTCAACGTGGAATGGAAAGGACTCGCCAATCCCGTCACCGCCGCCGACCGCGAGATCGAGCAGTTGATCACCGCCCGTCTGCGTGAGGCATATCCCGATCACGGCATCATCGGGGAGGAGTTTGGCGGCGATCCAACAGCGCAGGACTACCTGTGGACCATCGATCCCATCGACGGCACGCGGGCCTACGTTGAAGGGCTGCCGTCATGGAGCATCACCATCGCCCTGCTGTACAGGCGCGTGCCTGTGTTTGGGCTGGTGTATATGCCGCTGTACGACGACTGGACCTACACCGACGGCGACGACGTGATCAACAACGGCACCTCAATCCAGGGCTGTTTGCACACCGCGTGGAAACCGGAGTCCTACGTCCTGGCGCGCAGCGATGCCCACGCCGAGTACGATATCCGCTTTACACGCGTGATGACCATGGGCAGCACGGCCAGTCACATGGCCTATACGGCGCGCGGCGCGTCGGTGGCGACCCTTGTCCATGACTCGTACTGTTGGGATATTGCGGCGGGCGCGGCGATCATCACCAAGCTGGGCGGTGAAATCCGGTTCCTGTCCGGTGAAGCGCTGGACTTCCGCACGCTCGACCTGACAGCGTGCATCAACGGGATGTATATCGCCGGGCATCCCGACGTCGTGCGCCGCCTGCTGCCGCTGATCACGCCGCGCAACGCACCCCGAACACACCCGGACTGGTGAAACCGGGTGCGCTGCCCGGTTGGACACTCCCCGCTCTGACTGATCAACAAAAAAGGCGAGCTTTCACCCGCCTGTCGTGATCTCTCAACCTGCACGCCGCCGCACCCGGCGCCCGAACCGGTTGTTACTGTGTTATATCCCCGGTATCGGCAGGGGTCGCTTCGTCCATGGCTGCATCACCCCCACCGGCGGGCTGCGCCTCCGGCTGCGCGCTGTCTACCACCTGGAACTGCACCTGCGACAGCACCTGCCCATCCAGTGACAGCTCAACGGTCCAGCTACCCGCCTCGAAGCGGTTGTCGTCAGGGATGATCGAGCAGTACGCGCACACTGTATCCCAGTTCTGCGACGGCACCCAGCAGCGGTTATCGTCAAAGAACAGCTCGCCGTTGACCGTCCAACTTGCCCCAAAAACCATCCCGGCCTTCAGATTGGTGATCGTTGTCACCACGTAAATCTGGTCTTCGGTGACATCAAATACGGCGGTTTGATCGGCAGCACAGCCGTTGCTTTGCAGCACCCCGGTGGACGTTGTCGTGCCCGAAAACGCGGTCTGAGCGTCAGCCGCCGGAACCGCGCCGATTTCGATATCCGGGGACTCGGCGCCTGCGCCGTTTGAGGGGGGGGGTGTTGTCTGGACTGCCGGGGCCGCGCCGCCAAGCTGGATCGCCGTCAGCGTACCCTGCGCCGCCAGCGCCGTCACCTGGAGGTTGGTTAGCTCGGCTTCGGCCAGCACGCCGCGATCAGCAGTCATTTGCAGCGCCACGATGGTGGATGCCGGGGTTCCCATCGCGTCAATCGTTCCCTGTAACTGCGCGTTGTGCGTTTCCAGATCGCCGACATCCGCCCCCGACTCAAAAGCGCCGCACGCGCTCACCAGCACGCCGACTATCACAACAACCAACCCAACCGCCCAATAACGGCTCACACGCATTCCACAACTCCTTCAATACCCACGCGCAGCAGATCGTTTTCCACCGGCCCAGCTAAGCAGCCAGCGATCAAACCAGATACCGCCGGGCGCGCGCTTTGTTTTTCGTCTGCCAGGAGCAAAAACCCGGTCCCTGCCAGCAACTTACAATACACACACGACCAGGACGTTATCCCGGCTCACCGCTCCCCTTTGCCCCCATACCCCGGCATGATTGAGCGCACCCGTCAAAAGGCGTTCTAGTCTACCGCAAACCGGGTGAGCCTGCCCTACGACTGGTCGCCGTTTGGACGGTTATCATAACCTATTCCGTCCGCAGAACCACAACTATCCGCCCACAGCCCCTCTATAAAAGGAAAACCCCGCTGTGAAGCGGGGCTTCCGGATATGTCTAGGTTCGAACGAAACTACAGGTTGTTGATGATGTTCGAGAAAATGTTGCCGATGGCCGGGCCCAGCAGGGCCAGAATGATGATCACCACAACGGCGACCAAGACCAGGATCAGAGCGTACTCTACGAGGCCCTGACCTTCTTCACGTGGTAGATAGAGCATTATGATTACTCCTTCTTGATGATGAATGAATACGGATACTCAAATCCCGAAAGGTAATCCTATAGTAGCATGCAAACCGCGACAAAGCAACTTGTGTAAATTCTTTTTCACAATTTCTTCAACAAACTAAAAAATGTATTCCTACCTGGCTATGCAGATCGCCCGTCAAACCCCGGTTCGGCGCCGGTTAGCCGTAGTTGGTTGCCAGCGGCAGCCGTGCTATCATCACATACAGAATCGTGAGATTAGCGAAGGGGAGCGTGATTATGCCTATCGCCGATGCCGAACTGCACAAGGCCGCGAATGCGCACCTGACCCGCCACGCCAGCCAGACGGTTTACCAGGCGCTTAAAGCCTGGCGCGGCACACCAGGTAGTTATGAATGGTGGTGGCTGATCATCGATCACGGCCACCAGCACTTTACCGCCATACGCTTTGAAGGGCTGCGCGACATGCTGGCGCATCCCGATCTGGATGTTACGATGGATACCCTCCTCGCCGACCTGCCCCCCTACCGTGACAACCCGGCCAACTGGGAGCAGCCTTTCCCCGGCGTCCTTGAGCCTGCCGTCGTTGACCAGGCAGAGATCAGCACCGCGCGCGCGCTGCGTATGCGCGATCACAGTCCAGGCCACCTGCTGATCGTGCTGTCTGACGAGCAGTTTCGCGGCATCCTGAGCACGAGCGAGCGGATTTTCGCCTTCACCGACAAACCGCTGCTGGACATGCTGGAAGAATACGAGGAAGCGCTCAGCGCCGAACCACCGCCTCTCGCCGCCCCGGATACCGATCCCACACCGCCGGAAACTTCCGAAACACCGGACGCCTGATCGTCCCATGAAACGACCAACCGCAACCACCATCACCCAACTGGCAGTTGCAGCGGCCTTCCTGCTGCTGCAACTTTTCATTCGCACCCACAATCTCACCGTTCAAGACCCGTACCTGGATGAAGGCTTCCATATCAAGCGGGCGGCGGTCGTGTGGGACTTTGATCAGCACCCAGGGCGCATCTCGCGCGGCAAGGTGCTTTTGTACTTCTGGCTGGGCCTGTTCGAAGCCGATCCACACATCGCGCTGCCCGTTTCGCGCGCGGCGGTAGCCGTGTTTTCGCTGATCACAGGCGCGGCGCTGTATGCCGTGGGACGGCGGCTGGGCGGGCATCGGGCCGGGGCGCTGGCACTGGGCCTGTACGCCGTGCTGCCGCTGGCGTTTTTTTACGAGCGGATGGCAATGGCCGATCCGCTGGCGCTGGGGTTCGCGGCGCTGACCGCGTGGCGCAGCCTGAGCTTTGCGCGCCGTCCAACGCTGCGCGAAGGCGCGATCCTGGGCGTGCTGCTGGCGCTGGCGATATTTTCCAAGCTGACCATGAGCCTGCTGCCGCTGCTGCCGGTCGCCGCAGCCCTGATCTATTTCCCCTGGCAGCGGGCAGACCTGCGTGCGCAGTTCCGGCGCTGGCTGGCCGACTACCTGCCGCCCCTGCTGGTCGCGGCGGGCGTGCTGGCGCTGTGCTGGCTGCCGTTTTTGATCCCGGCGTTCCTGGCGCGCAACTCGGACGAGCCGTTCCGGCTGGTCGATTCGTTTAACCTGCGTTCGTCCGGCGACGACCCGGCCAGCCCCCGGCTCTATATCGAAACGCTGCTGCCGCTGGTGCGGGACGTGACCGGGCGTGCATTTCTGATCGCTGCCGGGCTGGCGGTCCTGTACGGGCTGGTCGGCGGCTGGCGCACGTACCAGCATCGCCGGTTCAAAAACACGCTGTTCCTGGCCGTGTGGCTGCTGCTGTTTGCGCTGCTGCCGGTTTTCACGGCGCGCCTGATCACGCTGCGCTACTACATGACCAGCGCCGGGCCGCTGGCGCTGATCCTGGCCTGTACTGCTGCCGGGCTGTGGACCGTTTCACGGCTGCGCGCCCTGGTCCGGGCGGGCGTGGCGCTCGGCGTGGGAGCGTGGCTGATCCTGTTTGCGCTGCCGTTCGCCTATACCGACCTGACCGCGCCCGACAAACTCAACCTGTCCGGCACAAACCACACCGAATACCAGGCGGGCTATTTGATCGGGGATGAGGCCGTGCGGGCCGCCGCTGCCGCTCTCAACCGCGCCGAACCGCCGGACGCAGCGCAGTACGCGACGTGGTGGGGCTGTCACCTGCTGTATTTCTACACCGACCGGCCCGTTGAATGCCTGGGCTACGGCACACCCGTCGGCGATCTGCAGCAGCACGTCCGGGACGACCTGCCGCCGGGCGAGGTGGCTTACCTGGCGGTGACCGGGTATTCGTTTTTCCTGGATAGAATCGATGGGCTGTGCTGGGAGGCGGTCGCGGAATACAAGCACCCGCATATTAACTATGATGCGTGGAATGTCTCGATCTGGCGGTTGTGGACCGGCGACCCGTGCTAACCGGCAAGATATGGATGCGCGTCCTGCCAGTTGCCCCGCGCCAACAGCACGCACTGGACGGCGTCTAAAAATTCTCGCGGAAGAATCGGCTTGGTCAGGTAGTCGTCTGCCCCAAGCTGCCAGGCAGCCTCAATCCAGCTTGAGCCGCAGCAGGCCGTGAGGAAAATAAACGGGATGCGGGCCGTGACCGGATCGGCACGCAGCCGCTCTAACATCTCAAGCCCGCCCATACCCGGCTTCAGCATGTCCGAGATAACCAGCGATACCGGCGACTCGCGGCAAATCTGCAGCGTTTCAAAGGGATCGGTGGTGCTGATAGAGTACAAGTTGCCACGTTCCAACATGAGCTGAAGCAGTTCGATCACCATTGGCTCGTCGTCGCTGAGCAGGATCGGGCGCGCAGCCGTCAGCGTGGGCAGGTCCGGGGACGGCGGCGAGTCAGGGGCCACATTGACAGAACGGCGCTGCTCAGGTGCCAGCGTCAGCACAGGCGGGACCATCATTGACACTCCTGTCAGCCCCAGCAGGCGCAGCGTCCGCCGGCGAGTGAAACGTTGTAATAACACGTTTGCAGACATATTCGGCTCTCTCGTTCCCCTTTTTTTCATTAAAGCACCAACAGTGCCCGCCGCCAAGACCTCTCTGGTCCTATGTCTCGCCGGGTGGCTGCTCCAATGGACGGCGCGCGATGATGCGTTCCATCGCCCGGACGTGCTGGCGCAGCGCGTCGCCGTAAGGTGTTTGCTTGTGACGGCGTGCTTCGTCGTGCAGCGCCGGGATCGCCTTGGGAGCCGCCTCGGCCATGCGCGCATACCAATCACGCGCGGCACCAGGATCGCCCTCGTCTTGTGCGATCTGGCCCAGGATATAAGCGCCGAAGACCTGCCCCAACCGGATCAGCGTCGGATCATCAATGATGCCCAGCAGCGTAGCGCGCGCGCCGTCCCTGTCGCCTGCCAAAAACTGGCACAGCCCCAGGTAGTAGCGCGAATTCACATTCTCTTCAAAGCGCAGCCCTGCCCGGATCGCGTCCACTGCCTCGGCATAGCGTCCCTGGTGCCGCCGCAGCGATCCAAGCGCCCCGTTGACCGATGCAAACTCCGGCGCAAGCTGCCTGGCCTGCATGAGCAGGTCTTCGGCATAGTCCAGCTTATTCATCTCGATGTACGCCAGCGCCACCATCGCCAGTTTATCGGGATGCCCGCGCCCGGCGGTAGCGTCGTCTTCCAGCTCGCGGGCCAGCTTTTTATACTCGCCCTTTTGCAGCAGCAGCAGGGCCGGGCCGCGCCACGCATATAACTGCCCGACCACGCCCCGCCGCCACGCGCGCAGCGCCATGAATCCGGCCACAAATACCAGGAACGGCACCCACGACAGCGATCCACCCCCGGCCAGGTACCAGCCGAACGCCCCGATACCAAGCGCCATCAAACCCAGGTTGGCGATCATCGTGAACAGCCACGTGCCCGGCGGCTCGACCGGGCGGACAAGCCGCGCCTGCGCAATCACGCCGCGCGCCATCCAGGCAAAATAACCAAGGACCAGCAGGATCACCAGTGCGAGCGGGTCCAACCGGCCCGCCGCTACCAGCGCTATCACCACCCCGGCAGCAACCAGCGCCATTGCTTCCAACCGGCCAATCGCGCCCCACAAACGTTTTGATTCCGTCATGTTTTATCCCAGTATTGATCCCGTAGGGACGCAGCTTGCTGCGCCCAGGGCAGAACAATGCACATTTTCTTTCTAATTCGGTAACAACCGGTGTGATCGTTCAAGCATCGGTGGGTTTGGTATTGCGTGTAGGGGCGACTCGGTGAGTCGCCCAGGGCAACCCACCGGGTTACCCCTACATGATCACGACACCATTGAACGATTGGGTTCATTCAACCGCGTTTACACACTACCGCATTCATTTGGTTAAAGAGCAAGCTCGGCCCCTACAATTATGCGGGTTTGGATTGGTTTTTTTTTCATAAGATCACAACGCCCGTTGTAACATAAGATTCGATGTTATCATGGTCAACGCGCGGCGCGAAGCGGGCTACTCCACCGGGGCATCGGCAGCAGTGCCCAACACCGTCAGCGTATACGTCACTGCCGGGCCGCCCAGTTCGTAAAACGTGACTTCGAACGTGGTCGCCTCCTGCGGCACCAGCGCCGGTTCAGAAACAAATACCGTCTCCGCCGCGACCACATGCCCCTGGTCATCCCAGATCGCGACTACGACTTTCACCGCCGTTGCCACCTGCGGGCCAACATTCGCCAGGTCGCCGCGCACGACCAGGTTGCCGCGCTCGTTATACAGCGCCTCGTCGTTGGCAACCACGAAATTCGGCGGGCCATAATAGCTGCTCAGCGCGTACTCAGCTTCACGCCCGGCGGTATGCAGCTCGTAGCGCACCGCCGACGCGGGCCTGCCCCCTTCAAAGCGCAGGTCAAACGGTGCACTCTCGCCCGGCCCTAACACATCCACCGAGATAATATCCGACTGCTCGTCCAGGCGGCGGCTCTGCCCGTCGAACAATACACCGGACAGCCGGATCGCCTCAAGCGGTTGAGGCGTGGTATTGACCACTTCACCGGTGATATGAAACGTGCCGTCCCGGTCGGTCCAGGCCAGGTAGCCGTGATAGCCGATCACGCCGCTGTAGGACGTAACGCCCGCCGCGGCCTGCTGGACGGTGCCTACCGCCAGTTCAGCGTCCTGGTTCACACGAAACGTATTCACGACCGCGCGCAGCATGTCGATCATGGGCGGGTCCACGTCCGTTACATCCACTTCCAGCGCGCAAAAAAACGCGCCATCGCCCTGCAAAAAGATGTTAATACTGCGCGGTCCCAGCGCCGGGTAGATGCGCACGCCCGTGATCCGGCGGCTGCCGTCACGCTGATCGGTGCGGTCTACCTCGCGCCAGTTGTACGCGGCTAGGTCGGCAGGCGGCTGGTAGGCATTGACTGCCTGAGCGAATGCTTCGGGAGTCATCGGCTGGCCGGTGTTCACCACGTACACGCTCAGCCGCGTCACGGCCTGCGACCCTTCCAACGCCGTGAACTGCACGCGCACGCCGTGGCTGTCCGGCAGTTCCCCGGCGATCCAGTCCGGGGGCATCCGCAGCGAAAACACGCCTGACGGGTGCTCATAGCGGACAAAATCCGCGTCCGGCGGCACCGGCGACGCCACGATGATCACCGGGTCGTCAATTTGCGCGCCGCCCGTGCCACACGCCGCCAGCGCCAGCGCGATCAATACCGCGCCAGCACCGCATATGATGAATCGCCGTGTCCGGGAATCCGATGGGTGCATAGAGTCCACTCCTGCATTACGCGCCCATTATAGCCCAAACCGCGCAACGCCGAGAAAACCGTGCGAGCCTGCCGGGCACACAAACAAAACCCCACATATACACCGACTACTATCAGGACCTTATGCTAGTTTCAGTGAATCGCGGATTTGCTGCACAGCCCTCACCCTTCCGGCGGGGCCGGGTCCCTCTCCCTCAGAGCGAGGGATTAGCGGCCTACTTGTCCAGTCTTTGGGGTCCACTACAACATGCTCCCCCTCGCCATTTTGAATGGAGAGAGGGGGTCGGGGGGGGCGACTGTCAGGCAGTCGCATCTGAAAAAACCAGCATAACACCCTATTACCCACGTTCCGCACTCGTTTGAGCAAAACTAGCATTTATTCCGATTTTGCTCTCTGGCGATGCGGAACGTGGGTCCCTCAAAAACAGCCAGATGCCTCAGTTACCCTAAGCACCTGGCTTTTCTCGTTGCGCCTTGTTGACATCGAGAAATAGACCGCATTCCAGATGAATTCAACTGCCGCCGACCAATTCCAGGAATTCTTCCTCTGTTGTTTCCTGGGGCGCTCCCACTGCATTGGTATAACCCAGTTGAGAGGCTGCACTGCTGATTTTCCAGTCTTCTCCATAGCGAAGCAGCGTGAAGCCCACGTAGTAGTAATCCCCTTCGAACAGAAGCAGGACCACCCGTTCGGTGAGTTCGTCGGCCCCGTAGATCTGGGCTTGCTTGTTCCAGTTATTCAGATTGCGTTCATCGGACGCGATCTCAGGATAAGGCACACCAATCTTTGTGACCTGTAACTGGGCAAGCCTTTCGGGATCTACCTCTTTCATGAACTGGATAGCTCCTTCTGTGTCTATGGGAACAGTATAACCGTCAATCAATTCTTGTTCGGTAGACAGCAAACCGTAAGCCAGATTTCTCGCTTGATTAAGAACTTGCCATGAAAACTGCGCTTTGTTTATCTCAGCGTAAAACGGATAGTCAGACGGTGCCGGGGCTTGAAGTGTCAGGGCCTGAAGCCGGTTAGCATAAAGATCGAATCTGAACTTTTCGCTCATCTCATCTATGGCGCAGGCCTGCATGATTTTGGCGACGTCACCCTGAACCACAGCTTGCATATAGAAAGTAATGGCTTCTTCCGGGGTTTTGAATGACACATCACTGGTCTGGTCTTGAGCCGTTGCGATAGGGCTTATCCCTAAAAGAACTGCTGCCAGGAATGCCAGATATACTATAGAGAGAAGCGCTCGTGCGGGCCTGGTGGCCTTTTTAATACGCTTCTTTGCTGTTACGGTTTTTGCGCTTGGCGTTCGGTATCTAAATAGCTTTTTCCTCATTTCCTCAGCTCCGTTTGTCTATGTCCCGATTTGTCCATCAGCATAGCACGGAAACAAAAACCGGGCCGTGTGTGCCCGGCCAATGCTTATTCAAGTCCGCGTTTGCGCTTGACACCAGTCAATAGGCACGCGCCAACCCGCAATAAATCTTCTCATCAGGCTCTCCATGGTTTTCAGCCCGCGCTTCATTTTGATGTTTACCTTCTTCGTAGGCTCAATCAATCCAACGTAGGTTACCTGGAGGAAAACATCATGAAACGTAACGTTTTATTGACCCTGATTACCGTTGTTCTGGCACTGGCTGCACCAGCCTTTGCCGGGCCGTCCGACCGCACTACCATTTCCGACATTGCCGAATCTAATGGCGACTTCATCATCCTGTGGGCCGCGCTCCAGACTTCCGGTCTCGACAGCGTGTTGGACGACAAAGGCCAGTACACCGTCTTCGCCCCGACTGACGCAGCTTTCGCGGCGGCACTGTCGGAGTTGAACATCACGGCGGATCAACTGCTGGCGAGCGAAGACCTGACCAACATCTTGCTGTATCACGTCGTGCGCGGCAATCGCGATTCCAGCGCCGTGATTGGCTCGGACCAACTTCGTCCACATTCCGCACACGAAACAAGCAAAATCTGAATAAATATCATTTTTGTCAAAGTTGGTGCGGAATGTGGGTATTAGTGAATGATCCTTAACGTCAGCCCACTCTTTTTGGCCGGTATAACGAACTTCTCCGGCTGGATGTGCCGGATGACAAGTCCCGTCAATTCACGCAAATTCTTACCCGGTCTATCTTTTTACGATCCACATTTAAACCCACTTCTAACCCAAACTAGTACCGGAGTACACTATGATAGTAAAGAGAACTTTCCTATGCTAATGCTAGGGTGGACTCAAGTAAAAAATTAGATAGAATTATGTTCGTAACGGGCTTCAATGCACCATGGAAACGGGGTTGGGATGTATACTAAAAACGAGCTAATGTTTCCAACATATGCCATTCCGCGTCTTCGAGACGCGCGCGGGGAAGCATGGCGTAACCTGGTAGACCGGCTGGCAAGTCTGCCAGATACACACGAAGAAGTGCTGGCTTTTATGCTGATGATGGTCCGGTTCAATGGATGTTTATCCTGCGAGACGGACAGTTACCGGGCGATGCGCGGCTGCACAATGTGCGCCCGGCAGACGCTGCGCCGCTATAAAGGATCGGAAAACGACCTGATCAACATGTATCGCCAGGCGCTTGAAGATGTACAACGATACCTGGACCAACCCGGACCGGTTGTTGTCCACGCCGAGCTAGTCGCAGAGATTGTTTAACGGGTTATCAAACCCCGATCTGCCGGTCAACAATCAAAAATGCGGACCTTTGCACGGCTCCGCATTTGCTGTTTTAATCAGGGAGACAACCATTCTTTAACGCAATACAAACCCAAGCGAAATAACACGTATCCAAGAAAGCACAGGCAAATCAGCATGCGGCAACCCGATTGGGAAGCGCTCTCCGATCTCCAGTTTCTGCTATACAACCGTATTGCAGACTCGCTCAACGCGGCACTATCGGCCATCGCCCTGAGTGATATGCCCGAAGCCCAGAACGAGCCGCCCGGTTTCTGGAAAGACCGCGCCGCGATCAAGATCGCCAATGTACTGAACCTGTTCATGGCCTGGTCGTACCTGATCCGGTTTAAGCTAGGCGAAACCGTCCCGGAACGCGCAATCCGTCCCTTCCAGGTAAACACCTTGCTGGCATGGCTGGCGAGCCAGATTCAACTTAATGAACCGCCGGTTATCAAGTCCAATCCCGTGCTGCACGCCAACCAGGAAACGCTCCAGGAAGCGCTGCTGCTGCTCTATTCGGCAGCCTTTACCCAGGGAACCGGCGTGCGGCTGGAACTCAACTCCATCAGCCAGGGCGTCTGGTTTCGCATCCAGTTTTCGCGCCTTAAACCCCTGCCCGTCACGCTGGACGATCTGATCGAGTCTTTTGGTGACCACTGGCGTGCGAACAGCACCCGTTTTGAACTGGTGACGGCGCGCGATTTCATCATGCTGAACGGCAGCGATCTGCTGCTGAACTCGTCAGACAAGCGCGGCGAATTTGCGTTTTTTGTCAAGCGGGAAGGCGTCCGCGTAACCGAAGCCCCGATCGTGTCTATGACTAAATCAGCCGAAGCAGCCGACGAGTCGCAGGTAACCGACAGCGCCGACACACCTCAAATAACAGAGGCTGCGACAGGAGACGAAACACCGCTCCTGGTGGAATGCCTGCCCGACGACAAACCGGAGCCACCCACACTCGACATTTTGCGCCCCTGGCCGGGCGCGGCTATACCCCGCATTTCATCCCCGGCCCCGCGCACACCAACAGCGCCGGCTGCCGAAGGCGAAGCGCCGCCGGTTGAGCCGGACGAATCGACAATACCTGCGCACAGCGCCGACACCAGCGCCAGCGCCGCCACACCGGTTTCGTCCCAATCGACAGATGCAGCCGGGCCACAGGCGGCAGACTTGCCACAGCCCGGCGCGGCGCCCCTCACCGGGCCATCCGACACCGCCAGGACCTCGCCAACCGACACATCGCCGCTCATCGTACCTGTCAAAATCCCCGCGCCGAAACCGCCCGGCAGCATGCGTACCCCTCCGGCGTCAACCTCCAACGTCGCGCTGACCAGGGAAACGCAAACGCTCCGTCCGGTCCAGGTACCTGATACAGACTCGATGCCTGCCGTTGCCGAAAACACCACTATCCCAACGCCTGAATCCGAACTATCTGATACCGCTTCTGCCGGTGAGTCGTCTAAGCGTAAGGACAGCGCCCCATGAGTATCTCGTACCAGGAGCTTCACTGGGAAAGCATCAACTTTCTGAAGAACTACCTGTACCGTCGAATCGCCAGCCCGATGAACAATGCGCTGGGGCGGTTGGCTATCGCGCAAACCATGGACAACCAGGTTGCCATCCGGGAACAGTTGCGGGGTATCGAGCGGAACCTGGAAATCACGCTCAATTTCATCAAGGCATGGGCGACGCTGATTTACGTGCAAAGCGGGGGCACGCTGCACGACAGCCAGCGCTGCCAGGTCACACCGGAGGCGCTGCCGGCGTGGCTGATCGAATACCTGGGCGCCAAAACGGTGCTGCGTGTCGAGCACACCCAGCCATGCTATGTCCAGCCGGAAATGCTGTACGAAGGGCTGATCATCCTGTGCCAGGTTGGCATGAGCGTTGGCAGCCTGAAACGCCTGATCACCAGCGACGCGAAAGGATCGCGCAGCGGCGTATGGATTCGCGCCGTCTTCGAACCGCCAAAAGCCAGCCCATACCCCAGCCTCAAAAGCATGATCGCCGGGTTGGACACCGATGACCCGGTTGAGCGCGACCTGGCAATCCAGCTAAAGATCATGGGTGAGATGTTTAAGATCAACCGGGCGCGTTTTATGCTGCAAAATAACACCCAGTCCACCGAGCAGGCGCTGGCCGCGCTGCTGCCTATCGATATTGGTGACGAGCAGCCGCTTACACCGGCGCTGGCAGACGAGGCAGCCCGTGACAGCACGCATCCGGTCACCGAACAACCCGCCGCGCCCGATTACAGCCATAGCACGCTCTACAACGGGCTGGCGCACAGATTGAACAATCAGCCCTCCGGGCAGGAACCAACATCAGATTGCAAAAGGGAAGCTGATTCGCCCGCCAACGTGGCAAATAATCACACACCAATGATGGCCGGGCCAGTGATGGCGCGCACGCCCCGCGAGATCGAGCAGCCGCCCGCCAGCCCTCCAGACTATTCGGCACCCGACACGACCGTGCACACTATTGCCGGGCCAGTGATGGCGCCCACGCCGCGCGGCGTCCCGCAGCCTGCCGGGTCGAATAACTCGAAGCAGAAGCAAAAGGACACGTCCGGCAACTCGCCGGAGAAATCCACCACACCGGACCAATCCCAACCTGCCATGCCGGACGACATCGAAATCGAAAACGAGTCGGAAACGCTGATTATCCCGCCGCCAGACCTCAAGCGGCGGCTGAAGATGCCCCCCGATGCTTCCCCGGACAAACCATCAAGCGATGGGGACACGCCCGCGACGCCTGCCGTCCCGGACGATAAGCCCGGTACCGACATGCCAGCACAGGACAATACGGAACAATTAAATGGTTAATATATAACTTTACGGCTTGTGAATTTTATAACATGGCTATCTGACCCACAGACTGAGCCAGACTGGATAGCCGGGGTCTTACAGAGATTACACACGACCCGCGTTTTGCTGACTTTCTACACTGGTATCCACTTCGGCTTTGTCCTCATAGTAGTTTTGCATGGTACAATAACTATTCTTCAAAAACCTGTTTAGTGTTTTTCTATTGCGTCCTCTTCATTTGAGGCGAGTCACGCGTTGACCAGGCACAGTCACATCCACGCTCTATGTACCGCTGCCTGAAATGACGCATACCCAACAAGCGGGGTTCGTGGTGGTGGGAGCCGGGCAAGCTGACGGCATACTCCCCAAAAGCTCAATGCGCCACACCGGCGCAGCACACAAACAACACGGCACCAACCTAGTATTTAGAGGAAAAGGCATATGAGAAACACGAGATTTAAGTTCAAATGTTTAGTCTTAACCGCGTTCTTACTAGTGCTGACAGTGGCCGTTCCCAGCACATCGGCGCGCCAGGGTCCCGCGCTGGCGGTCGATCCGCCGTCAGGACCGGTTGGCACCTGCTTTGAGATTACCCTGTCCGGTTTTGAAGCAAACGAGGCTGTCTCCCTGCTGATCGTTCCGTCGGACGGCGGTCCGGCTGTCTATGCGGCGTCTATTGCCATTGACGCGGCAGGCGGACAGAACGTGTCCGTGTGCAGCAATGGTTGGGACTTTGGCGTCTATGACGTCACCGCCGGATCGGGCGAAGCCTCGGCCAGCGGCCAGTTGCAGATCGCTGCCACCGTCGCGCAAGAGGGCTGCTACTGCGGCAACATGGTCTGTGAACCCGGCTGCGACGAGAACAGCAGCACCTGCCCGGGTGACTGCTACTGCGGCGACTACGTCTGTGACTATTTCGAAGGCACGGCGGGCACCTGTCCCCAGGACTGCGACAGCGATCCCTGTGGTGACTACTACTGCGACGTGTCCATCGGCGAGGACAGCTATAACTGCCCCACCGACTGCTACTGCGGCGACTACGTGTGCGATGGCTACGAGATGGAAGCCTTGAACTGCCCCGCCGACTGCGGCAGCAGCGATCCCTGCGGCGACTACTACTGCGATGTGTCTATCGGCGAAGACAGCAGCAACTGCCCTACTGACTGCTACTGCGGCGACTACATCTGCGACTACTACGAAAGCTGCGAAAGCTGCCCTGAGGACTGCGGCCAGTGTTCAGCCTGCGGTGACTACTACTGCGACCCGTCTATCGGCGAGGACAGCAGCAACTGCCCCACCGACTGCTACTGCGGTGACTACATCTGCGACTACTACGAAAGCTGCGAAAGCTGCCCCTCAGACTGTGGCGAGTGCTCAGCCTGCGGCGACTACTACTGCGACGGCACCATCGGCGAGGACAGCAGCAACTGCCCTACTGACTGCTACTGCGGCGATTATTACTGCGACCCCTATGAAAGCTGCGAAAGCTGCCCTGAGGACTGTGGCGAGTGTACGGCCTGCGGCGACTACTACTGCGACCCGTCCCTCGGCGAAGACAACGCCACCTGCCCCGAAGACTGCTACTGCGGCGACACCTACTGCGACCCGTATTACGAGGACTGCCAGAGCTGCGAAGCCGACTGCGGCCCGTGTGAATACTGCGGCAACGGTTTCTGCGCTGAGGGCGAAAACGCGGGCAACTGCCCCGCCGACTGCCCGGATTTCTGCGGCGACGGCTTCTGCACCGGCAATGAAACCTGTGTAAGCTGTGAAGGCGACTGCGGCACCTGCCCGATTGTGCTGCCGGACCTGCCGCAGGATTTGCTGTGCAGCATCGCCACCTCAACAGCGGAAGGGGTGAACATCCGCGAGGAACCATCAGACACCGCCGACATCATCGGGCGCATGGACCCGGCACAGGTCTACAACGCAGTGACCGTTACCCCGGATGGCGAATGGTACGAACTCGAAATCGGCGGCTGGGTGGCCGGGTGGGTCACACGCCGTGATAACGAGTGCAGCAACCTGCCGTTCCCAGGACCGGGGCCGGAACCAGAACCGGAACAGCCCGAACAACCTGAACAACCCGAACCCGTAACCGGTGATGTGCCACAGGTCGCCCCGATCACGGGCGTCAACCCGAACCAGGCGTTCGGGAGCTGCCCGGACCTGATCAGCGACATCGTCACCCTGCCGGTTCACATGGTGCTTGACCTGGCAACCAACCCGAACCCGTGCGAGGCGGCACAGATCACGTTGGGCGATCTGGTGTTTAGCCCGCCGCCCTTCACCCCGGTCAACGAACCCCAGTTCCAGAACATGATCCCCGACTGCCCAACTGAAGCCAAGGCCGTGCTCGACTTCCTCGACCGGTTATCAGGCTTTGACGCAGGGCTGGCCGGGCGCCTGACAAGCGTTGTCACCGATCAAAACCGCTGCGACATCGGCGCGGCGATCCTGGCCCAAACGCTGCCCCCCTTCCCGGAGAGCGCGAGCATCCCGGCCAAAGACGCCCTGCTGAAGCCTGCGGCCCGCCTCTCGGTGGGCGAATGGCTGCTCATTGGCGCCAATACCTGCACCAACACCCCGCCCATCGGCAGTATGTTTGACGCGGTGGCGCGTATGACGGCGCTGGGTGTTGCCAAGGGCGACCTGCAAGGACTGGGCGGCGGTATGTGCAACGGCATCTTCCGCGCGGTTGCGCTGGGCGACCTGTCGCCGGAGCAGA
Organism: Anaerolineae bacterium; assembly: GCA_016926875.1. GTDB lineage: Bacteria > Chloroflexota > Anaerolineae > Aggregatilineales > Aggregatilineaceae > JAFGNU01. The sequence continues at coordinate 1,866 of JAFGNU010000064.1, read as the reverse complement.
TGCAGCTCTATAACAAGCTGACCACAACCTGCGGCATCAAAAAGCTCGGTCAGGGCGGCGCGGATATGGACGCCGTTGGAATCATCGCGCACCTGATCGCCACCGGCGCAGACGCCACAGCCGTCCTCAATGACCCGGACCTGTGCACGTCACCATACGCTGCCATCGACAAGCACGCACCAACACCGGACGTGGCAGCCAACGATCCCAACGTGCCACCCACGCTGAAAGACTGCCCGCACCTGGCAACCCTGCTCAAAAACAATCACCAGAACCTCCTGCTGGGCGAGATCATCTGGCTGCTGCACCAGCCGGTTCCATGCGACGAGGTCCAGGATGCGGTCTTCAACGGCATGGGCGGCGTAACGGTGCTGCCATGTATGCCCGACCTGTCCACGCTGCAAATCGGCGGGGCGACCGTGCTGACCGATGCGAGTTCGTGGTACGAAAAGATTCAGTACCTGGATCGCCCGCTAACCGAAATCTGTAACCCGCTCAATCCAAACGCGGCTAACATCAAACCACCCAACCCCAACACACAATCCAAAGTGTGTTTCACCTACAGCCGCCTTGTGAAGAATCCAACCGCCGGTGCGCTGACGGTCAGCGCCCAGATCATCACGGCGTACAGCGGCGGCCAGCCCTCAAGCGCCGAGTCCGCCGTTGTATCCAAGGAATACCCGGCGGGCACCGAAGGCAATTTCACGTTTAGCGCGCTGGTATATGACCGCAGCGCGGAAGCCAACGCCCAAACCTCGTTCTGGGACAGCGTCCCGGCGGGCATGACCGGCGATCCGGCGGGGACTGTGACGCAGTCTGCGATGGATGTGTGTACAAGCGGCGCTGCCCCCGGCCCTGGTCCTGGCCCCGGCCCTGGTCCTGGCACGCCCACGCCAACCGCGACCAGGAAACCGCCCGTTACCGGCGGTCAGCCACCAAGACCGCGCCCTGGCTTCCAGGCACAGACGGTGAATAACCGTGAAGTGTATGGGCTGCAAATCCCGGATCATCTCAAAAACGGGAACATCATGGCCGTGTTTATGGCGGCAGCCAGCCCGTCGGACCTGTACCTGCTGAAAGGTGGCAAGACCGAGCCGCTGACCAATAACACGCCCGAAGACGAGCGCTATCCGACGCTTGATCCTAAGGCGAATCTGGTTGCCTACCTGTCGGTGGATACGGCCCAGCAGACAACGCTCAAGGTCATGAACCTGGAGCGGCGCGTCTCCGTGCCGCTGGTGTCGGATTCAGCGCAGCTTACCATCGCCGATTACCCGATGGCGTGGTCACCGGACGGGCAAACGCTGCTGGTGACGATGACCGACAGCGCGGGCACAACCGGCATCTACGCGGTGGACATGAACGCCGCGCCAAATGTCGGGCAGCCGCAGCTACTGGTCGCCAACGCCATGGCGCCAACCTACGCGCCCAACGGGCGTTACATCGCCTTTGAGCGCGATACGCAAGGCAAACGCGCGATCTATGTGATCACCGTGAGCCAGCAGGCCGAAAACCCGATCACGGACCCGGCCAAGGGATCGTCGTGCTACGCCCCGGCGTTTGGCAAGGACTCGGTGTCAATGTACTTCACGTGTGACGTGAACAACCAGGCAAAGCTCTATAAATACGACCTGCAAGGCATCGCCGAGGTAAGCCTGCAAGGTGGGCCAAACCAGGTCAAGAACCCGGCGCCGGGTCCCGGCAACGGCTACCTGGGCTTTGACGACGGCGAGGCGATCTATCTCGCCAGCGATGACGGCACACAGGTAGCGGTCATGATCCGCTTGCAAGGGCTAAAGCTGAGCAATATCCGCTGGCCCGCCATGAAAGAGGAGCCGCCCCGGCAGGCGATGCCAGGCTCGTAAG
>JAFGNU010000009.1 GCA_016926875.1 Anaerolineae bacterium | reverse complement strand
ACCTGGTTGAAGTGGAATATGTCGGCAAGTTGGAGATCAAAGGACGGCAGCGGCAGGCGCAGGTCTACCGCCTGCTGGCGCTGGCGTGAGCGAGTCGGAGTACGAGGCCAAATAAGACGGTCGAAGAGACACAGTATAACCTGAAATGGCATAATGCCTACTTCCTGGATGGGTTCAGTGTGAGTTGGTTACCTGCTTTGCGGGCGATGTGGAGTTCGAAAGGTCAACAAGAGATGATGCCCTCCCTGCGTAAACAGGTAAGCAAGTGTAACGAAGAACGTGTACGGGTCTGGTTTGAGAAATTTGGATTCTCAAGCGAGCCTTTGGATGTGTGTAACGGAAAAAAGGGCAAAAACGCAGATTGGCAGTTCACCAAGGACAACGTAACAATACTCTGCGAAGTAAAAACCGTATTCTCCGGTGGTCAATTCGGATCGATGAAAGAAGAGGGGCATCAGGTTTTTGAGCAGCACCTTCGTGATTCCTTGACGTCTGACACGAATCTCAAGGACTTGCCGCTTTATATAACGATAGCTATTGACAGACTCCATACCCCATGCGGAAAAGAACGCAAAGACTTCTACTCTTGGTTGAAGAGCTACATACGATGGACTGCAAACTATTTCGATAAGAATCCTCATCAGAGCCACATTGCCCGCGAATATGTCTTCGGAAAAAGAGCAAGAAGCAGCCCCAAAGCATTTGTTCAGATAATGAGATTCGATGCTGAGGATCAGTTAAACATTGGATTCATTCGGGGGGGCACTGATTACAACACGGGCGCGATCAAAAGAAACCTGGACGAAGCTATCCTCCAATTGCGTTCTTCTAAATCTTTATTGGGTTCTAATTCTGCATTATTCATAATCGCATTTTGTTCAGAGAGCAACTATCTAAGCTTCCGCTCACTCTTTATTGAGAGGGACGAAGACACTCGCTACGATCTGTTCGATTGGGCCTTCGCTAAGTATGATGATCTGGCTGCCATACTTTTACTTGAATATCGTACTGCATCTTCCGGCAGAAAATCTCACGATTTCTGGAAGCGGATATTAACCAGTCTCCTATCCGAATGGGTGGATTTCGGATACTTGATCGCAAGCCCCTACCAAGAAGAAAAAGATGTTCTCCGATCAATCATCACCGATAATAGCGGTGTTTTCATAGAAGGTCTGAGGCGATAGAAATCGAGCAGGAGCAAAAACAACACGGCTATGGCGGCGTCTGTCCCCCGTCTGGACATGGCCCGTACCGTTATTTCTTCAAGCTCTACGCGCTGGCACAGACTAGCACGTCAGGTGTAGAATCGCGTTGGTAGTCGCCAGGTCTGCCTGACTGATCAGTTCGCAGGCGCGCGGCGTGGGGACCGTGACCAGTTCGACACCGCGCTGTTTGGCTGTTTTTTTCACCTTTTTCATGATCGGCAGCCGTCCATACGCACCGGTCCCGATGATCAGGCGCTGGCAGTTCCAGGGTATGTTTTCTTTGGCCGACAGCGGCGTATGCCCAAAGCGCGCCTTATGCTTGCGGGATTCGGTCTTGTCGCGCTTGATCACCTTGCCCCTGTCGATCACCACGTCTTTTGTATGGCGCACACCGTCGATCTCGACTTCGCCAAAGCGAATAAACCGTGCCTGCATGTTCGTTCCTCCTTTCACGCCGCATGCATTGACGCGGGCGGTTACTATCAATTATCGCACATCAGGAGGCACTGCCGATGAGACACCTGCTTTATCACATCCAGCCACGCTGCGCACACCGGATCGCCGCCGTTTGCCTGGTCCTGCTGCTGACTATCCTGAGCGGCACGCTGAGCCATGCGCAGGATGGCTACCCGGATTACATAGACCTGTATATCAACGATTTTGCCGGGCTGCTGACCGACGAAGACGCCGCTAACATCCGGACCCTGTTAATGGATTTGAAGCGCGATACCGGCATCGAGGCCGTTGTGGTAACCACCGGCTCGTTTCACGATTACGGGGGGAACCACGAAACGATCCGGTCTTTCGCCACCGGCCTGTTTAACTCGTGGGGTGTCGGCAGTAAAGAGTTCAATAACGGCGTGTTGATCCTGGTCGCCGTCAACGACCGCCAGGTCTGGATCGCGCTGGGCGCCGGGTATGGGGAAGAATACAACGACAAAATGCAAACGGTGGTTGATGAGCTGATGCTGAGCTACTTCAGGCAAAGCAACTACAGCCGGGGTATTTACCAGGGCGTGCGGGGCGTGATCCAAGTCCTGACCGGCGAGTGGCCGCCGGACCTCGGCGAGTCGATGGCGCCCACCAGCGCCTATACGTCCACGCGGACGGGTACCAGCAGCAGCACCTACACGTCCACGCAGACCGATACCGGCGGCGGGGGCATTCTCGAACCGGCGCTCATCGGCGGGGGCGCGCTGGGTGTCCTGGGCGCAGGAGCAGTCGGCGTGCAGCGGCTGCGGCGCTACCGTCGGCGCCGCTGTCCGGGCTGCGGCACATTAATGAACCGCCTGGATGAAACCGCCGACGATATGTATCTGGAATCCGGCCAGAAGCTGGAGGAAATGCTGCGCTCGGTCGATTATGACGTGTGGAAGTGTCCCAACTGCGGTAATCACAAGCTGCTCCCCTACCAGGCCTGGCTATCCCGCTACCGGCGGTGCCCAGGCTGCGGCTACCGGACGCTTGGCGTTCGCACTGAGCGGCTGGTTGCGCCAACATACACGTCAACCGGCCAGGACAAGATCACCAGAAATTGCAGGCACTGCAAATATCACGACGAGCAGATCGTCACCGTGCCCCAACTGACGCGCACCAGTTCAAGCAGTTCTGGCGGTGGATCAAGCAGCAGTTCAAGCGGCGGGTCGTTTGGCGGCGGTAGTTCAAGCGGCGGCGGGGCAGGGGGAAGCTGGTAGTATCCGGCGCGCGGCTAATACAACGGCGTTTCGAACAGCTTGGACTGCACGACGTTTTTTTCCAGGCCGTATTTGCCCATCACCGACTTGACCAGCTCGGTAAACCAGGGCTGGCAGATGGGCGACGTATACACCCGGTCCACCAGCTTTTCCAGGCTGACCGCGATGTATGCGCCATCGTTGGTTGACTCGACGCCTTGACAGTCGGGCGCGTTGGTTGGCTGCTGCGTGTTGCCGGGAGACAGCGTTGGGCGTGCGAAGACCAGCGCCCTTAGTTCCTGCTCGTATTCAAAACAGGGCCGCTTGTGCAGCAGGTAGATCAGCATGTCGTCCCTGGAATCGGGCCGGAAGGACTCCATATCGTAGTCGATGTACTGTATCTTGCCGATAAACACGGGCTGGTTGGTATCGTCAAAGCTGGTGGTCAGGCGGTCGAAGGTCGAGCGGATCGCCACGCCTTCCTCGCCTTCGGAGTACATTTTCCACATGGCGACCGATTCATGCGGGTTCATGTGCCAGCAGTTCACGGCGATGATGTCGTTGTGGTGCAGGTGGTCCTCAAACAGGCGCCGCGTATAAACAGCCTCGTGATCCTTAGGAAACGCTCCTTCATACGGGTCGCCCTCCAATAAGCGGCGTCCCTTGGTGAAAAACAGCGCCTGCTTGGACAGCACCGACACAAACTTGGCAAAGCTCATGTAGTGCCAGATCGACATGTGCTCGTCGTCCGGCTTCTGGCACAGTTCGTGTTGTTCGTACATCAGACCGCCTCACGCTGACAGGCCGGAATGTCGCCAGAATCGATCAAAATCAGCGAGATCGAGCCGCTCCCTGATAGCACCCGCCTGATCCTGGTCAGCAGCAGTTCAAACCCCAGGTGTGTAAACGGCTGCCCAGTATGTCCGGCCAGCTTCGCACCTGTCATCATCATCATTATACTTCGAACTCATACCCTCTTGCGGTGTGCAAGCACTGGCAGCGCGGGCTGCGCCCCGCTGTAGCATATCAGGATGTTAGCAGATCAAGGGTGTGATCGAGTAACTCAGGGTCAAAGCGATCACCATGCCCTGGCACCAGTATATCAAACTCAAACCGAGCTAATTTGCGGACTGAATCCGGCCACGCCTCCAGGTCTGCGTCGGCGGTATTGCCGAGCTTGTCGCCGCCTATAATCATGCATCCGCCAAACATCAGCCGGTGTTCCGGGAAAAACACAACCATGTTGTCAGGGGCATGGGTTGGACCGGGATAGTAGACTTGCAGGCGTTCGCCGCCAAAATCCAGTTCGAGGCCGTCTTCTGCCGCGAAGACCTCCGTTGGGGCGATGAACAAGACGTCCCGGTGCCCGTCATAATACCGCTTGTCTGCCGGTGCTTGCAGCCATTCCAGGGTCAGCGCCCGCGATTGTTCGCCGCGCTCATCAAGCATCTGCACGGTCAGGTCGGAACCGTAGATCGGGATACCCTGCTCTGCCAGGTAAGCATTGCCGCCGAGGTTATCAACATGGAACCCGGTATTGATCGCCACGATCTCACGCTTCCCGAATTCCGCTGTAATCCAGGCGATCACCTGCGCCGTTGCTTCTGCGGTGTAGGGAGTGTCCACCAGCACGATTGTGTCGTCCGCCATCTCGACGATCAGCGAATTGGCGGCCCAGGGAAACGCATGGGTAACGATAAAGACCCCGTCGGCAACCGGTCGCAGCCACAACTCATCATCAAGTTCGATCCGTGGCTGCGGAGAAGCGGAAGGTGTGGGGGTAGCAGCGAGAGTCGGCGCGGCGGCTTGTGCTGCCAGCGACCCGGCCAGTAACATCCCCAGGAGGACTACAGCCACCCATACAACCCATACAGATCGTCTCACGGTCCTGTCCTTTCGAGTAAAAGATGATCGCCATACAACAGCGTCCCATTATCCAGGATCGGGTCAGGCAATAGCAAGCCGTTTTTGATCGGGGGACGCGGTGTTCTCAATCAGCGCGTACACAGCGAAACCCGCACAGATTGTACGCATCCACCGGATAAGGTCCGTCGCGTAGAGTCACGCGCAGCGTTAACGGGCTGTCGTTGATCCAGCAGCCGCCCCGTGCTACGCGCCGTTCGCTGCTGTCCAGGCTGGTGGTCCCGCTTTCCCAGCCGGTCAGGCACCATTCCCACACGTTGCCGCTCATATCCATGACACCGTATGGGCTGGCGCCATCGGGATAGCGCGTGACAGGTGATGTCCGGTTCACATCGCGGTTCCAGTTGCACAACAATTCGTGCGGTGTTTCATTCCCCCAGGGGAACTCGCGCCCATCATCCCCCTGCGCGGCGCGCTGCCACTGCTGTTCGGTCGGCAGACTGATCGATTGGCCGGATGCGTCACTCAACCAGCGGCAAAACGCGATTGCTTCGTACCATGAGACAGCGATCACCGGGCAGTCAGCGCCCATATAACCGCCGCTTTCCCAGAAGCGGGGCGCTGACCAACCTTTCTGCTCCTTGATCGCCCAGCCGGGATCGGTCCACCATACCCGGTTGGCATAGCCTGCCGCCTCGATAAAGGCCGCGTACTGCCGGTTGGTGACCGGGTAGCGGGCAATGGTAAAGGCTGCGACGGCAAAATCGGTCGGCTCGGCCAGGTACCCGCCCGGTTTCAGCGTTGTCCTGCCGCCCGGTATCGTCACCCATTCGCACGGGCCGGGGATGTGCCCACCATACATCAGTGTGTGATTTCCTTTCGTGTTTGTGACCATGCCGCGATTATACAGGTAGCCGCACCGCCCGGCTATGGTTATACAAGACATGTGATAACCTCAAAATTTCTGGCAGCCATCCAATTCACATGCTACTATTAACTATCTCTCATAAGTGAAAATGTATGATAGGCTACCGATATGAATACCAACCCTCAGCTTACACTTGACGATCTACAGCAGATGTGTGATGAACGAAGGGAAGAATCTGTCACACTGGAGTTCAAATCATGCAATGAACTGCGCGTTGGATCCCGGATGAAAAACGGACGGGAACGAACAAGAGATACGATCATTGATGAGCTAACTAAAGATGTTAGCGCTTTGTTGAATTCAGCAGGGGGAACCCTCATATATGGTATTCGTGAAAGCAACAGCCGGGCTAAAGAACTGGATCGTAAGTATGCATTCAGACGGGAAGACAAAATCGAAATCACACCTGAGAAAATCACGCAGTGGCTACGTGATCACATCCAACCCCCACCTACGGTATATGCCTACACTGTTCTGGAAAATGATAATAACCCAGGTTGGTATCTCGTGATTGGCGTACCACCCGGACAACGAGCATACATGGCCAGAGATTACCGACATTACAAGCGCGTAGGCAACCAAGTTAGGCTCATGGAGCGTTATGAGATTGACGACGTAATGAACAGAATGCGTGGTGCTGATCTGGATTTACGCATAAGGATTCATTCAATTGATCCTGTTCCTGGCAAACGGGCGTGGTATGGGCTAAACCTCTATCTAGCGGTCACCAGCACAAATTTTCTGGCTTCAGAGTATGGAATGCTCAAATTGAGCATCGCATATCCAGCAAAATTGTGGCAAAAACTAGCTGCTATCGTCCCGGCTTCGGCGATTAACCGAAACGCTTTCATTCCTGAATTACCTGAATTAGATTTTCGCCCACGTGCTCAATCGGTTAACCTGAGATGGGGATCAAACCAGGGGAATGTTGTTTTTCCAGGTGATTGGTATGATTTCCACAATAATACAATACGGGTAGAAGTGCCTGTAGAAATACCCCTGTGTCCTGATCCAACCTTCCTGATTCGCACAGAACTTTATACGCTAAATAGCCACAACAAGGTTGCTCTATATGCAATTTCCGAAAAACGCGCTTCCTCAGGCGAAAAAAGCCATGAAATAACGAGCGTCAACTCTTCAAACTACGATAGTGTCATCAGTCGTTTCAAAACCACATATGATGCTAGTGAAACGGTAGATCTGAACTCATAGATCGGGGCGCGCCCACACGAGCACGCCCCGGTTGATCGGTGTGTTACATCTGGCGTGTGCGTTACTCCACCGTGACGCTTTTCGCCAGGTTGCGCGGCTGGTCCACGTCCGCGCCGCGCCGCACGGCGATGTGATAGGCCAGCAGTTGCAGCGGGATCACGCTCACCACCGGGCTGAGCAGCGGCGGCGTCTCCGGGATGGACAGCACATGATCGGCTTTGGCCGCGATCTCGGTGTCGCCATCGGTCGCCAGCGCGATCACGATCCCGCCCCGCGATTTGGCCTGCTCGATCTGGCTGAGCATCTTGTCATACACGCCGTCGCGCAGCGCAATCGCCAGCACGGGCATGTGTTCATCGATCAACGCGATTGGACCGTGTTTCATCTCCCCGGCGGGATAGCCCTCGGCGTGAATGTAGCTGATCTCCTTGAGCTTGAGCGCGCCCTCTAACGCGATCGGGTAGTTGATGCCGCGCCCCAGGTAGAGGAAGTTGGTGTACTGGTACAGTTCCCCGGCCAGCGCTTTGATCTGTTTGTCCCGCTCCAGGACCTGTCCCACCAGGTCCGGCAGGCGCGCCAGGTTCTGGATATGGGCGCGGGCCGCGTCTGGCGAGAGCGTGCCGCGCTGCTGCGCCAGGTAAAGACCGAGCAGGTATTGGTCAACAATGCTGGCCGTGAACGCCTTGGTGCTGGCGACGCCGATCTCCGGCCCGGCCTGCATGGCGATGTACCCGTCTACGATGCGCATGGCCTGGCTGCCGATGGCGTTGACGATGCTCCACAGCCGCGCGCCTTTTTCGCGCGCCTCTTCCAGCGCCGCCAGCGTATCAACCGTCTCGCCGGACTGGGTGAGCGCCAGCACCGCGCAGTTGTTGTCCAGGATCGGGTCGCGGTAGCGGTACTCGCTGCCGTAATCGACCTCGACCGGGATGCGTGTCAGTTCCTCGATGATGAACTTGCCAACCAGCCCGCTGTAAGCGCTGGTGCCGCAGGCGACGATCACCAGCCGCCGCAGCTTCCGCGCATCGTCGGGGCTGATTTCCAGGTTTGGCAGGTGGATCGCGCCGCTCTCGAAGTCCACGCGCCCCCGGATCGTATCGGTCAGGGCGCGGGCCTGCTCGTGAATCTCTTTTTGCATGAAGTGCTTAAACTCGCCGCGCGCCGCGCTGACCGGGTCCCAGGGGATGCTGTGGATTTTCGCGTCCACCGGCTCGCCGTCCAGGGTTTGCACCCGGTAAGCGCTGCGTGTCAGGGTGACCATCTGGCGGCTTTCGAGGAAAACCATCTGCCGCGTATGTTCCAGGATGGCCGGGATGTCGGACGCGATGAACATCTCGCCCTGCCCGATGCCCAGCGCCACCCCGCCCGCGTTGCCGATCCGCACGGCTACCAGCCGGTCCGGTTCGTCCGCCGACAGCGCGACGACGGCGTGCGCCCCGCGCAACTGCTGCACGGCACGGCGAGTCGCTTCGGCCAGGTCGTGCCCGGCATCCATCTCGCGCTGGATCAGGTGGACGATCACTTCGGTGTCCGTATCCGAGGCAAATTGTACGCCTTCGGCCAGCAGGTCGGCGCGTATCTCGCGGTAGTTTTCAACGATGCCGTTGTGCACTACGACCGTTTTCCCGTTGGCGCTGGTGTGAGGATGCGCGTTGCGCTCGCACGGCTCGCCGTGAGTCGCCCAGCGTGTATGCCCGATGCCGATCTGCCCGTTAAGCGGCTGCTGGCGGATCAGGTCAACTAAACTGCTCAGCTTGCCGACGTCCCGCCGCACGACGATGCTGCCGTGCTGGATCACGGCGATCCCGGCGGAGTCGTAGCCGCGATATTCCAGGCGTTGCAGCCCGGCCAGGATGATCGGGGTCGCGTCACGTGGTCCGATATAACCAACGATTCCACACATGGTAAATCCTCCCTTGATGGGTTGCAGCAGGCAGGTTCGCGCCGCCACAGGGGCACCTATTGCCCAGGCAGCACGCAGCATCCTGCTGGCAGACAGTATGTACGAATCTGAATGATCCGGTCGTGATCACTACTGCCGCACGGTCTGTCCCACAGTTGCCCGTGGTCTTTGTGGCGCGGCTTAGGTTGGGAGGGGTTGAGCAAGGGCGGTAGTGTAACGCCCTGGCGGCATCCGCAGATCTGTCGATTTTCCCCCGCTGGAGCGGGGTTAGTCTCATCGCGAGATGAGAAACCGCCACCTCGTTTCCCTGCGGTTATGCAGGGCCTTGCGCCGGTCTACACCCTCGTTGAATTGAGTCTGCGCCTCCTGGTGAACAGGTCCTCGGATGTGCAGCAGTATACTCGATCAGGTGTGGAGTGTGCGAATTCTGGATCGCGCCGCACGCCAGCCGCCGGTGGTCTGGCTGTACTCAGCCTTCTCATGCCTGCGCGGATTTGATAGAATCTACAAGGGCCTTGTGCTAGTTTGATCACTGATGCGTCAGATCATGGCTTGAAATGGCCTCACCCCTTTTCCCCCAGCCTCATCTCCCCTCTCCACAGAGCTATAGAGGGGAAAAGGGGAGTTGTACAGCGGACCACACATGCTTGCAGCTTTGCTCCCCCTCTCTATTTCTAAGGGAGAGGGGGCCGGGGGGTGAGGCCAACAGACAGACCAGCGCATCTGCAATAAAACTAACATGACGCCCTGCACGCACACTCGATCATCTATGACACTGGCAAACCGCATGAAAAAACCACTTGTTGCCCTGGTAGGGCGTCCTAACGTTGGCAAATCGGCGCTGTTTAACCGGCTGGTGGGGAAGCGCAAAGCTGTTGTCTCCGAAGTCCCCGGCACCACCCGCGACCGGCTGGTTGATGATGCCGAGTGGAACGGTGTTGTCTTCAGCGTGGTCGATACTGGCGGCCTGGAAGTCTACCAGCCGCGCCGCGCGCCCGGCGAGGCCAGCCCGCTGGAAGAGGGCAGCCGCGATTTTGTGCCCTTGATCCGCGCCCAGGCGCTGGTTGCCATCGAAGAGGCGGACGTGATCGTGATGGTGGTCGATGCCATCCAGGGCATCACCGCCGCCGATGAAGAGGTCGCGGACATCCTGCGCCGCACGGATAAGCCGGTTGTGCTGGCCGCCAACAAGGCCGATAACGCCGCCCGCCGTGCTGATACCTTCGAATTCTACGGGTTAGGGATGGGTGAAGTATTTCCGATCTCGGCGCTGCACGGCACCGGCACCGGCGACCTGCTGGACGCGGTGGTCGAGGCGCTGCCCTTCGCGCCCGCCGAAGATTACGACGCGGACGACGACGAGACGATCAAGATCGCTATCGTCGGGCGGCCCAACGTCGGCAAAAGCTCGCTGCTGAATAAGCTGATCGGCCAGGACCGCGCCATCGTCAGCCCGGTGGCCGGGACGACGCGCGACGCGCTGGATACGCCTGTTACGTGGGAAGGGATGCCGATCACGCTGATCGATACGGCGGGCATCCGGCGGCGGGGCAAGATCGCGCCCGGCGTGGAGAAATACAGCGTGCTACGCGCGCTCAAAGCGATCCAGCGGTCTGACGTGGCGCTGCTGCTGATCGATGCGACGGACGGCGTTACCCAGCAAGACGCGCATGTCGCCGGGATGATCCGCGACGAGCTAAAAAGCGCCGTGATCGTAGTCAACAAGTGGGACGCCATCGAGAAAGACACGCACACCATCAACGAATACATGGACGAGATCCGGCGCGATCTGGCGTTTATGCCCTATGTGCCGGTGCTGTTCATCAGCGCCCTGACCGGCCAGCGCATTCACACCGTGATCGAGGCCGCCGTCCGCGTGCAGGAAGAGCGCATGGTGCGTATCCCAACCAGCGAGCTTAACCGCATCATCCGGGATGCCATGCTGCGTCACGCGCCGCAAACCAAGCAGCCGCGCCCGCTCAAGATTTATCTGGCGCAGCAGGTGCGCGTTGATCCGCCAACTTTCCTGCTGCATGTCAACGACACGGAGCTGCTGCACTTCACGTATGAGCGCTACCTGGAAAACCAGATTCGCCGCGTATATCCCTTCACCGGCACGCCGATCCGGCTGAGCATCCGCGAGCGCAAGCGGTCCCGCCGGGGCTGAGCCAGACGCCCGCGTCGGTCAATCGGTTGTGGGGGGCGAGTCTGGCGGTGTGGATGGGATATTGAGTCGGCTGGGGGGTGGGGTGGGCGTATCGGAAAACGAGATACGCAGCACCATGCGGCCCAGGCATAGCTCGTCGGCGTTGCGCAGCACGCGCGGCTGGTGCGATACGAGCTTGTCACCGTTGAGAAAGGTGCCGTTGATGCTGCCGAGGTCCTGGACCATGACCGTTGCGCTCTGGCGGATCAGCTTCACATGCTTCCGTGAAACCCCCAGTTTGACCGCCCCATAGGGTGTCAGGTCAACGTCGGGTATATAGTCTCCGGCAGCACGTCCCAATATACATTCGATTCTATACGGCGTCTGAATCCATTGGCCGGTGTGATGAATACGAATGCGAAGCACGCTTTGATCGCCAAAATAGGCGGTGCCCCAGCAAAGCTGCGGCTCAAGAAACTGGCCGTCCTGCAGGTGCTGGGTTGGAATTGCAAGCGCTTTCAGCCCGGCGAGCAATATATGCCCGCACGAGATGCAGTACAGCTCGTTTTCTGCGTTCGAACGCCCGCAGTTTTCGCATACCTGCTTCGACATAGATTTAGTACTCCCGCTTGACACTAGGTTCGATAAGCGTTATCTTCCCATCGTCGGCTCCTATTATAGTACGTTCTGGAATAATACGCATCTGGCAATTCTGCGTTTCGGCCCAGGCCATCGCTTCGCGCAGTGCGTGCAGCCCGTCCAGCACGCGCCCGGCGCGCGCATAACCCAGCCGGTAGCCCAGGAACACCGGTTCATTATTGTAGAAATCCAGCGCCACATCCAGCGCCGCGCCCAACTGCGCCGGATCGGTTAGCTCGGTATAGCGTGACAGCGGCCTGGCGCCGGTTCGCCTGTAATTGCGGTAGATGACCTCTAGCAGCACATGGCGGTGAAAGTAGTAGGCCAGGTCTTCACCATACGGGATCGCCAGCCGGTCGGGCAGTTCCAGGGGGCTGCCATCCGGCGCGACCAGCTCCAGGCGGAAATCGTACCGCTCGCTGGTTCCCATATCGCTGCCGGGGCGTTCGTCCGGCGGCAGCAGGGCTTGAATACGGTGCATGATCTCGGCGCTGGCCTCGTGGATGGCCTCGCGGCGCGCGCGGGACGATGTCGGCTTTGGCACAGGCGGAAGCAGCGGGCCAAAGTTGACCGTCAGGTGCGGGCGTTTCAGCCGGGCGATTTTGCTAAGTGCACTCAGCACGCCGCCAAACCCAATTGGCAGGATCGGCGCGCCGGTTTGCTGGCTCAGCCACGCAACGCCGGGCCGGGCCGACCCCGCGTTGTGTTCCCAGATGCCGCCCTCCGGGAACGCGCCCAACACATGCCCACGCTTCAGTATGTCGCACGCGGTGTTCAGCGCCTGGCGATCCACGTAGCCGCGCCGGACCGGGATGAAGTAGTAAAAACGCGCCAAAAACTTGAACGTTGGATCAAGCGGTATGTCGCCGTTGCCGACCAGTTCCGGCACATGCGGCAGGTTCACCACCATCAGCGCCACTTCTATTGCTGCTGCGTGGTTGCCCACCGCGATATACGGCCCGTTGGCGGGGACGTTGTCCCGCCCGCTGACGGTTGTGTGTGTAAGCAGCGCTTGCAGCACGCGTCCCACGTGCCGGACCGCCTGCCGCCGGTAGTAATATCGTACCCGCTCGCTCATCCAGATACTCTTTGCACGGTCATGGCCGGTTCCCCCGCCTGGTGGGAATGGCGCGATAGGCCGGAACAGAACCACATTGGCACGAACCCGCTGTATGTAAGTTGTAACACAAAAAAACTCGACCGGGTACGGGTTTTTCCGCTCCGGTCGAGCAACCACTATGAGGGGGATCACAGTGCGTTACAATCTTATTTGGGATACTGGCGCCTGCTCACTGGCGGTCTATTCAAGATACTCGGCCAGTTCAAATTCTTGTTGAAGCTGGCGCAGTTTGGCGAGCGCCGTATGCTGCAACTGGCGGATACGCTCGCGGCTGTAGCCCATCAACTGCCCGATCTGCGACATGCTGTGCGTATCGCCGGTTTCCAGCCCAAACCGCAGCCGGATGATGCGCGCCTCCCGCGAGGGCAGGGCGCCTAACAGGAAGCTGATTGACTCGATCAACAACTGGCGGGCGGTCGCTTCTTCGGGGAGTTCGCTTTCCTGGTCCGCGACCAGGTCGGCGCGTGGGCGGTTTTCCTCGTCCCCGATCAACTCGTCAAGCTGGACCGGCTCACGGGCGGCCAGCAGGGTCATCTCAACCTGCTCCGCCGTAAGATCGGTCTCTTTTGCCAGTTCGTCATAGGTTGGCTCGCGGCCCAACTGCTGAGCCAACTGCTCGCTGGCCCGCCGCAGCCGCCCCCAGCGCTGCCCCTGGTTGATCGGCAGCCGGATCGTCCGGCCCCGGTCACCTGCCGCGCGGGCGATAGACTGGCGAATCCACCAGGTCGCATACGTGCTCAGCCGCACGCCGCGATCCGGGTCGAAGCGATCAACGGCTTTCATCAGCCCCAGATTACCCTCTTGAATCAGGTCCGAGAGCGGCAGCCCGCGCCCCTGGTACTTTTTGGCAATCGAAATGACCAGGCGTGTGTTAGCCATGATCAAATCCTGGCGAGCTGCTTCGCCCATCTCGATCACGTCCTGCACATCCTGGTAGTCGTCATGATCCGGTGAATCGGGATTGTTTTCCAGGCGATCCTGGGCAGCGTTCGAAGCCTGCACCAGCCGCGCCAGCGCTTGCTCACGTGCGGTGTCAATCGGTTCTGAAATGGGGCGAATATCACGGAAATAAAACTGCAACAGGTCTGCGTCAACAGCCGGGATGTATTCACTCGTCCGGTTGTCATCTGGCGCGCGTGTGTCCTCATCGACCAGCGTATCATCCCGGTCTTGCCACTGTTCCAGCATCTGGGATGGGTGGTTGTTCAGGATACTGTCTGTTGCGACCATGAGATTTGCCCTCTCTGTTTACCGGCTTTGGACAATCGTGTGAACATCTGGCTGATTACATCTTATTGAATTTGAATGATATATTTTTATCTTATCATTTTTTCTCATGATTTTCAAGAAAATATGATTAGAATTTGATAACAATTTTCAGGACTGTGTGAAATATGCTTTTCCCACCCGCTACGTTGGCGAGACAGGAGCGGAGGGTAGCCTGTTCTTCTTTAGATGCAGCTTCCCCCCGTTTGGACGCATGCATTTTCGGGGTATGCAAAGTCTCGCCACCGGTTTATACTGTTATTCTACACGACCGATATAAGAATCGCGTTTGTATAACCTGAAGGGCAGATGAAAGATCACCGTTTACCTGATCCCACTCTCGTAGTTCCCGCTAACAGCGTTCGCCCGGATGGCGATTCCGATCCCTCGCCCACCCCGGCGCACGTGCGCATCCACCCGCGCACGCTCAGCCGGTGGGCAGTGCTGGTCGGGTTGGGCATGATCGGGTTGGCGGGCGTGTGGGCCGGGATCATCCGGGGGCGCGATCTCGGTGCATGGTTTCCGCTGGCGGGCTGGTATGTGGACCTGCTGATCGGCGTGGTGAGTGGGAGCGCCTTTGCGCTGGCAGCCTGGCGGCTGATGGATCGGGTCCCGGCGCTAAAGAGCATCGAGCGCCGGATCACGTCTGGACTGGAAATGGACGCGTTCGGCTTCCGGCACGCGCTCATTTTTGGGCTGGCTGCCGGGATTCCTGAAGAAATCCTGTTCCGGGGCGCGGTTCAGCCGGTGCTTGGCTGGCCGGTGACCTCGCTGGTATTTGGCGCGCTGCACAGCCTGACCCCAGCCTACTTTGTGTATGCTGCGATAGCCGGAGGGCTGCTTGGCGGGCTGGCGATCTGGCGGGATGGGCTGTGGGCACCCATCGCCGCGCACACACTGATCGATGTGATCATGTTTGCGCTGTTGATCCGGTCCTGGCGGCGCACCCATCGTGTTCAATTTGGGTTAAAGACATAATAGAGGTACACTTCTCGGCTAACCATGGGCGTGTTGGTGTCCACCCTCAATCGGCCCGATCCAATCGGGTTTTTTGATTGCTTGTAGACAGCGCTTCCCGACAGCATAAGCTGCCGTCGAACGCTATGAGAACTCTGGAGGTTTATATACTGTGTCAGACAAAGTTCGTGTGGCAATTATCGGCGTAGGCAACTGCGCCAACTCTCTGATCCAGGGGGTTCACTATTATCAAAACGCCGATCCGGGTGCGCACATCCCCGGCTTGATGCACGTCAACCTGGGTGGCTATCATATCCGCGACATCGAATTCAGCGCTGCATTCGACATCGACGCCGACAAAGTCGGCAAAGACCTGGGCGAAGCGATCTGGAGCGGCCAGAACAACACGATCCGCTTTGCCGATGTGCCCCGCCTGGGCGTGCGCGTCAACCGGGGTATGACCCATGACGGGTTGGGCAAGTACCTGAAACAAAAAATCACCAAGGCCCCCGGCTCAACCGATGATATTATCCAGATTCTAAAAGACACTCGTACTGACGTGGTGGTGAATTACCTGCCGGTGGGCAGCGAGCAGGCGACCAAGTGGTATGTGGAGCAGGTGCTCAACGCCGGGTGCGCGTTCGTCAACGCGATCCCGGTCTTTATCGCCCGCGAGCCGTACTGGCAGAACCGGTTTGTCGAGCGCGGCCTGCCGATCATCGGTGACGATATCAAGTCGCAGGTGGGCGCGACGATTCTGCACCGGGTGCTGGTCAACCTGTTTAATGACCGGGGCATCCGCCTGGAACGTACCAGCCAGCTTAACGTCGGCGGCAACATGGATTTCTATAACATGCTGGAACGCGAGCGCCTGGAGAGCAAAAAAATCTCCAAGACCAACGCCGTCACCAGCCAGTTGCCCTACGAGATCGAACCGGACAACGTGTACATCGGCCCCAGCGACTATGTGCCCTGGCTGACCGACCGCAAATGGGCGCACATCCGGCTGGAAGGCTCGGCGTTTGGCGACGTGCCGCTGAATATTGAGCTGAAGCTCGAAGTGTGGGACAGCCCCAACAGCGCGGGCGTGATCATCGACGCCGTGCGCTGCGCCAAGATTGGGCTGGATCGCGGGCTGGCGGGAACGCTCGAAGCGCCGTCGTCCTACTTTATGAAGTCGCCGCCCGTCCAGGTGCCGGACGACATCGCCCGCAACAATACCGAGGCGTTCATTCGCGGCGAAAATAACGCCGTTGTCCATCCCCCGGCGGGCTATAAAGGGGCAGACAAGCCGTCTGTGCCCCAGCAGGACGCCGAGGACGCTTGAGCGGGTGAATTAACTCCGCAAACGAACGAGGGGTGGCAGGTTGCCGCCCCTTTTTGATTGGCTTTCCTCATAGAGAAGCTGATCCAAACCCGCCTGATGCAGAAAAAAGGCACTTATCTTGCATAAATGGACAAGATGGTTTTTCATGGAAGGATGAAAGCGTTACGAGTACGAGACATCACACCTGGCGAACACAACATACTCGAACAAGGTTCGCTTACCTTATTTTCAGAGGAGGTACATAGTGAAAAAAACGATATGCTGGTTGGCATTATGTGGCGTGATCGGCGTGCTGATCGCGTTGCCTGTCTCGGCCCAAGACGGTGGCGATGCGCGCGCGATCACGGCGGGCAAACTGGCGCTGACGGCGGACGATCTGCCGGTATTCATTGTTACGACGCCGCTGGATGAGGTTGCCAATGCCAGGGTGGATGTGATGAATCTGGTCATCTGCGCCACGCCGGACTGCCAGCAGCGCGAGGTGCGCGTTTTGGGGAATACGGGCGGCCCCACTTCCGATCCGGTGATCGCCCTCACGCCTGAGGGGTATCCACAGATCGGTTATTTCCATTTCAAGGATAATGTGTTGAGTATGCTGATCTGCACTGATCTGCGCTGCGGCGACCCGATTTTTGCCGTCATTGATAAGCCTGAGGACCCCACACCGTTTCAGATTGGCCGCAATCCTGCGCTGGCATTCACGACGGCAGGCAATCCGGTCCTCAGCTATTACGGGTATCTGGCGCTGCGCCTGGCAGTCTGTGCCGATCCGTTGTGTGAGACGGTGACGACCCGTGAGATCGATTATCCTTTGCCGGATGGATTTCCCGTGTCTGCCCAGACGACGGCGCTGGTATTGGATGGGCAGGACGCGCCGCGTGTCGCCTACTATCACGGCGGCGACGATAACCTGAAACTGGCCGTATGTGATGCGCTGGATTGCGCGAATCCGTCTATCGTAACGGTGGACGAGACTCCTGGTGCGGGGAAATTCGCGGCGCTGGCGCTCACCCCGGCGGGCAACCCGATTATCGCGTATCGGGTGGGAATCGAATTGCGGCTGGCGCTGTGTATGGATGCGCTGTGCGAGCAAGATATCAAGATCGTGACCCTCGACACAAACGCGATCACTACCCAGCGTGTCCCGCTCCTGATCGGGCCGGACGGCGATCCGGTGGTGGTCTATGCAAGGGGCGAACCGCCGCACATCGAGATGGCGATCTGCAACGATGCCGCGTGCAGCGATCCGGCAGTGGTTGTGGTTGATGCAGGACCGTATGCGGGCAACTATTACCTCGCTGCTGCACTGGATTCGGCGGGCAATCCAGTGATCTTTCACTACAATCCGGCCTATGACGATGGCTACCAGTTGATCCGGTGCGCCGACCCGGTATGCGAAAGCGCGTCGGTGACGGTCTTCGGGGAGGAAATCAAGAACGCACCCTGACGTAAAAGTGAACCTGATAGTTTGAAAGGTTTTCCCGTAAGGGCGATGCTGCGCACCTTTGGTTCGACGTCGCCCCACATCCAAACCATGTGTTGCATTTTTGGACTAATTTGTAGGGATACCCCACCAGACCGCACCTGCAAAAACGGCTGTTTATTGCTGCCGGGCGGCCCTACCGGTCATCAGGGCCAGCCGGTCCATGATCTTGGCCAGCAGGCTGAGTTCCAGCGTTATATCCGGGTCGTTTGCCAGGTTCGCCTGTTCGACAGGCATAATCTCAACGCCGGGAAACATTCGCCTGTGATTGATGTTTTGCATCACGTCCGGTTCATTGATATGCACAATGAGCGGGAGCGGGCAGCGTTTATCGTCATAGTGCCGGATCACCTGTTCCAGGTCATGCAGCGACAGGACGATGATAAACTCGTGCTGGGCCTCTACCTCGATCTCTTTGGGGTGCGTGTAGTAGACAAGTTCCAGTTGATTCTGATAGTGATGGGTCAGCAGTTCAACAATGCCAAACGTGTTCTGGTTTCCAGAATGAATGGCCCCGCCATGCATTTTTCCACTCGTTCTCATTGATCCTTTTCCTCGTTGTGAATGCCATCACTGCCCTGCTCCCTGATCAGAGTATCGCACATTCCAGCTCCCGCAACACGCTCAACCGCCGTCTAGCAGCGCGATGGCATATTCCACCTTTTCGCTCAGGTCGTGCAGCAGACTCAACACGAACATCGCCTCTTGCTGCCGCTGGGGCGGAAAGAGGCGCGTCCAATAGGTATAAGCTGCCGAAAGCCGGTCTACAGACAGCAGCGCCGCCACCCATTCCGGCTGCCGTTTGCCCGGCTGCGCCAGGTATTCGACCAGTGCGGCCTGAAAATCCGGCGTCTGGCGTTCGACATGCGCCAGCACAGCCTCAAACAACGTGCGATTCCAGCCGCCGCGCTGCTGCAACCCCTCAACTGAAACTTCTTGCAAGGCGTCTCCCATGCTGATCAGGCAGTCGCGCAGCACGGCAATTTGTTTCTGTGCTGCCGGATGGCGTCGTAATGGCATTGTGCGCTTTATTCCCCGCAATCAGCATGATCGGCGTGCATTGTTGACCGGGCTGCGTCCCCACTCCGGTTTCTGGTGATACAACCAAGTGCTGAACAAAGTGTAATCCGTGTGCTTAAAGGTGGCAAGAGCCAATTGTGAAATAGCCCCACCGTACCAGACTGGCGCAGCCGCATCATAGCAAGTATTATGTATTCAACCTTACATAGTTTACTAACAACCATGTGGCTGTGCATGGTGTGTGAGGACTACCGGCGGGGGTGCCATCGTGGCATTTGTGATCCGAAAACTACCAGATGAACCGATCATCATCGTGACCATCGATCTGCCAATTGAACGCTATATGCAAAACGTGCGGAGCCTCAATGCTCAGGTTGATCACCTGGCCAGCACACTCACTCCCCCGATCTACCGCATTCTCGATGCCCACGCAATCGAACCAACCATCAGCGATATTTTGCTGTGGATAGCCGAGCAAGACCGAGGCCGTCCCGGCTCGCTGACCGATCCGCGCGTGCGCCCGATCGCGGTTGGTATCTCACCGATCGCCGAGGTCGCCGTGCGAAAAGTCCGGCAACTGGTCGGCATTGAAGTGCCCTGGTTTACGACACTGGAGGAAGCGCTGGCGTTTGCCCGCGCCGAGATCGCTCAACCTGACACGCCGGACGGTGACGAATAGCTACGCCCGGACCTGCCCGGACAATATAGATCAGGCAAAAGAAAAAGGGAAGGAGGCGGGGGGTTCCTTCCCTTGTTGTATTACAGGGCTCCGCAAGATGGGTCAGGTGGGAGTGGGAGCATACGAGTTATGCGTGCCCTGCTCATACCATTTGTAGTACAAGCAGCGAATGCTTGACTACACCTAATATAGCACTCCAAGATTTATGGCAAATAAAAAAGGAGTTAAAACGCGGTTGGTATTTGTATAGCCGCCGCGTTACTTGCGCCGGAAAAGCAGTTGCACGATCATGATCAGCACCAGCGCGCCGACAAACGACGTGATCAAGTCTGCCAGCGTGAAGGTGAACGTCTTGTCGGGCGGGTCGATGCCAGCCAGGTCGAACAGGAAGCCACCCACCACCGCGCCAAGCAGTCCGATGATCACGACCGCCGCAAACGAATATTCGCGGCGCAGCAGCTTATTGGCGGCGGCCCCGGCTAATGCTCCGGTAATCAGCCATACGATCATCTGTCCGGTTTCGGGCATGCGATTTTCCTCCTTCTAAGTGTTATGCGTTTGAACAAACTGACTATTTAATGTTACGGTACGAGTGTTGCCGTTGGCTCTCCGGCGGGCAGGCTGTCCTGCGGCGATTGGCCTGCGGTTGGTTGGACATCCGGCGAACCGGTCGGCGTCGGGCTGGGTGTGGGCGTTGGATTCAGCGCCTCAATCGTGACGCTGAGTTCTTCCGGCAGCACGCTGATCGTGACTGCGCTGCTGAGCGCCTCTTCGCTTACCAGGCTGCCCTGCGGGCTGACCTGGTGATTGCCGGGCGGCAGGCCGCTTAGGTCGACCATCACGCGCAGGTCTTCGCTCGCGGGCAAGGCGTCCGGCGGGCCGACCATGACTACCGTCATCGTATCAGGTAAGCCGCTGGCACGGAACTGGATCGAATCCAGCCCGGTGATCTCGACCGGGATGCCATCAAAGCGGCGGCTGATCGGCACAGATGTGATCGTCACCGTTACCCGGATGATCTGGCCCTCCGGGACAAGCATGGCGCCTTCGGGTAAGTCCAGCTCGATCTCGGTGGTGAACGTTGCGGTGTGGCCGGTCAGCACAATAGGCCGGGTGGAAACAAGCCCGGACGTCAACTGGTTGATCACGCGCCGCGTGCCGGTCACGCCGACCGTTTCCGGCTCAACATCCACTCGCCCATCAAAGATGTACCCCTCTGGCGGGTCACCAACAACGTTGGGCAGCACGCGCACCTGGATCACATCCTCGCGGGCTTGAATCTCGACCTCGCAGTCCACCGTTTCGGGTTCGAGGACAATCGCCCCTTTGACCTCGCGCCCGTCGTCCTGCACCGGGATCAACGGCTGATCCTCTTTCACCACCGGGTTCAGGTCATCGCTGAGCACCAGCCGGACCTCGGCGGCGATCACGCTCTCAACCTTCTCGCGGCTGCCGCGCACCGTGACTTCGGTCTGGCTGCACACCAGGTCGGACGGGTAGGTGTAGCCCAACGGCGGCTCTTTGGCAACCGTGACGCGCACCGGCACCAGCTTTTCGGCTTCCTGGTCCACTGCCAGCGTCAGCGTGCTGGGCCGGATGGCGGCGACGTTGCCACGACGCGGTGACTCTACCCTGGCTTCCAGCTCAACCCGGTACTCGCCCGGTCCATCGATGTCGCGCAAGGCAGCCGTCACGCGCACATCATCGGTCACGATCAAGTCCCACTCGCTCTTTTGCGCGCGTAGGACTACTTCCGCCATCGTGGTTGTCACCTGCCGAGTCAGGACGTACCCGTCCGGCAGTTGGATCACAATGGGAACCCGGTCCAGCTCGCGCTGCTCGACCGGGTTGTTCGACATCGTGGCAGCCAGCCAGACTACCAGCGCCAGCAAAAGTGAGGCGGTGATCCATCCCAGGTTGTGCAGCGTGAATTGAGGCAGTGAGTTGCCGCGCATGGTTTATTCGTTTGCCTTTGCAGAATCTCCGGACACAGGCGTGTTACACGTTACCAATAACGGGATCGAGCGCTTGCCCGGTTTTTGAGCTGGCTGATCAGGCCGCGCGGCGTCCTTCCCGGTCATTGCGCCCGCCAAACCGCGCCAGTTCGTTGCGGGCGCGGATGAGCAGCGCGAGCCAGTGGTTCTCTGAGCGCGTGCCGGTATAAAACGCGTTCAGGATCGTGCGCAGCCGGTTTGCATCCAGGCGGCGGATCATACGCCCGCCGTTAGCAACCGAGATACGTCCCGTTTCTTCTGACACAATCACGCACAATGCGTCCGATATTTCGCTGATGCCCAGCCCGGCGCGGTGCCGGGTGCCAAGCTTGCGGTCGGTCAGGTTGCGCCCTGACGACAACGGCAGCACCGACGCGGCGCTGGCCACCTTGCCTTTTCGAATGATCACCGCGCCGTCGTGCAGTTCGGTCTTGGGCCAGAAGACCGTCAGAAACAACTGGGGACTGATCACACAGTCCAACGGGACGCCTGTATCGATGAATTCATCCAGTGAATCATTCCGTTCGAGCACGATCAGCGCACCGTGCCGCCGCTCGGACAGGCGAGACGCCGCCGCGCAAATATCCTCGATGATCTGCTCGTTTTCGGTAAAGGTTGGATTGCGCCCCCACAGTGTCCCGGTCCCGGTCCGCCCCACGCGTTCCAGGGCGCGGCGCAGCTCCGGCTGGAAGATCACCGGGATGGCAAACGCCGCCGCCGTGATCACGTTGTTCAGCAGCCAGCGAAACGCGATCCAATCCAGTATCGTGGCAAAAAACGCGATGATCAACACCACCAGGATCGTGCCGCGCAGCAGCGGGATCGCCTGCGTCCCGCGCATCACCAGGCTGGCTGCAAAGATGATCGCCGCCACTACCAGCACATCCGGTACATCGTTCCAGCCAAATGTTTCCAGCGTCCAGATCAGTCTCATAGCATCCTACCGGCTGCCCGCAGCGGGCGGCCTGAGTTCCTTTTACCCCAACCGTCCCATGTACATTACACGCCCATTACGTCAACCACTCAATTGATGTAACAAACGCTGGTAGTCCTGGATATGCTCCGGGTTCAGCGCGATAATGCGCCGGATCGTCACCATCGCGTCATGATGCAGACCGGCTTCAAGCTGGAGTTCCGCCAGCGAATCAAGCTGTGCAACCGCCTCCGACACGTTGCCCGTCTGGCGATAGACCGCCGCCAGGCGCGAGCGCAGCGCCATATCCTTTGGATAGCGTGTGACATGCTCCTCCAAAACCTGGATGATCTGGCTGGCGCGCCGCTGGTGGGCGTAAATACGCAGCAGCCCGTCCAGCTCGCGGATGGCCGAGATCGGGTCGTTGAGCCGGTAGTTCAGGTCTACCAACGCGCGGCGGGAGCGTTCGTCTTCGGGCACCATCTTGCGGATTTCCTCGTAGATGCGTGTTGCCTGCCGCAGCTCCAGGCGGCTGGTATCAATATCGGCCACATGGTGCATAATCTGGGCGATTTTTTCTTTTGGTGCGCCGATCTCCTGCGCCAACCGCACCGCTCGCTGGTATGTGTCGCGCGCGTCGTCCAGATCGGCCAGTTGGTAGTATGCGTCGGCCAACTCAATATACTGCTCAAGCAGATCGTTCCAGCGCTCTTGCTGCTGGAACAGATCGATCAGGCTGAGGTGCAGACTGGTGTCCATCGGCGCGATGCTGATGGCCTCCTGGAGAATCTCGGCGGAACGGTTGGGATCCTTGCGCACCAGGTAGGTACGCGCCACCAGGTTATATTTCTCAATCGCCTGGGCGAGCTGACCGCGCTCCAACAGGATTTTGCCCATGCGCCAGTGGATCGGCAGGTAATCCGACGCGGATTCAAGCATAAAATGGGCCTGGTCCGTCGCCAGGGTATACAGCCCTTGCTGCAAATAGCCATCCACCAGGTTCAACCCTTCGGTGATCCGGTCGCTGATATAGGGCACCAGGTCGATCAGCGATTCGGGGTCTTCAATCGTGATCGCTTCTTCTAGCTGGCGGCGCGTTTTGGCAACTCGCTGTTTCCAATCCGGGCCGGTCAGCAGTTCCAGAAAACGCCGGTTCATGCTGGTAAGCTGGTATTGGTCGGCGCTGTCGATGCTGGCCGTCAGCCTGTCATAAATGGCCGAAAGCTGCCCGGCCTCGTCCGGGTTCATCGCCAGCCCAACATCCACCAGGCGCAGCGCCTGCACCAGGTGAAAAGCCGCCGCGCGGGGGTTGTCCAGCGCCGCGTAGGCCTGGCTGAGACCGTGCATCGCCCCGGCAGACAGCGATTGTTCGCTGCTGGCCAGTTCGAGGTTCTTGATCGCATCCTCCCAGCGCTCCATGTCGAGCAGCAGCCCGCCCAGGTTGAGATGCACCGCCGGATGCCGCATCTTGTTCGCCAGGGCGCGCTCGTACCACCCGACAGCCTCCGGGGTTATCTCCTGGCGCTGGAACTCGATGGCCTGGATCGCCTGCTGGCTGCCCGGCTCCTGCATGCCCGACTCGAAGACGTACATCGCCAGCGATGACAGCGCTGTTTCCATCGCCTCGCCCAGCGGGCCGCGCGGGTCTGCCTCGCCAACTTCGCGGTCGGTAACCAGCGGTTCGTCAAACACGCGTTCAAAGCTTGGCTCGCGCTGCTTGAGGGCCGCGCCTTCGCCTGCTTCCAATACATCCACCGAGATCAACGACCCGCTTTTAAGCGCTTGCAGCGTATTGAGCGCCTGCGGATTCTGCGGATCAATGCGCAGGGCGCGCTGCACAGCCTGAAGGGCGATATCGGTCCTGTCGGCGCGCTGGAAGTTGAACGCCAGCGTCAGGTACTCGCGGATCGCGTTGTGCCGCTGGCCGGTACGCTCGTATGCCAGTGCAAGCCGCTGGTGAATCTTGACCAGGCCGGAGGTCAGGCGCGTGGCGCGTTCCCAGTTGCCAATCGCTTTTTCCATGTCGTGCTGGCCCAGGTAGACCTCGGCCACGTTCACATACTGCTGGGCGGCCTCCTTGAGGCGTCCCAGCCGTTCGAGCACGTCGGCGCTTTTTTCCAGCGGGATCGGATCGTCGGGCGCAAGCTGGCGGGCGCGGGTATACACCTTGAGCGCATCCTCCAACCGGCGCGCCTGTAACAGGGCCAGTCCCAGACTGTTGTGGGCTGCCGAGTCTTCCGGGAATTCCTGGATAGCACGCCCATAGGCCGCGATGGCCCGGTCCCATTCCTGGTCCCAGGCGGCGCTGTGCCCCATGTTCATTGCTTGGTCATAGATTGCACGGTTACCAGGCATCTCGCGCTTAACCCTTCATCTGTATCCGGTGGATTGAGGGCGGGCGATTACCTGACAATGCCCGCCCTCGCAACTTCTTAACAACACTCATTTTGACCTACTGGTCACCCCTGGTCATTCCATTTATTTCTTTTTCTTCTTGTCTTTCTTATCCTTCTTGTCCTTTTTATTTCCTTTTTTTGCCATCTGTGCTGCCTCCTGAAGTAGATATACAAGTATGGCTTTTTGTGCGTGCAGGCGGTTTTCCGCCTGTTGGAACAGCCGCGACTGCGGCCCATCCGCTACGTCGTCGGTGATCTCCTCCCCGCGATGGGCGGGCAGGCAGTGCAGCACGATCGCGTGATCGGCAGCATGACTGAGCAGATCGTCGTTGACCTGGTAGGGCGGGAATACCTGGCGGCGCTGCTCAGCTTCTTCTTCCTGGCCCATACTGGTCCAGGTATCCGTATACACTACGTCGGCATCCGCGACAGCCGCCGCCGGATCGGTCGTGACTTCCACGCTGAGTTGGTTCTGGCTCAGTTCGCGCGCCTTGTCCAGCGCCGCCTCTGACGGTTGATAGCCGTCCGGGCTGCCAACCGTCATGTGCAGGCCAAACTGCGCCGCCGCCATCAGCAGGCTGGTGGTCACATTGTTGCTGTCGCCCACGTATGCCAGGCGAATCCCTTCCAACCGGCCAAAGCATTCGTAGATGGTCAGCATATCGGCCATCACCTGGCAGGGATGGCTGTAATCGGTCAGGCCGTTAACGACCGGCACCGGGCTCCAACACGCTAGTTCCTGCACATGATCATGATCAAAAGTGCGCGCCATGATAATATCGACATAGCCGCCCAAGACGCGGGCGACATCGGCGATGCTTTCACGCTCGCCCAGCCCGATCTCCTGCGGGCTGAGATACAGCGCGTGCCCGCCGACATGCTGCATAGCCATCTCGAAACTGACGCGCGTACGCAGTGACGGCTTCTGAAAAATCATGCCCAGGGCTTTACCCGCTAGCAGGGGCTTGTTGCCCCCCGACCGGTGCTCTTTCTTGAGCGCAACGGCAAGCTCAAGCATCGTGCCTAGATCGCCGGAAGTCCAATCCGCAATATCCAGAAAGTGTTTCACGTCGTATCACCTCACCGTGTGCAGCAAGAACAGTTTACGCTTTTTATGTTGGGTAGTATAGCACAAATCAAGCCGGGCGACCCGGTTGATTCCGGTAAGATAGGAGAAAAATACCGGCTGCCGGTGGGCGTGCAAACGAGGGGGTGCGTCCTGCAAAATGGAGAGGAGTATAATTTGGATAATACTTTCCTGGCTGGAGAAACAGCAGTACCTAATGTGACGCTGTTTCCGTTTTGTGAGGTGTTGCCGTGTCTAAATTTGATACTCAGGAAAAACTCCGGGATGTCGTTCAGGAAGGTATTCGACGCGATCTATATGCAGCAATACAAGCCAGAACACTGTTGGTAGAGATTGGCGAATATGCAACCGCCCTGAATGAATCCAAGTATGGGGAACTTATGGGGTGTATACAGCACCACTGTGTTGTTCGATTAAGTTTGGCGCTATGTAACGTCTTTCAAGAAAAGAAAAAACAGCGGTCTATTTGCGAGGTATCACGTCTTCTGAAAGCCCACCAAGATAAGATTGAATTGAAAAACCCAGGTTATGTATGTGAAGAACCGGCCTTGAAACAGTATGATCTGAAACCAAGCGATCCTGATGGCATCTTCCAGGCAATCATTACGCACTTAAAGAAACAGAGTGCTCAAGTTGATAGTATATACAAGAAGCTGAAAGCTCAACGCGATAAGCGCCTAGCACATAGCGACCGTAGCATATTATCTGATGATCTGGAGTGGCCTACATTGAAAGAAATTGATGAGGTCATACAGAACGTCATGAGCATCCAGAAACTACTAAGTATGGCGTTCTTCAATACGTTTGAAGACATCTTGTACAAAGACGCTGAGAGGATCGGAATAGCATTCAGGCGCCTAATGGAGCAGGCAGGGATTCCAAGAAACCCTCCCCAAGAATAGTCACCGCCAGCCGGGCAGCGGCGGCACGCTCGCATGGTAAGCGCTGGCGTGCACCGCGCCGATCACGGTCAGCGTCAGCCCGCCCCAGATGCCTACCACCGCGATCCCTGCCAGCACCGAGAACGCAACCACGCCGTTTTTCATCGTGTTCACCAGGTCGGGATCGGCGGCTTCGCTGCTGAACTCGCCCTCAAACAGCGTGACTTCCGGGTACGCCTGGCGCAGTTCCGGCTTGTATCGATCCAGGGCGGCCCAGGCCATGAGCGCCAGCAGCAGCGCCAGCATCGATGACACCGTGAACAGGATCACGCCGAACACGCTCCACCGCCGCCCGGCGCGTGCGCGCCCACGCCGGACGTGCGCTGCGCCGGGACCGTCTTCATACAACTGCCCGTCACTTTCCAGCGTGAGATACACCGTGTCCGTCTGGAAGCCGCTCAGCGCCAGGATCAGCACGTACCACAGCGCCCCGGAAATCGATACCAGCGCCATCAGCCACCCGGCGGCGCTCAGCACTTTGCCGTGTGACAGGATCGCCTCGTAGGGCAGGTAGCTGTGCAGTTCGTAGCCACCCCGGCGGTATTCCAGCACACGCTGCCCAAAAAACGCACTGGCCGAGGGGGTGGTGTTGACCGGCTGGGTATACGCGGGCGCGGGCGGTGGCGGCGGCGCGATGATCGCCGGAGGCGAAAGCGGTATTTCCTTAACCGGCGGCGGCGTATAGGGCGCGGGCGGGATGATATATGCACGGGACGGCTGGCGCCTGGTTGTGGCCGACGCATCAAACGCGGTCGAATCGTCCGGCGGGCGGGTGGAGGGCAGCGGTGCGGTGGTGACGATGCGCCGCAGCGTTTCGATCACGTTGATCAGGGCCTCTGATTCGCGCTGCGAGCGCTGCGTTGCTTTGGCGTCGGCAGCGTCCGCTGCCGGTTCGGGGATGTCCTCCGCTTCACCCGCTTCTGGGACCGGTTCCGCTTCAGCGGGTTCGACCGGTCTGGCAGGTTCGAGCACATCATCCGCCGCGTCGAGGTCGGGTTCCGGCGGCGCTTCCGGCTCGATGAACTCAACGGCTTCGGCGGGTTCAACCGGTTCAGCAGGCTCGATCACATCATCCGCCGCGTCGAGGTCGGGTTCCGGCGGCGCTTTTAGCTCGATGAACTCAACGGCTTCGGCGGGTTCAACCGGTTCAGCAGGCTCGATCACTTCCGCCGCCGCGTCGAGGTCGGTTTCCGGTTCAGGCGCGGCGATGGCGGGTGATTCGAGCGGTTGGTCATCGTTTGCAGGCGCCGGTTGATCCAGCGAAGTTGTCGGCAGCTCAAAGCGATCCGGCTGCTCGCCGGATTCGGGTTCCTGCGCGCCGGGCAGCGGTTCATCGACCGGGTCAATGTCCGGTGAACCGGCGCGGACCGGGGGCGGGGCGTCGAGCGGATAATCGCAGCGCGGGCAGAGATCGTCGCCGGTCATCACATGCGCGCCGCAGTTTGGGCAAACGCGGATGTTTGGAGTCAAGCTGTGCGTCCCTTTAGCTGTGTCGATGTGCTTTCATTGTACCCCGCTTTGAACGCGCTGCCCTGACCCCGCCCCCACGGTCAATAAGCGATTGAACACCGTTAATCCAGCAGGCAGACGACGGTCGCCAGGTCATCCTGGCAGGGCGCACACCCGGCGGCGGGCTGCTCCTGCTTTTCCCACGGGCCGAGGTCTATCCCCGCGCCAACCAGTCGCGGCTGGCCAACCAGGTCAAAGGCCGGGACGCTGCCGACGGTGTCGGTTCCAGCATCCAGCAGCGGGCTGGTATCCGGCCAGAAATAGTCGCCGCCGTTCGGATCGGCGAACAGCGGATCCACAAAGCCCAGGTTATCCGCGCCGCCGCCCGCCGTTTCGAGCGCTTCCATCGGGGCCGCTGCTTCGCCCACTGTCGTATTGCCCCAGACCACTTCTTCGCCGTTGCCGGAGCCAAAAAACACCGAGTTGCGCACGTCCAGGTCAAAGGCGGGCGATACCCACACCGCGCCCGCATTCTGGTAAAAAACGCAGTTGATGATCTGAAGCTGGCCGGGATCGGTGGGGTGATCGTAGGCGACGGTCATGGCATAGGCGCTGTCGCCCCAACTGTGACGCGCGACGATGGTATTCAGCATACGGTAGCTGTCACCCGTATCAAAGACAATCGCCGCATCCGCGCCCGTGTTATTCACCAGGGCGTTGATCACGTCGCCGCCGTACCACAGCTTGATCCCGTTGCGCCCGATGTCGTGGACGTACACGTTGGCGACCGCCACGCGCGAGGCTTTGAGGTCGATCCCGTCGCCTGCCGCGCCGCTGATCTCGACATTGAATACGACGATGTTCTCGCCGGATTCCATCGCCAGCGCGTCCGCCCCAGAGTTGTCCTCGTCCCCGCCGGGCATATCGACGCGCAGCGCTTCCCAGCGCATGTCATTACACGGGCCTTCGCCGCATTGCAGCGCAATCAGCGAGATGTCCCGCAGCCAGACGTCGTAGATCAGCAGGCCCTCGATCAACGGCTGCGAGCCGCTCCCGCCATACGCCGAGCGAATGCCCTCTTCGGTGTTTTCGATCAACAGGTGCTTGAGCAGCACGTTCTGCTGCGGCGTATTCACGTTGCCAAACTCGACACCGACCGAGCGGAAATCCTGGATCACAAAACCGTCCACGATCAGGTCATCGGCAGTCGCCGCGATGGCGACGACGGGCGGTTCGTTGTCTCCGGCAGGGACCAGCGTCACACCGCCGATGGTCGCGGCGGCCAGGATGATGCCGGGCGTGTTCAGGATCAGCGCTTCGTATTCGTAGTCTTCCCCGATGGCGTATTCGCCGTCTGCAACCCAGATCACGTCACCGGTCTGTGCGATCTCAACCGCGTGATTGATCGTCGCCAGCGGTGCGCCCTGCGACCCGTCATGCTGGTCACTGCCGCCGGGTGCGACAAATATCTCGCGCCCGCCGCCGGTCGGCGCGTAGTCCCCGCGCGCGGTATCGGTTGGGAACGCGCCCCAGTCGATGTTGCTGATCGTGGCAAAAGACGACGCGGTATACTCCCCGGACGGTCCGCAGATCACGCCGTCACAGATGCCCGGTTTGGGCGGCGCGTCCTGGGCGGTTGCCGGGGTGGCAGGCGTACCGGTGACGATCAGGATCGCCGCCAGCAGTGCCAGGCTGGTTACACTCCGAAACAGTTTTACCCACATGTTGAACCCCTTCCGTAATAACCGGACGTGGTATGTATATCATAGTTGATTTTGCCGGTTGCGCGACTGGGGGCAGGGGGGATAGCCGCCGTTGGACAATTTACCCAACCAACTGCTTGACAAACGCGTGAATGTTGCGTATTATGTGTTGCGTAAAGACAGTGAACCGGAAGAGTAGGCTTATACGCGCCGGACAGGAACCCGCCTCAGCGATTGAGAGGGCGGGACGGGCCAGCCCAAGCCGAATGGACCGGGGAGTCGCGCGGAGGAAATGCTGCGCCGGGTTCGCCGCCGTTATACGGGCGCAATGAGTGAGGCTGGCTCATTCGCGTGTACCGCACGCGCTCCGCCATCACGGGCGGATTTTTGTTATTGGTGGCAGGTGCGGCGCGGCAGGTGAATCGGCCTAATCAGGGTGGTACCGCGGGCAGATCGATCACGCTCGTCCCTGGCGATGTTCGGGGACGGGCGTTTTTGATTCCGGGCTGCCCTGGCTCCGGGCACGCGCATCTCGACCGCATCGATAGTTATTTGAGGGTTCAAAAGGAGCTTACCATGCCTGATAGTAAATACACCAAGTACCTGCTCAACGAAAGCGAAATGCCGCGCGCGTGGTACAACATCATCCCCGATTTGCCGCGCCCGCTCTCGCCTGTGCTGCACCCTGGTACCAAGCAGCCTGTCACGCCGGATGATTTGTCCGTCCTGTTCCCGATGGAGTTGATCAAGCAGGAAATGAGTCCAGAGCGCTATATCGAGATTCCCGAACCGGTGCGCGAAGTCTACCGGCTGTGGCGGCCCAGCCCGCTGTACCGCGCGCGCCGCCTGGAAAAAGCGCTCGACACACCCGCCCGCATCTATTACAAGTACGAGGGCGTCAGCCCGCCAGGCAGCCACAAGCCCAATACTGCCGTGGCGCAGGTCTATTACAACAAGATGGAAGGCGTCCAGAAGATCAGCACCGAAACCGGCGCGGGCCAGTGGGGATCGGCGCTGTCGATGGCCGGGGCGTTCTTTGGCGTGGAGATCGAGGTCTTCATGGTCAAGATCAGCTACCAGCAAAAACCCTACCGCCGCAGTATGATCCAGGCCTACGGGGCCACCATCCACGCCAGCCCGACCAACCTGACCGACGCCGGGCGGGCTGTGCTGGCCCAGGACCCGGACAGCCTGGGCAGCCTGGGCATCGCCATCAGTGAGGCGGTCGAAGTAGCGGCCAAGAGCGAGGGCACGGTGAAATACTCGCTGGGCAGCGTGCTGAATCACGTCCTGATGCACCAGACGATCATCGGTGAGGAAACGCTGCTCCAGATGGCGAAGGCCGACGATTACCCGGACGTGGTGATCGGCTGTGCGGGCGGCGGCAGCAACATGGCGGGCCTGATCCTGCCGTTTGTGCGCGAACGCCTTAATCGCGGCCTGGATACGCGCTTCCTGGCTGCCGAACCAACCGCCTGCCCCAGCATGACCAAGGGCATCTACACCTATGACTTTGGCGATACGGTTGGCATGACGCCGCTGGTCAAGATGAATACGCTCGGCCACCAGTTTATACCGCCGGGCATCCACGCGGGCGGCCTGCGCTATCATGGCATGGCGCCGATCATGTCGCTGCTGCACGAGGAAGGCATCATCGAGGCGCAGGCATACGGGCAGACCAGCATTTTCGAGGCGGCGGTGCTGTTCGCGCGCCACGAGGGCATTCTGCCCGCGCCGGAGAGCGCGCACGCTATCCGCGCCGTTATGGATGAAGCGTTGGAAGCCAAAGAAGCGGGCGAGGAGCGCGTGATCCTGTTCAACCTGAGCGGACACGGGCACTTTGACATGGGCTCCTACGACGCCTACTTCGCCGGGAAGCTGGTTGATTACGAGTATCCCGCCGAGGCCGTGCAGGAGGCGTATAAGGAACTGCCGCAGATCGATGAGGCATCGTTTGCACCGGCTGGTGACGATTAACCTGTGAGGGTGTAGAGGCAGGGCCTGGATGGTTTGTCTCCCTGCTGAGTGGCACTAACTCGTAGCACAAGTACAGCGCATATCAGGGTCTGCCTCTACCTCAGTTCTGATTGTTTCCTGGCCGGGTCACAAACGGCTCACTGGCTGGACCAGGCTCGCCCACCTGAATCTGTAGTTTGTCCAGTAGCAGTGAACGACTCACCATACGTTTGGAGATGGGGTACTCCAAGCCGCTAAGATACAATTCGTCATGAAACGACGCCTCAGGCTTACACATCGAGCTACTCCAGGATGGGCGACCAGATCAGCGTTTGGGCCAACGTGCCGTGCGCCAACCGGAACACAGCTTCATCGGTCTGGGAAAAGAGTGTCGCGGTGTCGCCGGTTTGCGGCGAAAATGCCACTAATTCTGGATAGCCCATGTAATTGAATTCCCATTCTACCAAACCACCGGCCATCAGCATCCAATCACCGTCGGGCGATTCGCTGGCCCAGACGTAAGATGGCATGATGATGAATTCGCCCTGCCGGTTAATCGCGACTGACCGGCTGCCACCCGTAGTCGTGGGCAGCAGTTTGAGATACGCATGATCGCGGCCCCAGATCAGGTTGTCATCATAGGCTGTCTCCCAGGTCGTGCCGTCGGGCGTTGTGACCGGAGAGTCTGCGACTAGACCAAGCGCCCGGTCATAGAGCGCGAGACCGTCGTCGTGGTAGTGGAGCATGATACGCTGTGCGTCGGGCGAGACGTGTATCCGGTCGATATCAGGCACGCCCTGCACGATGATCTCCTCCACCTGCTCCGCCATGTTCCCATAATCATAGGTGATGAGCGTAACATCGCGTGAATCCGCCGCGCCAGATACGACCACATTGACCAGGACATCATCAGCGTGCCAGCCGGTATAATGTCCCGCCTCACCATAGGGAGTCCGGTTCATTGTAGACAAGTCCAACACGACCAACTCGCGGTTCACATTCACATAGGACGCATAGCGCCCACTGGGGGCGAGGTCCAGGTCGTATCCCTCATCGAAATACTCGAATGCGCCGGTTACCGTGTTAAATAACCCAAACGCCTGTTGTTCAGCGAACTCCGCGGCAAACAGGATTGTATCGTATTCCGGCGACCAGAACGCATCTGGAACATATTGACTGTTAGTACTCTCGGCGTTAGGAAAAACGGCAACCGGTTTGGCATCTGGCAGAGAGAGTACAAATTGCTGGTTCTCACCCCAGTGATCGAATATCCCCTGCGCCGCCGTAAACACTCTATCCTCATACCACACCGTCGCCGTTACAAGGTACGGTTGCTCATAGATCACTTTGCCTGTATGCAAATCCACCAGTACCGACCCTACGATCAGAGTACTGTTCAGCCAGATGTAGCGTTCGTCCGGCGACAGCGACTCGATCACATATCCCGTGTAGATGGTTTCGTTTTCCTCAAGGATGGCGGCGGCATCGAGTACGTCCGCGTGAATCTGGAATGTCTGGGTAGTGATGTCGTAGGAGCCGACTCGCGACAGGATGATCGTTTCGGGATCGTCGGGCTTGCTGATCTCTGGTTCGACCATGACATACACCCGGTGCCCATCGGCGGACCAGGCTGGCACACAGTCGATAATGTCGAACTGGCCAAAAAACACACCGGGCGGTAATGCATCAACCCGCCAATTCTGGTCGCTCAGCAGACTGGCGACCTGCACGCCCTGGCTCGTACTGAACGCGACTGCGTAACGTGGTAAGTCGTCCGTATCCTGTTCGGTGTTCTGCGCTGCGACCGGCCCCGCTATCAGCACACTCAGCAGCACACAGCCCGTTATCATAGCCCGCATGGTCATTTTTCTCTCCTCCTCTCTTCTGAAAACAAAATTCAGGCGCGATCAGGTGCGGAACGTGGGCAACAGGGCATCAACCGGACCGGCGCTCGCGGTAGGTTGGGACCGCCGCCGGGCTGTCGTCGGCGGATTCAGCGTCGGAGTCGATCATATCAGCGGCTTCCTCGTCTTCGTACTCCTCATCAGCCGAATGCAGGTAGTTTTGCAGCATCAGGGCGATGTAATGCGCGTGAGCGTAAGGCAGCGACGTGACCAGGGTGATACGGCTGCTGTCGTGCAGCTCCGCGTAGACATGGTGATCGGCCCATGACGTCATGGATGGTTCGGCATAGACACGCGCTATTTCATGGCTGTTCAGACGCTTGTCATCCGAGTTCGGGAACGGTATCGGCCCGGAGATAACTTCCAGGCTGTCCTCGTCGGCAATGATCCGCGTTGTGGTCGATACGAACACGGCCAGCATGTAGCCAAGCACACACGCCAGCGCACCGATCAACAGCACCGGACCCGGCGGTTCGTCACCTCTGATCGCACCGACAAACAGGATCGAGGACACCACAGCGCCAATCGAGCACATCACCAATCCGAATGTTGGGCCGGCGCCGAACACCAGCCGGTAGGAGAGTTCCAGTTGATCATCCTCTTCATAAACGTGCAGACGCGCTGGCCGTTTGGGGATGCGGTGTTTGGTTTTGCGCGCGACAGCGCCCCGGTCAAATTCAAAGACGTGGTTACATGCGGGGCATACCGCCAGCATCTCCTGGATGTTGATGTTTTCGGCGGGGATAGGCGCGCCGCAGTTCCGGCATTTTAGCTCCATACAGACATCTCCCGGCGATTGATTGATCAATAGCAGTCCTATTCTATTGTACGCGCAGATGCAGCCGGAGTCGCGCGAGGGCAGCCGCAGCACAAAAAACACCGGCTACCCAGGATCGCGGGGCCGGTGCGGGGCCAGATGTGTGTATTGTGACTGGCGATCAGACCATAAACTCGCCGCTGCGATAAAACAGTTCGCCGTCGATCAGGATTTCGCCGCCGTCTTTCATGCTGTGAACCATGTCCCAGTGGATCGCGCTCTGGTTGGTGCCGCCGACTTCCTCGAACGCGCGGCCCAGCGCCATGTGAATCGACCCGCCGATCTTCTCGTCAAACAAGGTGCTGCGCGTGATCTGCTGCACGCCCATGTTGGTCCCGATGGCGAATTCGCCCAGGCGGCGCGCGCCCTCGTCCACGTCCAACTGGCCGAGCAGAAAGTCCTCGCCCTTCTCTGCCGATGCGTCAACCGCCACGCCGTTTTCAAAGCGCAGCTTAACGCCGTCTACCTCGTTGGACAGGTACACTGACGGGAAGTTGAACGCGACGTGTCCTTCGACGGTATCTTCAAGCGGGCTGGTGAAGATTTCGCCGTCAGGGAAGTTCAGGTCGCCGTGACAGCTTTTCCACGTCCGGCCCTCAAAATCAAACGACATCTCGATGCCGGGGCCGCGTATTTCGGCGTGTTTTTTGCCCGCCAGCCAGTCCACCAGCCGCGTCTGCATCTCGCGGAACTCGGTCCAATAGGCGACCGGGTCGGGTTGATCCAGGCCGCAGGCTTTGGTCACAAACTCGCGGTACGCCTGGATGCCCATCTCTGCCGTCTGGGCCAGGGCGTGCGTCGGCCAGGCGGTGACAACCCAAATCAATTCGCCCCGGTCATACCGCTGCAAGTAGGCGTTGCTGAAGTCGCGCTGCGTGGTGCGGAAGCGTGCGATCTTCTGCGGGTCGATGGCGGACAGTGCTTTTGTGTTGGCGGGCGCTTTGATGAAATACAGGATGTCGGACGTATTGACCCAGTGCATCATGGTCGAGTCCAGCGTATCAAGCTGCTGCTCGTTGGCAAGCTGCATGTACAGCTCAAAATACGGCGTGTAATCCGCCGAGATCATGCTCGCCGCCTGAATGTTGGGATAGCCCCCGCGCCGCAGCACCGCTTCGGCCAGCGCGCCGATCAGCGGGGCGCACGTTTCGATGTTCCCGGCAATGGTGACGTAGTGACCCGGCTGCACGGGCGCGGAATATTCGGTCAGGATTGCCGCCATTTGGGAAGCAAGTGTATCGGTCATAGCAAATCTCTCTTGTTGGTCCACAATCAAGCACAATGGTGATCTGAACTATAGCACAGGCAGGTGGGGCGTGCTATGGGATGGGCAGGCGGGCCAGTATCCGGGTGGAGCGATATAATAGGCCCAGTCCCCGTTTTTGTGCCTGGCTGTACCGGATCGAACAGGATGCATACGATGTTGAACAGAATTCCCCGCCAGTCGTTTAGCCTGGTGCTGCGCATAGCGATCTACGGGCTGTGCCTGCTGGTTGTCCTGACGTGGCTGGCGCTCGAAAGCGCTGATGGGCAGCGAGCAACCAATGACGTGCTGCGAGTTGTGCCGCGCCTGGCTGCGCTGTGGGGCAGTGGGGCGGCGTTATGTCTGTTTGCGCTGTACGGCTGGCGTGCGCAGCCTACCGGGGGGGCGCGTACCATTGTCCTGATTGTCGTATTGGGCAGTCTGGTACGGATGTTTCTTGCCGTGACCACATTCGGCAACTTTGACATGGCATCCTATACCATCGTGGCCAACATTGTCTCGCGCGGCGGCAACGTGTACGCCGAAACAACACGCTACAACTACTCGCCTGTCTGGTTCACCGTGCTGCACATCCTCGACCAGATTCCCGTGCTGCCGCTGTTTGTCAAAGTGCGCCTGTTTTTGACCGGTGTTGACCTGCTGACGGTTGTCCTGCTGATCCGTATCGCCGCCTATGACAAACAGCCACCCGTCCGCGCCGTGCTGTTTTTCTACCTGAACCCGGTATCCTTTCTGCTGACAGGCTTTCACGGGCAGTTCGAAAACATATCGGTGTTGTTTCTGCTGCTGGGGGTCTTGTGCTATTTCGGTTTGCAGGGACGCCGGGCGGCGCAGGCAGGGGCGCTCTGGGTAACGGCAGCGCTGGCGATGCTCGTCAAGCACAACGTGGCTTACCAGGTGGTGAACGCAGCCTGCCATGCTGTCCGGTCGCGCTGGCAGCGGATCGGGTTTGTGCTGCTGGCTGGCCTGGTATTTGCGGTGAGCTTTATCCCGTTCCTGGATGCCGGAGGCGATACCATCCTGACCAATGTAGTGCTCTACGCCAGTATTCCGGGCTGGTATGGCATCACGACGCTGGTCCGAATCTCGGCCTTGTACTACCCGTTTACCATCGCAATCATGCTCTATCCGGCGCTGATCAAGACGGACGATCTGATCGAACGCTACCTGTTGGGCTTCCTGTTCTTTTTATGCTTTGTTACCGGCATCGGCCCCCAGTATTTTGTGCTGCCGGTTGCGTTGGGGGCGCTGCGCATCTCGCGTGGATTTGTGATCTACACCATCCTGACCACGCTGTTCCTGCTTGGATCGCCGACGAGTGTATACGTGCCGGTCTTGAAACACATACATGCCAATATCGTATGGATTGGGGCGCTGGTCTGGTTTGCGCTGAGCCAGTTCGAGATCACGTTCGTATCCAGGGGGAAAACGGGACTGCCGTTTGACATCTGGGCGGGCAGGGGCGGCGAACCAATTGCATCCGAGCTGGCGGCTGACCGCTGACGGCGCAACAAAAAACCGGCTGCGCAAAGCTGCCGGTAAGTGGTGCCCCCAGGGAGATTCGAACTCCCGTCTTGGCCTTGAAAGGGCCACGTCCTGGTCCCCTAGACGATGGGGGCACTACGCCCGGCATTGTACCATTCGATACAGGGCGCGTCAAGATCGAGTGGGGTTTGTGACATATAATCAGGACACCAACCAACCCCAAGAGCGTCAGGAGATAACACCGTGTATGAAGATATGGCCCCCAGGCTGGCGAACGTGTTGGTCGAGCATTCGGTTCGCATCCAGCCGGGCGATTTTGTGCTCATCGACGGCAATCCCAACGCCGTCCCGTTGATCGAAGCGCTGGTGATGGCCGTGCTGCGCCGGGGCGGGTTCCCGCATGTGCAGGTGGACCTGCCCGATCTCTACGAACGGGTTATCCAGGTCGCCAGCGACGAACAACTCGCGTTTATCAACCCGATCCGCGCAGCGGCCATCGAAAAGGCCGATGTGCGCATCGGGATCATCGCGCCATCCAACACGCGCGCGCTGGCAGCGGTGGACCCGGCGCGGATCGCGAAAGCGCAGCAGTTGCAGCGCCCATTGATCGAAAAGCTGCACGCGCGTATCGGTGATCACTCGCTGCGCTGGAACGTCACCGCCTGGCCAACCAACGCCGCCGCCCAGGATGCCGAAATGGGCCTGCTGGCCTACACCGGGTTTGTTTACAAGGCGTGCGGGCTGGATCATGATGACCCGGTCGCTTACTGGGCCAACATGCGCGAGCAGCAGCTCCGGCTGACCGCGTGGCTGAACGGCAAGAACCACGTTGAAGTGCGCGGCCCCGGCATTGACCTGTCGTATGATTTTACGGGGCGGCCCTGGTGCAGTTCGCACGGCGAGCTGAACCTGCCGGACGGCGAGGTCTACAGCAGCCCGATTGAGGATTCGGTCAACGGGCAGGTGGCCTTCAACTTCCCGGCGCGCTACCAGGGGCGCGAGGTGAGCGGAGTCCGGCTGGTGTTCAAGGACGGGCGTGTAGTCGAGGCGTCGGCGGAGAGGGGCGAGGACTACCTGTTCAGCCAGCTTGACCTGGACGAAGGCGCGCGCCGCCTGGGCGAGTTTTCCATCGGCACCAATCGGGGCATCCAGCAGTATACCGGTGAAACGCTGTTCGACGAGAAGATCGGCGGGACGATCCACATGGCCCTGGGCAACAGCTATACCGAGACAGGCGGCCAGAACAAGAGCGCGATCCACTGGGACATGATCCACGACCTGCGCAGCGGCGGTCAAATCCTGATCGACGGCGAACCGTTCTTCCGCAACGGCAAATTTGTGGTGTGAGATCAGCGGCGGGCAAGCGCTGCCGGATCACAGGCTGGGGGTGTGGGCAGGTGTCCCGCGGCATGCTAAACTGATCGTATCGGGCGATGGGAGAATGGACCGGCGATCATGGTTCGCAGACGATTTCCCCGTGTGAGCAGAAAAACGATGTGGCGGCTGGTTATCCTGGTAGTACTGGCGATCCCGGTGATCGGGTTACTTGGCCCGCGTGTGTATGCGGCGCTGTATGCGCGGGATCGCGTCTATTCGGTGGACGAGGTGCCGCAGCGGCGCGTGGCGATTGTGTTTGGCGCGCTGGTGTTTTCCGATGGGCAGCCCAGCCATATGCTGTATGACCGCCTCGCGACCGGCGCGGACCTGTATCACGCCGGAAAAGCCGACGTGCTGCTGCTGACCGGCGATAACCATATCAAAACGTACAACGAACCGGAAGTGATGCGCGACTATGCGATCCAGTTGGGCGTGCCAGAGGACGCGATTGTGCTGGATTACGCGGGCTTCCGGACCTATGATAGCTGCTACCGCGCCCGCGACATCTTCAAAGTGGACGAGGCGATCCTGGTCACGCAGCGCTTCCACCTGGACCGCGCGCTGCTGACGTGCGGCCAGTTGGGGCTGGACGTGGTGGGCGTGGCCGCCGATTACCAGCGCCCGGAAGGCTACCGCTTCAGTTCGATGTTTTACAGCCAGACGCGCGAACTCCCTGCGACGGCGATGGCCGTGCTGGACCTGCTGCGCC
This sequence comes from Anaerolineae bacterium, assembly GCA_016926875.1. Classification (GTDB taxonomy): domain Bacteria; phylum Chloroflexota; class Anaerolineae; order Aggregatilineales; family Aggregatilineaceae; genus JAFGNU01. The sequence continues at coordinate 26,033 of JAFGNU010000009.1, read as the reverse complement.
GCCCGGAGCCGATCCTGGGCGAGCCGCTGCCGATTGTAGAGCGGGAGTAGAGCTTTGTGCCGGGTTGGCAGCAGGGCCTACAAGGACTGATATGTATTGGTCTCACCCCCCGCCCTCTCTCCATTCAAAATGGCGAAAGGAAGACAAACGGCGAACGCCTGTTGTCACGTTGCGTTGATGGTTCCGTATGTGAACAGGTGTGATCGGCTGGTCCGCGCTAGCCCTGCGGCTCCCAGTGGAAGAAGCGCACCGCCAGCACGCCGCACACCACCAGCCAGGCGGTAATGATGACGATGCTGCGCGTCATGCTGAAGTACGACCCGGCGTCGATCATCGTCTGGCGCAGCGCGTCGCCCACGTAGGTCAGCGGGATCACGTCGACCAGCGGGCGAATCCAGCCCGGCATGATCTCCACCGGGAAAAAGATGCCCGACAGGAACATGAAGATGAAGTTGGGCAGCGAGATGATGCCCTGCACCGCTTCTTCGGTCTTGGCCAGCCCGGACAGCAGATAGCCGAACGTGATGAACATTGTCGCGCCGAGCAGGATCACGCCGATGATGCTCAGCGCGTTGCCGGTTTTGATCTGCACGTCAAACGCCACCGCACCGACCACAATGATCACGGCGGCCTGGATAAACGCCGTCGTCAGGCGGAACGCGACCTGGGACGCCAGCAGGGTGGTGCGGCTGAGCGGGGTTGCGCCCATGCGGCGCAGCACCTCTTTTTCGCGCAGGCTGACCAGCGGCGCGGCGGTCGCAAACAACCCCAACTGCATCAGGCTCATCGCCAGCACGCCCGGCAGCAGGTAGTCGATACTTCTCAAGTTGTCGGCGGACACGGTCTGCGATTCCATGACCAGCGCGGGCATCATGCCCGTGATGTTTTCGTTCATACCCGCCAGCACCTTGTCCATCAGGTTGAGCACGACCTGGGACGTGGTCTGGTCGGCGGGATCATAATACACTTTGAGCGGAATCTGCTGGTCATCCTGTTCGGACGTGCCGGTCAGTTGGGTGAAGTATTCGCCCAGCCTGGCGCCCGTGCCTTCCGGGATGACGATCACTGCCGAGCGGTCGCCGTCTTCCAGCGCCTTGAGTTCATCGTCCAGGTCGCCGGTCGTGATGTCGAAGACTTCGATCTGCTTAAACCCCTCCACCAACTGCGCGCTGGCGTCGCCGTCTTCGTTGACCAGCCCGATATCAAAGCTGATCTCGTCATCACCGGAAAAGATGATCCCGAAGATGAAAATGAAGAAGACCGGGAACGCAAAGGTCCAAAACAGCGCGCTGATATCGCGGCGAAACTCGCGGACGGTGGCAATGTAAAGCTCTACAAACGAACGCATGGTGTGTTGTCTCCCCTAATCCCGGATGCGGCGGCCCGTCAGCTTGAGGAACACGTCCTCCAGCGTGGCGTTGCGCACGCGCAAATCGTCAAAGTGAAGCTTGTCGGCCCGCGCGGCGTCGAGCAAGCCCTCAATCGAACTCGGTGTGTCCAGCGAGTACAGCGTCACCAGCCCGCCGTCACGGCTGGCGCGCTGGACCCCTGGCAGCCCTTCGAGCACGTCCATCGGGGCGCTGTTGCGATCTTCAAACTCGATGGCGGTCGTTTCAAAGTGCTGCTCGATCAGGTCGTGCGGCGAATCCAGCGCGATGATCTTGCCTGCATCCATGACCGCCACCCGGTCACACAACGACTGGGCTTCTTCCATGTAGTGCGTGGTCAGCATCACGGTTTTGCCCTGGTTTTGCAGTTCGGTGATGATGTTCCATATCTGGCGGCGCGACTGCGGATCAAGGCCGGTGGTCGGCTCGTCGAGGAAGATCAGCGTCGGATCGTTGACCAGCGCCAACGCCAGCGAGAGCCGCTGCCGCTGCCCGCCGGACAGGTTCTTGCTGCGCGTATTGCGCTTCTCTTCCAGGCTGACCAGCTTGATCAGGTCTTCGGGGGGCAGGGCGCGCCGGTAAAACGATCCAAACAGCTTGAGCAGTTCGTACACGGTGTGCAGCGGGTACAGCCCGGTCGTCTGGAGCTGGATGCCGATCTGCTGCTTGATCCCGTTGCCGTTGTTCAGGTGATCGTGGCCCAGCACGGTGATGCTGCCGCCGTCCGGCTCGCGCAGCCCTTCGATACATTCGACGGTGGTTGTTTTGCCCGCGCCGTTTGGTCCCAGCAGCCCAAACACTTCGCCTTCCTGGACGTCAAAACTGATGCCGTCCACGGCGGGCACGTTGTTGTATACTTTGCGAAGATCGGTTACTTCAATCGCTGGCATGAAGGGATTATCCTTTCTTCAAATGCTTTCCGGTTTTCGAGCGTTCTGGTTATGCACTCCCGCTGCGGGAGAGTCAAGGAGATTTTCCACTGATCTCACTGAACTGGATACCCATTAGACAATAGTAAGAGAGGGATGGTATCAAGACTCAAATACCAAGCAACCTCGAACTTAACGGATGTGAGATAGCCGATGGCCGAATGAATACGTCTGGCCCGATACGATCCTACTACCAACTGAAGGGTGGTTTTCGTTTTTTGTATCTGGAACGGCTCCAGGCAGGAAAACGCGTTTCAGTATCCTCTCGATATGCCCGGATGGCAAGACGATCGCGTATCTCTTCACGTCGGAGATCTAACCCCGAAAACAACCAAAAAGCTCCTGCTAAAGGGCTTACCACACACGCACACTGAAAGCCGATTAATTGCCATGTTTGGTTAGCTGCTAAATAAATCGGAATAAGACCACCGAAGAACGCAAGTCCCATGATGGCTATCGCTGCGAACTTCCAAAATCGTTTGTCATCTACGCAGTCGTCACAGATATATACCCGTCTGGGGCCTGATATTTTGTATCTAGATATATAGGTAGTCTTCTCCCAATCCTGTTTTTTTGTTGTTGTCACATTACCTGAATAGTAAAACGCTCCCCATTTCTGTGTGGGTTCACCGCATCTAGCGCATGTTTCTAATACCTCATTCACCGCACGAGATGTTTGAATATCTTCTGTTTGGTCCGTCGACCGTGCAGCAGGCTGAGCGCCTATTTTTTCTCTCAAGACCTCAAGCGCATGCTTAGCATTATGCTTTATTCCCTCAGATGACAGTTCCGTCCAACCTACTTGTCCCGCACTACTAATGTCAGGCCTGAAAGATAGGATAGGTGGACGGGGAGCTAAAAGGGGGGCTGATAAGATGGTTTCCACAGCCTCGAGGAGTTCCGGTGTCGCCTCGATATTTTTCGCTGCGGTTACCACCATAAGTAGTTTGGGACTTCGACATTCAAGTAATTCCCTGATGAAACTGGCAAGCGCACGAGATCCCGCGGCTCCTTCTGCCTTAAGGTTCTGAACCGATTGTTCAACCAGCTCCATCTGCTGTTTGTTGAATAAATCATCACGATTGCAGAGTTCTATAAGTATTTGGATGCCCTCGGATTTATTTTTTGCCCCCATTTAACACTCCGTGTGCAGCGGCACTTAAATATTTTGTCGATAATTGGGGTATTGGGCTCAAAACTGAAACCCGCATCAGATGGGTTACCTGTTGGTCTAGGTGTATGATGTGGAGTGTAATGTTCCTATATATGTACGGATTTTGCCAGTGGAGGTTGCAGCCCAATTGTATAAACTGTGTAAAATCACCGCGCATGGCAGGTGACCGGCCTGGATGGTTACGCCGTGGTCACGTTGGATCGCGTATAGTCCAAACACCAAATATGCACGCTATTTTGTTAGGAGGAAGAAAGAATGAACCGCTATCACACGACACGCTGGCAGATGGTAACCGTGCTGGGCGCGACCGGGTTGATCCTGGCGCTGGCCTTATCTGGCACGATGGGCGCTTATGCGCAGGATGACGACTCGACGCCGGTCCCCAGCGGCGCAGTCAAGCCGCCGGTCAAGGTGGCCGAATGGTCGATTGAGGGTGAACCGGATGTGGTGCTGTCCGGCCCGGACGGTGAGGTATTCGTGGTGACAGATGGCAGCCAGATCACCCGCTTTGGTCCAGGCGGTGAACTGCTGGCCACGTGGTCGGTAGATGGCGTGATTGAGACGAACGGGATCGTGATCGGCCCGGCGGGCGACGTATTTGTAACGGTCAACAACAACTATCACGTGGTGCGCTTTGATGGCGAAGGGACCGTGCTGGCCGAGTGGTCGCTGGAAGCGTTCGCGGTGGACGGGGTGATCGAGACCAACGGGCTGGTGGTGGGACCTAACGGCGACGTATTTGTGACGGTCAACAACAATTACCAGGTGGTACGCTTTGACGGCGAAGGGACCGTGCTGGCCGAGTGGTCACTGAGCGCGTATGCGGTGGGCGGCGTGATCGAAACGAACGGGCTGGCAGTCGGGCCAAACGGCGATGTATTTGTGACGGTCAACAACAATTACCACGTGGTGCGCTTCGACGGCGAGGGCAACGTGCTGGCCGAGTGGTCGCTGGATGCCTACGCGGTGGGCGGCGTGATCGAGACGAACGGGCTGGTGGTGGGACCCAACGGCGACGTGTTTGTGACGATCAATAACAGTCACCAAGTCATGCGCTTCAGCCCTGATGGTGACCTGCTGGCCGAATGGAGCGTACAGGGCGAGTTGGACGCCATGCTCAACCTGTCGATGGATCGCAGCGGGCGGATCATCGGTGTGGATGAGGCAAGCGGCCTGATCCAGATATTTGAACCCTGAGCCAATACACGGTAACACATACTCCCCACGGGCGGATGATCAGAATCCCGCCCGTTTTTTCCCCCGCAGTAAAGAATCGTCAGGCAGCCCGGTTAAAACCGTGATAAGATGAATGTGAACACAGATGGGCAGGAGATCAACCGGTGCCACACCAACGCGGCCAGAGGAGCTACGCGCCGTTTGCCGTGCTGCTGGGGGCAGCGCTGGTCTTTATGTGGGTTGTTGTTGCGCTGACACCTGCGGCGCTTGAGGCGGTCGGGCTGGCGCAGGGGTATGTTTGCGCCAAAGAGGTTGTTGTGATTGTGTTGGGTGCTGTTGTGGCGGGTGTTGTGATCATGTTCAACGCGCGCTGCCGGTCAGAGTAACTGCCGGTTTAGTTTTTTGAGAGAAAGGATGGCATTGTGTCCCGACAGCAGACTATTTACGGTATGATTGTAGTGGGTGTCGTGCTGCTGGTGGCTTCGCTGCTGGTTGACGCGGTTGGTATAGGAACAGAAGGCTTCGGCGTGGCGCAGGTGATTGGCATTATCGTCGGCGCAGCGCTGGCGGGGGCGGGACTTTACCTGGGTTTTGTTCGCCAACCACCGGAACAGCCAGAATAAGCCGCACCTGTGGTATAGCGTCTTATTTTTGGAGGAGGGAACATCGAATATGTCTTCGTATTTGTCTGACAAACGTGTTGCTTACGCACTGCTCATCGGCGGGATCGTGCTGGCAGTCTTCTCGATCCTGATCGATCCCCTGCGCGATTACGATATCTACCTTGCGCCCAGCCAGATCATCGCGCTGATCGCAGGGATCGTCATCGCGCTGGCGGGGGCATACCTGGCCTTTATGTACAAGCCACCGGCTGAGTAACCCCCCCCGGCACCAACCCCAACCCCCAGGCGAAAACCGTTGGGGTTGTGTTTTGGTAATCGATGTAGGGGCGGCTGCCCCGTCCCAGAAGCCGCACGCAGTCGCCCTATACGTTGGTTTACCGTACCGGGTACGCGCTAATCCTCGATACAGAAGACCTCGATCAGATTCCGGTTCAGCAGGATCGCGCCGCCCTGGAATTCCACGCCGCGATGAGCGGTCAGCGTGGCGCTGGCGTTAAACAGCGGGATAAAATGCTCAGGCGTGGTACGGATGAAGTTTTCCAGGTCTACCGACGGGTGCAGCCGGATCGCGCCTTTGATCTCAAACCCGGCGGCGACGATCAACACCGAGCTGTCAACATGGTTGTGTCCCATGTACTGGCCTTCGCGGCGGGGCAGCCCGTCTCGCTCCTGCTTCAGGATGACCAGCCCCAGGCTGTCTTTACGCACGTTGCCGGTCTGGTAGTTGCCGGTCAGGGTGACGGGATCGATCAGGGGCGAGATATAAATGCGCTCCAGCGTGACAAACAGCGTCTGGTCGTTCAACTGGTCAAGCAGCATCGCCCCGCGCAGCGCCGCTTCCCCGCTGATGCGGTAGGTGGCGGTCAGAAAATCGCCGGAAACATAGCCTTTACGAACGGTTACTTGTGTGTCCATGAGGATAACTCCCCTTTGTTATTAAACCGTCAACCACCGGTCTATTTCCCACCTGCACCGGCCTACCGGCGTTTGACCTGTCTGGCCTGTTCTGGCCTGCAATGCGTCTTGAATGGTTGAGTCGAGCGTGCCCAGGTCCGGATCGGCGGGCAGATCGTCGGCCCAGTCGTCGGATCGCTTGATGGTTGCTTCGGCTACCAGCGTGTCCAGCCACAGTTCAAAGTAGCCTGCCTGCGCGTCCGCGAGTTCATCGGCGGTCAGCGGCTGCATCTCGCGCGCCAGCACTTCGATCAGGTGCAGGCCGTATTCGGTTTCGACCGGCCCGATCACGGTGTTTAGCTCGGCATCGCGCACGGCGTCGGCGTAGCTCCCGGTCAGGTAGCTGATCAGCACTGTGCCCAGGTCGCCGCCCGCTGAGGCGCTGTACTGGTCGTCGGACAGGTCCGCCGCCACAAAGGCGAACGGTTCGCCGCCTGCCAGCCGGTTTGATGCCGCCTGGATGCACAGTTCGGCGGACAGGCGCTCGTCGTCGGTGGGCGGCGTCGTATCGGACAGGTTGAACGGGTGGAAACTGCACAGGATGTGCCGGGTATGGACGGCGATCTCTTCGGCGGGCACGCTGGCGCTCAAATAATCGAATAACACGTCGTTGAGGGCGTCGGCAGCGAATACGTCGCGGATGTCGTCTTCGCTCATGCCTGATATATCTATCGCTTCTTCATACCACGCCGCGATGAACGCCTGGGCGTCGGCGTCTCCCGGCACCTGCTCGGCGGGCACATCGGTCCACAGACTGAAGAATTCCGCTTCGCGTTCTTGCACATCTTCGGCGGTGGGCGCCAGGCCAAGCTCGGCGGCGGTTTGCCACAGCAAGCGCTCCTCTTCCATCTGGCTGAGCATGGCATCGCCCAACACGTCGGGATTCTGGATGTTGGTGATCAGGTACGTAACGTACTCGTCGGCCAGCCCCAGGTTGCCGCCGGTCAGCTCGTACAGCTTTTCGAGTTCGTTCAAATACTGCCAGCGGATGAAGCGCAGCCGCGTGTGAAAGCTGTCCCGCCGGATTGGTTCGTCGTTGACCCGCGACACGATCTCGTCTGCTTGCGTGCCGTCCTGGGCCGCCGCCGTGAATGGAACGACCAGCAGCGCCGCCAGCACCAGCATCAAAGCCCAGCCCGCGCGAGTCCGACGAAGCGCAAAGATCATCGCCATAACCAGCCTTTCTGTGTTCGCCTGCGCGATAGGTGTATGATAGCCGATTCTGCCGGGTGGCGCGATCAGGCTCAGTTGGCCGCGTCGTCGGGCACGGGTGAATCGGCGGCGGTGCTGACGGTTGGTTCTGGCTTCGGCGGCGTGACGAGTTGCATGTCAGGGCGTTCGACGGTTGGTACGGGCTGCTCGATGATCACGTTGGTGGACGGCAGGGCGATCTCGACGCCGCGCTCGGCCAGGATGTCCATGATCTTCAGGTTGATGTCCTGCTTGGCAGCCTGGAAGTCGGCCCAGGCGGGCGTCTTCATAAAGCAGATGATCATCACGTCCAGCGAGTTGTCGCTGAACGCGACAAACTGGACGGTCACCGAGTCGGCCTGAACAAGATCATGGTTTTGCAGCATCTCGCGGATCGCCTGGACAACTGACAGCACTTGACCAGGCGAACTGCCGTATGACAGGCCAAGCGTCATGTCCAGGCGGCGCTTGGTCAGCCGGGACCAGTTGGTGACATTGGCGGTCATGATAGTGTTGTTGGGCACAGATACCAGCGACTGGTCCGGCGCTCGCACGCGCGTGCTGCGAAAGCCGATTGATTCGATTGTCCCGGACAGGTTGCTCAACACAATGTACTCTCCGACGATAAATGGATTGTCGGCCAGGATCACGAAGTAGCCGATCAGGTTTGCCAGTGCATCCTGGGCCGCCAGCGCAACCGCCAACCCGCCGATGCCCAACCCGGCGACCAGCCCGCTCATGCTGTAGCCCCAGGCTTCCATAATCGCCCCGAAGGCCAGGAGCACAACAATGGCTTTGCCGATCTGCCGCACGATGATGATCAGCTTGTCGTCTATCAGGGGAGCGGCGGTGCGCGTGGTGCGTTGTGACACAAGCTGGAACAGGTCGATCAGCAGGTCGGCACCGCGATACAGCGCCCAGAAGATTGCCGCGGTCACCAGCGATGTCATCACGCGGTTGGTGAGGTCTGACAGCGCCTCCGATGGTTCCAGCACCAGCAGTATCGCCCAGAAACCGAACAGCGTGATCAGCAGGCGCAGCGGCGGGCGAAGCGCTTCGACGATGCGGTCATCGATCTGGGTTTCAGTGCGCTGGGTGAATCGTTTGACCAGGCGAGGCATGATCGCCGTCACGATCTGCCGCGCCAGCCAGGTGATCACCAGGATCAACAAAACCAACAACAGCCGGGCGAGTAAGTAGCTGCCATCTTCGCCCAACGCATCCACTACTGAATCCCAATCCATAGTGATGTTTTCCCTCCTGTGCTTTTTTGCAGTCATGACCGTATAGATCATAACGGATTCAACGTGCTGGCGCGATTGTAGGATTGCGGGGGACAGCAGCCGGGTATGCTGCTGCCGGTGCGGCGGGTGAACGTGGGCGATCAGGCTGAAGCGAACGAGATAGGGAAGGCCATCTTCAGCGCAGCCGCACGGCCAGGTATGCCTCGACCGGCTTTTCACGCCCGCGCACGATGCGCGACCCGGCCTGTTCGGCGACGATGTCACCGGTCACCAGGTGGTAGGTGTCTTCGCTGATGATGATCTGGCTCTTGGTGCTCATCTCTTGCAGGCGGCTGGCAATGTTCACCGTGTCACCGATGGCGGTGAAGTTCATCAGTTCCGGTGTGCCAATATTGCCGATCACGGCCCAGCCGGTATGGATGCCAACGTTTACATCCAGTTGGAAGGGGGCGTCAAACTGCTGGTGGAAATTCACCAGCGCGTCCCGGATTTCGAGCGCGGTCCGCACGGCCCGCAGTGCATGATCGGGCTGGGGCAGCGGCGTGTTATACAACGCCATCACGCCATCGCCCAGAAACTTATCAACCGTGCCGCCGTTTGACTTGATATGTTCCACCAGCAGGGCGTGGTAGCTGTTCAAGACATCCAGCAGCAGGCATGGCTCGGTGCGCTCTGCCATGGTGGTAAAACCTTCAAGGTCGGCAAACAGCACGGTGATGATCGCTTCCGCGCCGCCCAACTGCACGCGGGTAGGGTCTTCGAGAAGCTGCTCAACGATCTCGTGGGCGACAAAGCGCTCGAATGTCTGGCGGATCTGCTCGCGCTGCTCACGCAGCGAGTCGGCGAGTTCTTTGGCGCGCAGCCGGGCATTGATCCGGGCGATCAGTTCGCGGGGGTGGAATGGTTTGGGCAGGTAATCTTCCGCCCCCAGTCCCAGGCCGGTCACGCGCGATTCAACGTCGGTCTGGGCGGTGAGCATGATCACGGGGATTTTGGCGGTAGACGGGTTGCGTTTGAGCGCCTCACACACCTCGAATCCGTCCATCACCGGCATGTTAACGTCCAGGATCACCAGGTCGGGCGGATCGTCCAGAATCTTGTCCAGCGCCACTTTGCCGTTTTCGGCCATTACGGGCACGTAGCCCAGACCGAGCAAAATATCGCTGACCAGCTCGCGGCTGTCGTAATTGTCTTCGGCGATGAGCACTTTTTGAGCGGCCATGTGTGGTTCTCACCCTATCAGGCATACAGGTATGGTGACCGGCGGGCCAGGTGGTACGGACAGCCTGCCGTCATGGTAAGTCATGGTAAAAAATGAGACAGCTTGCTCGCCAGTTCGCGTAGGTCTATCGGCTTGGAGATATAGTCATCGCACCCGGCTTGCAGAGCTTTTTCACGGTCGCCAACCATCGCGTGCGCAGTCAGTGCAATGATTGGAATGTGAGCCAGCGCCTCGTCGGCTTTGATCTGGGCGGTGGCGGTCCACCCGTCCGTGTGTGGCAGCGACAGGTCCATCAGGATCAGATCGGGAACTTCGGTTTTCGCCAGGGCAACAGCCTGGCTGCCGTCGACGGCGATAATGGCTTTATAGTTGAGTGACATCAGCACATCGACGATCAAAGTACGATTGTCGGGGTTGTCTTCAACCACCAGAATCTGTTTTGTCATGACCCGTAGTGCTCCAGTGTATGTCCCTTGTTTTGAACCGGTCCATGTTAATCTTAGCGTATAGCGCGTCAGCGCGCATATCAGGATCAGGCGCTTAGCTGCCGGTATTCCGGTTGGCTGCCATCCAATCGACCGCAAAATCTACCAGCGGGCGCTGCCGGAACAGCAGCGCGGTGGCCTGGGCAACCGTGCCCTGCTGCACCTGGCCGGTGGCGTGAAAAGCGGTCCCCACTGTCTCAAAATCATCGGAGTCGATGTCCACATCGGGGAACGTGACCCACTGCCGGATGCCGTCCAGCAGGACCGGCGCGCCCTGCGTGATCAACCGTTTGCCCGGCCACTCGGCGCGGTATTCGGCCAGGTGCAGCGACGTGTTGCTGTCGTGCCCCACGCCCAACAGCAGCACCCAGCCGTCCAGGTCATACACGCGCGCCAGCGGCGATCCCTCGCCCAGCGCATACGCCAGCGTGTGATCCGCCGTAACCGTGATGGCGTTTAGTCCCCATGCGGCAAACGATAGCTGGGGGTGCGCGCTGCGCAATACCCCCCGCTGCTTGCGGAAGCATTCCGGGATCGCGCCCATGCCGCGCGTCGGCGTCAGGCCGGGATCATAGGCGGGCATCGTGGCCCGGATGGTCGCCCACCACGCCTGCGGCACGGGCGGGTTTTGCCATGCAGCGGGATCGGACAGGTCACCGGAGTGTGTCGGCATGACCAGCGTGCCGTCCGGTCCGATGGCCTGTTGCAGCGCCAGCACGACGGCGGGCGCTCCTCCGCAGACCCAACCCAACGCGCTGAGTGACGAGTGAACCAGCACGGTCATGCCGCGCGCCAGGCCCAGCGCGCGCAGATCGGCGGCCAGTGACGCGACAGTCGCGGGCTGGCTGGTGCTTTGGATGGTATCGGTCTCGCTCATAGTATCCACAACTGCTATGCGTTCACTTGCCTATCCCGGCTGCTCCGCCACAGGGGCAGGGGAGTCTATCACTACGCCGGAGATCGGATCGGCGGCGGGAAGCTGGACAAAAAACGTCGTGCCCTGGCCGGGCGTGCTCTCCAACCAGATGCGCCCGCCGTGCATCTCGACCAGCTTTTTGCTGATCGCCATGCCCAGCCCGGTCCCGCCATACTGGCGCGTGGTCGAACTGTCTACCTGCTCGAACTCTGCGAAGACGACGTCTTCCTGGCCCGGCGTGATCCCGATGCCGGTGTCGATCACTTCCAACTGGACCATGTTTTCGACGCGGCAGGCGCGCAGGGTGACACTGCCCTCGTGGGTGAACTTGACCGCGTTCGAGGCGATGTTGGTCATGATCTGCTGGATGCGTATCTCGTCGGCGTATATCGGCGGTGCACCGGCGTAATCGCGGTGGATCGCCAGCCCTTTCTGCGCGGCCAGCGGCTCGATGGTCGCCGCGATGTTGTTCAACAGGTTGGCGGTTGCGATATCCCGCCGTTCCAGGACCACCTGCCCGGCCTCGATCTTGTTCAGGTCGAGCACGTCGTTGATCAACGTAAGCAGATCGTACCCGTTGCGCACGACTTTTTCCAACCGGTCGCGCTGGGTATCGTTCAGCCCGCCATAGGTACCGTTTAGCGCCAGCTCGGTATAACCAATGATCGAGTTTAGCGGCGTGCGCAGTTCGTGGCTCATATTGGCGAGAAACTGGCTTTTCAGTTGGTTGGCCCGTTCGAGATCGACGTTTTTCTCGGCCAACTGCGCGTTGAGATCGGCCAACGGGTTAAACAACTCGTAGCGCAGCACCGGCAGTCCCAGGGCCATCGCCGCTGCGGCCAGGAACAGCGCGTTGAGCGGGACCGGCACGACCGGCCAGATCAACATGGCCGACAGCGCGCTGGCGATGACCAGCATAGGCGCAACCCACAGCCGCCGCCCGCGCTCGTCCTCGATGCGGTACAACACAATCGCCGTTGCCCCCAGGTAGATCACGACCAGGAAAGTGGCAAATATGCCCAGCGGGGTCATGTCCCATTTATAACCGCCGTCGTGGCTGTCTATGGGCTGGACTCCTGTCGCAAATCGCCCGCTCCACATCAGCGCGCTGTCGATCACCAGCAAGATAACCCCCGCGCCGCGCATAAAATGGACGGTGGTCGTGTGTGCCTGGGTGAACTCAGAGGCGAAAAAGAAGATCGCCACCACAAACGCGCCGTACAGCGTGTAGGCCAGGATAAATACCGGCTCCGGGTCTATGTCCAGGTCACCGACAAACCGCCCAAACCCGTTTACCCCGCTGTAGACGCCCAGCATCAGCATTGTGAGCGCGAACAACTGGTTGGCGCGCCGGTGCGGCGCCTGCCACAAGACCAGCATCAACAGCCCGGCAGCCAGCACGGCGGTGATGCTGTTGGCCGTCAGGACGATCACGGTCGTAGTCGAGAGCGTCATGAGGTCACCTCCTGGTCATCCTGGGTGGCGGCCAGCAGCCGGTGGACTGCCGCCAGCAGTTCCTGGGGCTGCACCGGCTTGGCAAGCAGGTCATCGGCACTGGTAAGCTGGGCCGGGGTGAAATCGTCGGTGGCCGTGATGACCAGGATCGGCGTGGAGGCAGTATCCGGCGCGCGGCGCAGCGCTTCGATCACCTGCCAGCCGTCGATGGTCGGCATCCGGATGTCGACTATGATCAGGGCAGGGTGCCGCTCATAGGCAAGCCGCAGGCCATCGTTGGGGTTGCACGCGCCGTATACGCGGAAACTGGCGGTCTCCAGGTGATCCTGGACCATCTCAATCGTTTCGCAGTCATCATCGATGACCAGCACCAGCGGTCCTTTGGCGCGCGGTCCCGGTTCGATGATGCGGGATGCCAGGCTGGGGGTTATTTTGATATCTTTGGCAGCGGGCAGCGCGACATGAAAGGTGGTGCCCTGTCCGAGCGTGCTCTCAAACCAGATGCGCCCGCCGTGCATCTGGGTCAGGTGGCGCGCGATGGTCAGTCCCAACCCGGTGCCCTCGTGCTGGCGGGTGAGCGGGTCTCCGGCCTGCGAAAATGCTTCAAACACACGCTCCTGGTCTGCCGGGGCGATGCCGGGGCCGGTATCGGTCACGCTCAGGATAACCTCGCGCTGTTCGACGGCGAAGTGCCCGCGCACGATCACGGCGCCGCGCTCAGTGAACTTGATCGCGTTCGACAGCAGGTTCGATAGAATCTGCCGGGCGCGGACCTCATCCACCCACAGCGCCGGCAGCCCGCTGTAGCCGCGCACCAGCTTTAGCCCTTTCTCGGCAGCCTGCGGTTCAAAGTCACTTAGCAGCCCATCGAGCAAATCGGCGGTTGGTACGCGCACCAGGGTTAAATTCAGCCGCCCGGCCTCGATCTTGCTCAGGTCGAGCACGTCGTTGATCAGTTCCAGCAGCAGGCGCCCGCTGCGCATCACTTTTTGCAGCCGGTCTACCTGCGGGTCGGTTAGCTCCCCGTAGGTCCGGTTGGTGACCAGCTCGGTATACCCGATGATCGAGTTCAACGGCGTGCGCAGTTCGTGGCTCATGTTGGCCAGGAAGCGGCTTTTCATGAGCGTAGCTTCGAGAAGCTGCTCGTTTTTTGCGGACAGCTCGGCGTTGAGATCGGCCAGCGGCTGGAAAACCTGGTATTTGATCACCAGCCGCCCGATCATCACCAGCGCAGTCGTGGCGCCAATGGCATTCAGCGAATAGGCGCGCAGGCCCGGCGCGTTCGAAAACGCAACGATACCCAGCGCCAGCACCGCCACCGGGAGCGACAAATTGTGTGCTTTGGGACTGCGGTAGGCGTACAGCAGCCCGACGCTGCCCAACAGGTAGACCAACGCGACCAGGGCGCAGATGTACCCCAGCGGGGTGAGGGTGAAAAGGTAATTGCCCGTGCTTTGCGGCTCAAAATCGGTGTAGATGTGGCCGCCCCACAACAGCACGGTGATCAGCACACCCAGCGGCAGGCTGACGGCATTTACCAGGACTTGTACGCGGCGCGGTAGATCGCCAAAATCGATCATGAAGTTACACAGCAAGATAAACCCCGTAATGAAGAGCGTGGTAGTCAGGTTGAGCAGGGGTTCTGGCTCCAGGTCGAACTGCTGCGGCACCTGCCAGGCGGTGTTGACGGTGCCGTACAGCGCAAAGGCCAGCATCGACAGGCCAAAGTAGCGATTCCCCCGGCGGCGCGGATCGTGCCAGGCGACCAGTAAAGCCAGGGCTGCCCCAAACACGGCCAGCGTGGCATTGGTGGTGATGCTCAGGATAGTAGCGGAGCCAATCGGCATAGTCCATCCTCAGGCGCAGATAGCAGTCGCAATATTATTGTACTTGTTCCTGCCTATCAGCGCATATCGTGCGCCTGAATTTCTTGGGAATTTGACAGGTTGACGGCTCACGGATTCTGAGAGATAATACCTATTATACCGATGTATATATGTTAGACATATAGAGGATGCCTATGAACATCAAAGGAAGCCTGCCCTTGCTGATCCTCCATACGCTCTCGGTGCGGCCTAAACACGGCTACCGCATCGCGCAGGAGATCAAGCAAAAATCGGAAGGCGTGCTGGATATCGCAGAAGGGACGCTGTATCCAACCCTGCACGACCTGGAAGCGCGCGGCCTGATCGAAGCCTTTGAAGAGACGGTGCGGGGCCGCGTGCGCCGCTGCTACCGCCTGACCGAAGCTGGTACGGCAGCGCTGGCCGAACAGCGGGCCGAGTGGGATCGTTATGCCGCCGTCGTGAACCTGATTCTGGGAGAGGCATCCTCATGAGCGATACACACCGATCTGACCTGGCACGCTGGCTCGATGCTGCAACAGCAGGGCTGCCAGCCGACACCGCCGAATCTGCGCGGGCCGAACTGGCAGCGCATGTTGAAGACGCGGTTGCCGGATATGCAGAGCAGGGTTTAAGCGCGGCGGATGCACAGCAGCGCGCCCTGGCGGACCTGGGCGGGGCGTTTCTGGCTGAGGCGCTGTATATGCTGGTGATCACGGCGCACATGCTGATCTGGCCGTTGAGCACGCTGCTCTTTTTCCGCGTGGTCTACCGCCCGCCGTTCCAGCCGCCGCAGGTGGCCGCTTGAGAGATTAGCCGTGGGTGCAGATCACTGGTTGGCAACCGGCAGCACAAACGAAAACCGGCTGCCCTTGCCCAGTTCGCTTTCCACCCAGATTTCGCCGCCCATCATCTCGATCAGCCGCCTGGTGATCGCCAGCCCCAGCCCGGTCCCGCCATAGACGCGCGTGCTGCTGCCGTCTACCTGGCGGAACTCGTCAAAGATGATCGCCTGGTCGTCCGGGCTGATGCCGATGCCGGTATCCTCCACGCTGGTCTGAACGAAGGTTGACCCGTCATGTTCGACCTGCTCGCAGGTGACGGTGACGCTGCCGTCGTGCGTGAACTTGATCGCGTTGCTCAGCAGGTTGGTCATGACCTGGTTGAGGCGCTGCAAGTCGGCATGGACCGGGGGCAGATCGTTGGGCACAGTTACCAACAGGCTCAGCCCGCGCGTGCTGGCTTGTGTTTCCATGCTGCGCGCCGAGATCGTGATCACCTCGCGCAGGCTGATCGGCTCGCAATACAACTGCATCCGCCCTGCATCGATTTTGGACAGGTCCAGCAGGTCATTGATCAGCGCCAGCAGGTCATAGCTGTTGCGCCGGATGCGATCAATCCGGCTGTGCTGCCGCTCGTTCAGTTCACCGTACAATCCCTCGATCAACGTTTCGCTAAAACCGATGATGCTGTTCAGCGGCGTGCGCAGTTCGTGACTGATCGTGGCTAAAAACTGGCTGCGCAGGCGGTTCGCTTCGCCCAACTCGCGGGCGCGCTGTTCCAGTTTGCGGAACAGCAGCGCGTTGTCGATGGCGATAGTAGCCTGGGCGACCAGTGTTTGGGCCAGCCGGATATCATCCGCCGAAAAGAGGCGCTCCGGCTCCCGGTCGCTCCAGATAACCACGCCAAGCACGTGATCGGCGGCGACCATTGGCAGGATTAAGAGGCTGCATTCGCCCTCTTGTTTGAGCAGCGCGCGGGTGTCAGGGTGCTGGGCCGGATCGTCTGCGTAGACAATTATTTGCTGGCGGGTGCGGATTGCCCCGGCGATGGCGGGGTGCGCGTCCAGCGAGAAATGCTTCGAGATGGGAGCGGCTGCGTCTGGGCCGGAAGCGTAGTAACTGGCCTCAATGCTCACAACGTTGGTTCGGGGTTCGTACAGTCCCACCAGGCAGCCCGACGTGCGCAGCGCGTGGTTCATATGCTGCACCATCACATCCACCAGCTCGGCATAATCGAGAATGGCCGTCAGCGCCTGCCCGATCTGGTACACAATGTCCTGCTCACGCAGGCGGTGTTGGGCCTGGTCGTACAGCCGGGCGTTTTCAAGGGCGGTGCTGATCTGTGTGGCGAGGGTTTCAAGCGCGTCGCGTTCGGCTTCGCTAAAAGCATTGAGCCGCGTCGAGATGATTTGAATCGCGCCGATTGGAATCTCTCCACGCCGCAGCGGCACGATCAGGTGACTTTGCAGGCGGTGGTGATCGGTCATGAGCACGTAGTCCGGGTCGTCGCGCACGTCAGGCACAAGCTGCGTTTCGCCGGTGCGCAGCGCCCGCCCGGTGATCCCCTGGGTGATCGGGAACGTGGTGCCGTCCGGCACCTGGAGCAGTTCCGAGCGGGTGGCACAGGCCCGTACCTGTACCTGCTCACCGTCTTCGCACACCATCAGCACGTAGACGGCGTCATGCCCGGAAACGTCGTGCACCCCCTGCGCGGCCTTGTGCAGCAGCGCTTCGGTATCCAGCGTGGCGTATAACTGCTGGCTGACGCGGTTGATCTGGTTCATCATGTCGGCGCGGCGGCGCTCGGCGGCCAGTATTTGCGCGCTGTTCATGCTGATGGCGATCTGGCTGGCGATGGCCTGGACCAGTTCGGCCTGGGCTTCGGAGAACGCCCCGGTGCGCTGGTTGAACAACTGCAAGACGCCCAGCGTGCGGCCCCGCATGTTCAGCGGGCACAGCAGCGCATTGGTTGCCTGCTGGCAGAGCGGCCCGCCGTCGGGCGGCGGATCGTTGATGATGGCGAGTTGGCCGGTATGATACACGTCTACGGGGAAGCCCGGCCCATCGAGCGGCCACGCGATCCGTTCCCATGCACTTGCAACACCAAACACCGACGGCTCGTGTACCTGGAGCGTGTAGGATACGTAATCCGGGATCAGCAACTGCGCGCCTTCACAGTCGAGCAGTTCCGCCGCTTCACGCAGCGCATCGGCCAGCATGGTGTCCTGGTTCGCAACGGTGCTGGTGATAGCCGACAGGCGCTGCAACGACTCGGCTTCGCGCTGGCGCGTATCGTAGCTGGCGGTGAGTTCCTGGTACAGCCGGGCAACGTGCAGCACCAGCGCGGCCTGGTGCGCCAGGGGCTGCAAGGCGTCCAGGTGGGCATCCTGGTAGGCGCCTGGCTGGCGGCTCTCGATGTTGAACACGCCCAACAGGTCACCGCCCAACATGATCGGCAGAACCATCTCTGAGCGGGACGCGGGATCGATGAACCGGCAGCGCGCATCGCTCTGCATGTCATCCACGATGACCGGTTTTTTGTGCTGCATGACATGCCCGACGATGCCCGATGCCAGCAGGTCCGCGTTCGCGCTCAGCGTGCCCTCACCGATGTAGACCTGCGGGGTGAGCGTGTGCGTGGACGGGTCATATACCACGATGCCGCCGCTGTCGAACGGCGCGATCTCGCGGGCGCGGTACACGATGCCTAACAGCAGCTCGTGCGTTTCAGAAAGGCAGGGGGATTCATGGTCGAACATAGTCGCCTGGCCGGATAGTCCTATAACAGGGTTACCACCAGGGACATTATCCGCTGAAGCCCGGCGGGTTGTCAACCGGATTGTGGGGGTGGGGCAGGGCAATTGCCTATGATGATTTTTCGCGCGATTTCAGCCCGTTGAGATTCTTTTGGGACTATTCTGAACCCTTCCATCCGGCCAGATTGGTCAAGACGGGATCGCCCTGGCTCATTGGCAGCCTTTTCAGCGCAAGCTAAAGGTTAATGATAGAATGAGCATAACGTTTCTATGCGTCAGGAGGAGGACTTTAGCTATGTCAAAGCGATCATTATGGATTACTGGACTGTTGTTCGTCGTGGTTATGATTGGCTGTTTCATGTACGGCACGTCGCCCACAACAATGCACCCTGCTGCCGCTCATCCGCTCGCCAGTGAGGCGGAATCGATGTGTGTCCCCGTGTCAGTCGCCGTTTACAACAACCGGATTCACGTCGAATGTCTGACCGGAGCAGCGTTCCGTTACTTTGCCGCCCCGGTGGATGACCCCAACACCTCGGAATATATCGCCGCGCTGTCCGTCGCCATGAGTTCTATTCCCATCATGGAAGTGTGGATCGGATACTATGACGACACAACCAGCGGCCCGCCGTTTGGTTGTGAGGAGAAAGACTGCCGGAAGATCAGTTATGTTGTCGTGGGTCTCAAGGAAGGCGCGCCGCTAAATTGAGCGGGCTGATTTTTGATCAGGCCACATGGGTCAAGCTGTACGCCGGTCTGGTTGTTACCTGTCCATGAGTTGGTTTGAATTGGCCTCGCCCCTCATACGCCGCCCGTCTCCACTCGCCATTTCGAATGGAGACGGGGCCAGGGGGTGAGGCCAACCGTTTGACCGGCGTACCTGCAAAAAACCGGCATAACACCTTATCGGAAATGGCAGGTGGTTTCATGCGCGCCCTGCCTAATACCGCACGAACGCCGGGCCGTCCATCTCCTCAATGCAGGATGCATCCGGCGCGGTGGCCGGATCGTCAAGGAAGGTCAGCATCATGCCCAGCGGGCAGAAATGATCGCGCGTGACGCCGTGTGCCAGCCCTGGATATTCGAAGAAGTAGCTGCTGCTCAGCGTCTCGGCGGCCAGTTGGCCCCAGGCGGGCGGCGTGATCGGGTCGTATTCCCCGGCCAGCACCAGCGTGGGAATATCGCTGACAACCGGCTCGTTTTCGACCGGGTCGGGCGTGACGGCCTGCCACTCGGCGCAGACATCCGCCGTGATCGCGTCGATGTCGGCCAGCGGGTCGTCTGGGTCCGGTTCCGGGCCGGGTGTGAAGAACGGGTATTCCTCGTTGCATTCGACCGAGTAGTACATGCCGTCGCTGATAAATTCGCCGAGCACCCGGTACTGGATCGCCTGCTTAGCCACGATGTAGTACTTGCCCCGGCTGGCTGACCAGATCAGGTAGGGCAGGTGCGCGATGTCCGCGGCGTTGTACAGCGAATTAAACGTCATTTCGATCAACGCGTAACCGTCCAGCAGGAAATCATAGCTGTCACCCCGGTACGGGTGCGCAACCGAAACCAGCGCCGGTTCGGCATCAAGCTGCGCGACCGTATCCCAGAACATCGTTTCCAGGTCGGGCGCAAATTCGCTGCACGTGGCATTGCTGGCGCAGCCCTCGAACAGCTTGTTCAGCGCGCGCCGCCCATTGGGCACCAGTTCAGCGACCAGGTCAGCCGCCGGGGGATAAGTCGAATCGAGCACCACGCTGCGCACGCCTGCCGGGTGATCGCGCATCACGGTCAGCGCCAGCCGCGTGCCATACGAGATACCGTAGATGTTCCACTCGTCTATCCCCAACGCCACCCGCAGATCGGCCACATCTGCTGCGTTGTTGGCGCTGTTGTAGTCCGCCAGGTCGATGCCGTCCGCTGCCAGCCGGTCCCGGCAGGTCAGGGCCGCATCTACCAGCGCATCCACGCCCGCGTCGCTGCTGATGTCCTGGTCCAGCATGTCACGGATTTGCTGGTCCAGCTCCGGGCAGTCCAGCGACGGCTCAGATACCCCGGTGCCGCGCTGGTCAAACAGGATCAGGTCGCGCGTTTCGAGCACCGGGGAGTCGTACCACGCAGGCGGGTACATGCTGCCGCCGGGGCCGCCTTCCAGGTAGATCACCGGGTCAGGGGCGGGCGTGTCGCTCCGGCTTTTGAGGATCGTCACGTACAGCCAGAGTGTGGGGCTGTCCGGATCGCTCCGGTCTTCCGGCACGATCAGGTAGCCGCATTCCGCTTTGACCCTGGCCGGGATGGCGGACGGGCACTCGACCGGCTCAAAGCGCGGCAGGTCGTCGGTCTGCGCCGCTGCCGGGATCAGCGGGATCAGGCCGATCCCCAGGCTGAGGGCGCAGATTGCCAGGCCAATTCTCATCAGGCGCATAGGGGTTTTCTCCTTGCTGGTGCGCATCGTAGCATTTGTTAGGATTATACGTGGATGTGGGGGAAAGGGTAGGACGAACGTCCGTGCCCGCTGCCGGGTCCAGGCTCGGCACGTGCCCAGCGCCGGGCTATAGTACCGCGCGCGGTGATATTGCAAGCCGTTGGCATCGCGCATCTCGCCCGTGAACATGAACGGGGAACCGAATGGCCCCGGTTCAAAGGGTTTGTCGACTTTTTCAACAGCCCTGGGATTGTATCTACTAACGAACACGGCTGTAATTCGACCCTTCGAAGCCAGTTCCGATGACCTATTGGCCTGGCGGCGCTACTGGGCCACACCAACCTCAACACAGTGATGATTTATACCGAGCCACGACTGGATGACCTTGCCGAGCGCATGGAGCGCGTGGAGACAGGCGAGTAACTTCCCTCGACTTTTTCAACAAGCCCGGGGATTGTGTCAAGTAGGGGCAAAAACAGCTGCGATTCGGCACCGCCCGCGCCAATCCTGGTGATTAGGCTAACTGTCAAAATTCCTCAACCGACCTGACGGTAGGTTTGGCGGAGGGCTGACAGTGTAAGTTTGTATTGTTGGGTCGCTGTTGAATAGCTTGTATGCTTACATTTCGCTTGTTCATAGCAGTCAATTGGAAATGCCCCAAAATGATATACTGTGTTCATTCGTTATGATAAATACCTTATCGTCAAAACTGAAGGACACGGCGATAATAGCACTTTCTGTTGGTATACGTTTTAGTTCACGCGCGTTGAATATATCCCATAGTTTTACAGTATGATCCTGACCACCGGAGACCAAAACTGAGCCATCATGATTAAGAGCCAAAGCAATGGCTGGTTGTGTATCTTCTAGTATTTCGATGTCCTTTCCGGTTTGAACATCCCACAAATAAATAGTTCCATCAGTGCCGCTGGAAGCAAGAGTTCTCCCGTCTGAACTAAAAGCGAGACTCGCTATTGACCAAGTATGTCCAGTTAGTATATGGAGCTCCTCATTCTTCTCTAAGTCCCAAATTCCTACGTTGGCTTTACCAATAGAA
The DNA here is from genome assembly GCA_016926875.1 of Anaerolineae bacterium. GTDB lineage: Bacteria > Chloroflexota > Anaerolineae > Aggregatilineales > Aggregatilineaceae > JAFGNU01. The sequence continues at coordinate 4,424 of JAFGNU010000009.1, read as the reverse complement.
TCATTATCTCCTTGTGTTCCGTAAGCTAGCATCCTTCCGTCCGGGCTAAATGCTATAGATGTCACCCAATTGTCAGTTCTTAAGGCTCTCTGTTCTTGCCCAGTTTCAGTGTTTAGAAACCTTACTTTCCCTAACGAACTCCCAACTGCTGCACATGTTCTGCTAGGATTGAATTCAATGCTACTCAAAAACTCTTGATTGCTCAAAGAAAGTTTGCCAATGATGGCATGATTGTTTGTATTGAGTAGAAGTGCAGCGTGATCCGCGAGGGACATTGTTAATTCAAAGGGGGGAAGTGTAATTTCATCTATCAGTTTCTTAAAGTCCTCAAGCTGTTCTTTTTCGCCCACTTGAGCGATTTCGACAGCATTGTTCGCAGTGATTGATGTTAGTTGCCAGAAGGTGTTATTGGAGGCAAGCACTTGATAGTCAGGTCGGAAATTAGGAACAAAACAGGCGTGGCTTGTCTTATGAGCATGTTCAGTTCGCAGCCGCAATGCGGCGAATAGTGTAGCTCCAATAACGAAGATTGTAGCAAGGAAAAAAAACGTCTTGTTGCGTATTCTAGTGTTCTCAATAATCGATTTCATGAATTCCTCCTCATAGCGCCTGCACGCTTGGTTTTTCGTACGATTTAAGAGTACATCGGATATTGGTAAATGGTCCAATATCCGACGTTTAAAGCGGTTATATCACACTAAGGACGAAAGCCTGGCGGGTACGGCAGTTCAGTTTCTTGATTCCACTCTATCAATTTTCTCCGGCACCATTCATCAGTGTAATAATGCTCAGCAAAGAATCTGCCAAATCCTGTTCCATTCTCACCTAAGGACGACTGAATCTTTTGGGCTAACTCGAAGGGGTCAAGGCCGTTGGACACTGCCTCTCCTAAAGAAAAAGCCACCGTACTTAGCCGTGCATCTTCTACTCTCCCTCCACCTTGGACACATTCGTGAAATATATCGGCTTGTGTGGCTACAAGACTTCCTCCCTGTGCGACCGTATCTAGGTAAGCCCAAAAGTGATGAACTTGACCTGCGCTCTCGTAGTAATCGCTGTGGAAACCAACTCCTCCCTCTCTCGCCAATGGGTGATCATCTGTAGCTGAGAAAAGAACTTGGTTAAGCACAGTAAAACACCCACTTGTTCCAAGAAGGATGCGTGATATTTCGCCAACCAGTTCTTTTGACGAAATCCTAGGGTAAAGTCTTGCTCCATACTCCAATATTTTGACCATGGCATCTACTGATCCTGAAGGGTACTCGGATTCAGAAAGATTGCATTCCATCCCTAGGACAGCAGTGTAGTTGCCAGGAAACTGTGTAGATAAACAACCGTAGAGATTATCAATGTATGATCTCAAAAGTCTCCGGCGTTTTTCGAGGGCGGAACTCTCGCGGCATCTTTCGACACAGAAATTATAACTGAACGGTATCCCCCACTGTGCGTGAATTTGGGCCTGATAGCTGCAGTTTAGTTCGCACTGCTCGTCTATCTGCGCGCATGAGTCCCAAGCTCCAGGATGTTCACCAATCATTCCACTCGGGTCAACAGCGTTGACCACATTCCCAGCCACATACCCATACCGGTTCAGTGACATGACTTGCTGCGCACTACCTTCTACTGGATCAAGCGCCGTAAATACGCCCAGCGCCGGGCTGTAGTACCGCGCGCGGTGATACTGCAAGCCGTTGGCATCACGCATCTCACCAGTGAACGCCTGCGCATCGGCAGCAACTGGCGGCGCTTGACGGGCGCCCGGCCCGCTGCTATCTTTTGGCGTATGCAGACCGGACACCACCACCCCCGCCGACTGGCCCAGCTAGGATGGGCAGCGCTGCTGATCGCGTGGGCGCTGGTCGCCGCGTGGGACGCCCAGGCCGACAGCACCCGCCGCCGGATTCGCGTCCCGATCCTGATGTACCACTACATCAGCGTACCACCGCCGGACGCCGACCGCTACCGGCTGGACCTGTCCGTCACGCCGGAGCACTTCGCGGAGCAGTTGGCCTGGCTGCGCGACCACGATTTCACGGCGATCACGCTGGACGATCTATACGCGGCACTGACCGAGGGCGAGCGGCTGCCCGACCGGCCCATCATCCTGACGTTTGACGACGGCTACGCCGATGCGTATGAGCAGGCGTTCCCGCTGCTGGACCAATACGAGATGGTCGGCACGTTTTTTGTGGTTACAGATTGGCTGGACGAGGAGCGCGCCGGGTACCTGACCTGGGAGCAGGCGCGCGAGATGGCCGAGGCGGGCATGTCGATCCAGGATCACAGCCGCACCCACGCGGACCTGGCGAATAACTGCGATCATGACTGCCTGGTGTATCAAATCCTGGGCAGCGCGCAAACTATCGAGGTCGAGATCGGCCAGCGCCCGCGTTTTTTCTGCTATCCGAGCGGTCGCTATAACGACATGGCCCAGGATGTGCTGGCGCAGGTGGGGATGCTGGCGGCAGTCACGACCGAGGGCGGCACTCTGCACGTCAGCGACCGCCCGCTGGAACTGCGGCGCGTGCGCATACGCGGCACCACGCGCATCACCGAGTTCGCGTGGCTGGTATCCGACTGGCGCGAGTAATAGCCAACAGGGAAAGGCAGTAACGGGCGGATGCCGGTAGGGTGTCAGCTTCCGCCCGCGACGTAGGGGAAAACCGGGTCTATCAGCGGTTGCCGCCGATGTACCCGAACAACATGGCTCCGCCGAGTACGATGAGTACCAGCGACCATGCGTTCGACAAACTGAACAGGCTGATGGCTCCCAACGCGGCGACGACGATCCCGCCGATCATGCGGTTGCGCGCCTTGGTGGTCCACTCGTGCCCGTTGCGTTCGTAGCGCTGGTAGGCATCGATCATCAACCAGCCGCCAATGCCCAGCAGCACCCACTCCCACAGATTCAGGTCCAGGATGCCCGCCAGCCCGATCAGGACGATCACCGCCCCGCCAACCAGCCGGTTTCGGTCGCGCTGGACCCAGGTACGGTTGTTGTCCTGGTAGTTGGACCACGCATCGAGCATCAACCAGCCGCCGATGCCCAGCAGCCCGACGCTCCACAGGCTAATGTCCAGCCCCAGCAGGCCCTCGAACAGGTACAGCACGCCGAGGGCGATCAGCGCCAGCCCGCCCAGCGCCGTCCAGTTGCGTTCCTCGACCAGTTCGCGGATGTTGATGTCCGGCACGGGGCTGGTGTTGGCTTCACGCTTGGTTTTTGCTTGCCTGGATACCGGCTCGGCTTCATAGACTGCCTGACCGTTGATTTTCTTTTTGCTCATCGTTGTTCCTCACCTGTGCGCTCTGTCGCATCATAGTTCACTAATCCTTACGCACAGTGGCGCAGACGGGTTGCGCGGCGCGGGGCGTTTTTACAAGCTTTTACCAGTACACCGAGAATCAAGCAGCGGCGTGATCTCCGGGGAAATCGCGCCGCTGTAGGTGCATGTGTATGCGAGACGTGGGCTATTTGGTCGCGTCCCCGTCCTAGCCAAAGCAGCCGAGTTCGGCCATCTTTTCGTTGACGCGCTCGACGGCCATCTTCAGGTGCTCGATGGTGTCTTCCCACTCGTCCGGGCAGTATTTGAGTAGGCGTTCCCAGCCTGCGCCCAACGACACCGACAGCAGATTGCACGTAGCATCCATGCCCAATGCATCGTCCAGCGTATCGAGGGCTGCCTCGAACAGCGCTGCTCGTTTCGCCGGGGTGGTGCCGCGTTCGCGGACGGTCATTAGTCCAGCCATGGCCACATCCATCAGGTGGAAGTAGTCATTGGGAATAACGACTAACTCGGCGCTGGCGAATTCCAGGGTGCGCTGGAAGGCATTTTGTGCTTCTGCGATTTGGCCCCGTTGCAGGTACAACCCGGCCAGGTTGCCCATCGGATAGGATGAGCGGGGTGTTACACCGAGTGCTTTTTGATAGCACTCAATGGCTTTGTCAAGATAGTAATCCTGGTGCTCCGGGTCCATGTCGGCCATGTCGCGGTAAATACCGGCCACCGGCCCCCAGAAGGATTCAAGGTTCAGGTCGATGATGTGGCTGTTGTCACCGCTGAGCGCTTCCTTAAAAACCGCCAGCACTTTGTCCAGTTCTTCCAGGCGTGTAGCTTCCGGCTCGCGCTTGGCTTTGCGGCGCCTGGCTAGTCCGTAGGCGGCCATCGCGGCGGGCCAGTCCGGTTTACCGATAGGTTCCAGATATTCAAGGGCTTCGTCTAACCGGTCCGACTCACCCGGTTCGCGGGGCACGTATTGCAGCGCCAGCCAGCCCGCGATATAGCTCGCTTGTGGATTGGGATTATCTGGATCACGCTTGAGCACACGCTTGGCAATTGTATACGCCTGCATGTGGTTGCCCAGGCGCAGTTCTTGCTGCGCTTGCAGCAGGTCGATGAAGGTCTGTTGGATTTCTTGGGTGGTTT
>JAFGNU010000063.1 GCA_016926875.1 Anaerolineae bacterium | reverse complement strand
TGAACACTATTTTGAGGAGAAGGACTCATGGAACGCGAGGTGATTTCGACCGACAAGGCCCCGGCGGCAGTGGGGGCGTATTCGCAGGCGATTAGGACGGACAGCATGGTATTTGTATCCGGTCAGTTGGGGCTGGTGCCGGATACCAAGCAGTTCGCGGGCGGCACTGTCGCCGAGCAGACCGGGCAGGCGCTTAAGAACATGGCAGCGATCCTGGAAGCGGCGGGAACGAGTATGCGGTATGTGGTCAAGGTGACGGTGCTGCTGGCCGACATCGGCAGCTTTGCCGAGATGAACACCGTCTACAGCCGCTTTTTCCCGTCCGATCCTCCGGCGCGCGCTGCGTTTGCCGTCAAGGATTTACCCCTGGGCGGGCTGGTCGAAATCGAAGCCGTCGCCGTGATGCCGCATTAGCTGGTGGAACAGCCCATGCAAATCGAGATTTTGGGTTCAGGGGGCGCGATTCCGTCGCCGCTGCCGGGCTGTAACTGCCGTGTTTGCACCGAAGGGCGCGCGAAAGGCGCTCCCTACAGCCGCACCGGGCCGAGCGTGTTTGTGCATGGCCTGGATGTGCTGATCGATACGCCGGAAGAAAGTAAATTCCAACTTAACCGCGCCGGGATCGGGCGGGTGGCGGCGTGCCTGTATTCACACTGGCACCCCGATCACGTGTTGGGGCGGCGGGTATGGGAATCGCTGAACGGTGATTGGATGAGCTGGCCGTCGCACCACCGCTGCACAGACATCTACCTGCCACAGCAGGTAGCGCAGGATTTCCGCGATCACCTCGGATCGTGGGAGCAGTATACCTACATGCAGAAGGTTGGCCTGGTGCGCCTGATCGAACTGGCCGACGGAGACGTGATCTCGCTGGATGCCGCGCAGATTCGACCCTTCCGGCTGGCGGAAGACTACGTCTATGCGTTTCTGCTGGAATGGGACGGCAGGCGCGTGCTGATCGCGCCGGACGAACTGCACCGTTGGAATCCGCCCGCCGGTGTGTGCGGGGTGGACCTGGCGATCATCCCGATGGGCCTGCCGGTGAATCACCCGCTGACCGGCGAGTTGTTGATCCCGCCGGATCACCCGGTGCTCGACGTCGAGGCGACGTATGAACAAACGCTGGACATCGTGCGCACGCTGGATGCCAGACACGTGGTGATGATGCACGTCGAGTTGGACACGTTCAGCTACGACGATCTGAAGGCGGTCGAAGCTGATCTCCGGCGCGACGGGTACGCCATCACGTTTGCGTATGATACGATGAAAATCGAAGTATAAGGGGGCAATGTACTATGGTGAATGAGTTAATCCTGCTGGTGGACGACGAACCGCACATCATCGAACTGGCCGGGATGTACCTGAAACAGGACGGCTTCCGCGTGATCAGCGCAGTGGATGGCGTTGTTGCGCTGGAAAAAGCCGAACGCGAGCAGCCGGATTTGATGGTGCTGGACCTGATGCTGCCAGAGTTGGATGGGTGGGATGTGTGCAAGCAAGTGCGCGCCACGTCCGATCTGCCGATCCTGATGCTGACCGCCCGCGATGATGACATCGACAAGATCGTTGGATTGGAACTGGGCGCGGACGACTATTTGACCAAGCCGTTTAACCCGCGCGAACTGGTTGCACGGGTCAAGGCGATCCTGCGGCGCACCGTGCCCCGCCAGGCGACGGTGTCGGACGAGAAACCGCTCCAGATCGGCAACCTGTGGCTCGACCCGGCGCGGCGCGAGGTCACGGTAGGCGGCGAACCGGTTGATCTGCGGGCTAAGGAGTTTGACCTGCTGGTGGCGCTGATCGAAAACGAGGGGATCGTGCTCAGCCGCGAAAAGCTGCTCGACATCGTGTGGGGCTTCGACTTCTACGGGCAGACGCGCACGGTAGATGTGCACATCGCGCACCTGCGGCACAAACTGGCGGGCTGCACTGCCGAAATCGAAACCGTGTGGGGCGTGGGTTACAAGATCACGGTGGAGTAGGGGGCAACAGCGGCCCGCATACGGGCCGAACATTTACACAGTGATAACAGGTGGTTAACACGTTTCAGGTAGCATACGGGGAGACCTACAACACAGGATGCTGCTAACCTTGCGCGATCGGCTGCTGGCTTCATATATCGCGATCTTGCTGATCATGTTGATCTTGATTGGGGGCGTGCTGCTGCTCTTTTTGCGCTCGGTGCCGCTGCCGACCGACGAGATCGCCAGCGACCTGACCGGCACGCTGCTCGAAATCCGCGTGCTCGATGTGATCCAGGACAACAGCCTGAGATCGATTGAGCAGCGGACGATTGTGTTTTTGGAATCCGAGTCAGATACGCGTGATGTGCGTATGCTGGTCGTGACCAGCGAGGGCGAGGTGCATTTTGACTCGGACCGGGTGTTTGAAGAAGGCGACATGATCCGGGAAACCGACCATGATCGATTGTTTTTTGCCGAGTCTCCCCGGTTGGGGGCTGTATACAATGGAACGTTTATCAATGCAGATGGCAGCCAGTGGGTATACGTAGCGCAGCCCCTGCGGCCTTACATGCCTGCCCGGCGTGATGCGCTGTACCTGGTGGCGGCGGCCCCGGTCCCGCACCCGTCGCTGCGCGAAGTATTCCGCCTCTTTGGCGATACGTTTTTTAGGCCGCTGCTGCAAGCCGGGCTGATCGGGTTGATGGTGGCAATCGGCTTGTCGGTATTGATCACGCGGTCGGTCGCGCGCCCGCTGCAACAGATGAGCCGCGCTGTGCGCCGCATTGCAGATGGCGACCTGCAACAGCGCGTGCCGGTCGATGGTCCGCACGAAGTCCGGGCGCTGGCCCAGTCGTTTAACGAGATGGCCGGGCGCGTATCGGCTAACCAGCAGGCGCAGCGCGATTTCCTGGCGAACGTGTCGCACGACCTGCGCACGCCGCTGACGAGCATTCAGGGGTTCTCACAGGCGATTGTCGATGGGGTGGCATCCGACCCGGAAGCCGCGCAGCACGCTGCACAGGTCATCCATGACGAGGCGGCGCGTATGCACCGTCTGGTAGAAGGGTTGCTCGACCTGGCGCGTATTGAGCAGGGAGACTTGCAGATGAAAGACCGCGCGGTGCAGGTGGACGCGGTGCTGCGCGCGGTGAGCGAGAGCCTGTCCGTCAAAGCACAGGAAAAGGGCCTGGCGCTGGATATCGAGATCGCGCCGGATATGCCGCGTATTGCCGGGGACGGCGACCGGTTGGCCCAGGTTTTCACCAACCTGATCGACAACGCGATTAAGTACACACCGGCAGGCGGGCGGGTGAGCCTGTGCGCCCAGACCAACGATAGCAGCATCGTCGTAACCGTCCGCGATACCGGCGAGGGTATCCCGGCGGCAGACCTGCCGCGCATCTTCGAACGGTTTTACCAGGTGGACAAGAGCCGCCAGCGCGACCGGCGGCACGCCGGGGTAGGGCTAGGGTTGGCGATCACGCACCAGATCGTAGAGGCGCACGGCGGCGCGATCCGGGTAGCGAGCAAGGTTGGTGAAGGGACGGTGTTCACCGTCTGGCTGCCGATGGCTGCATCAGATGCCCAAACCCTCAGCCTGCACAAGCGATAATTCCAGAAGCAGCCACCAGAACACACCGCCAGACTGTTCCACGACCTGCCTGAACGGTACTACGGGCCGCTGGATTTTATCGGCGTTTTTGTGTATTGTACCTGTAGGCAAACTTATCGTTCAGCTACAGCGGAGGAGTCTGGTATGCGTGCGTTGTGTAGGACTATGATCGCGCACCGGCGGCGGTTGTCGGTGCTGCCGCTGATCGTGTTGGTATTGGCGGGATGCTGCGGCGGAACCGGCGGCGGCGGTGAGGAAGCAAGCGAAGACTCGATGGACACCCGGCTGAGCAAGTGGGAGCAATCACTGCGCGCCGAGGCCGACTGGTTGTGGGGAAACATGCAGTTTGTCAGCACGCACCTTTCACCGAATGAGGAACACTGCGCCGAGCAGAGCTTTAAGCACAAGTCAGTCGGCATAGATGATTCCACCCGTAAGACCGATCCCGATGCGGGAACGCTGGTTGACCAACTGGATTATGCCGAAACGCTCATCGTACAGGCGCGCAGCCAGTGGCGGGCGTTCTGCAACGACGAAACCACGTCGTCCACCGCGTATGCCTTTTTACAGTCACGGCTCACGCCCGCCTATGACAGCCTGAATTACGCCAACAGCAAGCTGGCCGAGCGCGCCGAACAAGCAGACGAAGGATAGGCCGGTTAGCGCGAGCGTATTGTGGGGCGGGTGCTATGCCCGCCCATGTGTGATCGTGCGGCTGTCCGGCTTCCGCTACGCCCCCAGCCGGATCAGGTCGCGTGCAAAGGTAGTCAGGCTGTCGGCCCCGTCGGGCGTGATCAGCATGTCATCCTCGATGCGCACGCCGACCTTGCCCGGCAGATAAATCCCCGGCTCGATGGTGAAAACCATGCCCGGTTCCAATACCTGCGTATTGCCCTCAACGATGTTTGGGCTTTCGTGCGCTTCCAGTCCCAGCCCGTGCCCGGTGCGGTGTGTGAAGTACGCTCCGTAACCGGCTTCCTCTATCACCCGGCGCGTAGCGCGATCCACCTCTTGCGCCGGGACGCCCGGCCCGGCAGCCGCCCGGCCCGCTGCATTGGCTGCTTTAACGATGGCGTACACTTCCGCCAGTTGGTCTGATGGCCCGCCGATGCTAAACGTGCGCGTGATGTCGGAGGCGTAGCCGTGCGCCGTCGTGCCAAAGTCGATCAGCAGCGGCTCACCGGCCTGAACCTGCCGGTCGCCGGGTTCGCCGTGCGGCAGGGCGCTGTTTGGCCCGCCGAGCACCAGCGGCTCAAAGGGATGTTTGCCGCCGCCGCGCCGGAGCTGTTCCACGATCAGGACGCTGGCGATCTCGCGCTCGGTCATGCCGGGCCGGACCGTCTCGATACACGCCTGGAGCGCACCCTCGCTGATGGCAATCGCTGCGCGCAGGTGGTCCAGGTCGGATTCGTCTTTGTGTAGGCGCAGCGCGGCCAGCGCGTCACCCGCCAGCGTGATCGTCACGCCCGGCATGTGCCGCCGGATGATCTCAGATTCCAGCACGCGCATACGCAGTTCTTCAACGCCGATCCGCCCGCGCAGCTTCAGCGCCGCTGCCGCTGCCTGAAATGCGCCCTCGTACCCGTCCGTATCGGACCAGGGAAACACCCGGCACGGGATGCCGGTCTTGGCCAGCCGGTCGGCTTCCAGCGCCGGGACAACGGCGGCAGGGTCCGCGCCGGGCACAAAAAACACGACCAGCGGGCGCTCCATCAGGTGAAAGTCCAGCCCGGTGACGTATTGCAGGTTGGCACCGGGGATCAAGGCGATGGCGTCCAGCCCTGCCTGGTCCGCGATGGTATTTACAATTTGTACACGCGAATGATTCATGAAATGGATACTCCGGTTGGTTCAGCAGATAGGCGAAACAAGCACCGCTACCAGCCTAAAACCACCGCGCGGAGATGTCAAGCGGTTGATATAATGGGGGGGTATTGAACGGGCATCAAAGGAGAAAACACTATGCGGCGAATGCTGGCATTTATCGGGGGTGTCTTGAGCGGCGGGGCCATCGGTGCGGCAATCGCGGTTTTGTTCGCACCCGTGTCCGGCGATTCGATGCGCGACAGCCTGAATCGCTGGCGGGCCAACGCGGCCCAGGCAGGGCAGGACGCGGCTTTACGCAAACGCGCGGAACTCGAAGCCCGGTTGGTCGAGATGACCGGGCCGCACCCGTCCGGCTCACCGCTGGCGTCTGCGCCGGATTCAGGCGAGTAACGTATGCCAACCTACCGTGAATTCAGTCCTTCCGACTGGCAGCGCATCGAGCGTGACTGGTCGGCGTGGTGGGCGGGTGAACTGGACCGCCCGCTGATCGTATTGGAAGCGATGGAGCCAGTGCCCGGCATTGACTGGGATGATTTCGACCAGTTTGTATCACGGTTTCCGCCCGGCGTGCCTGTTGACCAGGTGCTGGATGTGTTCCAGGCACAGATCGCCGCCACGCATGTCTATGCAGACGGGTTTCCTACGTGGTGGGTCAACTGTGGGGCGGGCATAGTGGCAGCGTTTTTGGGCGCGGCAGCGGAGCACCGGACCGGTACGACCTGGTTTCACCCGCCGGATGTCGATTCCCTGTCCGACCTGGTCCTGTCCTATGCGGCGGACAATCCCTGGTGGCAGCATGTGCGCGCGATCACACGGCAGGCGGTTGATCGTTGGGGCCAGCAGGTGGTGATCGGCCACACCGACCTGGGCGGCAACCTGGATATTCTCGCCAGTATGCGCGGGACGCAGCGGTTATTGCTTGACCTGTACGATGTCCCGCACGAAGTTGAGCGGCTGACGCGCGAGATTACTACGCTCTGGCTGCGCTATTACGATGAGTTGTACGAAATTATCCAGCCTGCCGGGCGGGGGATCGCGGGCTGGTCACCGTGCTGGTTCCCCAACAAGGGCTACATGCTGCAAAGCGACTTTTGCTACATGATCTCGCCGGAGATGTTCGAGCGGATCGTGCTGCCCGACCTGCTGACCTGCTGCGAAGCGCTGGATTATCCGTTTTATCACCTGGATGGGCAGGGGGAGATTCGGCACCTGGATATGCTGCTGTCTATCGAGCGGCTGCGCGGCATCCAGTGGATTCCCGGCGCAGGCGCGCCGCCATCGGACCAGTGGCCGGACCTGCTGCGGCGTATTCGGGACGGGGGCAAGCTGTGCCAGGTGTACGTGACGCGCGAAGGGGCGCTCAACCTGCTGGACGAGCTGGGCGGGCGCGGCTTTTTGATCGCCATCGAAGAAGATCAGGCGCTGACCCCGGACGAGGCGGAAGCGTTCCTCAAAGAAATCGGCTGGTAGACGGGCGCGGGGTCAGAACTCGCGCGGCTGGATGGTCAGCTTGTAATCGGCGCGGCGAGCGGTGAAAGGGGCCATCGCGCCGATGATGATTGTGGCCGTGCTGCCTTCGGGCACAATGATCGTGGTACGCTCGGTGTTGTTAATGCTGTCAAGCGCCAGGTGATCGACGCTGGCGTGCTCGCCGCGTCTTTCGGTGACGATGGCGATGGTCCAGCCCTGGGTGAGGGCGTCCGGGATGCGGATAAAGCCTTCCGGGTGCCAGACTGTCGCCGGGTTCTCGACGTCGTCCCGGTAGCCAAGCTCTGGCAGGCCGATGTTATCCAGCGCCACGCCCACCATATTGTGCGAACCGTCGGTCAGGTATTCGAACCGGATCAGCACCGGGCCGCCTGCGAACGCGCTGAGATCGATCTGCTCCTCGATCCAACTGCCGGACTGCCCGCTGTAGTGGGCGCCGGGCGCTTCCGGTCCACCGTCGGCGGCCTGCCTGCCGGGCGCGATTTGCCAATCCTGCCCGCCGTTGCCGGATACAAGCACCTGGAGCCAGTCGTAGTCTTTTTCTGTGTGCCACCACATGTTAAAGGTCAGCGTGGCCATATCCAGCCCGGTCAGGTCAAAGGCGCCGGTCAGCCGGGCCGCGCCGTTGATGTTGTTGTATGACCACCACATCCAATCCCCGGAGCGCGGGGCCGTGCCGATCACGTTGACCTGATTGCTGCCATCAAAGCTGATGTCGTACACACCCGGTTCGATGAGGGTCATATAATCTGCGCCGTACTGGTTGACCGTATCAACGTATGGGTAGGCCAGGTCGGACTGGTTAAGCATGTCGGGCCGGATGCGCAGCGGCAGGTCAAGCGTCTGGTAGTAGTAGCGCCCGTCGTCCACGTAGGGATCATCCAGGTAGTTAGCTACAATCCAGTCCGCGAACACGCCATCTACGCTCGTATCCTGGCCGGTTTTGGTCAGCGCGTACTGGACCGCCGCCAGCCCGTCATAATCGCTGCTGCTCAGCAGGTGGATGAAGTCCAGGCCAAAGCGCTCGTACAGGTATACCAGGAACAGGTAGCCCGCGCCGTAGTAAGCCTCGGTGCCCAACTGGTCGGACGCCCAGCCGTTGAGGTGGTGATCTGGCTCGCGCAGGAAGTCCAGCACATTGCCGCCGCCGATGTAATGCGGATCAAAGCCGTTGAGATGTTCGGCAAGCTGCGACAGCCCTTCGTTCAGCCAGCGCGTTTCGTTACCGTCGGCGTGATGCTGGATCAGGTGTTGGTACTCGTGCGCCAGTGTAGTCAGGTACGCCTGCGAGTACAGCGGGGCCAGGTCCAGGTTGATGTAGATGATCTCGCGCTGGTTGCTTTCCGGGCAAATGGAGCGGGGGCACTGGTCCTGCGGGCTGAAGGCGCCCATGACCGACGCGCCGATGAATGCCTGGTTCAGAATATGCAGGCGGGGATCGCCGTCGATGCCGGGATTTTGCTCACCGCCAAAGACCATGTTGTTCAGCGGCCAGATATGCTCTTCAAAAAAGCGGGCGGTTGCCTCCAGGTCTGACGGGTTGACCCGCACGCCGCGCTCGAACCAGAAATAGGCGTGCTCGGTGCGATAGCGCAGGTAAAAGGTTTCGGGCGTGCTGCTCCCCGCGCCGAGCGGGTGGAATTGCTCGGTTTCTTCAACTTCGTATTCGTGCGTGGGGAAGGGGCCGAATACTTCACCGGGTGTTTTCCAGCCCACGTCTACCAGCCAATCGGCCTGGGAGCAGTGGCGCGGGACGATAGGCGCATCTGCCCAGGTGGGTTCGTCGGCGCGCTTGCCGTCCTGCGCATGGGCGGGCGTTGGAATCAACAACAACGAGGCCAGCATTGTCAGGATAACTGACAGGCCCGGCCCCGCGCCCCGCCGCCTGAGAAGTTGGCAGATTGTTTGACGTATCACGCTGCTTCGCTTTTCCACACACCCATCATGACCCGCCGTAAGAACATATACCAACCGTTCCCACCTGCCAACAGGACGTCAGTCCTGGGCCGGTTCCAGCGTGTAACTGAACTGGGCAGCTTCGGTGGTGACCGGCGCCAGCCCTGATACCACGATCACCGCGTCCCCTGCGCTGCCGCCGACCGTGAACTCCCAACTGCCGTTTGGAGTATCGTCCGGCCCCAGCAGGCGCGTGACGGGCCATGTTTCCGCGCTGTCCAGGTCTACCAGCGGCACCTGGACAAGCTGCACCAGGAACGGCTGCGGCAGCATGTTGTCCATACGCAGCCACCCCTGGCTGGCCCACCCGCCGTCGCCGCGCTCGAAATCTTCAAAGTAACCGATCTCCGGCACGCCCACATCATCGATCAACATGCCCGGCTGCGTCACGGCGTCGTCGGTGATGTATTCGAAGCGCACCAGGATTTTCTGCCCTGCGTAGGGCGTCAGATCAACGCTCTCTTGAATCCAGCCGCCGCTCTGGCCGGTATAGCCGGGGCCGTAGGCGTTGTCGTGCGGGTCATCGGTGGTGGTGTTGGCTGATTCAAGCGGCGTCCAGGTCGCACCGCCATCGGTGGATACCAGCACGTAGCCGTAATCCCACAAGTCTTCGATGAAATACCACGTCCAGAATTCCAGTGTTGCCTGGTTCACGCCGGACAGGTCGAAGGCGCGCGTCAGGCGGGTATCGCTCTCGTCGGCGCGGTTGGCCCACCACATATAGCGCCCGCTGTGTGGTTGGGCGGGCACGATGCGCACCGTTTCCGCCCCGTCGAGCGTGAAGCGCACGCGCTGCGGTTCGGCCCCGCCGGGGATGTGCAGGTAGCGCGGCCCCCACTGCGGCGCAAAGTCGGTGGTCGAGACGGTGGGCGTGATCAGGAATGCCGTGTCGGCTTTTGGCAGGCCTGCCAACTCGGCAAATGAGTAGGTAAAACGCCCATCCCCGGCTGATGGGTCCATAAGCAGGTTTGTTACCAGCCAGTCGCCAAACAGGTCTGCCAGCGTGACCGGCTGGCCGGTGCGCGGATCAATGGCATTGATGGCGGCCAGCGTATTTGCCACGCTGTCCAGTCCGTTAGCCGGGTCCCGTACCAGTGCGGAGGTGGCCGCTTCGCCGTAGCGCTCGTAGAAATAGGCCGCGAACAGGAACGACGCGCCGTAGTGCAGGCCCCGGTTATCGTCTTCCGGCCAGTTGTTCAACTGGATGTCCGGCATTTGCAGGAAGTCGGGCGCAAATTCGCTGGCGCCGTAGCCGGTGATCAAAGGGGCCAGTTCGGACAGGCCCTCGTTCAACCAGGTGGTTTCGTTTTTGTCCACGCTCCAATGCACCATGTGCTGGAACTCGTGGGCCAGGATCGATTCGTAATAGGGCGTGCCGATGTCGTCGAGCATGGTGTCCAGGTTGACGAAAAACATCTCGTGCTCGTTGGACGTGCTGACTGCCTCGACGGGGTACTGGCTCGAACTGCCGTAGTAGGCGGCCACCCAGTAGCCCAGCCTGCGCGCGTGCAGAATGTACAGGTGCGGGTCGCCGTCGATGCCGGGGAACCATTCCGTGCCAAACACCGCGTGCACTTTGGGCCGGATCACGGTTTCGAACGTGTCGGCGGAGTGCCGGATCGCGTCCCGGTCCACCCATTCGCCCTGCTCGACAAACATATAAATGTGCTCGGTTTTGTACACCAGCTCGGCATCGACCTGGAAAGAGTAGTCTTCATCCAGGTTATCGGCCCAGAAGCTTATCACGTCCCCAACGGCCAGTTCCGGCGGGGCGGTGGTGGGCGGGGCAGGGATGTCGGTCACGCCAAGCAGCCGCCGTGCCAGGTCGTTACGGTCGCGCGGCGGGATGAGCGTATTATGGATCAGGGAGAGCGTTTCGCCGCCAAGCAGCGCCGGGGCGGGCGTAGGCGTGATTGCCTGGATCAGTGGTGCGCCGTGTGCAGGCTGCGCGTGGATTGCCGGCATGATCAGCACCAGCGCGGTTAGCAGTACAACTCCGGCGGCCAGCACGGGCCACCAGCGGCGGATGGTCGCGGAAAACAACATGGGCTGTCCCTCTTCTTGTCGATTTTTAATATTATAGCAACGTTTTATTGAATAAGTTTTGTTTTTAACAATTATTTATGCAGTTAGTAGCTGGCGGCGAGTAAGGCCGCTGTTTGAGTTATACGCACCGGGCTTATTTGTTTGACAGTATAGAACAAGTGTGCTAATCTGGGAATCATAGAACGCATGGCACCTGTTTTTTTGAGGAGGACATTATGGGGATAGTGGAAAGCGATCCCAAACTGGTAGCATTTTGTGGGCTGTACTGCGGCAGTTGTGGCCGCTACAAGCGCGGCAAGTGCCCTGGCTGCGCAGGAAACGAGAAAGCGAGCTGGTGCCAAATCCGGGTCTGCTGCCTGGAAAACGGGTATTCGACGTGCGCGGCCTGCGCCCAGTTCGACAGCGTGCGCGACTGCCGGAAATTTGACAACTTCATGGCGCGCCTGTTCAGCTTTGTGTTCCGCTCCGACCGTCCGGCGAGCGTCGCGCGCATCAAAGCAATCGGCGTGGAGGCATACGCAGACGAGATGACGACCAGCGGCAAAATGAGCATCCGGCGGGGCGAGCATCCACAATAAATTGCCCTGTTTGGTGCGTGGTTTGATCGGCTGCCCGGTGTGATTCGCCGGGCTGCTGTGTTGATCGGGCTGGCAGCTTGCAACAAAGTGCACATGGCGAGCGGGGAGGCGGCGCGGCATAATGTGGATCGAGCATCTTGATCCGCACTCGCCAACGAAAGGATCGCGTGGAACGCATGGCTAGCGTATTACGGTGTATGGACTGCAAGCAGACGTATCCCATCGACCGCCGGATGGTCACGTGCCCGGTATGCAATGGGCTGCTGGACGTGGAACATGACCTCGACGCGCTGCGCGGGCAGGTATCGCACGAGCTGTTTGACCAGCGCTTAGGGAGCTGGCAGCCGCTCGATCGGTCCGGGGTGTGGCGCTACCGCGAGTTGGTCGCGTCGCATGTGCCGGACGGGGCGCAGGTCACGCGCGGAGAAGGCAACACCACCCTGTACACGGCCTCGCCCAGGCTGGCCGACTACGCCGGGGTGGCGAAACTTCAGCTTAAGCACGAGGGCGAGAACCCGACCGGCAGCTTCAAGGATCGCGGCATGACAACCGGTGTCACCCAGGCGCGGCTGCTTGGTGCGCGCAGCGTGATCTGCGCTTCGACGGGCAATACGTCGGCCTCGATGGCGTCCTATGCCGCCATGGCTGGATTGCAGGCGCTGGTCTTTTTCCCGGTGGGTTACGTGGCGCTGGGCAAAGTGGCTCAGAGTGTGGCCTACGGCGCGATCAGCGTGCAGGTCGAAGGTGATTTTGACGATACGCTGGCGCTGGTCCGGGAAGCGGCGGACGAACTGCCGGTGTACCTGCTCAACTCGATCAATCCCTTCAGGTTGGAAGGGCAAAAGACGATCATGATCGAGATGCTGCACCAGCGCGGCTGGTCCGTGCCGGACTGGATCGTAGTGCCCGGCGGCAACCTGGGCAACTCGTCGATCTTTGGCAAAGCGCTGCACGAGCTGCATACGCTGGGCCTGATCGACCGCCTGCCACGGCTGGCGATCATCCAGGCCGAAGGGGCCGCGCCGCTGTACCAGAGCTATGTCGAGGGCTGGGAAACCCGCCACAGCGTCCGCGCCGAAACTATCGCCACCGCGATCCGCATCGGCAACCCGGCGAATTTCCCGAAGGCGCACCGCGCGCTGGATTGGACCAACGGCGTGGTGACGACCGTCAGCGACCAGGCGATCATGGATGCCAAAGCGCAGATCGACGCGGCGGGCATCGGCTGCGAACCGGCGTCGGCGGCGTCGGTGGCGGGCGTGCGGCGGCTGGTGGACGAGGGCATTATCGCGCCGGACGATGATGTGGTCGGCGTGCTGACCGGGCACCTGCTCAAAGACCCGGACGCGGTGATGCACTATCACGCCGATACGCTGGACAACATCACGGCCACCTTTGCCAACCGGATGCTGACCATCCGGCCATCGCTGGCGGAAGTTGCCGCCTTGCTGCCTGTCTGACCGGCGGTGTGTGCCTTGCTAGTGGGGTGTGTTTCAAATCTGGGGCGACATGCTGACTGAACGTCCGCTTGTGTAGGGGCGATGCTTGCATTGCCCAGGGCAGAGCAAGCTCGGTCCCTACGAGACATGATCCTGCCCCGAATCTGGCATGCATCCTTGCTGGCGGGCCTGCTGTGGGGTGCGGGGCAGAGTGGGCTATAATCAATGCACCAGACCCGGTAGGAACCAGGAGCGCCTATGCCACACCTGATTGACGAAGCCGAGGCCCTGCTGCGCGAGCGTGGGTTCAAGGTCACGCCGCAGCGCTCGCTGGTGCTGCAAGTGATGGCAGGCCAGACCGCCTACCTGGATGCCGAAGAAATCTACAACCTGGCATACACGCATGATGCCAGCATCAGCCTGGCGACGGTTTACCGCGCGCTCAACCTGTTCGCCGAACTGGGGCTGGTCGATCATCGCTATGTGGAACCGGAGCACCGCCGCGAGGTGTTCCGGCTGTCCAAAGGCCCGGAGCAGCACTATTTAACCTGCGTGCGCTGCGGGGCGCGCGTCCTGATTCACGCCGATCTGCTCAACCGGATGGCAAACGAGCTGGTCCGGCGTAAAGGCGTCAGCGTGACCAGCGCGTGCGCGTGCTTTACAGGATACTGCCCGGCCTGCACCGCCGAACTGTGCCGCAAGAACCAGCCAAACGGCTGACCGGTATACTCATTCACTTAGCGTTTCAAAGTCGCGCGTGTTGGCAATGGACACCGCCGCCTGATCGGCCAGCGATGTAAGCACGCTCAAGTGGTGCTTGCTGTAGCGCGTCAGGGGGCGCTTGCTGTCGATGTAGATCAGGCCGATCACCTGCTCCTGGTAACGCAGCGGCGCGGCCATGATCGTGCGCAGGTTCAGGCTTTGGATGCTCTCTTTTGCGCTGTAAATCACGTGGTTTTGCGCATCGCTTAAGATGGTAGGCTCGGATTTTGCCAGCGCATCCTGCACCACGCTGGTAGAGTACGCAAAATCTGCTTCGGTCAAATAGTCGCCGTCCCGCGAACGCCCCATCCGGAATTGAAGCGTCTCGTTCTCATCCATCAGCATTAAAAAGGCGCGTGAAGCCTCGGCAAACGAGATCGCGCTGTCCAGGATCAACGTCAGCAGCGCGTAAATATCGTGCTCGCTGTGCAGTGTCTTGGTGACCTGGAGCAACAGTTGCAAGGCGCGCAGCTCGTACAGGTCGCCCTGGGTATGGTCAAAGGTCAGTTCCTCGCGTATCTCTGCCAGTAATTCGTCCACTTGTTCGAGACGGTCTTGTTTGTTTTTGTTGCCCATTGCCGGAGCAGTCCTCCAAGGTGTGCTGTGTCGATTCCGATGATATGATGCCTAAAATGAACGCAGAGTTCCAGCCTCAGCCCTCTTCGCGCGCCAGTTGGATAAACGCTCGCACACCGATCACAGTCGAGACGGCAGGCAGCCAGACGATGCCAAAGCCCATCAGCGCGCCGAACAGCAGGTCGCTTTGCGGCGACTGGTCACCGCTGCCCGGCAGGCTGTAGCCGATCCAGCCCGCCAGCAGAAAAGGGATGATCAGGATCAGCCATGCAGCCGGGTTTGGTCGGCGCGGCGGGGTGACGCTTGCCAGGTAGAACGCATCCCGGCGCATGGGCAGCGTGGTATACAGCGTGATGACCATGAACCCGGCCAGCAGCCCGGCCAGGGCCAGTCCGGCGTTGGTGATGTAGCCCTGATAGTTTCCGATCACCGCCGTGAAAGCCAACACGCCGCCCACGATCCACCACTCGGCGGGCAAAAGCTGCCAGTCCTCGCGGCGGTAGATGGCAGCGCGCGGCACAAGATAGCGGATCAGCGCGCAGGCGAGCAGGCCGATCAGCAGTGCCAGCAGCGCCGGGCCAATGTCAACCGTTGGGATCGATTCTTCGGATGTGACCGGGAACCAGCGGACCCATACGCCCCAGACCAATCCCACGCCCAGCGCAATCACAAAATCGAATGGGCCGGTAGCGCGTCCGCTGGCGAGCACCTGGAAGGCAGCCAGCGCCCCCAGGAACGCGAGCGGCTGCGCGCTGAGCGGGCGCATGATCAGGCTTAGCGGCAGGTCGCGCGTGGTGATGTGGCTGATCAGCGTGGCATTGATCAGGCCGTAGATGCCTGCAACCAGCAGCAGGCTGAAAATATCGCTGGCGTTAAAGCGGGCGATCAGGTCGAGCATCACCGCTGCCAGCGCCAGGTAAATGGCCGCCAGCGCGCCCCATTCGAGCAGGTCGTATTCGGTGGGCGTCTGCCAGACCACCCACTCGGAGAATACCAGCAGCAGCGCGCCAAAGCTCAGCCGCGCGCCCCAGCCGGTCAGGCGATCACGCAGTTCTTCAAACATACAGGCTCCAATACCCGTGCTAGCTGGTTCAGGTGGGTTGTGACCATATACTATACGGTCAAACCGCCAATAGTGTAGCATAATCAGCGTATGAACGGGCCGCCGGAATCCCCGTTTGAAAATCCGGCGCAGCGTCGTACAATGTCCTAAAAATAAATTATGCATTGAAATGGCGCAAAGATAAGTGACGACTCTCCCCGCTAAAGCGGGAAGCTTCTCAGGCTGCGCACGCCGCAACCGGCCACGTTAACGCCTGACGGCCCCGTCCGGGCCGACTCGACCGCTACCAACCAGACATTGCGAGCGGCGTTCACGTCACGGTCCAGCGTGAGGTCGCAGTCAGGACAACAATGGACACGAACGCTCAGGGCTTTTTCGACAACCCGACCACAGCCGGAGCACACCTGCGAAGTGTAGGCGGGGTTCACGGTCACAACTTGCGTACCGGCACTTTCAGCCTTGTACGCCAGCAGTTGTTGGAACTCGCCCAGACCCGCGTCGTGGGTGCTGAGGGCCAGATGAGGATTGGCGATCATGAACTTGAGCGTGAGGTCTTCCAGGGCGATCAAAGCGTACGTATCGACCAGGTGGCGGGTGAGCTTGTGCCAGAAGTCACGGCGCTGGTGGGCGATGCGTTCGTGCAAGCGTGCGACCTGTTCAGCCGCCTTGCGGCGGCGGTGGCTGCCCTTCTGGCGACGGCTCAGGCGGCGCTGTGCCACGCGCAGGTTTGCCAGCGACGCGCGCAGCCAACGCGGGTTCTCGATCTTGGCGTCGTTCGAGAGCGCCAGCAGGTGGTACACCCCCATGTCGATACCGACCATCGGGCCGGGGTGCTCGTTGACGACCGGATCAGGCAGTTCGAGTTGCAGACAGACGTACCACTTGCGGTTGCGCCGTTTGAGGATGACGTGCTTGATCACGGCGTCGTCGGGCAGCGGGCGGTGATACTTGACCTTGACCTCGCCCACATTCTGCACATAGAACAGCGCGCGGCCTGTTTCGTCAAACCGCAGTTTGCAGCCATCGCCGTAGCGGTATTCCAGGCTGTTGAAACGGTAGCGACCTTTGAAGCGCGGAAAACCCGGCGTCTCGCCCGCTTTCAGGCGGCGAAAGAATGCCTTGAACGCCTTGTCCAGGCGGCGCAAGGTCTGCTGCATACTGGTCGCGTTGAGGACGCCGAGGGTATCGGGGCTGGCGCGGCGCAGGTCACGGAAGTGTCCCCACTGCTGCGGGTAGGTGATGCCCTTCCCTGTCTCCTGATACACCGCAATCCGCTGTTCCAGCGCGGCGTTGTAGACGTTTCGACCCTGCCACAGCAGAAAGTCGAGCGCGCGCGCCTGGGCATTGGTCGGATAGAGACGGTACTGGTAGGTGCGAATCACGACTTGCCAGCCTGTTTGTCTGTCGTGGCCGTTACGACTTTAGCGTACATCAATTCTAAAAAGGAGTAAAGCGCCATTCTATGGAGAAAAAGTCATGTCTGCGACTCGTCCACTGATCCGCCCCATGACCGAAACCGATGTGCCCCGTCTGGCAGATATGCGTGCCGGATTCGTCAGTCCAACCGCGCTGCAAGTTGAACAGACCGGGAGCGGGACTGAAGTTGGCTGGCGGCTGGTGGAGCGCGCGCTGCCGGTGCCGTTTGACAAAGGGCATGGATACGATTTTGATGCGCGCGAGCGTGCCAATGTGCTTGCACGCCTGCGCCAGGGTGACGGGCTGCACCTGGTGGTGGAGTCAGAAGGGCGGATCGTGGGGGTGCTGGATGTCACGCCGCGCCACTGGAACGATACGGCCTGGGTGTGGAATATCATGCTGGACCAGGGTGTACGCCGGCAGGGATTGGGCAGCGAACTGTTCACACGGGCGGCTACGTGGGCGCGTGGGCAGGGCTACCGGGCGCTGGTGCTTGAGACGCAGAGCAACAACGTGCCCGCCTGCAAATTCTACGTGCGCATGGGCTGTGAGCTGGACGGTATCCGCTGTGCGTATTATACCAACCGGGATGTAGCGCGCGGCGAGGTGGCGCTGTTCTGGGTATACAAGCTGGTGTAAGCGGGCGGCGTGAATTAATCGCCGTTCACCAGCGGCAGCAGCGCCCCGGCGATGTCATCAACGGCAGCGTGTGCGCCCATCCGTCCCACAACCGGCGCCAGCGCGGCCAGGTCGGTCAGGACTGCGGCGTAAGGTTGGCGGCGCAGAAACACGACGACCCGCCGCCACAGCGTATAGGATTGGGCGGGCGTCAGCAGGTCTGCCCACACAGACGCCACGCGCGCCAGCACAGCGGCGCGTTGGTCCGGCGCGGGGATATTCAAGCAGATGTCGAGAGCCATGCTCAGCGCGTCCTGCTGCCGGGTCCGAATGCCGCCCGGCGTATCGATGTACGGTGCCAGGTTGGCCAGGGCGCTGGCACGGTCGTAATCATCTTCAATTTGCAGCGCGGCATCGAGCGTTTCTTCCAACAGGCCAAACCGCAGGGCGGGTGATGTGTGCGGGACCAGTTCCAGCAGCGCGCTGGCGCGGCGATATTGGTCTGCTACGTCGCGCGCAGCGTCCAGGGCCGGATCGCGCAGGCGCTCCGGGCGGCGTGGGAGCAGGGCGATCAGGACGTGCAGGCGGTCGTAGGGTGGTTCGATGGGTATTGCAACCTCGATCACGGTGTCCAGCAGGTGCTCGGGCAGTACAGGCGCCACTGCCGCCAGGATTCCGGCTTTGTGGTGGGGATGTGCCGCTTCTGCCGCCATGTCGATGAGATCGTGCGCGACACGCTCGCGCGGCTCGTCGGGCAGGTAGGGCATCAGCGCACTGAGGGCCGGGGCGCGTTCGAGCGGGTTGGTGATGGTGTAGGCGTCGGCCAGCGCATCAGCCAGCAGATCGGCGGGCAGGTGCGGTGCCAGGGAAACCAGTGCGCGCCCGCGCTCGCTCTCGTCGATGATGGATCGCATGGCGGTCAGCGCATCCTGTAACGCGCGCTGTTGCAGCCGGATCGACAGGTGGGGCGCGAGGTCGATCAGCGCCACGACACGGTCATAATGCGCCTGGATTGCCAGCGCGGCGGCCAGCGCATCGGCCAGCGCTTCGACGCGCGCCGAAGCGGAGAGGAAAGGCGCGATCACTGCCAGGGACGCGGCCCGTGCCTGGGATGGTGCTAGCTCGCGGGCGGTGGTGAATGCTGCCACGCTCAGATCGGCGGGCAGGTGCGGCGCCAGCCGGGCCAAGGCGGTAGCCCGGTCCAGGTCGTCGTCGATGCTCCTGAGTGCCTGCAATGCTTCGGCCAGCAGTTCAGGCGAGAGATATGGTGCCAGCGCGGCGAACGCCCGTGCGCGGGCATCCACCTGGTCGATGGAAAAAACAACGCTGATCGTTTGTTGGAGTTCGTCCGGCATGTATCGCAGCGAACCGACGGCATCCAGGTGTGGCGCCAACGCGATCAGCGCATTGGCCCGTGCTTCGCCGCCGCTGATCCGCTGGATGGCCGTCAGTGCGTCGGTCAACGCCTGCTGCTGCAACGTGGCGGGCAGATAGGGGAGCATCCGGCCCAGCAGCAGCGCGCGCGCATCCGGCGATTCGAGGCTGTGTGCCATGGTCAAAAGCTGCGTCAGGAATTCTGGCGGCAGGTGCGGCGGCAGCACGCTGAGCGCCGTCGCCCGTGCGACCTCGCTGGGGATGCAGCACGCCGCCGTTTCAAACGCCATCAAGACGGCGTCGGCCTGAAGCTGGGGGGGGAGCTTTTCGATCAAGGCAGACAGCGCCCGCACACAGGACGCCGGATCGGGAATCCTTTCGACGCCTGCCAGCACGCGCTGTTGGAAGGAAGAAAACGCCTGGTCCGGGCTGGATGATTCCAGGTGCGGAGCCAGGTTGAGCAGTGCTTCGACACACAGCGCGGGGTCCGGCGGGCGGTCACTGCTGTCGATAGCATCCTGGATCAGGGCCAGCGGATCGGGCGCGGATTCCAACCGGGTGATGTATGGCAGAATCTGCCCCAGGATACGCAGACGCAGCGCCGGATCGTTCAGCGTGTCGATCTGTTCCCAGAGCACCTGAAGCGCGCCCGGCGCGAGGTGGTCGGCCAGGTTTGCCAGCGCGGCCAGGATGGTCCCGGCAGCTATCGGGGGCAGTGGATCGCGTAGATCGCCCAGCGCCAGCAAGTGCTGTACCTGCCGGTTGAGCGTGCCCGGCCCAGAAACCAGCGCCGCGTCAAGCAGGCGGGCCAGGTCTTCCTCGGCGGTGGTGGGCGAGTCGTCAGGCTGACTAAATCGTGCCTGGGCAAGCTGCTTGAGCGCCTGGCGCACGTCGGCGGAGCGGGTCAGCTCTCCGGCCAGCAGGTGAAAAAACGTTTCCGCCTCGCGCGCCAGATCAGTGCGGCTCATAGTTGCATCAGACAGCGATTCTGCCCAGCAGATCGCAACCGTATCATAGTTCGCCAGTTGGCCCGGCATAAACAACCGGAGCAGTTCTTCGATGACAGTTGGCTCGGCCATCACCTGCCCGCGCATCAGACCTTTGGCCAGCGGGGCTTTTTCGGGCGTGGCGTAATGCGTGACCGCTTGTTCGAGCGCGGACCAGTACGCCTGGCGGACAGTGTCGGCGTGAAAGAACTCGTCAAACGTGCCGCCGGGAAACAGTTGTTCCAGTGCGCGGACGAATGCTTCTGCTGCGTTGGCGAACTGCTGTGTGCTGCGTATCTCGTCGGATGAAACCATTATGCCTACTCATGATAACCGACCCTATGCGTAACTATTATACGCAGGAGCGTGCCGGGCGCATGTAGCGTCGGTGCGGGTTAAGGTTGGGTTGTTGTGGGATAGAGCTGGACACCATCCATGTAAAACGTGTATGGATTGTCCTGGTTGACGCCGTCTATCTGAACCTGAATCCACACCTGGTACACATCAATGGTGTTCAGCGGCTCTCCCTCGTGTGTTAGTTCGGAAAAATCCATGACAAACGTGTTCCACTGGTCCGGGTTCAATTCGATAGACACACACGCCCATGCACACGCCTGCGCCCAAACAAGGCGCGTGTCCGGCTGGCTGGGCCAGTACACCTGTCCCACCACCGTTTCGGCCCGGAAATGATGGTCCCAGGTAGCTTTAAGCGCGTCCTCGTTGGCGCCAGACGTAGTGGTCACAGCCAGCGAATATGCCCCGGTGAAGGCGTGCTCACTGGTTCGCGCCAGCGTGCTGACGTCCGTGCTGCGCCACTCATCCAGTGCGTCCGGCGTTTCAAAGTCGGTGTAGATCGCCTGCTCAAACGGCCACAGCAGCGCCTCATCGCTGCGCACCAGGCCGGGGCTGGCATCCGATCCCAGCGGCACAACGATCCGGTCGAGCAGCGTCTGGTCGTCACGTCCCAGCGAGATAACCCAGGAAACGAACGAGTCCTCGACGGTCCAGTTCATAGGTTCAAAGCCCTGGATAGGGTGAATGCCGTGTTCAACTTTGATCGCCGGTGATATTTGAAGCGTATCGGGGTTATATCCCCCGGCGGTCAGGTATGCTTCGACGGTCATCGTTTTTAGGCTGTCGGTGTCGGCGTGGTACCAGACGTCGTACAGAGTCAGCGTATCGCCGGGACGGGTGTTGATCCCGGACTGCTCTGCGGTGGGCAGGTCCAGGACCATCAGCGGGCCGTCGTTGATCGCGTACACGAGAGAAGCAAAGCTGGCCGTTGGCGTGTCCAACAGCCAGGCGGTGCTGTTGGGATTAAGATGAATCTTGATATGTTCCCGGTCGACCACATCGCCCTGATGATAGGTGACCAGCACAACGATCAGGTCGGTCCAGTCGTCTTGAACCAGCCAGGCGTTCTCAACGCTGCCGTGAATAAACTGCTTCGGGGTGACGTCGCCCAGCAGATTCGCCCCGGCGCTGATCGTCTGGCCTGCGGACGCGCCCACAAACGTTTGACCGTCCTCTCCATTGGCGTAGACTTCGGCTTGCACGCCGTACTCCGGTGCTTCCTGCGAGGCCCATATCCACAAATCCTGGAACTTCAAGGAATAACCTGAGGGAGCCATGATGCCGTCGCTGGCCGCAGTGCGAAGGTCAACCAGGTGGGGGTTATAGTCCAGGGCCATATAACGCAGGCTGAGCAGCGAGACATCCGGGAAGGGGGGCGGGGTTGCTCCCGGTGCGCTGCTGCCGCCAGTATCGTCGTCACCCAGTGCTGTGATCGCCAGCAGCACAAGCAGCACCAGCGCAACAGCGGCCATGACCGCTGCAATCGCCCGCCAGGGAATGCGCGGCAGTACAGCGGTGGGTTTGGTGATGCCGCTGTAGTCACGCAGTGACTGGATAAGCTGCTCGGCGGCACCGTCGTAATCGTGGCGTGCGTCGAGCCACTGCGTATGAGCCAGGCTCGGCGGGATGACTGCTTTAGGATCGCCGCGCACCACCACCGGGAAAATACGCAGCGGACAGCAGTGCCAGTCCGCCGGTGGATTCAGGCTGAGGTCTAATTCCCTGGCGACCCAGTCCGACTGTAAGGCATCGGGTGACAGCACCACCACGACGCAGGTTGCCTCTTTGATCGCGTCTTCGATGGCATCCTGCCAATCGGGTTCGCCAACCGTCAGCCCGGCTTGATCGATCCAGATGTGGAATCCGGCGGCGGCCAGGTCTTGATGCAGGCGATCCACGATATGCTTGTCTTCACGGCTGTAGCTCAGAAAAATGTGACGCGCCATGCTTTCTCCCGCAGGTGTGATGCCCTTGTCTGAGCACTATTATATAGGCTGGAACAAAAACCAGCGCCCCGACGCTAGTCCTATGCCGCCGGGGCGCGCAAAAACCGATATCGACAGGCTACGGGTCTACTGATCGGATACCGGCACGGTGTTCAGGCTGCCCTGCACAATCTCGTACCATGTCCGGTAGGTCCAGCCGATCACGTCGCCGTGCCGGACCTTGAGCCACCAGCCATCCGTGCTGAGCGCCAGCACCTCCACGCGCGTGCCCCACTGCGCCTTGCTGATCTTTGGATACTGCAAGCCGGGGCCGCTGCGAATGCGCATATTGCCGTAGGCCTGGGCGATCACGCCCGTCGTCGGCGGTGTAGCCCAGACCGGGCGCGAGCCGTCGGTGTAGGGCAGCGAGTCGAACGTGCCAACCGTTAGCTTGATCCAGGGCGCAAACGACCAGCCCACGACCCCGTTGTAGTTGACCTGATACCACGTATGCCCGGAATCGCGGCCCAGGATGTCCACTTCGACGCCCCAGGGCATCATACCGATCTGGTTGGCGCGCACGCCCGGCGCGTCACGGATGATCAGGTTGCCGAGCACCTGGCCCCGCACGCCGGTTGGCTGTGGAGCGGGCGCCGGTCCGCCGCCGCCATCCACAACCGGCACAGTGCTGATGTCGCCGGTGATAGTCACGTACTGCGCCATGACCCAGCCCGACTGCCCGTTGACGGTGATTTGTAACCAGGCACTGTCCCAGCTTTTGCCGGTGACAGGGTACGTTTGACCGCTGGCCAGTTGGGCCAGGACCGCCGCGCCTGGGTCGGGTGCCGCGCGGAAGTTCAGCACCGGTACGGCGACTGTGGCCGTCACGGCAGGTGCAGGTGAGGGACCGGGTGCCGGACCTGGTCCAGGGCCGGGTGGCCCGCCGCCGTCCGGGTTCAGGATCGGGTCCTGGGCATTGGGCGGCGTCCAGGTCAGAAACAAGTAGGCATTGACGGTGCGCTCGCGGTATTCAAAACGCAGGTCATGCGGTCCATCCAGCAGGGTAACTTCGGCGGTGACGTTTTGGTCGCCTGCGAACACATCCCAGTAGTCAAATATCACGGTTTGGTCAATCTGGAACCGGAAGCTGTCATCTGCCCTGGCATAGAAAGTATACGATCCTTTGGGCAGGTCGGTTGGCACATTCAGCGTGCGGGTGAAACGCGCCGAGAAGTTGTCCACCGGGACGGTGCCGCCGGGACTGCCTTCGCCCCAGTTCAGGTTCAGGCCGCTGGGCGGGTAGCTGCTGGTGAACAGCGGCGTGCCTGCCAGATCAAGCCCGTCGAAGAACTCGGCATACCAGGGCGCGCCCACAAAGCCCGTCGTAGCGGTTGGCAGCGGGCCAGGGGACAGTGCCCAGGTGACAATGATCGTGGCGTCGCCCACCGAGTCGAACATCTCGACTACAATGGTGTGCGTGCCATCCATGGCAAAATTGAAGTCGGCCTCGATGGTGTGCAGCGCGTTGCTCTGCCAGTCGTTGATCAGCAAAAAGCCGTCAATGTATAAGCGTGCCCCGTCGTCCACCTGTACGGTGAAGCGATAGGTCCCGGCAGTGAAGAAAACCGACGTTTGAAAGCGAACCGAAAAATTGTCAACCGGCGCCCCGGTGACCTGCCCGTTGATGGTAGGCGCACCCTGACCCCAGGTATAACTGGCGGTTGGCGAAGTGCCCGACCAGACCGGCGTTCCGGCGAGATCGCGGTTGTTGAAGACGCTGACTATCCACGAGATACCGTATGCTTTGCCATGCGATGGCGTAGCCAACCCCAACCCGCCGATCAACGCCGTACACAGGATGGCGATGAACGTCCAACGGAACATAGATTTCATAACCTTAGCCCCCTTTCCCAACGACTTGATAGCGCCGTGTTACAACCTGCACAGCGGCAGGCTGTCCCCCATCTGATTACGGGGGGAAGGCATGGCTGTCTGATATTTTTATCTTAGCATGGATTTTCGAAATATGCTGCGCCCGACGAGAATAGTAATCAGGTGCAAACAAAACTTAACAACTGAGAGATGTTGTTTGGGTAATAATGCGGGGTGAACGGGGTATGTTTTAGCTTCGAAGCAGTGTTGGCATGTGGTGAGTTGAGCCGGTGACACGCCCAGGGCGACCTGCCGGGTTATACCACGTGCTTGTTGATGATGTCGAGTAATTCTGTCATGCTGATCGGCTTGGGAAGATAGTCGTCGCAGCCCGCCGCAATGAATCGTTCGCGGTCACCGCGCATGGCGTTGGCCGTCAGCGCAATGATCGGGATATTGGACGTGCCGTTGTGTGCTTTGATGCGTTGGGTCGCTTCGATGCCGTCAATGCCCGGCAGGCTGATATCCATCAGGATCAAATCGGGTATTTCTTTGATCGCCAGTTCCACGCCGGTCAGCCCGTCGTCGGCTTCGAGCACGTTGAAACCTCTGGCGGATAGTATTTTGCGTACCAGGCGCTTGTTTTGGAAGTTGTCTTCGACGTATAGAATGCGTTTAGCAGGCATATGTTCTCCCATCGGAAGCAGGTTCACACCGATTTGAGGTCTTTGTCCAAATAAGATAACACCTGGGCCGGGAACTGGCGCGTGTCGATTGGCTTGGTGATGAACCCATCACAACCAAAACTCAGTGCCAGCCGCCGCGCAACGTTGTCATTCTGGGCGGTGACGGCAATAATCGGAACCTTGCGCGTGCCAGGACGCGACCGGAGAATGGTCGCTACCATTTTACCATCCAGGTCTGGCAGGTTCATGTCCAGCAGCACCAGGTCGATGTCTTCATCCCTGGCCTTATTCAACCCGTCCATGGCCGTTGGCGCAAGCCGGATCGTGTGACCTGCTGGTTGCATGATTTTTTCGACCAGTCGGGCAAATTTATCGTCATCCTCGATCATCAGGATATTCATTATGCAAGGCTGCCTTATCCACTCTGCGCCAGGGACATCCCGCTATCCATCACTGAGCGTTTCGTCCACATAATCGATCAACGCCTGGCGGTCCAGGGTTGCTTTTTCGAACAGCGAGATGATCTTTCCCAGCAGTTTTTCTCGTTCGACTGCCTTGATATCTTTTGCCGTCAGTACTACCACCGGGATAGCGCGCGTCTCGTCGTCCTGCTTCAACCGTTCTAACAAGTCCTCGCCCGAAATATCAGGCAGGATCAGGTCGAGCACAATCAATTCCGGCTTGCGTTCCTTGATGGCCTGCCAGCCGGACTCGCCATCGTATGCTTCGCGCACAACGTAACGGTCGGTGGCTTCCAACAAGCGCCGGATCAGGCGGGCATCGCGGTGGTCGTCGTCGATCACGATGATGTCATGCTTTGGCTCATCCGGTTTGGGCTTGGGCGGCAGGTCGTTGATCGTTTCCTTTGATGTTGTGACCACCTGCCCGGCGGTTGCTTCGATTAGCTCCTCCGGCAAGTCATCGAGATTGCCGCCCAACGTCTGCACCACGTGCTCGAC
The DNA here is from genome assembly GCA_016926875.1 of Anaerolineae bacterium. GTDB lineage: Bacteria > Chloroflexota > Anaerolineae > Aggregatilineales > Aggregatilineaceae > JAFGNU01. The sequence goes on along the minus strand of JAFGNU010000063.1, from coordinate 3,610 downwards.
CAGGTCCTGTGTGCTGAAATTGCCCTTTTGCCACAGCGATTCGGCGCGGCCTTCGAGCGCGGCGCGGTCGGCGGCGGTCAGCGTCTTGGCCGATACCACAACCACCGGAATGCTGGTCGTTTCGGCGTCGGTCTTGAGTTCTTCCAACAGTGAGAAACCATCCATGTCCGGCATGGTCAGGTCGAGCACGATCAGGTCGGGTTTGCGCTGCCGCACCAGGTCGATGCCATCCAGCGGGCTGTTGACCTCAAAGACGCGGTAATTTTTGTGTGTTTGCAGCAGGCGGCGGATCAGGCGGCTGTCTTGCGGGTTGTCGTCGATCACGACAACCGTCGTCACCTGTTCGTCCAGGCGTTCCAGCGCAGCGCCCAGCCCTTCTTCAAGCTGGGTATGCCCGGCGTCGCTGGTGCCGCTTTCACTGAACTGGAGGTCAAGCACGTATTGATCTTCCAGGATGTGCTTTTCAGCCGGGAAGGTGTGGCCGGAGCAGTTGACGACCACCGTGTCATCCTTGCCGATCACGCCGTCTGCGATCAGCTTCTCCAACCCGCCAAAGGCAACGGCGGCGGCTGGCTCCATGCTGAGGCCCTCGACCCGTGCCAGTCTACGCATAGCCCGGAAGGCTTCGCCATCGGCTACCGCGATCATGGTGCCCTTTGTTTCATTACATGCATCGCGCAGCAGGGTATAAGCCCTGCCGGGGTTGCCCGTCGCCAGCACGGTGATACGTGTGTGCGGCACGACCGGGTCGGCTTTTTCCAGTTGAAAGCGCCAGGCGGTTGCCATGGGCGAGCAGCCCTCGGATTGCACAATTGCCAGCCGGGGCAGCTTGTCGATCAGTCCCATCTGGAGCAGTTCTTTAAAGCCTTTCCACACGCCCAGCGGGCCGATGCCGCCGCTGACCGCCTGAATATACCAATCTGGCGCGCGCCAACGGCCTTCCCCTGCCGGTTCGAGCCGGGCGAGTTGTTCGGCGATCTCAAACGCCACCGTTTTGAATGCTTCTCTGCCGGGGATCGAGGTGGTCCCCGGATCGTAGTACAGGTTGCGCCGCGCGGCGAAATCTATTGCGACCTTTTTCGCCTGGTCATACGTGCCGGTGATCTTGACGACCTCTGCTCCATACAACGCCAGCTCGCGCAGTTTTTCGGATGGTACCATACTGGGCAGGAAAATCCACAGGCGGATCCCGGCGCGCGCACAAAAGGCCGCGTAGGCTGCTGCCTTGTTGCCGGTTGAGGCCAGCACGCATTCCGAAATACCCCGGTGTTTCAGGTACGATATGGTCAGCGTGCCCTGCCGGTCCTTAAAGCTGCCGGTTGGAGCGCGGCGTTCGTCCTTGATGAAGATGTGATCGTGTTGGAGTTCGCGTCCCAGCGCTGCCGCCCGGAGCAGCGGCGTCCAGCCTTCGTCAATCGATACGACAGCCGCCGGATCGGCCAACGGCAGCAGTTCTTCATAACGCCACAACGATGTCACCCGGTCGGACAGGCCGGTTTTCCAGGCCGCCGCTGCTTTTTCATAATCGTAGCGTGCAATCAGCCACTTCGACTGGCACTCCGGGCAGACATCCGGCAGCGGGTCTGCGGGCATGGTGTGTCCGCAGTCCAGGCAGACAATCGATTGAATCAGGGAAGGCATAGCAACTAATTATCCTTAACAGCAGCGTAGTGATGACAATCCAATTCTAATGCATCTCCGCGCTAGCGCGAATACTCTTTTTCCCGGCATTGTGACGCAGTATGTACTTGAAAGCTGCCGGGCCGGGTTGAGGTTGCAGGCAGCAGGAGCGTGGTGGGGATGTGCTGTGCTGCCTGTACCAGGGTGGTTTGTGTGCCAATCGCCAGCCGGTTTTTCTCCTACACTACTTCGGCATTCACAGTTGGGACGGTGAAAGTAAAGGTTGAACCAATACCCAGCCTGCTTTTTACCCAGATCGTGCCGCCGTGCAGCTCAACCAACTGCCGCGTGATCGCCAGCCCCAGGCCAGAGCCGCCCACGCGCCGTGTAACCGATTGGTCCACCTGGCGGAAGCGCTCGAACACCTTGGTTTGGTTGTCCTGGCTGATGCCGATGCCGGTATCGATCACCGATACCTGGAGCAGGCCGGGGTTCAGCGCGTAATGCTCGGCGCGAACCGTGATGCTGCCTTTGTCGGTGAATTTAATCGCGTTGGTGAGCAGGTTGCTGATGATCTGCCGCAGGCGCAGCGGGTCGGCGAAGACATGCGGCAGGTCGCTGTTGATGTCGATGATCAGATCGACCGGCTTGTCTTTGAGCAGCACGCGCGATGCCGTCACCAAATCGTCTACAAACGGCTTGAGGTCGATTGACTCTTTACCCAGGTCCATCTGGTTCGCCTCGATCTTCGCCAGGTCGAGAATGTCGTTAATCATGTTTAGCAAGTGCTTACCGCTGCCGTAGATGGCGTTGACATCCTCGTCCATTTCTCCGGTTAGTTCGCCGTCCAGGCCATCGAGCAATACCTCTGAGTACCCGATGATCGAGTTTAGCGGCGTGCGCAGCTCGTGGCTCATGCTGGCCAGGAACTCGCTCTTGAGACGGTCCACTTCGCGGAGCTGTTCGGCGGTTTGCACCTGTTCGATATACAGATACGCGTTTTGCAGCGTCGTCCCCACCTGGAAAGCCAGACTTTGAACGACCTGAACCTGATCCGTTGGGAATGCGCGCGGGCCTGCGGTGTCGCCCAGCAAAAACGCGCCGATTATCTCACCGCCGGCCAGAATCGGCGCTATCATCGCAGCGCTCAGCCCTATCTCGCGCACGAAGTCGTGCTCTGGGCCGGTGTTGGCGAGATCCGGCTGGATATCTGTCTCGGCTGTCCTGAGCATGCGGGCAATCGGCGGCGCAGCATCCGGTATCAGTGTAACACCTGCCATCTGCTCGCCTATGCTGCCATACCCAGCCAGCGCTTCCAGCGAATTGCTCTTGTAGTCATAGTGAAAGACAACGATCTCCGGTATGTTGATCATCGCCGACAGACCGTTGGCTGCTACCTGGGCGATGATGCGTGGATCGAGCGTTTCGGACAGGCGCTGCCCCAGGGCGTACAACAAGGCGCGCCGCTCAACTTCAACCTGCACTTCACCGAACAGCCGCGCGTTCTGCACCGCGCTTGCAAGCTGGGCGGCCAGGATCGATTGCACACGCGCGGTTTCATCGGTGAAATGATCGAATTCATCCGACTGCACATCAAGCACGCCGATCACCCGGTTGCCTACGATCATCGGCACGGCCATCTCCGACTTGGTATTGGGCAGCAGCGGGTTGGGCAAGAAGTCCGGGGCGACTGTAACGTCGTTGGCGATAACACTTTGGCCTGTACGCGCGGCGCGGGCCACCAGGCTGTTCTCTTGACCGAGTGGGATGTTGTGCCCGACGCTTGCCATCATACGCCCGGCGTCGCCTGCTCCGGCTGCGATCTCAAGCCGGTTGTCGATATCATTGAGCAGGTAGATGTGCGCATGGTACAGGTCGAAGTTTTCTTTCGCCATGTCGCTTACTGTTTGCAGCAAGTGTTCCACTTCAAGGATGGAGGTGGTTTGTGCGCCCACTTCGGCCACCGTTTCCAACTCGGCTGCACGCTGGC
>JAFGNU010000062.1 GCA_016926875.1 Anaerolineae bacterium | reverse complement strand
GACCTGCTCCCGGCGACCGTTGAACACACACGCTTCGACATCATCGACATGGACATCCCCAGCGAGCGGCTTATGCTGCGTATCCTGGATACTATCGACCTGGCGATCCAACGCGAGCAGAAAGTGTATGTGCACTGCCTGGGCGGCATCGGGCGCACCGGCACGGTGATCGGCTGCTGGCTGGTGCGACATGGCCAGACCGGGCAGGATGCGCTGGAACAGATCGTGGACCTGCGCGGCGGGCTGCGCGATTCGCCCCAGACGGCGGCGCAGTTCCGCTTTGTGCGCACCTGGCCGGAAGGGGGCAACGGCGCATGATCGCGATCATTGACTACGGCGCGGGCAACCTGCGCAGCGTGCGTAATGCGCTGCGCCACCTGGGCGCGGACGTGATCACCGCCAGCACACCCGATCAGCTAAACGGCGCAGACAAGATCGTGCTGCCGGGCGTGGGCGCGTTTGGCGCAGGCATCAATGCGCTGCGGGCGGCGGGCTTTGAGGAGCCGCTGATCGATGCGGCGGGCGCGGGCGTGCCGCTGATCGGCATCTGCCTGGGTATGCAGTATTTGTTCGAGTCCAGTGATGAAATGGGCGATCATCGCGGTCTGGGACTGCTGCCGGGCCGGGTGACGCGCTTCCCCGCCGATGGGCCAAAGGTGCCGCATATCGGCTGGAACCAGTTGTACATTCAGCGGGCGGGCGGCCTGCTGGACGGAATCGCGCCGGACAGCTACGCCTACTTTGTGCATTCCTACTACGTCGAAGCGGGCGACCCGGCGGACGTGCTGGCGACGACCGACTACGGGATCGTATACGCCTCGGTCGTGGGGCGCGGCAACCTGTTCGGCATCCAGCCGCACCCGGAAAAAAGCCAGTCTGTCGGCCTGCGGATTCTGCGTAACTTTGTGGAGATGCAGTCATGATCGTCTACCCGGCAATTGACCTGCGGCGGGGGCGCGTGGTGCGGTTGGTGCACGGCGACCCCGCGCGCGAAACCGTGCACAGCGATGACCCGGTCGCCACCGCCGAACGCTGGCAGGCGGCGGGCGCGCGCTGGCTGCACGTGATCAACCTGGACGGGGCGCTGGGCGAATCCACGCTGGCGCTGGACACACTGCGCGCCCTGGCGAAAGTCGGGCTGCCGATCCAGTTTGGCGGCGGGCTGCGCTCACTGGACGACGCGGCGCAGGTGCTCGACGCGGGCGCGGCGCGCGTGATCCTGGGTACGCTGGCCGTCCGGCAGCCGGACCTGGCGGGCACAGCGGTCGAGCGCTTCGGCGTAGAGGCGGTTACGGTGGCGCTCGACGCCAGGGGCGGCCACGTGGCAACGCACGGCTGGCAGCAGGTCAGCGCGTGGACGCCGGTTGACCTGGGCAAGCGCTTCGCGGCGTGCGGCGTGCGCCATGCGCTGTATACCGACGTCAGCCGGGACGGTGACCTGTCCGGGGTGAACGTGGCCGAGACGGCGGCGCTGGCGCGTGATACCGGGCTGGCGGTCATTGCGTCGGGCGGGGTGGCCTCGCTGGACGACATCCGCGCGTTGAAAGCCACCGGCAGCGTGGCGGGCGTGGTTACCGGCAAGGCGCTGTATACCGGCGCGTTCACGCTCGAAGACGCGATCCACGCGGCGGGTAATTGACCGTATTCCATGAATTGGATCTGCGCCGGACCCGGCGACAGGCTGCCTGTTCGTCTGGCATGATATGCCGTTACCGTTCAACATAAACGACAGGATACGCGATGCTGGCAAAACGGATTATCCCCTGCCTGGACGTGACCGAGGGCCGCGTCGTCAAGGGCATTAACTTTGTGAATCTGCGCGACGCGGGCGACCCGGTTGAACAGGCCGTGATCTATGACCGTGAAGGCGCGGACGAACTAGTCTTTCTGGACATCACCGCTACCCACGAGGGCCGCGATACCATGCTGGACGTTGTGCGGCGCGTGGCGGACGCGATCTTTATCCCGTTCTGCGTGGGCGGCGGGCTGCGCTCGGTCGAGGATATGCGCGCGACCCTGCTGGCCGGTGCCGACAAGATCGCCATCAACAGCGCGGCGGTCCGCACGCCGGACCTGATCACCGAGGGCGCCGAACGCTTTGGCTCGCAGTGCATCGTGGTGGCGATTGATGCGCGCTGGAACGGCGACGCCTACGAGGTGTACGTCAGCGGCGGGCGCACCCCGACCGGATTGGACGCCATTGCGTGGGCGCGCGAAGTCGAGCAGCGCGGCGCGGGCGAGATTCTGCTGACCAGCATGGACTGTGACGGCACGCAGGACGGTTACGAGATACGGCTAACGCGCGCCATCAGTGACGCGCTGAGCATCCCGGTGATCGCGTCCGGCGGGGCCGGGAGCCTGCGGCACTTTTACGAGGCGCTGACCGACGGCGGAGCCGATGCAGCGCTGGCCGCGAGCCTGTTTCACTACCGGCAGTTGTCCGTTGGACAGGTGAAAGCCTACCTGCACGGGCGCGGCGTCCCGGTGCGGCTGGTGGAGGATCAACACTATGGATAAGCTGGAACGCATCACCGCTGCATTAAAATGGGACGCCAACGGCCTGATCCCCGCCGTAGTACAGGACGCGGAAACGGGCATGGTGCTGATGGTCGCCTGGATGAACGCCGACTCGCTGCGGCAGACGGTCGAAACGGGCGAAACCGTCTTCTGGAGCCGCAGCCGCCGCGAACTGTGGCACAAGGGCGCGACCAGCGGCAATACTCAGGCCGTGACTGGCATCTGGGTTGACTGTGACGCAGATATCCTGCTGGTTAAGGTCCGGCCCGCCGGTCCGGCCTGCCACACCGGGCGCACAAGCTGCTTTTACCGCACATTGGAGGAATTGGATTGACCGATACACTGCGAAAAGT
>JAFGNU010000008.1 GCA_016926875.1 Anaerolineae bacterium | reverse complement strand
CTGGCTGCAAAAAACACACGTGCCTTTAGTGGTCAGCCGAGACATGGTAAATTCTCCCTGCAATCATTATCCTGATCCGTGTCAGGACGGCGATTGGCCTTGATCGGGCGGGGTGAAGTGCTCGCCCTCGTCCATCAGGCGGCGCAGTTCCGGGTTAGTCGCTTCTTCGACGGCACGCGCCATAATCGACTTGATAAATGCCGTTTTGCCCTTGGTATAGGCCGGGCGATTGCCCCGGAAGGCGCTGGTAAGCTGGCGTTTGATCTCTTCGTACAGCCGGGCGATTTCGTCATGGCTGCGCAGGTAGTCACGAAACAGCAGGTGCCGCTGGTGCTCCCAGGTGACATATTCGACAATGTGCAGGTGATGCGTGCGCGGGATGCCCTTCCAGAAGAACAGCCGCTCGTCGTCAGCATCATGGGATTGGTGGTGATAGCCGAGCGGTTCCAGCAGGCGTTTGTATTCGTCCAGCGGCGCAAAAGCTTCGACGGCCAGCAAAATATCGATGATCGGCTTGGCGCGCAGACCGGGTACGGACGTGCTGCCGACGTGTTCTATTTCAATGGCATGGTCACCAAGCGCCCCGGCGAGCAGTTCGTTCTCGCGCTCGAATATCTTGGGCCACTCCGGGTTGTATGCTGCCAGCTCAAACGGTTCGTTCGGATCGTAGTCAGCCATGAGATGAGTTCCTCTGCCCCGTAAAATCTTTTGTACAGAAATAATACAACAACAAACGCACGGCTGCTGCTTTTGTTGTTGGAGCGAGTGTGGCCCGCCTATAATTGCCGCGCGAGGATGATACTATGGGATTGACCGTATGCCAACTCATGCCATTCACCCGGATACAGGCGACCGCATCACCGCCAGTCTGTCGGGGGCCGCGCTGGTAATCTCGCCGCGTTATGGCGAAAGCTACAGCTTTGATCGCGCCGGTCGCTTGTTAAGTGTATTCATTGATGGCCGAAGTTGCCAGCGCACGCTGGATCACCGCCTGTTGGAACGGGGTGCACCGGGCGCGCGCCGCCGTGAACTGCCGCCGGATGAACGCGCCGCGCTTCTTGATCATGCGTTTGCGAATCTGCGCGATCTGGCGGACGTGGTGCCGCGCCTGGACCTGCCGCCGGATGAACGCCGCGACCTGGCGGGCGCGCTGGCGCTGGTGCTGGCTTTTGGCCCGGACCGGCTGACCGCCGATGGCGAGGCGTTCCGCGCGCTGTACAAGCCGGTCAGCATCCTGCCGCCGGACCAGTATCTCGCGCTGGTGCTCCAGGCGACCGAGGGCTGCTCGTGGAACCGCTGCACGTTCTGCGGGCTGTACCGTGACCGCCCGTTTCGCATCCATACGCCGGACTCGTTCCGGGCGCACTGCGTCCGGGTGCGGGATTTCTTTGGCGCGGGCTTGAGCCTGCGGCGCGGTATTTTCCTGGCAGACGCGAACGCGCTGGTGATCCGGCAGCCGCAGTTGCGCGCGCTGTTTGAGATCGCGCAAGATGTCTTTGGCCTGCCGGACGGGCCGCGCCCGGTCTATTCGTTTATCAGCACGTTTGACGTGGCGCGTAAAGCCCCCGAAGACTGGGCCGATCTGCGTGCGCTGGGCTTGCGGCGGGCGTACATCGGCCTGGAAACGGGCGACGATGCGCTGCTGCAATTTCTGAATAAGCCGGGCCGTGTACAGGATGCAATTGAGGCGGTGCGAGCGTTACGCGCGGGCGGCGTGGCGGTGGGTGTGATCGTGATGGCGGGCATCGGCGGGGACCGTTTCGCAGCGGATCACGTGGCGCACACGGTCCAGGCGATCCGGGCAATGAACCTGGGCGTGGACGACCTGGTTTACCTGTCGAACTATGTGCCCGCGCCGGGCACCGAGTACCCTGATCAGGCTGCTGCCGCCGGAATCCGCGCGCTGAGCGAGGACGAGATCACCGCGCAGCTTGCGGCGCTTCAGACGGCACTGCGAGAAGCGCTGCCGGGGGTGCGTGTCGCGCCCTACCGCGTGGAGGGGTTCGCGTTGTAGATGTCATCTATAAGCAAACACGCCGGAGTGACTCACCATCACCCCGGCGTGGCAGGTTACCTGTATTCCAAATGACACCTACGACGCGGTTTCAACCTGGATGCGCCGGGGCTGTACCTCCGGGCGCTTGGGCAGCACCACGGACAGCACGCCGTGTTCGAACGTGGCTTCGACGTGCTCGGTGTCCAGCGTATCGGCCAGCCGCAGACTGCGCTTGAATGCTCCGGCGCAGCGTTCGCGGTAGTGGTAGCGGTCGCTGTCCTCTTCGACAGACTCGGCCAGTTCGCCGCTGATCGTCAGCAGGTCGCCGTCGATCTCGATGGTCACATCATCCGGTGACAGGCCGGGCAGGTCTACTCGAACGGTGACGGATTCTTCATGCTCGATCACGTCCATCGCGGGGCGCAGCACCGGGCGCGCCGTATCGCTGGCGGACGCTGCCGGGCGCAGTCCCCAGGCGTTTTGCCACAGGTCGTTCATCATCTGATCAAACGAGCGCAGACTGCTGTCAGTGCGCGGTGTCCAACGTACCAGGTTAACCATCCTCAACTCTCCTTGATTCGTGCGTCTTTTCTCGGCTACAACATCATCGATTTGCTGATGAGTAGATGATCGCACACGCACGTAAGAACAACCTCAGCGGTGCGTAAGAAGAGTCTCGGTACAGCATAAATGTTGCGCAAGAAACGCCCTATTTCGTCTGCCGGAACGATGGGCGTGCGCGCCGGACAGGCAGCGACCGGCGCGACGGCACCTGCGGGATCAAGACACTGGCTACCAGCCGCATCCCCGCCCCGATCAACAGCACGGTAAACAGGCCGGGCGAAAAGCTTGCCAGTTGGCTGCCCAGCAGCGGGCCGATAAAGAACGACAGGGATACCACCTGGTTGTAAATCGTGGTGTAGCCGGTGATATTTTCGATAGGCGCGTTGTCGCTGAAGTAGCCAAACAAGCTGATTGCCATCAGGTTCCAGGCTGCACCCGACAGCGCCGCCGCCGGGTAGGTAAACACCACGCCGGGCGCAGCGGCCAGCATGATCCCCGCGATCCCGGCTCCAAACATACCCACCGACATCGCCAGGCGGCTGCCGATTCGCTGCGCGATCTGCCCGGTGAAAACCGACATCGTCGCCGCGCCCACCAGTTCGGCCAGTCCAAAGATCGACATCGTCGTTTCGTCCGCGCCCAGCCGATCAACCAGCCACAGCGGGATGATCGGTTGGAGCACCGTAAACGAGATGTGGGTGATGATGGTGAAAAACGCCACCCGCCGAAATCCCGGCGAGCGCCAGGGCCGGACCGCCGGTTGATCGGTCAGCAGGGCTGGCGTGGTGTTGAGTACAAATACCTGCTGCACATGCAGCAAGCTGATCACGCTCGCGATAAACGTCACCACAAACATGATCTGGTAGTTGATCGGAAACGCGATCCACCCCAGCCACAATCCCCATGCCAGCGTGCTGATCCCAAACCCGATGTTGAACGTCAGCGAGCGGCGGCCCATAAGCGCGGTCAGGCGGGTTTGCTGGACGCTTTCGCGCATCAGCACCAGGAACAGCACCGACGAGATACCCTGGGGCAGGGCCGGGATCGCCACCGCCAGGATCAGCCAGACGGGCTGCCAGTCTGCCGGGAAAAACGGCGTCAGGGCGGGCAGCAGGAACATCAGGCGGTAGCCCAGGCCCGGCCAAAACACCGCCCGCGTAGCGTCGGTATAGTACCGCCGCCACCAGACCGCCAGCGACGAACTGCCCAGCGCAACGACTGCCGGGAGCGCCGTCAGCCAGCCGATCTGCATCGGCGTGGCGCCCAACCGGATCGCGTACACCGACAGGAACCGGGCAATGGAGGGGAACGCTACCCCAAACCAGACGATGTCAAAGACCAGATGGCGAAAGTTTGATCGTTCCTCGGCTGTCATCGCCTGGGACGCGGTTGTGTTGTGTGGTCTATTCATTCGCATCAGGCACGTCTCTAGAAGGGGCAGCCTCACAAATATAGCCCTGCTACCTGTAAACGATGCAAGCAGCTTTTAGCAGTTAATGATCAGCGCTTGGTACGGTCTGGCGGACACAGCTCCACGGTTTGGTTTGGCAGGGGCACAAGTACACCCCTACGGGATCAGTGTGCGAGTTCGAATCGCCATCTTCACTAGTACTGAGCCTGTGGTAGTATCTTTCGTCCTGTTTGCCCGATCAAGTGTCCCATAGCCACGTTGTTGAAAAAGACGATCACAAGCGGCCCGATGCACGTGATAATCGCAACCGTGCCCAAAACCATGGTAAGCAGCCCGATCAGCAAGCCGATCAGTCCGGTTACCAGCACGCCCCCAAGATAGGATTTGGGATTCTTGAACAGGGTCCAGAATTGAAACAGGCGGGCGGGATTCCCACTGTCGGCGTAACCGATGATGCCCCAGATCAGCAGCAGCCCAACTACAACCGTGTAGGGCAGCACCACCAGCAGCCACACCACTAACGGGATAAAAAAGGTCCTTGAGGAAGTCAGGAAGGCGCAATTACATACGACACCTGCCTGTCCCCAGTCTTCGAACGGGCCGCCTTCCTGCCCAAACGCAATAATGAATAAGCTGAGCGGCAAAAAATAAACGAACAAGGCGAGGGAAGCCAGCACGCCGTCACGGAGCAGTTGGAGAAAATCTCCCGCATCTGGCAGGGGCTGTTCCTGATCGTGCAGCACGTTGCGTGCTACACCCACAAGATAGCCTGGAGCCATAAACGGAACGAGATGCAACAACGCACCCAGAACAACCTTCATACCCCACCGTTCATCCTCAAAAACAAATGTCCATGCATGCACAATATTCATGGTGAACGCCTCCTGTATCTTCTCGCTTGCTTGCGCGGACATATTTTCCCATCAATCAGAAGCACGCCACTGCCAAACAAAAAACCCCGTGCACCGGGTTGCTAACTTTTGCGTATAGGTATGTGATTGTACCGCTATCATCGTGCGAACCAGGGCATTTGTCAACCATCAAAAAGTCGTAAAATCTGCCGGTGATAGAGGCTGGCCGTTGGCGCTCAAAAAGGCGTCTGCTATAATGACGCGCTACGCCTGATGCATCCGGGTGTTATCTCAAATGATAATCATCATGGTGGGGTATTATGACCGGTTTATCTTCTCAGTCCGATAAGCCCAATCGACAGCCTTCACAGGGCGGTTTGGTTGTATGGCTCAAGCGCCATAAAGATCGGCTGCTGCTGTGGCTGCGGTTGGGGATCGCCGTTGTATTGATGGCATTCGTGATCTCGCTGGTGGGGCAGGATCAGGACAAGCTTCGCGATGTCAACTGGACGCTGATCCCGCTGGCCTGGCTGCTGATGCTGGCCAGCACGGGCGTCAAGGCGTACCGCTGGGGCTTGCTGGTGCGTCAGAGCAAAATGAAACTCTCGTTTCGGCGGCTGGTTGGTTCATACCTGGTTGGGGCCTTTTTTAGCACGGTGCTGCCAACGTCGGTCGGCGGTGACGCGGTGCGTGCCGTCGAAACGGCCAACTCGACCGGACGCGCGGCGGATTCAACCTCGTCGGTGTTGATCGAACGCGGCATCGGCTTGCTGACCGTGATCGGGGCAGGCAGCCTGTTCGCGCTGTTTTTGGACGCCGGATCGGTGCCGCTGGCCTTTCAGTTGATGGTGCACGCGATGTTTGCGGCGGGAATCGCCGGGTTTATCATGCTGCGGCTGGGCTGGTTTATCGGGCCGGTCGCACAGGTGATGGCCTGGTTCAACCTGGGCGGGCTGGCGAACAAAGTACGCCACCTGCAAACGGCCATGAACGAACACCTGGATCACCCGCTGGTGCTGGTGCAAATGGTGATATTGTCCGCGCTGGCGAACGCGCTGACGATGGGCGCGACCTACCTGGTGCTGGTGGCCGTTACCGACCCGATCCCGGTGGCGGCGTTTGTGCCGATGATCGCGTTGACGACTACCGCCGAACTGATTCCGATCTCGATTGCGTCGCTCGGCGTCAAGGAATCGGCCTACGTGTTTTTCCTGGGGCTGGCGAGCGTGGGCAGCACCGAAGCGGGCGTGATTGCGATCATCATGCGCGTGCTGACCTGGGGCCATGCGTTGTTGGGCGGCCTGATCTTCCTGAGCCGCACGGTATCGGCCCCAAAAGACCAGACGGCGCGGGCCTAGTTTCGCGCATCCGCCACCACCTCAAGGACCGTTAATGCACAAGCTGCTATCCTATCTGCGCAAAGGTATTCGTATTGTGGTGCACCGCCTGCGCACGCAGGGCCTGCGCACCACGTTGATCTGGCTATACGGGCGCGGTGTGCCCAAGCTGACCGGTGTGCCGCTGCTGCAATACAGCGCCATCACGCCGGAGGTTTACGTCGGCCCGCAGTACGGGCAGCGCGGCAAACGTGTGCTCGAGGCGACCGGCATCACCGGGGATTTGAACCTGCGCACCGAGTTTGACGACGCGGCGCACGGGCTGGCGCTGAAACACTACTGCCACCTGCCGACGGTAGACGACGACGCGATCAGCCTGGAACACCTGGAGCAGGGTATCGCATTTATCCGCGAGGTGACGTCCAACGGGGGCAAGGTCTATATTCACTGCGCGGGCGGTGTTGGGCGCGCGCCGACGATGGCCGCCGCCTATTTTATCAGCCAGGGCATGGCGCTGGATGACGCCATCGCGCTGATCAAACGAACACGCCCGTTTATCAACATCATGCCCTCGCAGATGGACCAGCTCCGCTGCTTCGAAGCCATGCAGAACGGCGGGTAGACTTCCACACGTTCACCAGACACGAAAAGGGCGATCCCGGCGGGCGCCCTGTTTTTGTTTGCTCGGCCCTGCCGCGATCCGGTATATTCACCGCACCGGATGACCGGTTCAACTAGTAGAATCACGCACCTATCCCGCCCAACGAGGTCCATTGAGCGCATGAAACGCCCGCATGAGCCACTCACTGCCCGCCAGCCGTCCGCCGCCCACCTGATCGCAGCGGCGGTCTTGTTGTGGCTGGTGTGGTTGGTCCGCGCTCACCATATCCTGCAACTGCCGGTCTTTGTAGACGAGAGCCTGCATATCATACGCGGCAAAATCGTCTGGGAGTTCAGCGATTGGGGCGAGTCGCTCAACCCCAAAAAGCTGCTGTATTACTACTGGATCGGGTTGTTTGGCCTGAACGCGCCGGAGAGCGCATGGCTGGCCCGCATGTCAACGGCGCTGGCGGCGCTGCCGGGCGCGGCATTGACTTATGCGCTGGCGCGGCGGCTGTTCGACCGGCGGGCAGGGCTGCTGGCCCTGGTGCTGTATGCGCTCGTCCCGTTTATGGTGTTCTTTGAACGGCTCGCGCTGGCGGACGCCTTCACCGCGACGATTTGCACCGCCGCGATCTATACCAGCATCGACCTGGCGCGGCGTCCGGCAGCCTGGCGGGGGGGACTGGTCGGGGCGCTGCTGGGACTGGCCGTGCTCGCCAAGCTGATCGCGCTGCCGTTTGTACTGATCCCACCGCTGGCGATCTTCCTGTACGACCGCACGCCGGAAACGCGCTATACACCCGGCGCGATTCTGCGCGCGGTATTCGCCAGATCGTACCGCCGCCCGCTGATCGCCGCTGCCGCGCTGTTCCTGGTTGTGCTCGCCCCGTCGCTGACGTATGTGATCGGCAAAGAGATCACCGGCACCAAAGACCGGGTGGTGGTCGAAGAAGACCTGTACACAGCCGACAACCGCGTTGAGCAGATCGCGGAAAACGCCGAGCGCACCTTCCGCGCCGCGATCACACTGCTCGCGCCCGAATTTGTAGCGCTGGCCGG
>JAFGNU010000002.1 GCA_016926875.1 Anaerolineae bacterium | reverse complement strand
GCCCGCCGCGAACACAAGCAGTTGACCCGGCGCGTGCGCCGGGCGACCCTCAACACCTCCAAGACCCTGGAAGCCTTCGACTTCACCACACCGTTCGGGAAGCTGATCCTGGCCGTGCTGGGCGCGTTCGCCGAGTGGTACGTCAACAACCTGGCCGCGGAGACGCGCAAGGGAAAACGGCAGCGGGCAAAGGCGGGTGGCTGGAACGGCACGTTGTCCTTCGGCTACACGACGCCACGTCGGGTCAAGGGCGAGCTGCTCAAGCTGGGCGAGCAGTTCAAGAAGGGCAAGGTCGATCAGCAGGAGTACAGCCGGAAGGCCGACCTGTGGGAAGACGCGCTGGAGAAGTACATCGCAACTCCTGATTCGTTCGCCATTCCCAGCCCGTTCAATCGCGAGGGTGTCGTGCTGGCCTACACACTGTACAGCACCGGGAAGTACAGCGACGCCGACGTGGCCTGGGAGCTGAACAACGCGGGTTACCGTTCGACGGGAACCAGGGGCCGCAACCTGTTCGGCAAGGACACAGTGACATGGCTGCTGCAGAACCGCTTCTACCTGGGCGAGACCAGCTACCAGGGACCGAACGGCGAGCGGGAGTGGATGGAAGGGGCGCACGAGCCGCTGATCAGCCAGGCGCTGTTCGACCGGTGCCAGACGGTGCGGAAGTGGCGGGCCAGCGAGCGCACCACCAGCCGTCACAAGGACGTGAATGCGTTTCCTTTGACCGGGATGCTGGTCTGTGCACAGTGTGGCACCAATTTCCGCGGCTGGACGCTGCGTGGAAAACGTCGCTACCGGGACCCGGCCCGCGAATTGGGCAAAGACTGCCAGCGGCGACCGCGCTCAATCAAGGCGGGTCATCTGGAGGACCAGATCACGGCGTTGCTGGTGGAGATGAGTCTTCACATGCCAAAAGACTGGCGCAAGCGAGCCTTGAAGAATTTGGCTATGCGGCAAAGTCCTGAGCCGGAGCAGATCGAGCAGAAACGCACTTTGGAGGTGCGTCTACAGCGATTGAAGGACCTGTACGTGATAGGCGACCTGGATCGAGACGCCTACCAGGAGCAGCGCAACATCCTGATAGAGCAGATGCCAGAGGAACCTATCGTCATCAATCCGGTGAACGTCGAGCAAGTAGGATTGGCATTGACTGACATTGAGGCATTGTTTCATTATGCCTCTCCGGAAGACAAAAAAACCGTTTTGAGTCTGTTGTTCAATCGGGCGTACGTGAATGATAGGGAAATCATAGCCCTGGAGGCGACAACCGCGCTGTGGCAACTTCAAACTTGTGCTATAATGGCAGAAACCACCCAATTCAGTGGAATGGATGGTTTCGATACCTTCAACGGGAGCGACGGGCTTGGTACCCTCACCGGCTGCGCTGTTTTCACCCGACGCTCGCAGAAGTACTACGTCTTCTTCCCCAAGACCCTCGTGGCCTGATGTCATTCAAGCGATATGACCACAACGAGGGTTCCCACAATGACAGACAATCTGCATCCACTGACACAAGAACAACGTCAAACCGCGTATCAGGCTGCCTGCCAGGCAGTCATGCGAGCCATCGGCTCGCGGCCTGCGCGTGAGCAGTTCGCGCAGCACACCATCAGCAAGTATCCCCCTTCGGTGATCCGGCTCATCAGCCTGCTGTGCATTGTCCTGCTGCTGGCCGCGTTCACGCCATCGGCGATCCGGCTGTATGTGATTGGCTCGCAGACCTTCGGGCAGACCGTCGACGACTCGGTCGCCAGGACCGCTGTCGGGATCGCCACGGTTCTATCCGCGGAAGTGGGGCAGGTCGTGTTTTCATTGGCTCTGGCGACACTGGGCACGTCTCGCTCAGCGCGCCGCCTGCTCTATGGCTCGATGGGCATCGCCACCATTCTGGCCCTGACCGGGAACATCCAGGTTGCGCTGCCGGGTCACACCCACAGTCCATTTGCCTGGCTGGAAGCGATCGCGCCGCCCTTGCTCGTGCTCTCCACGGCCTATGTGCTCAAAGAGCAGATGCTTCAATCTATTGAGCGACGTCACGCGGACGAGCGGGCCTATCAGGCGGCGCTCGCCGGATGGCAGGCTGCGACGGACCGGCCCGAACAGCATCCCCACTGGTCCCAGTTCTACGCGAACGCGCTGCGGGACGCGCTACGGAAAGCAAATGCCCGGCGCCGGGACGCACTCAGTCAGATGACTCAGGATGAGTGGCGCAACGCGGTGACGCGTGAGATGCAGGCGGATGAATGGTATGCAAGCGCGGATTCTGATCGCGCGCCATTGCCAGTCGAGCCTGCGATGACTACCCCGATGGTGGCGAACATCTCCAGGAATGGCACGCGCCCAAAAGCAGCAGTCGCCGCCGGGTGAGACGCTGCGCGGTGTGTGGCGAAGTGCTGCCGGCGCCTTCACCGGTTGGCGGGCGGCGGCGCGTGTATTGTTCAGAGAAGTGCAAGCAGCAGGCCAAGCGCCAGCGCAACAGGCAGACCGCGCTCAGCCCTGGGGAGGCTTCTCAGGGCTGAGGGTTGCGATTCCAGCAAATTCACCGTTTTATCTGGATGACCGGAGGCGGGGTATGTATCCTGAATTGTCCATCACTCCGGTTTACTGCACCTGACTATCGCTGGGCTGCTTGACCGAAGAATCCTCGGTGGATGGACTTTTCGACCGGCTCAAAGCGGCGGTGGCGGCGCTGTCCAGGGGCGAGATCGGGGCCGGCGAGGTGCGCGTCCTGCAGGACCAGTACGGGCT
>JAFGNU010000061.1 GCA_016926875.1 Anaerolineae bacterium | reverse complement strand
GCCACGATTCCGCCACTTAAGCCGCGATCTGGGTCTTCAAAACCGCCAACATCATCGCCTTGCCAACAATTTAGGCTTACCGAAATCGTTTTCAAGGTACCGAGAGCGGCATCGGTATCAACCCCTAGTGCGGCATAACGTTCTTGCGCGAGTCTGTAAGCGGTTTCGAGTGCTTGATCAGTGTGATAACAACTCATTGTGTCCTCATTTGAGAGAAAGATCAGGTTACGCACATTATTATATACAGTTACGTCTGGTTTACGCGAAGGCAGGTACTACTCCGGGAACTGTAAGATAAGTGTGGATCGCCGGGTGGCCACTATAATATGGACTGGCCCCATTTTATCTGAGCCGTGGCATCACGTATGCCCAACAAGGAACCCAACAGGCTGCCGCCCAGGATTATTGGCAGTGGATGGACTTGAACCATACCCGGTGGATTGAAGATCAACGAGTCATATTGGGCGAACCGCTTGCCTTAGAGATGTCACCGGGATGGGTGTATCTGTTGCCTTTCAATGGCGAGATTAACAAAATAGTCAACGCGACGGCGACTGGCTTGCCGAATGCCATTGTGGACACGTTGATAGTTATTTTAGGACCGGGGGGAGAATCACTGGTTGGGGATGATGACAGTGGTGAATATTTTGGAGGGCTTGTCTCCAACTACGTATTGCCTGCCGACGGGACCTATCACTTAGCAATCAGCCATGCCAGTGGCGCAACCGAAGGCGAAATCACGGTCATCATAACAATCTCGTCAGAACAAGAGGTGGCAGAAGCCGACGCAGGTACAGAATCCGGTGAGGTGGCAGAAGCCGACGCAGGTACAGAATCCGGTGAGGTGGCAGAAGCCAACAACGCGGAAAGCGGCATAGTAACAGGTGAACTAACAATTCAGGATATTCAATATGGCTTATGTGTCTAAAGTGCATAACAGCCTCTAGCGGAACGCAGTGTACAACTTCGCTCAGGTTCAGGGCTGCCAGATGTGGGAAAAGCGAAGGGACAGTTCCCGGTGGATGGGTGAGTCATTCCCGATTCCTTGAGGCCTCCCAGTCTCAAGCCGCGTGCCACTCATCGGGCGAACACGATGGACGAGTCAGCCTTTGCCAAACGGACCATCCCGAAGTTTTTCGTCAAGACCTGGGGGTCATTTCAGTTTTTCGCAGGTTAATCACGTTTTAGCAGGGAGCGCCCCTGTTGAAAAGAGAGTACAAGGAGCTTGATGATGTATCGCTGGTTGCTGATTACGCTGATCCTGCTCACCCTGATAGCCATGCCTGCCACCTCCGCTGCCCAATCCGCTCCTGCCACCGCCCATTTTGGCACCGGCATCATCCTGTTAGAGTCAAAAGCAGGGTGGTTTTCCGGGAAGTTGTCACCCGATGGACGCTACGTCGTGGGCACATCCTGGTATGCAAACAGCGTCCGGGCTGATAACCACCTATCGGTGTGGGACCTGGCACAAGTTGCAGCAGACGGCCCGCCGCGCGCCCTCGACCCGGTTGTTTCGCGTCCCTTTAGCGACTTCATGTCGGACGAATCCAGCGTATACGGCTGGCTTGCGCTCTCGCCAGATGGCACATTAGTTGCGATAGTGCTCAAAAACAAGCTCTACCTGCTGGATGTGCCCGCTCTCACCATGCACGCGACATACACGTTATCCCCGGAAGCACCCGCCCGGCCTGGCCATCTCGGCTGGTCCGCCGATGGGTCTGTGCTGTCCATCGCGGGTTACGGCTCCAATGAAAACGATTACGACACCCATGTGATCATTATCGAACCGGGTCTCGATGTGGTCAACGAGTTTGACACCGTGCCGAATATTGAGACGTTGCGCCCTTTCAGGGATGGGTGGGCATTTTATGACACAAACGAAACCTTCACGACCTGCACCGCCCGGCTGGATGCCTGCACCACATACCCACTGAGGGGCTATATTGCAGGGTACGATCCCATCAACGATGTGTTGATTACCGGAAGTCGACACCGCTACGATCCCATCCTGGCCTGGGCCGGGCCGGATTTTGACAGCCTGACGCCGGATGCTACACTGTATGCCTATTTGGGCGGGTTCGGCCTGCCGGACAGCTTCAGCCCTACTGGGCGGTATTATACTGTGTGCTGGCAGGGAACTGGCTATTATCCTGGCTGGGTGTTGTGGGACATCGAACAACACCGGCTGCTGCACAGTGCCGGTTTCATCCGCGCCCCAATGTGGCTCGGCATGGGTGATTATTTTTTGCACGGTAAAGGGATGAACCTGGGCCATCCCACCCAGGCCGAATGGCTCGACACCCTGCCGGAGATAGTAAGCATACCGTTTGTGTCCGAAACAGGCGAAACAGTCTACGTCGAGTTGTGGCAGATGTATCACGAGTTAGTCGGCATATACGACATCAGCGCCGATGGCACGCACTACCTGCTAGGTTTGGGCAATGTCGCGTTGGTGGTGCCTGTGATCTATGAATAGAGGCACCCAAAAATAACGCAGCTAATTAAGACCTCATGATGACACATAAATGACCAAACATTCTCTTCATTATTTCCGACGATACCGATTTTCGGTAGACTCCCTGATGCGTGTTGGTTAAAGAAGAATTCACAAGATTTTCTCGCTTGCCAACACTACGCGGGAGACTACCCGATTTTCGAGATATTGGTTGTTATGGTGGGCAACCACCACCCCCACGCCTCGACACTATTTTACAGCTTCGGATAGAGCAACTCATCCGCCTGTTTTTGCGTAATTGGAGTAAGGACTCGCTTCACGATAAAATTGCTTCCATCGATCCGCCAATCATAGACCGAATCAGTATGACCGCTGTGAATCCACAAACCTGGGAACATACCCTGTTATCCTTGGCTTACGAAACAAGACATTCTCTGGCCGTTTCGAGTTCCACCCCGACCTATGACGCGAGCACATTAGACCGTGCCTATGCATACTGCGAGTCGGTTACAGCGACCTATAGCAAATCATTTCACCTGGCGACGCGCCTGCTGCCCGCTTCAAACCGGCGCGCTGTACGCGCTCTTTATGCTTTTTGTCGTGCAAGTGACAATATTGTGGATTGTACCCCGCACCGTGCACCCGCTTTGCTGGCTGCCTGGTGCAAAAAGGCCCTGGCAGCTCACACGTGTTCTAACCACCCGATCATTATTGCCTGGACAGATACCCGGCTGCGCTACCAGATTCCGCAGCATTATGTAGCGCAGTTTATCGATGGTGTGGCACGCGATCTGCGCCAGGCGCGCTATACAACCTTTGACGATCTGGCAGCCTATGCCTACGGTGTAGCTTCTACGGTGGGCTTGATGAGTATGCACATCATTGGCTACTCCGATTCAGATGCGGTGCTGTATGCCATCAAACTGGGGGTAGCCCTACAACTGACCAACATCCTGCGCGATGTGAGCGAAGACTGGCGGCGAGGTCGCCTGTATCTGCCCCTGGAAGAACTGGCGGCTTACGGCCTGGCTGAAGCCGATGTGGAAGCGGGGCAGGTAGATGACCGTTGGCGTGCATTTATGCACTTTCAAATAGCTCGCAACCGGGACCTGTACGCAGAAGCCCTGCCCGGCATTGCCTTCTTGGATCGGGAGGGTCGCCTCGCGGTAGCAGCAGCCGCGGAGTTGTATCGAGCCATCCTGAATGACATCGAAGCCCATGATTATGACGTTTTTAGCCGACGGGCGTATGTGAACACCTGGAACAAACTGCGCCGGGTGCCTGGTATTTGGTGGCGCACCCGGAGAAGCGCAAGACAGCAGGCGAACTATGAAACCCTATGATTTCATCATTGCCGGGGGTGGAATAGCAGGGTTGAGCCTGGCTTATCACCTGATCCAAAGCCCTCTGCGCGATCAGTCCATCTTGATCATCGACAAAGATCGCAAAACACGTAATGACCGCACTCTGAGTTTCTGGTCCTCTCGGCCAACGACCTTTGATGATATTGCATCCCACTCATGGGATCGGCTCAGGGTGATCGATGAGAACTTCGAGGCCGTCGTTGACCTGGGAACCTATCGCTACCACATGATCCGGAGCATCGATTTTTACCGGTTTGTTCAGCAAACGCTGGCCGCCTGTTCCAATGTGGAATTTGTGCAAGGCACCATCAACCGGATGGATGAGCGCGACCAGCAGGCGGCTGTGCTGGTAGATGAAGGCACTTCCTACAACGGAAAATGGGTTTTCGATAGCCGTTTCACGCCATCCACGTTTCGCCCTGAACCAGCACGCTGCCGGTATTTCCAGCAGCGTTTTCAAGGATGGGAGATCGAAACCGAGACGGATGTGTTTGATCCACTGGTTCCTATCTTCATGGACTTTCGCACGTCCCAGGTAGACGATCTGCGCTTCTGCTACGTGCTGCCGTTGTCCGAACGTCAGGCCCTGGTGGAATGCGTCCAGATGGGGCAGGCTCAGGCCACACATGGCCCGCTGTTGAAAACCTACATAGAAAACACGCTGGGGATCGACCGGTACCGTATTCTGTCGAAAGAAGGCGGAGTAAACCTGCTGACCGACTGGTTTTTTCCGCGCCGGGCGGGACCGCACATCATGAACATTGGCACACGGGGCGGGCGCATCAAGCCGTCGTCCGGCTATGCTTTCATGCGCATTCAGCACGACTCGGTAGCCATCGTGCACTCGCTGCTAAAATCGGGGCACCCGTTCGATATTCCGCGCGACCCCCGTTTTTACCGCCTATGTGACACGCTGATGCTGCGTGTGATGAACCAGCGCAGGGCCTGGCTAAAACCGCTGTTTGTGAAACTGTTCCAGAGAAACCCTATCGAACGTATTCTCAGTTTCTTAGATGAAACCCCGTCGCCTGGGCAAAACTTGCGGCTGACAGCTTCTTTGGTGCCAGAGTTGATCTCACTGGCGTTCTCGCACCTGCGTTCGCCGCGCCCAACCTCTCAATGCATCGACGAGAGTATCTAACCAGGGAAAACTATGAATTCACATCCAAAAGCACTCGTGATCGGCGCAGGACTGGGAGGGATCGCTACGGCTGCACGCCTGGCTCGCAGCGGCTATCAGGTGACAGTTGTGGAGAAAAACGCGTCGCCCGGCGGGCGATGCAGCCAGTTGGTACGAGACGGGCATCGTTTTGATATAGGGGCTACGCTGTTCTTGATGCCGGAGGTGTTTGCCGAGACTTACGCGGCTTTAGGCGAGCGCATGGAAGACCATCTCGATTTACGGCGCATCGATCCGACCTACCAGATTTATTTTGACGACGGGGCTCAGCTTGCGCTGACGGCCAACATGCAGCACCTGGCGGCTCAGCTTGAAGCAATCGAGCCGGGAAGTTTTGGCCGTCTCTTGCGCTATCTCGCGGAAGGACACCGGCACTATCAGGCCTCGCTCGAACATTTCGTTGGACGCAATTTTTGCCGTTTGTGGGAGTATTTCACGCCCCGCAACCTGTGGCTTATTCTCCGGCTGAAGGGCTTGGTCAAACATTACGCCAACGTGAGCCGCTACTTCAGGGATGACCACCTCAGGGCCGCGTTCACATTTCAGAACATGTATCTGGGCCTGAGTCCGTATGATGCCCCGGCAACCTACTCGCTGTTGCAGTATACAGAGCTGGCAGGCGGAGTCTGGTTCCCGGTGGGGGGCATGTATCGGGTGATCGAAAGCCTGGTCGCGGTTGCCGAGGCTTCCGGCGTGCAATTTGTGTACAACACGCCGGTTAAACAGATCAAAGTGGACGGCAGCCGCGCGACCGGGGTCGTACTGCAAGACGGTTCGTATCTGAAAGCAGACGTGATCATCGCCAATGCCGACCTGCCCTACGTCTACCGTGACCTGCTGCCTGATGCCAGGGTAGCTAAACGACTCAATCATCTGAAATATACCTCGTCTGCGATCATGTTTTACTGGGGCGTAGACAAAGCCTATCCCCAACTTGGTACCCATACCGTTTTCCTGGCGGGAGATTATCGCGCCAGCTTTGACCGCATCTTCCGTGATCATACCCTGCCGGATGATCCGAGTTTCTATATCCACGCGCCCGCGCGGGTTGACCCGTCGGCGGCTCCGGCAGGTGCAGACACGCTGATGGCCCTGGTACCGGTAGGCCATCTAGACCGGGATGGTACCCAAAACGGTGAGGAACTCCAGGCGCGCGCGCGTGAAACCCTTATGCGCAGGCTTGCGTCGGTGGGCGTGACTGACCTGGAAAAGCACCTTACATTCGAAATCAGCTATACGCCGCGTGACTGGCGGCAGTACTTCAATCTGGCCAAGGGGGCAGCGTTTGGTCTCAGCCACAACGTATGGCAGGTAGGTTACCTGCGTCCCCACAACAGGCATGATCGCTATCGTAACCTGTATTTTGTGGGTGCCAGCACCCATCCGGGCACGGGGCTTCCAATGGTCCTGTTATCGGCCCGGCTGACCACGGAGCGTATCTTGCAGGAAACTTGCGTTTCTCATCCCGCGCTGCTGAGCAATCCTGTTCCTGCAACATGAAGTGCAAATTGCCCCGGTTGTATGGCGCTGTTCATCCGAAACCCGGAAAAATGCCATCCTCATGCTGTAGGAGTATCCGGGGTAACTCTTCCCCTCGTTTTCGATCGGATGAGTAATACAGCCAGATCGGGTCGATTGACCTTGTGAAGTTGTACGACCATGCGAAAGGATAAAGCGGAATGCCCAAATTCCTGGCGTTTGACATTGGCACCTCGGCGGGACGTGCGATGCTGGGTACGCTGAGCGCCGAGGACCTGGCGCTTGAAGTCATACACCGCTTTCCCAACCATTCCGTGCCTGCCAGGGGAACACTTTATTGGGACATTCTGTACCTGTGGCACGAAATATTGACCGGCTTGCGCAAATGGCGCGACGGCGGCGATCAGGATCTCAGCGGCATCGGGGTGGATACCTGGGCAGTGGATTTTGCCCTGCTGGACAAAAACGGCGCGCTGTTGGGGAATCCGGTCCATAACCGGGATGCGCGCACGGTTGGCGTGATGGAGCGTGTTTTTGAAACGGTGCCGCGCGAAGAAATCTATGCACGCACCGGGATTCAATTCATGCAGATCAACACGCTCTACCAACTCTATGCAATGGTGTTGGCCGATGCACCGGCGCTCCGTAATGCCGCCGTGTTCCTCACCATCGCAGACTTGCTGAACTATTGGCTGACTGGCCGCCAGGAGATCGAGTTTACCAGCGCGACATGCACCCAGTTTTATGATCCAAATGCAGGTGACTGGGCCAGGGACCTGCTCACCCGGCTTAACATTCCGGTCGATATGCTGCCGACGGTCGTGCAGCCGGGGACGATACTGGGACCATTGAACGCAGCGATCCCGGAACTGGCAGATAACGCAGCCATACCGGTTATCGCCGTTGCTACCCACGACACGGCCTCAGCCGTAGCCGCAGTCCCCGCCGAAGCAGATCGCTTTGCCTACATCAGTTCGGGGACGTGGTCGTTGATGGGGGCAGAGGTCCGGTCACCCGTTATTACTCCTGAGAGCTTGCAGTACAACTTCACCAATGAAGGGGGTGTGAATGGTACCTACCGGCTGCTCAAGAACATCCTGGGAATGTGGCTGGTGCAGGCGTGTCAGGAGGCGTGGGTGAGAGAGGGTGTGATATTTACTCATTCAGAACTGGTTCAAATGGCAGCGGTTGCGCAACCATTCGGCCCGCTGATCGACCCGTATCCTAACAGCCCGGATTTTCGGGTTGCTGCTGATATGCCTGCTCGGATTCGGGCTTTTTGCGCACGGACCGGGCAGCCAATTCCGGCAGATAGGGGCGCGGTGTTACGCTGCGTATTCGAAAGCCTCGCGCTGAAATATCGCCAGACCCTCGAACAACTTGAGATAGTTCTGGGCCATAAAACTGAAGTCATTCATATTGTGGGGGGCGGTGCACGTAATGATCTGCTGTGCCAGATGACGGCTGACGCGACCAATCGCCCGGTTGTCGCGGGACCAGGCGAGGCAACAACCATGGGTAATATCGCCGTCCAGGCCATAGCAACCGGTTATCTAACCTCGCTTCAAGAAGCCCGCGCGCTAATCCGGCACTCATCTAATCTGACGCGTTATGAACCATCTGTATCAAGTGCCTGGGATGACGCCTATACTCGTTTTTTAGATATCGCCGACATGTGAACCGGTGCTCCTGTTGTTTCTTATGTGATTAATGATGGGGTCTGTCCCGCATCCCGTGAAACACATGAGCAGGTATTGACGGATGTTAATGAACTGCACATACGCAAAACGGACACTATCTCCCTTTGATTGCGAAAGGTTGAATCAGTTCAATCTCTGCCGATGATGTTGTGCTGAATAGCCCAGGCGGCAGCTTCTGTCCGGGTATCAACATGCAGTTTTTCGAGAATAGAACTCACGTAGAATTTGATAGTTGAGACGCTTAGAGAAAGTTTTTCAGCGATCTGCGGATTGGTCAGCCCTTTGGCAAGCAGTTTTAGCACTTCCAATTCGCGTTCCTTTAGCTCCACTATCTGATCAGACTCCCTGGTATGGGCACGGATGAGCGCCTGTGTCGCCTCGGGGGAAAGAGTTGGCTGACCGGCGTGGGCCGCGCGGATCGCCCGCGCCATGTCGTGGATGGAAGCATTTTTCAGAAGATAGCCCGTTGCGCCTGCTTGCAGCGCCTCTCGCACCATCTCCTCATCACCAAAGCTGGAAAGAATCAATATCGGCAGTTCAGGATAATGCGTATGAATCGCACGGGTGGCTTCGACCCCATCCATATCGGGCATGACGAGATCCATCATCACCACATCGGGCTGAAGCGCTTCGCAAAGCTGGACCGCCTCGGCCCCGCTGGCCGTTTCGCCAACCAGGGCGAGATCATCAAACGCTTTCAGGAAATTTGCCAATCCGGATCGGACAATTGCGTGGTCATCTACGATGATGACCCGGATTATCTCTTTTGCCGTCACGGTTAACGCGCCTCGTTATCACGCCATTCCAACAAGATACGAGTCCCCTGGCCGGGCGCACTGTCGATTGCCAGGTCTGCCCCGATTTTTTCGGCACGTTCCTGTATGTTCAGCAGACCCAAATGCCCTGGCTCAATTTCGCCGAAGAGAAAGCCTCTACCATTATCCTCGATGATAAGCCTGGCGCTGTGAGGCCGACCGTCCAGCGCAATGCGCGCCCAGGTCGCCTGGGCGTGCCGGGTAATATTGTTGATCGCTTCTTGAGCGATGCGATAAAAGGTAATGTGAACATCCTGCGGCAGCGCCAGGGATTCTTCGATCTCTATCACAACTTCTACATTAGCCCGCGTTCGCAGGATACCGCCAAGCTGTTCCAAGAGGCTTTTCAAGCTGGCCCGGATAAGCGTATCGGGGCGGAGTTCCACCAGCAGCACGCGCATTTCGGCCAATGCCGTCTGTGTCAGGTTGTAGATTTGCTCAAGGCCGATCTCGATCTGTTCAGGCTGGTCCTTATTTTGAAAAAGCAGGGTTTCGGCTACAACACTGGCCGAGAACAACGTCTGGCTGACTGCATCATGCAGATCGCGTGCCAAGCGCTCGCGCTCCTGAACAATAGCCAGTTTTTCCGCCTGTCGGTGGAGGTGGTACAGTGCCAGTTGAGACTCGACACGCGCGATGACTTCTTCTAACTGGAACGGCTTGGTGATATAGTCCACACCGCCGCTCTGGAAAGCTTTCACTTTGTCGAACACTTCTTCGAGAGAGCTGATAAAGACCACGGGAATACTGCACAGCGTCTCGTCGGCTTTGATCTGGCGGCAGACCTCGTAGCCGTCCATTTCCGGCATTCGAATATCCAGCAAGATCAGGTCTGGCTTGACGGTCCGGGCAGCGATCAGTCCCATTGCACCGCTCACAACTGCCCGGACGGTATGCCCGTGCTCCTTCAGGATGGAGGAAAGCAACTGAAGATTAGCAGGCTTATCGTCAATGATTAAGATGTCACCACGCGGCGTGATCTGCTCGTTATCCATGAAGCTATCTCCAGTAACGGGTTCGCCATCATTATAATCTACCGGAATTGCGAGCGTAAAGCAGAGTTATTCATGGGAACTGCTCTTTTGGTCCGCGCATGGTGGTTTTTGTGAACCGGTTGGTCCCTCAACTGAGGGAGTTAGAATATGGCTGCCGGTGGCCCAAAACAGGCCATGTGCGGAATGAGTCTCCGGGCATTTCTGACATTGCCCTGGGGGCTCCCTTTCAAAGCCGTAACCCGCCATACAGGTTTTTCTGAACTGGCAAAAAGCAGAAACCTTTGTAGGATTATCATCGTGTTGGCTGCATAAAATCTTGGGCCATACGGGCGCTTTTTTGCTCTGCCGACTCGCCGGGCTGTCATCATCGCTTTGTTTTGCAGAGCACATTACCGGTTAAACCCTGTGCGTGGAGAGCTGGTTGTATACGAATCGAGGTGAGATCGACATGACAAAAATCAAACAATGGCTGCTGCAAATACCTGCTGTGCGCGAGTGGCGCTACCGGACAACTGTTGATCTGACAGAATGGTCTGTCGAGATGGGGGGGATGCCTGTTCGGCTGGTTGACTTGAAGCGCAATGTTGATCAATTTTGTGCGGATGATCGCCAGGGACAGTTGACCGGAGTGGATAAACAGGGCCGGTACGAGCACACCTTCGCCGCCAAGTTCCGGGAATATATTCAGCCAGGTGCGGTTATCCTGGATGTTGGGGCAGCCTGTGGTCTTTACGGCGTATTTGCCTGGTCACTGTGCCCGTCATGCCGGATAACATGCTTTGAACCCGATCACCTGTCCAACTGGGTTCTGAAAACGAACAACCAGCGCTATTGCCAGGGAGCAATGACCATCGAAACCGGGTATGTGTCAAACCAGACCCAACGGGGTACGGTAGCGCTGGATGACTATTGCCGGTCGAGGGGGATTGTTCCGGCGCTGATCAAAATGGATATCGAAGGGTATGAATACTACGCCGTTCAAGGGATGCGTAACCTGCTAGAACAGTCTCGGCCTGTCATTCTGATGGAGTTCCATCAACGCAAAATGCGCGATCTACTGAATGTAGAGCCTCAGGAAATCCTGGATATTTTGCGAAGCCATCACTATGAACTTTGGTTTAACGGCCACCACTGGTATACCACGCAACATCAGGGCGATGTGGATGAAACCTGGCACGAAGCGCCCCCTAACGATGTAAACTATGCACTCTGGGCTGTGTATTCGGGATAGTTACGGCAGGTGCGATTGCCAGGGGGCTGAGCAGTCAGAGGGCCGGGTGATTCGCGTACAGCCCGTCCAGGCGGCTAGATGTCATCACGCGGACCAGGAGAGCTGAACATGCTCAAGTTAGGCGATTTTTTCCATCTACCCGAAGTGGATACGCTTGTCGAACAGCTTATCGACAATGAGCCGGGGCTGTTCATTGTCGCCGGTCTCGACCCGCGCCCGATCGCTCAAACGCCCGTGGCAGGTGGTTTTTTGCCCAGCGGGCGCTCGGCCATTTTCCGTATTCTGATGCGCGAAATGCTGGCTGCTTGCCAGTCAGGAAGCTGCTTTGTTATTGGCGAAGACAAGTCGGCTGCTCGTGTGCCACGGCAGTTTCGGCGCCGGACCCGCTTTTTGCCGGTCGGGCTGGGAGCCACATACGCGGAACAGATCGCGGAAGCGGTGCCGTTTCAACCGGGCCTGCTGGTACTCGACCGGCTGTGTTCAGAGAGCGTTCCCGCAGCATTGGAGGCCGCGCAGCGAGGCGTGCGGGTGCTGTCGCAGCTTGATACGGTCTTCCGGGGCGCTGATGTGGTTCGTCACCTGCTGGACTTGGGGGCAGGCCATGATCAGATCGACAGCCTGAGCTGGGTAGTGGCTGTGCAGCGATTGGCGGCATTGTGTCCGCACTGCGCGCAGCCGGTCAGTCTCGATGCTTTCCAGCTAGATCGGCTGCGTCACAGTTACGCCGATCTGGACGATCTGATCCGTTCCTGGGCCACTGAATCAAATGCTGAATCGGACGGTGATGGTGAGCAAAACACAACCGGCCACCAGGCTGAGACGTTTTTTGAAGCGGGCGGTTGTGAACACTGCGATCACACGGGACGGCGCGGCGACGTGGTGGTTTTCGACTTTTTTCACCTGGCTGGCAGTGA
Organism: Anaerolineae bacterium; assembly: GCA_016926875.1. Lineage (GTDB taxonomy): Bacteria > Chloroflexota > Anaerolineae > Aggregatilineales > Aggregatilineaceae > JAFGNU01. The sequence goes on along the minus strand of JAFGNU010000061.1, from coordinate 69,507 downwards.
CCCGGCCTCACTCGAACAGCGCAGTATCCTGTCGATGGAAGACTACGTGCTGCGGCTGGCACTGCATGGTCACCTGTCGCCGGATGATGTGCTGGGATTTGAGGCCGACCAGTTTCACCGTACATATCATTTGCTGGTGACCAGCGAGCACGCCCTGGTCGAAGCCAACACCGAATTGGAGCGTAAACTGGTTGAGTTGGAAACGGCCCACCGGGTGATGGAGCAGCGCACCAGGGCGCTGATCTCGCTCCAGGACATCGGCCAGGCGTTGATTTCTTCGACCGATCTGGTGGACCTGGCAGATCAGGTGTGCCGCCGTGTGCATGACCTGTGCGGCGCCGACCGGGCGATCCTGTATTTCCGGCGCGTGCCCGGTCGGGCGGAAGTGCTGGCCGTGAGCGGTTGGGACCCGGCATTGATCCACCAGCAGTTTGATGCAGATTTTGTATTCCAGGCGGCGCTTGACGTGATCCCGTCATCGTTTAACCGGTGGCCGCCGGGCATTCCGCCCCGGTCCCCGGATATTGAAGGGGCGGCGCTGCGGGCGGGCTTGTCTGTGCCGTTGATCGCCCAGGAAGAAGCGGTTGGCTTGATGATCGTACATACAACCTTCAAGCCGCGCTTTGAACCGGGCGAGGTGGCGCTGCTGCAAACTTTCGCCAACCAGGCGGCGCTGGCGATCCAGCGCGCGGACCTGATCGAAGATTTGCGCGCCAAGATCATTCAGCTTGAAGCGGCCCAGGCGGAACTGGCCCAAAAAGAACGTATGGAGCGCGAGCTAGAGCTGGCCCGGCAGGTGCAGCAAAGCGTGCTGCCGCGCACGTTCCCCCAGGTGCCTGGCTACTGTTTCGCGGCCTGTAACGAACCCGCCCGGCAGGTGGGCGGAGATTTTTACGATGTGATCCTGCTTGACAACGACTATTTTGGCGTGGCAATTGCCGACGTGTCGGATAAGGGGATGCCAGCAGCGTTATACATGGCGCTGACGCGCAGCCTGCTGCTGGCCGAAGCGCGCCGGGAACGCTCGCCGCGCGCCGTGCTGAGCAGCGTTAACCGGCTGCTGTTGGAACTGGGCGAGCCGAATATGTTTGTTACCGTGTTTTACGGCGTTGTGGAATGTTCCACGCGGCGGCTGACCTATACGCGCGCCGGTCATGACCGCCCGGTCTTACTCCGCCAGGACAGCGCAAAGGAGCTAAGCGGTCAGGGCGCAGCGCTCGGCTTGCTGGAACCGGAAATGCTGCCTCTCTTTGAAGAGCAGATCGATCTGGCGCCCGGCGACCGGCTGGTTCTCTATACCGACGGCCTGACCGACGTTACATCTCCAACCGGCCAGCTTTTTGACCGCGGCCGGTTGATCCACCTGCTTCAGTCTTACGGGGATATGTCGCCGGACGAATTATGCGCTGCTACCTTTGATGATCTGACCGACTACCAGGGCGGCACCCAGCAGTTTGATGATATGACGATGCTAGTTGTTCAGATCGAATAGGCCCCACTGACAGGTATGGACGATAAACGTGTTGTTGGTTTCGGCGAGCACATGCGTAGCACGCAGTTCCTACAAAATATAGTAAACTGCTGGGGCACGTTTGGGCAAAAATACTAATGAGCCGGGAGACGATTGGAGCTAGTATTAACCTCAGTTTACCGGGGGATCGGCCCCGGTTATTTGGAAGGACATATCATGCAGCAGCAACCTATTACAAAAGCGGTGCTCGCCTACAGCGGCGGGCTGGATACATCGATCATTGTGCCCTGGCTGCGCCATAACTACCACTGCGAAGTCGTTTGTTTTTGCGCCGACCTGGGCCAGGAAGAAGAACTCGACGGGCTGGAAGAAAAAGCGCTCCAAACCGGCGCCAGCAAGTTGATCATCCGTGATCTGCGCGACGAGTTCCTGCGCGACTTTGTATTCCCGACGCTCCAGGCCGGGGCCGTATACGAGCGCGTGTACCTGCTGGGCACGTCGTTCGCCCGCCCGCTGATCGCCAAGCACCTGGTCGAGATCGCAGAAGCCGAAGGCGCTGAAGCGATTGCGCATGGCTGCACCGGCAAGGGAAACGATCAGGTTCGCTTTGAACTGACGGCGATGGCCCTGAATCCCAAGCTGCAAGTGATCGCACCCTGGCGCGAGTGGGACATCCGCAGCCGCGAGGACGCGCTGGCCTATGCGGAAGAATTTAATGTCCCGGTCCGCTCCTCGCTCAAGAGCATCTACAGCCGCGACCGCAACCTGTTTCACATGAGCCACGAGGGCGGCCCGCTTGAAAACCCCTGGAACGAACCGGAAGAGAATATGTACGTGATAACCACCAGCCCGGAATCCGCGCCCGACGAACCAACCTATGTTGAGATCAGCTTTGAAAAGGGCGTGCCGGTCGCTGTGGACGGCAAGGAGATGGAGCCGGTGCCGCTGTTCACACGGCTGAACGAGCTTGGCGGGGCCAACGGCATCGGGCGTGTGGACATGGTCGAGAACCGGTTGGTCGGCATGAAGAGTCGCGGCGTATACGAAACGCCCGGCGGCACGGTCCTGCGCGAAGCACACCAGGCGCTCGAAAGCCTGTGCCTGGACAAAGCGACCATGCATTACAAGGATTTCATCGCGGTCAAGTATGCCGAGTTGGTCTATAACGGCATGTGGTATACGCGCCTGCGCGAAGCGCTCGACGCGTTTGTGCAGGAAACGCAGCAGACCGTGACCGGCACCGTCCGCCTGAAATTGTACAAGGGCAACGTGATAGTCACCGGGCGCAAGAGTCCCTACAGCCTCTACCGCGAAGACTACGCATCGTTTGGCCACATGGACATCTACGATCAGCAGGACGCGAAGGGCTTCATCAACCTGATCGGCTTACCGATGAAGGTCGATGCCATGCTGAGCGTGGAAGGCACCGGGGCCAGCCGCTATCGCCAGCCAGACTATACGCGCTTTAAGCGGGATTAAGGGGCAACCGTGACACTGTGGGGTGGCGCTTTCTCACAGCCAACCGATGATGCCGTGCGCAGGCTGAATGATAGTCTGCGCTTTGATTGGCGGCTGTATGATGTGGACATCACAGGCAGCATTGCCTGGGCGTGGGCGCTGGCCGATGCGGACGTGCTGGCAGCAGACGAATGTGAAACGCTGGTCGGCGGCCTGGAACAGGTGCGCGCCGAGTTTCACGCAGGGACATTCGTGCCTGCGCCGGGGGATGAAGACATTCACACGGCTGTTGAGCGCCGCCTGACCGAGATCGCAGGCGGCGTCGCCGGGAAGCTGCACACCGGGCGCAGCCGCAACGACCAGGTAGCTACCGACGTCCTGTTGTGGCTGCTGGATGCGCAGGCTAAACTGATCGCCCACCTGCTGGAACTGGCGCAAGCGCTGATCGCCCAGGCACAGCAGCACGCCGGTGCGCTGATGCCGGGCTATACCCATCTCCAACCCGCGCAGCCGGTCACCGCCGCGCACTGGTGGCTGAGCCACTTCTGGGCGCTGGCGCGCGACATCGAACGCCTGGAACAGTTGGCCGACGCGTGGCGCGAAAAATGCCCGTTGGGATCGGGCGCGCTGGCCGGGACGCCGTACCCTATCGACCGGCAGGCCCTCGCGCGCAGGTTGGGTTTTCGCGGCTGCACGGCCAACAGCCTGGATGCCGTCGCGGACCGGGACCACGTCGCAGAATGCCTGTTCGCCCTGGCGTTAGCGGGAGTACACCTCAGCCGGTTGGCGGAAGACCTGATCATCTACGCCAACCCCGCGTTTGGCTTTGTCCGGCTGGATGAACGTTACAGCACCGGCAGCAGCCTGATGCCGCAAAAACGCAATCCCGACCCGCTCGAACTGGCGCGTGGCAAGGCCGGGCGCCTGATCGGGCACCTGTCCGGCCTGCTGACCACGCTCAAGGGCTTGCCAAGCGGCTATAACAAGGACTTGCAGGAAGACAAAGAACCGCTGTTTGACGCCTTCGATACGCTGCTGGCGCTGCTGCCGCCGCTGGCCGGGCTGGTATCTTCGCTGGATATGGATACCGACCGGATGCGCGCCGCGCTGAACGAAGCCATGCTGGCGACCGATCTGGCCGATTACCTGGTGGGCAGGGGTATACCGTTCCGCCAGGCGCACGGGCTGGCCGGGGAGGTGGTGCGGCTGGCCGAATTAAAGGGCGTTGAACTATCGGCGCTGGCGTTGGAAGACTATCATACCATTTCGGACGTGTTCGAAACCAGTGTGCTGGACGTGTTCAGCTTTGAAGCAGCAGTCGCCCGGCGCGGCGTGGTAAGCGGCGGCGCAGGCGACTTTGATGAACAGATGCAGCGCGTCCAGGCATGGGTATCACGGCGGCAGTAGGTGTGCTACGTCCGGTAGTGTCCGTTGATTGTCACGTACTCGTGGCTCAGGTCGCAGGTCCAGAGCCACGTTTTTGCTTTCCCCGATCCTAAATCCAGCCGGACACCCCACTCCGGCGCTTGCATCAGCGCAATGGCCGCCGGTTCGTCATAGTCCGTCGGGCAGCCGCCCTTTACCAACTGCAAAACAGGCGCGCCGTTCGCATCCAGCAGCCACAGCGCCATCTGCGCCGGGTCGATCTCCACACCGGAATAGCCCGCCGCGCACAGGACGCGCCCCCAGTTTGGATCGCCGCCGTAAAACGCGGTTTTAACCAGCGGCGAGGTGGCGATCTGCCGGGCGATGATCCGTGCAGTGGCTTCGTCGGGCGCGCCGGTCACGTGCAGCGTGACGAATTTGGTCGCGCCTTCGCCGTCCCGCACGATGGCCTGCGCCAACTGCGCGCACACCCCCGCCAGCGCCGCCTCAAACGCCGCGCCGTCCTGTACCACCACGCCGGACGCACCGTTCGCCAGCGCAAACACCGTGTCATTGGTGCTCATATCGCCGTCTACCACAATGCGGTTGAAGCTGCTGTCGGCGGCGTGCTTTAGCGCGGAAGCCAGCAGCGGGCGCGGGACATCGGCATCGGTGGCAATAATCGCCAGCATGGTCGCCATGTTGGGCGCGATCATGCCCGCTCCTTTGGCGATCCCGGTAATCGTGTAACCATCCGGCAGCCGGACACTGGCCAGCTTGGGCCGGGTGTCGGTGGTCATGATCGCGTTGGCAGCGTCCGCCCAGCCGCCCGTACTGAGTCGCCCTGCCAGCGCTCGAATGCCTGACGTGATCGATTCCATTGGTAGCTGTGTGCCGATCACGCCGGTGGACAGTGCGAGCACCTCGCCCGCCTCGCAGCCAACTGCGTCCGCCACCTCCACCGCCGTCTGCCGGACGTTGGCGAGTCCCTGGCTGCCGGTGCAGGCGTTGGCGCTGCCCGTGTTGGCGATCACCGCCCGGATGGTCGCGCCGGGGGCGGCCAGGATCGCCCGGTTGTACAGCACGGGCGCGGCCTTGACGCAGTTGGTGGTGAAGAGGCCCGCCGCCGTACACGGGCGGTCGCTAACCAGCAGCGCAATGTCCTTTACGCCTTCCTGTTTCAGGCCGCAGTGCACCCCGGCCAGCCGGAAGCCTGTTACGCTATTACTTGCCATCTGAGGTTTTCTCCTGCCGGTGGAGGTGATAGATCAACGCTACTTCGTCGCACGCATCGCGGAACGGACACGGCGCGCAGTCTTGCCAGACTTTCTCCGGGAAGTTGTCCACAAAATCGCGCACAAAACCGAGATGCTCGAACAGGCGCGGCGCACGTGTCAGCGTCAGCACGCGGCGCATATCATGCTCACGGGCCATATCTATCGCCGCCGACACCAGCTTGCTGGCAACGCCGTTGCCCCGGTAATCGGGATGTACGGCCAGCGAGCGCACCTCGCACAGCTCCTGGTTGAAATACACCAGCGACACGCAGCCGACTACCTGCCCGGCCTGTTCTGCGATCAGCCAGTCTTCGACGTGCGCGCGGAAGTTATCCTCCGAGCGCGGCAGCATCCGGCCTGCGCGCACTTCGTCTTCAAACAACGCCAGCACGCGCCCGGCTTCATCCGGCTGGGGATGGCGAATGATCATGCGGCATCCACCTCCGACAGGATCACGTTCAGCGTAGCGATCAGATGGTCAATGTGAGTTTCGTCTACAACCAGCGGCGGCAGCAGGCGCAGCACGTTCGGCCCGGCGTTGAGCAGCAGCAGGCCGTGCTCATAGCCTGCATTCAGCAGCGGCGTGGCCTCGATGTCCAGTTCCATGCCAACCATCAGCCCCAGCCCGCGCACCTCCTGGATATGCGGTGATGGCAGTTCTTGCAGCCGCTCCTTCAACAGATCGCCCATGGTAACCACGTGTGCCAGCAGTTCGGGCTGGCTGACGCGCTTCAGGACCACTTCTGCCGCGCGGCAGATTACCGGCCCGCCCGCGAACGTGCTGCCGTGATCGCCGGGCTGCATCACCTCGGCCACGCGCTCGGTGACCAGCGTCGCGCCAATAGGCAGCCCGCCGCCCAGCGCTTTGGCTACCGCCATCATGTCCGGCGTCACACCCGTGTGCTCGTAAGCCCACAGCTTGCCGGTCCGGCCCATACCGCACTGAATCTCGTCAAAGACCAGCAGCGCGCCGAACCGGTCACATGCATCGCGCAGCGCGGCCAGAAATTCCGGTGTGGCGATGTGAATCCCGCCTTCGCCCTGCACTGGCTCCACGAACACGGCGCATGTTTCCGGCCCGATCAGTTTTTCGGCGGCGGCAACGTCGTTGAACGGCGCGAAGCTCACTCCCGGCATCAGCGGGCGGAACGGCGCTTGATATTTCTCGCGGGCCGTGATCGCCAGCGATCCGGCGGTGCGCCCGTGAAACCCCCCGGTAAAAGCGACGATCCCGGTTTTGCCGGGACCGACCGTTGACCGTGCATATTTGCGGGCGAATTTGATAGCCGCCTCGACCGCTTCGCCGCCCGAATTGCAGAAATAGACTTTGTCGGCAAAGCTACACTGGCACAGCGCTTCGGCCAGATTTGCCTGGGGCGCCGTGTAATACAGGTTGCAGATGTGGGACAGTTGCGCGACCTGTTCCTGAACCGCCGCTACGATCTCGGCGTCGTTGTGTCCCAGCGCGTTCACGGCGATGCCGGACGCAAAATCAAGATACTGCTTACCGTTCTCATCGGTGACGGTCATGCCATCCCCGTACACCAGCACAAACGGCGCGCGGGCGTAAGTATGTACGACGTATTGGTCCGTTTTTTCTGCAATGCTGCCTGTCATGATTCCTCCCCAATTGTGGTATATCAAGCAACAAACACCGTGCCCGTTCCGGCGCGCAGTCCGGGCAGATCGGTGATAATGGCCTGGTTTACGCCGCCAGCCACGGCGTTGAGCGCGGCTTTGACCTTTGGGATCATGCCGCCGTTGATGATGCCCTGGGCGATCAATTCTTCCGTTTGGGCCACTGACAGGGACGGGACGATCTGCGCATTCACTTTCACACCAGGCACGTTGGTTACAAACGTGGCGTGCGCCGCCTTGAGCGCCGACGCGATAGCCCCCGCCGCGTGATCGGCGTTAACGTTATAGCGCCCGCCCGGCCCTAGCGAGATCGGGGACACAACCGGCACAACACCCTGCTCGCACAGCGACAGCAGCACGTCCGCGCGCACCCCCACGATCCGCCCAACACGGCCCATATCCGGTGACCAGGGTTCGACCGTGAGCAGGCCCCGGTCAACGCCGCTCATACCCAGCGCATCCACGCCCGCGTTGAGCAGCGCCATCGTCAGTTCCTTGTTGACAGAACCCGACAGCATCATTTCGGCTGCTTCGAGCGATGCTTCGTCGGTGACGCGCTGGCCGTCGACATATACCGGTTCCAGCCCTAACCGCTGTTGCAGGCGATTGATCGCCTGGCCGCCGCCATGCACCAGGATGCAGGACCACTGGCGGTTGAGTTCCGCGACAGCGTGCGCCAGTTCGGTGATAAACCCTGGCTTTTCCAGGTCGTTACCGCCAACCTTGATCACGATGGGTAGCGATGTCATCTCCTGCTCCTTCTCTCTCACCGCCAGGGCAGCAGCCCGGCGGTTTCGGGCAGATTCCACATCAGGTTAAAGTTCTGGACGGCCTGCGACGAGGCGCCTTTTAACAGGTTGTCGATGGCAACAACAACGATCAGCAGGTTATCGGCGGCGGGCGTTAGCGAGATCGCCGTGAGCGGCGTCCGCACGACATGCGCCAGGGCAGCCAGTTCACCGGGCGGCAGCAGGTTGACCAGCGGCTCCTCGCCGTACATTTCCTCGAACACGGCGCGCGCGGCGTCCGTATCGCGCACCTGGGCGTAGATCGTCGCCAGGATGCCCCGGTCGGTGGGCAGCAGGTGCGGCGAGAAAATCACCGGGCCGCTGGCGCTGCCTTCGGCGGCCAACACCTGCTCAATTTCGGCCAGGTGCCGGTGCGCGCGCCCGATACTGTAGGGCGAAAAGTTGCCATGCACCTCACAAAACAGCGTATTCTGTTTGGGCGTCCGGCCCGCGCCCGATACGCCCGACTTGGCATCGACGATCAGCGGCGCGCCGGGGATCAGCAGCTTATGACGGGCCAGGGGAACGGTGCCCATCAAGGCCGCTGTCGCATAGCAGCCAGGGTTAGCGATACAGTCCGCCCCGCGCAGCATTTCGCGTCCGAGTTCGGGCAGGCCGTAAGGTTTGGGCAACAGGTCCGGGGCGGGATGCGGCACCCTGTACCACTGCTCGTAGATGGCGGGATCGTCCAGGCGCAGGTCGGCGGACAGGTCCACCACGCGCATGCCGTGCGCCAGCGCCTGCGCAGCCAGCGGTGCCGAGCGCGTATGCGGCAGGCACAAAAACACACAGTCCGCCTGATCGAGCGGCGCGTCGTCGGCCTGGATCAGCGGTATGTCCGGAGCCAGCGGGTAGCTCTGGCGCAGGCTTTGCCCGGCGGATCGCTCCGAGGTCAGAAAATGGATACACGCATTTGGATGCTGTTCCAGCAGCCGGACCAATTCCAGCCCGGTATAGCCTGTTGCGCCGTATATACCCGCTTTGATTGGCATGGCTGCCGCTGCTCCTTTTGGGTGGGTTCCAAACAACAAAATAAAAACCGCCCTGGGTCCGGGGGCGGTCGTGTTGCCTGACAAACTCGTTCGACTACATCGCCAACACCACTAAGCCGGACCCTCCATTGGAAGGACCGGGCGACGACGCGGACGACGAGCAACAAGCGTAAGAACTGGCATCAGGTTATATCATTCAATCGCATACTCAAAAAACCCGCTGTCCAAGGTATCATACACTATCTGTCACAGCAACAGCAAGTTTTGGTGTAAATGCACAAAGATGGCACAATCCCAGCGCTGCTTATGTATCCACAGTCTCCAACATGGGGATCACTTCGGCCCCGCTGATCGCCTGCAAATCCGCGCTGCGTATCTTTAACAGCGCGTCGATCCCGCCCCCACCCGCATAAACGGTGTCGTATGCCTGGACGGTAGGGTCCATGAACACCGGCATACTGGTTTTTAGGCCAATGGGTGGCACCGTACCGATGGCATAGCCCGTGATGTCGAGCACCTGCTCCTCGTTTGCCAGCCGCACCCGCTTCCGCCCCACGTCGAGCCTGTCGGCCAGCTTGCGCGAATCAACGCGGCGCGTGCCGCAGCCGTACACCAGGTATGGATCGCTGTTTACCAGGAATACAACTGACTTGACGATCTGATCGACCTCCACGCCTAGCGCTTCCGCCGCTGCGGGGACGGTTGGTGTAGGCGCGCCGGGATAGACGATCTCCGCTGGAATGTTATGCGCGTCCAGGTAGGCTTGCAAATCGGCTGGTGAGAGCGGCTGTGGCGGGTTGTTACCGGCTGTTTCAGCAAATAACAGTTCAACGCCCTGCCCGGCGAAATCCATCAAGTCCTGCCCCGCGGCGGTGCCTTCTGGTGAAGTCAGCGCTGCATCCAGCGCGTCGAAGTCCGCAAAGCCGATCTCAATGATACGGGTATACGGCACAGCTCCCTGTGGGCCGCCGATCACCGTGCTTTCCTGAATCCCCATCACGCCGGGCATTTTCCCCATCAACGCCCGGTTTTGGGCATAGCGGGCTTCAAAATCACCGGGGCTAGCCGGGTGTTTGAACAGCAAGACAAGTTTAACCATTGACATATCCCGATCTGGTTGCGTAGATAAACCAGCGCCGATTATAACGCAAATGGGCGGATCGCCGTTTAGCGATTGCGCCTGAAACTCCGGCCAAAAATAGCGCCCACCAGGAACGCGATCATAACCGCCTGCCAGGGTTTCGATTGTACGATCTGCGTGGCATCACCGGTCATCTGGTCAAAGGTGTGGCCGTGCAGGTATATCGCGCCGCGTTCCAGGCTGCGGGACAGCGTTTGCGCCTGTTGGATCATTTCCTGATCGCCGGTGTGCATTGCTTCGGCCCGGACGCGTTCGGCGGCAGCGATCAACTGGTCGGCGGCGGTTTCTTTGGCAGCGTAGGCGTGCTGCATCACCGTGCGGCGCGCATCACGGATCGTGGTGCGGTGTCGAGCAGTGTCTGTGCCGGATGATCCGGTTGGTTCAAGTTCGTGTTCGTAGCCCATGCGTCTATTTCCTCCCAATCCAGCCTGTCCGCGTTGTGTTGTGACCCTGCCTCAAACATGCTACGATAGCAAAATAACCAGGTCGTCATGGGGCAATCCAATAAGTCAATGCTGTGTGCCGCGAGCAGATAAGTGAGTGATCGATAACCTTGATTGCTAGTTGAAGGCGTTCACGCCGATCTCGGTAAAATGGAAGTTACCACACCTATATTGTAACGGTTATGTGATTATTGATGATGTATTGAAAGTCATGGGCTATTGTGCGACCCAATGTGAATTCTATTTCGGCTGGCAATGCATTTGGGTGTGATGTCGAAAGTGTTTGCGCCCTTGCTCGCTCTCACTTTCACCAACGCTATCTAGCCATCAAGGTAGGAAATTTATGTTTTCCAGTCACATTCGCTGCGATAATTGTTCTGCTCCAATGGAGGCAGGGAGCGGCTACCTGCTCACCACGCATCAGGTTGTAACAAGCCACGCTTTCTGGCAATCTGTTGCTAAGAAGTCCAGGGGCAGAGTAGAACGCATGGATCCAAACGACTTATTCCTGTCAATGGCGCTGCGTCAACATTGTGGGCAAGGTAGTCCCTGGATAGTATGTGAAAAGTGTATAGCTCGTTACCCCGACGTGAATCGCGATCAGGTTCGTGAGTATGCAAAGAAATGGTGGCATGATAGACACTGGACGCCACCGGGAAATGGGCCTGTTAATGTGTCGGTGGCAATACCGTATCTTGGCTCTGAGGCTTCCAGGCCAAGAGCAGGATCAGCAGCTAACGATGAAGCTGCTAACCTCCGTCATCGTATTGCTAGCCAAGTTGCCCAACAAGTCCTAAACGCCAGGGCGTCAAGGCCAGGAGCAGAATCGGCAACGTACTCGCGTAGGCGGCGTGCCGGACGGCGTTCAAACCCCTGGGGCACGCGCCTGGCACTGCTGATGGTCGCCGGGCTGGTGCTGTTGTTCCTGGTGCTGGTTATGCTGGCTGCCGGGTACCAGTTTTTGCACCAGGACGAAATCTTTCCCGGCGTGTCCACTATATTTGACATCGACCTGGCCGGGATGACGCGCCAGGAAGCCATCACGGCGCTGTCACAGCGGTTTGAGTATGCCGATCAGGCAACCTTTACGTTCCGCTACGGGGATCGGATTTGGAACTATACGGCTGCCGAACTGGGCGTCGCGTTGGATGTTGAAGCGACCATCAACGCGGCTTACAATGCCGGGCGCAGCGGCGGTATGCTGGAAAATCTGCTCAAGCAACTTGATATCTGGATGAACGGCTACCCGGTGTCCCCGGTGATTACCTATAACCAGTCCCAGGCTGAGCGGCTGCTGGCCGAAATTGCCACCAGCGCTATCAACCGGCCTGTATTAGATTCTACGTTGACTATCCGCGATGGCAAGGCGATTGCTACCTCCAGCCAGATCGGGCGCAGTGTGGATGTTGCAGCTACACTTGGTGTGCTGCGCCGCGAGGTGCTCTCGCTCAGCACGCACAGCGATATCACGCTGGCCGTCAACGAAACGCCGCCGCTGGTGTGGGAAACCGACAGCGCCGCCGAACAGATCAACCTGATGCTGTCCGCCCCAGTCAAGTTTGTCATCTCGTCTGACGATGGCATAAACCAGGGTCCCTGGGTCACGCAGACGGATTCGCTGGAACAAATGCTGGTGATCGAGCCGGTCAGCCATGATGACGGCACCGCCGGGTACGAAGTCAGCATCAGCCAGGACCAGGCGCGCGCCTTTCTGAGTGAACTGGCCCCGGACCTCACAATTCAGCCGGTCAATGCGCGGTTCATCTTCGACGACGAGACGCGCCAGCTCGAAGTAATCGAAGAGAGCACCTATGGCCGCACGCTGGACGTGGAAAGCACGTTGGCGCAGTTTGAGGATGCCGTTTTTGCCCCGGACCCGGCTGATCGACGCGTGGAACTGGTGTTTCAAGAAATACCTCCTGCCTTCACCGAGGATACAACCGCTGCCCAACTGGGCATCACCGAGCTGGTTGTCAGCAAGACGACGTACTACTACGGCTCAACGGCAGCCCGCCGAAGTAATATCCAGGTGGCGGCGGCCAATTTTCATGGCATTGTTATCGCGCCCGGCGCGGAGTTCTCGTTTAACGAGTGGCTGGGCGATGTCAGTCCGGAAACCGGTTATGAGGAAGGGCTGATCATCGTCGGCAACCAGACGATCACGGGTGTGGGCGGCGGCGTGTGCCAGGTGGCGACGACGGCCTTTCAAACCGCGTTTTACGGCGGCTACCCGATCAACGAGCGCCTCGAACACGCGTACCGGGTGAGCTATTATGAACACGGTGAAGGCCCCGGTATGGATGCAACCGTCTACGAGCCGATTGTAGATTTTCGTTTTACGAACGACACGCCCTATCACCTGCTGATCGAAACATATGTGAATCCGAACAACAGCACGATCACCTGGAAGTTCTACAGCACCAGTATGAACCGGCGCGTGGTCAAGGAAGGACCGGTCATCAAAAACCAGCAGCCCGCCCCGCCCCCGATTTACCGCGCGAACGCGGCCCTGTCACCGGGACAGGTCAAGCAGGTGGACTATGCCATGGGCGGGTCGGACGTGTACGTATACCGCACGGTGTACCAGGACGAGCAGATCATCATCGACCACGAGGAATTTGTCAGCCATTACATGCCCTGGGCAGCTCAGTTTGAAGTCGCGTCCGGCGACGCGCGCATCAACAGGTAACAGATTCAGAGTATCAACAATGCGGGCGTCTTCACAACCTGGAGACGCCCGTTTTGTAATGGCCTTTTGCATCGAACACCTGTTCGCGTTAGACTATGTATAGTGAGGAACACATCCAGGGAGCACGCTAGTTTTATGGCGAAAACACGCGTTTATTACGAATGTCAGAGCTGCGGGCGGCGCTCACCGCGCTATATGGGCAAGTGTCCCGCCTGCGGTGAATTTAACACAATGATCGAGATGCTTGAAGAACCGGAGCTAAAAAACGCGGCGCGCGCGGCTGCCGTGCCCCGGACGAAACCGCAGCGGCTCAGTGATGTATCGGCAGATGCCGGGGAACGCTATCCCGTGCCGGTCATGGAACTGTCGCGCGTGCTGGGTGGTGGATTGGTGCCGGGCAGCGTGGTGCTGGTTGGCGGCGATCCGGGCATCGGCAAAAGCACGCTGCTGCTGCAAGTCGCCGTATTGATGGAGCAGGTCGCCGGGCCGGTGCTGTATGTCAGCGGGGAGGAAAGCGAGCGCCAGATCAAAATGCGTGCCGGGCGGCTGGGGCTGGATTCGCAGAACCTCTACCTGGTGACCGAAACCGAGCTAGGTGCGATCCTGGCACATGTGGAAGCTGTCAAACCCCGCTTGCTGGTTGTGGATTCGATTCAAACGACCTACCTGGAAGGCAAAGCGTCGGCGGCTGGCAGCGTCACCCAGGTGCGCGAGTGTGCCAGCCAACTCCGCGAACTGGCGAAAAACAGCGGCATTGCCGTTTTCCTGGTTGGGCATGTGACCAAAGAAGGCATCATCGCCGGGCCGCGTGTGCTCGAACACATCGTCGATACCGTGCTGTACTTGGAAGGCGACCGCTTCCAGGCATACCGGCTGCTGCGCAGCGTGAAAAACCGCTTTGGCGCGACCAGCGAAGTGGGCGTGTTTGAGATGCGCGACCAGGGACTGGTTGAGATTACGAATCCCTCGGAGGTGTTCATCGCGGAACGGGTGGTGAATGCACCGGGCAGCGCGATTGCCGTCACGCTGGAAGGGACGCGCCCGCTGCTGGTCGAGGTGCAGGCGCTCGCCAGCCAGACGGTGTATCCCAATCCCCGCCGCACCGCCAACGGCATCGACTTCAACCGGATGCTGCTGCTCACCGCCGTGCTGACCAAGCGCGTCGGCATCCGGCTGTATGAGAAGGATATTTTTGTCAACGTGATCAGCGGCCTGAAGATCGACGAACCGGCTGCCGACCTGGCGATTGCCGTGTCTATCGCATCCAGCGCGTGGGATGTGCCGGTCCCGGCGGACATGGTGTTTGTTGGCGAGATCGGATTAAGCGGCGAACTGCGCGCCGTCAGCCAGACGGTAATGCGCGTCAAGGAAGCGGCCAAGCTGGGTTTTAAGCGTGTCCTGCTGCCCCGAACATTCCGCCAGGAAGAACCGCTGCCGGATGATATTGACGTGGTCAAGGTGCGCAGCCTGAGCGAAGCGCTGAATGTCGCCGTGCCGAAACCGAAAGGCTAGCGTCAGGCAAGTGTCAGGAACGGCGGGGTTCCGTTGTGGTGGCACAGGGTAACCGTCAAGTTCTCGCCCCCGGCTTTTCTTATGCTAGGGATGCTGAGATGGCTGATGCCCCCCACGGCCATCCGGTTGCTCCCCCAAGACCAAACGCTTCACGTACCAGGTGTTTGGTCTTCTTTTTTTCGGCTTGAACAGCCGCCTGGACTTTGCAAAATAGAACTTTTGTTCGTATACTTGTAACCATGCGTTTCATTCCGCACAGGGTTGACGAGCCAATCTGTCAGGCTATAATCGCTTATATAGCGCTACAGAAAGTATGAGTCCCGGTGCAGACATTCCAACAGGTTGGTATACTGGCGCACCCGCTCCGACCGGGTACGGCGCCCATCGCGCAGGATGTTGCGCAATCACTCCAGGCGCGCGATATCAAGACATGGGTGCGCACCGCCTGGGATGCGTCGAGGGCGCGGCCTTTGGTGCACGGCTCTGACCTGGTGATCGCCATCGGGGGAGACGGGGCGATGCTGCGCGCGGCGCGGGTATGTGCGCCCGAACAGGTGCCTGTGCTGGGGATCAATACCGGTTACCTGGGATTTCTGACCGAGGTCTGCCCGGAAGACTGGGAAGAGAGCCTGACGGCGCTGTTGGAAGGGCGTTTCTGGATCGAACAGCGCATGATGATCCGGTGCGAAGTGCAGCGCGGCGACCAGGTGCTCGAATCCTGCGACGCGCTGAACGACGTGGTGATCAGCCGGGGCGCGATTGCCAAGCTGGTGCAGTTGGAAATGTATATTGACGGCGGTTGGGCAACCACCTATCACTGTGATGGGCTGGTCATCGCCACGCCGACCGGTTCCACAGCATACGCGCTGGCGGTGGGCGGGCCGATTTTGCCGCCGGAGCTAAAAAATATCCTGGTCGTGCCGGTAGCACCGCACCTGAGCATGGACCGCCCGATGGTCTTGTCGCAAGGGGTCGCCGTCCGGGTTGTGAACGGACCGCAGACCGTGACGGAAGTGGTTTTGACGGTGGACGGCGAACTGGTCGCCAGCCTGGAATCATCTGATCAGATCGTGGTGCGGGCCAGCGACAGCACCAGCCAGTTTGTGCGGCTGCGCGACCGCAATTACTTCTACCGCTCGCTGCTGGATCGCCTGGAACCACGCGTGCCGCCCCGGCCCAATAAAAACAAAGTGGGCACTGCGACCGGATCGGTTCAGAATCAAGGATAGATCAGGTTGGACAACCGGCTTGAGATTTCGTACGGGATTGTAGACGCATTTTGCGAGGGCCGTTTGGGAAACAGCATGACTATTCCAGAGAAAGTAGATACAACATCGGAGCGGGATCGTGATGATGGGGTAATGGTCTGCACGGTGCATCCGAATATCGAAACCAGTCTGCGCTGTAACAAGTGCGGGCGGCCCATGTGCACCAAATGCGCGGTGCAAACGCCGGTCGGCTATCGCTGCCGGGAGTGCGTGCGCAAACAGCAAAATGTGTTCTTCGACGCGCAGATGATCGATTACCTGATCGCTGCCGGGGTCAGCTTGGCGCTCAGCTTCATGGCTGCGATGTTCCTGTCACGTATCGGGTGGTTTTTCCTGGCATTCATCCTGGCCCCGGCAGCGGGCGCGCTGATCGGCACGGTGGTGCTGCGGCTGACCGGCAAGCGGCGCGGGCGCTATACCGGCGCAGTGGTCGGCACCTGCGTGGTACTGGGCGCGCTGCCGTTCCTGCTGGTCAACCCGCTGACAATTGGCATTTACCTGTTTATGGCGACCGGTGCGGCGGCGGCGCAGTTTGGCCTGCGCCTGACGGCCTGACGCATACGAGTATACGAGGCAAACCACAACACCTATGCTGCAAGAATTGCGGATCAAAGACATTGCCATCATTGACGAGTTGATACTCCCGTTGGGGCACGGTTTCCTGGTCATGACGGGTGAAACCGGGGCCGGTAAATCGATCATCGTCGATGCGGTGAACTTACTGCTGGGCGAGCGATCCGATGCAACGCTGGTACGCGGCGGCGCAGATCGGGCGGTGGTTGAAGGCATCTTCACCGTGCCGCCTGCTGCGCGGGACGAGATGCAGACGCATTTGCAGGCCGAAGGGTTAGAGGGCGACTCGCCGGACGAAGTCGTGCTGACGCGCGAAGTGCGCAAGAACGGGCGCAGCCAGGCGCGGGTCAACGGCGTGATGTGCAACCTGGTTACCTACCGCGAGATCACCGGGATGCTGGTTGATATTCATGGGCAGGGCGAGCACCTCTCGTTGCTCAAACCGTCGCAGCACCTGTATCTGCTGGATCGCTATGCTGGTCTGGCGGACAAACGCGCGGCGCTTTTTGCGGTTGTGCGCCAGTTGGACGGCGTGCGGCGCGAGATCGACAGCCTGCTGACGGACGAAGAAGCGCTTAACCGGCGCGTGGATATGCTGCAATACCAGATTCAGGAAATCGAGACGGCGAATCCAAAACCGGACGAAGAAGAAGACCTGCGCCAGGAGCGTAACCGGCTGGTCAACGCGGAAAAGATCGTCGAGCTGGCAACCGAAGCGCAGTATGCCCTGTCCGGCGAGGCGGGCGAAGCCTCCGGCGCAGACCTGCTGGCCCAGGCGTCAATTGTGCTCGCCAGACTGGCTAAGCTCGATCCGACAATGGAAGAGCACGCCCAACTGGCCGAAAGCCTGAGCGCCCAGGCGGACGAACTGGCCCGAACGATCCGGCAGTACCGCGAAGATGTCGAGTACGACCCGCGCCGCCTGGACGAGATCGAAGAACGGATCGAAGTGCTGGCTCGTCTGAAACGCAAGTATGGCGGTTCGACTGAGGCTGTGCTGGCGTATGCCGACAAGGCGCAGGCCGAGCTAGACGCGATCACCCACAACGAGGAGCGGCTGATCGAACTGCGCACCGAAGAGGATACGCTGCTGCGCCGGATCGGTGCGCTGGCCGGACAGCTCAGCAGCGAGCGCCAGCGCGCTGCCGGGAAACTCACCGAAGCGATTATCGGGGAACTGGGCGATCTCAAAATGGAAGGTGCACGCTTCGAGGTCCGGTTCGAGCAGCAAGATGATCCTACAGGCTGTTATGTGGGTGACCGGCGGCTGGCGTTTAACGGCACCGGGATTGACAAGATCGAATTTTACATGGCAGCCAACATCGGCGAGCCACTGCGCCCGATTGTCAAGGTGGCTTCCGGCGGCGAAACCTCGCGTATTATGCTCGCGCTCAAAAGCGTGCTGTCCTACGCCGACCAGGTGCCCACGCTGATCTTTGACGAGATCGATCAAGGCATCGGCGGACGCATGGGCGCAGTTGTCGGTCAGAAGTTGTGGGGACTGTCTGATCGCCACCAGGTGTTGGTGGTCACGCACCTGGCGCAGCTTGCCGGGTTCGGTGATGTACATTACAAGGTGAGCAAACACGTGCAGAGCAACCGCACCGTAACGCGCGTCGAACGATTGGACGATCATGGCCGGGTGGACGAACTGGCGGACATGTTGGGCGCCGAAACAACCAGCGCACGCCAGAGTGCGTTCGACATCCTGATGCTGGCTCGCCGGGCGAAAGAAGGCCGCAGGCTTGAAACCGTCTGAACGCAACTGCCAGCAGCGCAGTTCCTCAACGCCGGGCCGGGTCATTACCCCGTCTGGCGTTTTTGTTTGATTGAGCAGGGCTAATGATGATCTAAACCATAACCGCCTGAAACCTGTTTATGCTAGACTCTGTTGGTAGAGAACTGGCTGGAGCAAAATACTTATGTCTGCTCGTATGTTGAGCTTACAGGAACAACTGGACCGCATGACCGCGCCAGGCGATCTGGTCGAAGTAGTGGACGCGGATGAAAAGACGATTCGCTGCCTGGCGTGCGGGCATCGCTGCCTGTTAAAAGACGGGCGCCGGGGCATTTGCAAGGTTCGCTATAACGACGGGGGAACGCTGCGCGTGCCGCACGGCTACGTGGGCGCGCTGCAAGTCGACCCGGTGGAAAAGAAGCCGTTCTTTCATGTCACGCCGGGCGCCGGTGTGCTCAGCTTTGGCATGTTGGGCTGTGATATGCGGTGCAGCTACTGCCAGAACTGGCAGATTTCGCAAACCCTGCGCGATGACCGGGCCGGTCGTGATTATATCCCGATCGCGTCGGACGAGTTGATCGCGCTGGGCACCAACCGCCGGGCGCGCGCCGTCGCCAGCACGTACAACGAACCACTGATCACGACTGAGTGGGCGGTCGAAATTTTCAAACAGGCCAGGCAGGCGGGAATGCTGACGCTGTACGTATCAAACGGCCACGGCACGCCGGAAGTGATCGATTACCTCAAGCCGTGGCTGGACGGCTACAAAATCGACCTCAAAACCATGCAAGACCAGCATTACCGGAAAGAACTCGGCGGCGTGTTACAGCATGTACTGAACACGATCAAGCTGGTGCACGAGGCGGGTATCTGGCTGGAAGTACTGACGCTGGTGATCCCCGATTTTAACGACAGCAACGACGAATTATGGGACACGGCGAGCTATATTCGGAGCGTGTCGCCGGATATTCCCTGGCATGTTACCGCCTTCCATCCCGACTATAAGATGACCGACCGGGGGCGCACACCGACCGACACACTGGTTCGCGCCGCCGAGATCGGGGCTGAAGCTGGGCTGAACTATATTTATGCTGGCAATTTACCGGGTCGTACCGGCGAATGGGAAGATACGCGCTGCCCGAACTGCCAGACGGTGTTGATCCGGCGCACGGGTTTTTATGTGCAGGAAAACAAGCTGGCTCACACCGGCGGTGCATGTCCGGCGTGCGGCACACAGGTACCGGGCATCTGGCAATGATTGAGCTTTCCATCCGGGCAGTAACGCATCAAGCGAGAAATGGCGCGCTAGTATGACCAAACACATCATTCCGCGATACAAGCTGATGCTTTTTTATGACCTGACACCAGGGGATATGGAAACGTATTACAATTTCATCATGAACGAAATGGTCCCCGCCGCACATGAAATGGGGCTGTACATGGTCCAGGTGTACCATACGCTGTGGGGAGACTGCCCGCTGCGGCAGGCTGAGTTTGTCGCGGAAGACCTGACAACCATCCAGACCGCACTGCACAGTGACGAGTGGCAGGTGCTTGAAGACAAACTGTTGCAGCACACGGCAAATTACAGCCGGAAAATAGTGAGATTCCGCCCCGGTTTCCAGCTTTAACGGGACCAGCGAGCAGCCAGCCAGTTCCCACTCTTTTCAAAAATGCCCGGTAACACGCGATCACCGGGCACTATATTGCCAGCCAGATAACTACCTTGAATAGAAAAACCTACTGGATCACTCCCAACTCGCGCCCCACTTTGGCGAAGATACCGAGCGCCTGATCGAGATCGTCCTGTGAGTGTGTCGCGCTGTTCATTACGCGGACGCGGGCTTTGCCGTACGGCACCGTCGGGAAGCCAATCGCCATGGCAAACACGCCTTCTTCGAACAGTCGCTTGCTGAACTGCTGCGCCAGCGGCGCCTCGCCCAGCATAACCGGCACAATCGGCGTTTCGGTGTGGCCGGTATCAAAGCCAAGCTCGTTCATATGCTGCTTAAAATACTCGGCGTTGCTCCACAGGCGATCAACGAGTTCGCTGCTTTCTTCGAGCAGGTCCACCGCTGCCAGACACGCGGCCACATCCGGCACGGTCATGGCGCTGCTGAATAAAAACGGGCGTCCGCGTTGGCGCAGCCAGTCCACAACGGCCTGCTTCCCGGCAACTATACCCCCAACCACGCCAAAGGCTTTGCTCATCGTGCCGATTTCAATATCCACTTTGCCGTGCAGGTTGAAGTGATCCACGATACCACGCCCACCTTTGCCCAGGACGCCTTCGCCGTGCGCGTCATCTACCATCAGCAGGATGTTGTGTACGTCCGCAATCTCGCACAGTGCGGGCAGCGGGGCGATGTCACCATCCATGCTGAATACGCCGTCGGTGATAATCAGGCGGCGCCTGTATTCGGTCGTCGCGGCGATCTGCTGTCTGAGGTCATTTGGATTGCCATGTCCAAACCGCATGATCTTTGCGCGTGACAACCGGCAGCCGTCGATGATGCTGGCGTGATTCAACTCATCGGAGAAGATCACGTCCCCCTGGCCGACCAGCGCGGGGATAGTCGCCAGATTGGCGCTAAAGCCGCTCTGAAACGTGATCGCTGCTTCGACACCCTTGAACGCAGCCAGCCGTTTTTCCAGTTCCAGGTGCAGGTCCATGGTCCCAGCAATGGTCCGCACCGCCGCCGGGCCAACGCCGTACCGGCCCATCGCGGCGCTGGCAGCCTCGACCAGGCGCGGGTGGTTTGCCAGGCCGAGGTAGTTATTGGAGGAAAAATTGAGTGCGCGCTTGCCGTCTACTACTAGCCACGCACCCTGTGGGCTGCTCAGCGTGCGTATGCTGGTAAACAAGCCTTGTTCTTTTAAACTGGCGATTTCCTGATCGATCCAGCCTGTTTTTAGATCGGCCATACAAAATGCTCCTTAACATACAGGTACTTTTGGAAACAATGTATAGATGCCCGCAGGGCTTCCGGCCCTGGCTCCGGCCCGTGTTGTACTCAGTATAGCGCAAACGACGCGCAGCGTAGCATAATAAGTACGGGGGCGCTACGCTTCTTGTACTCTGTTCGATCAACCACTTATTGAGGAGGGATTCTACCGTGTCCGACAAACCGCAAGCTTACGCGCCGGGAGTATATGGGCTGGTCGGCGGCGCCGTGAATGTCTACATATTGGACGATGCCGACTCTGGCGTGACCATTATTGATGCTGGCTTACCCCTGGCAGCGGGCCGGGTGTTGGGTTTAATCCGCGATATTGGGCGCAAACCGGAGGATGTGAAACACATCCTGATCACACATGCAGACGTAGACCACGTTGGCAGTCTCAAGCCGCTGGTGGACGCAACGGGCGCGGACGTGGTCGCCAGCGCGGAATCGGAAACATTCATCCGGCGTCGCAGCAACCCGCCGCACATTGCGCTGCCGATGTCGCTGTTGTCGAGGGCAGTGAGTCTTGTTTTCCGGCGGGCTGTGCCAGTGAATCGCATTGTGGCGGGCAGCGATGTGCTCGATATTGCCGGGGGAATCCGCGTGATCGCCACGCCGGGCCACACACCCGATCACGTCAGCTACTTCTGGGAACGCGAGCGCGTGCTGTTCTCCGGCGATCTGCTGAACAACACGGACGGCCTGAGGTTAACGCCGCCGCGCATCACCTGGAGCATGGCCGCCGCGCACGACAGCGCCCGTAAGGTCCTGGCATTAAATCCGGCGGTGATTTGTGCAGGCCATGGGGATGTCTGGCTGGCCGAAAAGGAACCGGAGCGGATCGAGGCGCTGCTGGCGTCTCTGCCGGACGACGGGGAAGCGTCCTGATCACAGCCGCCGGGCAGCCGTAATCAGGAGCAGTAGCAAATCTGGCGGCTCAGGGCGAACCGGTTGCTTTTAGGTTGATCTGGCAGTCCGAACCAGGCGCTGGAGTGAATCTCAAATACCGTATCCAGCCCGACCAGCTCCAGCAGGTTCTTGACACGCTCGGCTGGATTGGCGATGTACAGGTTGCCGCCTTCCCGCCGGATGCGCTTGAAAAGCTGCACCAGCTCGCGCAGCCCGGCGCTGTTCATATATTCGACGCCGCTCAGGTCGAGGATCACCTGGTTGCGCCCGTTAACCAGCGCGTTGTCTACAGCCTGGACAAGATTCAGTGCGTTGTTGCCATCCACGCGCCCGATCACGTCCAGGTATTCGACACGCTTGAGGTCAGAAAGACCGTTTTGGTTTGCCATGGTTTTTTCCTGTCGAGATTTTGAACGAATGATAGTGGTGAAAACACCGAGATAGGTGATAGGCGCTATTTGGCGAAATTTGCATCCAGGAACAGCCGCACACCGAGAATCAACACAACTGCCCCCCCGAACGATACCAGGATCGCGGCGCAGATGTTGATGCCGCCGGTGCGTCCCAGCAGCAGCCCGCCGACAAAAAAGCCCGCGATGCCCAGCAGCACGTTGCCCACCGGGTTATATCCCCGGCCCCGGATGACGTACCCTGCCAGGAAACCTGCCGTTCCGCCGACAAGGATTACCCACATGCACTGCAAACAGTTGCAGGGTCCAAACTCAAACATAACGTGCCCCTTCTAAAATGCTCCCGTGCATATCTACACATTCTATACGCAGAAGACAGTTTAAGGTTACATGCTTTGTTTGAGCACCCTGAAAATTGGGGGAAAGGACTACGCTGCGATTCCAGCGATCAGCAGGTCCAGCGCCAGCACATCGGTGACCTTGCCGGTCTTGATACCTGCATCGGTTTCGAGCAGGAAATGGTAGATCGTTTCTAGCTGTTCCAGCGAGAAAGTATGGACCTGCTGGGCCAGCTTTTCGCCCACATAGGGGTGTACGCCGATTGCTTTGCCGAGTTGTTTCGGCGCTCCGCCTGCGTTCAGGTATTCCCGCGCCAGGATCAGCAGCCGGAACTGCCGGACAATCATGCCGAACAATTGCAGCGGCGCGTTGTTTTCCAGCAGACGGTGCAGCAGCCGGGATGCCGTCGCGCCATCACGCCGCCCAAGCGCATCCACCATTTGAAATACATCCGCTTCGGCAACATAGGGCGTCAACAACGAGACATCGTCTTCAGTAATTGGGCGCTCATTGTTCACGTAGGCCGCCAGCTTGGCGATCTCGCTGTCGGCGGCGCGCAGGTCAGCATTGATGACGGCTGCCAGCGCGGCGGCGGCGCGTGGCTCGATTTCCACATCGTATTCCTGACGTGCCCGCTGCATGATCCAGCGTGTCGGGTCGCGGGGCGGGTTGAATACTTTGTGATAGCCGCCGGGAGCCGTCTTTGCAAGCTTGAGGATAGGGTGGTGATCTGAAAGGGTAACGCTTTCCACAAACACCACCCGCGCAAAGTCGGGCAGGTGTTGCAGTCCCTCGGCCAGTTCCTTTAGCTGCGCTTTGCCGCTTTTGCCCGCGCCTTTGCGGGCCAGCCAGGCCAGCATCTCCTCCACAATGACGAGGCGCTTGTCACTGAGAAACGGTACCGCACTGGCCGAGGCCAGCACATCTGCGGGGGATACTGCTTTGCCATCCAGCACGGTGGTATTCAGCTCGGCCATCGACGGATCGCCCATCTGCTCGCGCATGGCCTGAAGCTGCGCCTGGAGGCTGAACTCGTCATCACCGTGAAACACGTAAAAAGTCGGGGCGCGTTGGCTCATCTCAGGTGGACGTCGTGCGCACAAAGTGCACGGTCAAACGCTGTCCCGCAATCGGGATCGGGAACTCGTGTCGGCTGATGTTGACGATCTCCGTGTCGCCGGGTTCGCCCAACGTGGTGAAGTACTGTTGGAGCGCTAATCCAAGCGGCTGTGCCAGAATCAGCGACAGCGTAGACAGCAGGATAATGGTTGGCAGGCGCGAAAGCCGGTCCAGCACAGTGCGTTTCATCCCGGTCGTGCCGATCATTGTCGCCAGGCTGGTCATCACGCCCGCTGTGACCAGGCCTGTACCGCAGTTGGGATGGATCGCCAGGCCGCGCTCACCGTTTTTCATGCGGTGCAGCGCTTCGTGTACGGCGGCCTCCACTTCCGGGGTTGAAATATCGCCGTACAGGTAAAAACCCGTGTTGGTTGACCGGCCCGCGATGCTCAGGTTTTTGACTTTGCGGCTCAATACATGGATGGTAGCGTGTTCCAGGGCATGGTTGCGCCGGATGCGGCGAATGAACGACAGGTTAAGAACAGGGGCTGCAAGAATAGCTAAAAACCGGATCATAAGTTCCCACCACATATATGACTAACCGGGTACCGGCGCCAACGCACCGATCACCGTCGAGCTAGGGTATCTCGGCAGGCAAGCCCAGTGCCGACAGCGGCAGCGCGATCACGATCAGCCGGTGTGTGCTTGCGTAATACGGCCAGCATGTTATGAGCGTAACACGTTCGTCATCTGTCGGCAATATCCAGCGCGCGTTTGCCTGCCGGACCTCGACCGGTTCATCCTGCTCGGCCAGCGTCATCGTTTGGGCCACCAGGTAAAAGTAGCGCTCGCCCTGCGATTCCAGCGTCACAATATCGCCTGGTTCCAGTTCGATCAGGTAGCGGAATATCTCACCATGAACATTGTGATGCCCGTTGATCACGGTGTTGCCGGGTTGGCCCAGCGGCGCAGAGGTCTGGTGCCAGCCCGCTGCATAGACATTCGGCACATCCCACTGGCTGTAGACCTGTTCCCCGATGCGC
Organism: Anaerolineae bacterium; assembly: GCA_016926875.1. GTDB lineage: Bacteria > Chloroflexota > Anaerolineae > Aggregatilineales > Aggregatilineaceae > JAFGNU01. The sequence continues at coordinate 44,449 of JAFGNU010000061.1, read as the reverse complement.
AGTGAGTGCTGTCCGACCGGGACAACCGGCGCTTCCAGTCCAATAGCATCGATCAGGATATGATCGGGGACAGCGGGGCGCGGCGTGGGTGTTGGTGAGGGTGTGCGGGTAGCCGTGGCGGTTAGCGTGGATGAGGTGGGCGGCGTGGTTAAAATTACCGGGCGCACGGCAGGCGGCGTTGATGTGGCGGTGGGCGCTGGCGTACCGGTTGGCGCGGCGGATGGCGTCAATGAGAACGTGGGCGACCGGGTAGGTGAAGCCGGGAGCGGAGTATCAACCGGTGTGGCGCTGGCAGCAGTGGGGGTGGCGGTTGGTTTGTCGCTGACCGGCAGCATCACTACCTGCATATTGTCGCCCGGCGGAGGGGGCGGCGCGAGTTCGTTACCCAGCACGCCGACGGTCGGCGTGGCTTCGGGCGTGATCACAAAACCAGGTGGCAGGAGCACGGCATCATCCGGTTCCAGCAGCCGCCATGTCAACAGCGCCAGCCCACCCCCCAGGCAGATCAACCCGCACCCGGCCACGACGATCCCCAGTTTCAGGGTATGCTGGAACTGCCGCTCTTTTCTCATGACAGGCGGGCCTCAACGGCTCGTTAGGTAATATGACCGTCAAAAATGGCAGACAGGACTGCGTCCTGGTCAGCCATCGTCTCAAATACATGGGTCGGGCGGTGGGCGCTCAGTTGGGCAGCGCTGAACGGCCCGGTGGCTACGGCGATAGTACGCGCGCCGATGCTGGCGGCACAGGCTACGTCGCCAGGTGTGTCGCCAATGATCACGATCCGCTCCGGAGGGAAATCCACCTTACTGTACGTCCTGGCGCGTTCCAGGGCCAGCGGCGGCAGCATCGAACGGACCCAACCCTCGGAGCCAAACGCGCCGACTTTAAAATCAGCAGGGGTATACCCGGCAGTATGTAGTTTGATCGGCACAAGTTTTTCCATATTGCCTGTGACCAGTGCCACGACTGCCGCCGGGTTTGCGCTGAGGGCTGCAACGACTTCTCGCGCCCCCACACACGGTTTGACGGGAAAATCCCCGATGATCTCGGTCAAGTGGCGGGCCACGACAGTATTATATGTATGAAGCTTGGCTTCCACCTGCTCGGCGGTGATCCCTGCCGGTGTCAGCGCCTCGCGTAGTATCTGCCAGTCTGTTTTCCCGGCGAAACTGTACCCATCCAGCACCCCAATGGTGCCAAACACTTCCTGGAGCGCCAGGCGTGTTGCTGCACGCCCACACCCACCGGAGTGCAGCAGCGTGCCGTCAATGTCGAATAACACCAACCATTTTCGATCAGACATTGTGCTATCCTTGAATGCAGAAATCCGAGCAAATTATAGCGCGCCTGCCGTGTTTGTGATCGGATGATCTGTATGAGCACCCTGTGAAAGTGACACTATTCACCCATATTGCGACATTTCGCACTACTGGGACTCTCTCAAACGATCTACACTCATGGCGAGGATGTAAAAATCGCGGATACTCAGGCGTAACACACGTTGTTTGACCTGTCCGGTATGACACTTCATGCTTTTTCCGCGTGATCTTTAGCTCACCAAGAGTTTGCTCGCAATGTGATCACATGCTCCTGCCTCCTGGATATGAAGCTTGTGATCTAGCTTTGTTCACAGCCAGTGGGAGGAATTCATGTCTAACAATACATCGTCCCGAGAGACGGTGACGATTGATGGCAATACCGCTGCCGCACAGGTAGCGCATGCTCTCAACGAAGTCATCGCCATCTACCCTATCACGCCCTCATCCTCGATGGGTGAACTGGCCGACGAACTGTCGGCAGCGGGGGTAACTAACCTGTGGGGAACGGTGCCCGATGTCACCGAAATGCAGGCCGAAGGTGGGGCTGCCGGTGCGGTGCACGGCGCGCTGACCACAGGCGCACTGACCACGACGTTTACCGCGTCGCAAGGACTGCTGCTGATGATCCCGAATATGTACAAGATCGCGGGCGAGCTGACCCCGACCGTTTTCCACGTGGCGGCGCGTTCGGTGGCGGCCCAAGCGCTATCCATTTTCGGCGATCACTCCGACATCACCGCCGCACGGGCGACCGGCTTTGCGCTTCTGGCATCGGGCAGCATCCAGGAAATTATGGACTTCGCACTGATCGCACAGGCAGCCACGCTCGAATCGCGTGTGCCGTTTGTTCACTTTTTCGACGGCTTTCGCTCGTCGTCCGAGATTCAGAAGATTGAAGAACTCACCCGTGACGATATGCGCGCCGTAATCGATGATAAGTACGTGCTTGAGCACCGCATGCGCGGCCTGTCGCCGGACCATCCAGCAATGCGTGGCACCGCCCAGAACCCGGACGTGTTCTTCCAGGGGCGTGAGTCGGTTAACCCGTATTACGAAGCCGCTCCAGGTATCGTTCAGAACGTGATGGACCGCTTCGCCAAGGTTGTAGGCCGCCAGTATCACCTGTTCGACTATGTTGGCGCGCCGGATGCCGAGCGCGTGGTGGTGCTGATGGGTTCCGGCGCAGAAGCGGCGCACGAGACGGTAGATTACCTCGCGGCGCAGGGCGAGAAAGTCGGCGTGATCAAAGTCCGCCTGTTCCGCCCGTTCGACAGCGCGGCACTGGTAGCAGCGCTGCCCAAGACGGTCAAGGCCATTGCCGTGCTCGACCGCACCAAGGAACCGGGCGCCTCTGGCGAACCGCTCTACCTGGACGTTGTGGCTGCGGTCAATGAAGCGGTAGCCGATGGCACGTTGGCTAAAGCCCCTGCGATAGTCGGCGGGCGTTATGGTCTTGGCTCGAAAGAATTCACCCCCGGTATGGTCAAGGCCGTGTTGGATAACCTGTCGGCCAAGCAGCCCAAGAATCACTTCACCGTCGGCATCTACGACGATGTAACCAACACCAGCCTGGATTGGGATGAAGACTTCACCACCGAAGGCAGCGAGGTGCACTGCGCGATGTTCTGGGGCCTGGGCGCGGATGGGACCGTCGGCGCGAACAAGAACTCGATTAAGATCATCGGCAAGGCAACCGACAATTACGCCCAGGGCTACTTTGTGTACGATTCGAAGAAGTCCGGCGCGCGAACGGTGTCGCACCTGCGCTTCAGCAAAAAACCGATCCGCAGCACGTACTTGATCAGCAAAGCCGGATTTCTGGCGTGCCATAACTTCGGCTTCCTGGAACGCTACAACATGCTGGACGCCCTGAAAGAAGGTGGTATCTTCCTGCTCAACAGCCCTTATCCGGCAGATAAAGTGTGGGATCACATGCCGCGCGAGGTCCAGCAGCAGCTCATTGATAAGAAGGCCGAGTTCTACGTGATCGACGGCAACGACATCGCCAGGTCGGTGGGCCTGGGCGGGCGTATCAATGTGATCATGCAGGCCGCTTTCTTCCAGATTTCCGGTGTGCTGCCATCCGAGAAAGCAATGGAAATGATCGAGATGGCAGTCGAGGACACCTACGGCAAGAAGGGCGCTAAAGTTGTTGATATGAACGTCCGCGCGGCCCAGATCGCCAAAAACCGCATTGAAAAGGTTGAGGTGCCCGACAACGTTACCAGCGATCTCACCATGCGCCCGCCGGTGCCAGCGCACGCGCCTGAATTCGTGCAAAACGTGACAGCGGAAATTATCGCCGGACGCGGCGATTACCTGCCGGTATCGGCCATGCCCGTCGACGGCACGTTCCCAACCGGCACGACCCAGTACGAAAAGCGTAATGTGGGCCTGGAAATCCCGGTATGGGAACCCGATGCCTGTATCCAGTGCAATCAGTGCTCGTTCGTGTGCCCTCACGCCACGATCCGAGTCAAGGTATTTAACGCCGACTATGCCAACGGCCAATCGCCCGCAACCTTCAAGTCGATGGAAGCGCGCGGGCGCGATTGGAAGGGCATGAAGTACACGGTCCAGGTGGCGCCGGAAGACTGCACTGGCTGCGGCGTATGCGTGGATACATGCCCGGCCTACGTCAAAGACGAAAGCGGCAAGAAGACCGACCGCAAGGCGATCAACATGGTGCCGCTCACCGAAGCGCTGCGCCAGGCTGAAGTGGAGAACTGGGATTACTTCCTGTCGATTCCCGATACCGATCCTGCGACCTTCAACCGCTTCACGGTGAAGGGATCACAGTTCTTGCCGCCGCTGTTTGAGTTCTCCGGCGCGTGCGCGGGCTGTGGCGAGACACCGGTTCTCCGCCTGATGACGCAGTTATACGGCGACCGCGCGATCATCGCTAACGCAACTGGCTGCTCGTCGATTTACGGCGGCAATCTGCCCACTACACCGTATGCCCGGCGTGCAGACGGGCGCGGCCCGGTCTGGTCAAACTCGCTGTTCGAAGATGCGGCGGAGTTTGGCATGGGTATGTGCCTGACTGTAGATAAGATGACGGCCTTCGCCAGCGAACTGCTCGACAAGCTGATCGAGTCTGCGACCAACAACGTTGACCTGCTCAAAGCTACCCGCGATGCCGATATGAGCACACAGGAAGGCATCGAGGAACAGCGGGCACGGGTTGACAAGCTCAAGAAACTGCTAGAACAGGACAACAGCGAGCTTGCCACGCAGTTGCTGTCGGTGGCCGACTACCTGGTTAAGAAATCGGTCTGGATCGTCGGCGGTGATGGCTGGGGCTACGACATTGGCTACGGCGGGCTGGATCATGTGCTGGCGTCCGGGCGGAACCTGAACGTACTGCTGCTCGACACAGGCGTGTATTCCAACACGGGCGGCCAGATGTCGAAAGCAACGCCGCGCGCTGCGGTTGCCAAGTTCGCGGCTGCCGGTAAGGAACAACCCAAAAAAGACCTGGGCATGATCGCCATGACCTACGGCAATATCTACGTGGCCCAGGTCGCTATGGGCGCGAATATGAACCAGGCAGTCAAAGCCTTCGCCGAGGCGGAAGCCTACAACGGCCCGTCACTGATCATCGCTTACTGCCAGTGCATTGCGCATGGGCATGACCTGCTGCTGGGCAACGAGGTACAGAAGGACGCAGTGGCATCCGGTTTTTGGCCGTTGTACCGCTTCAACCCGGACAACGTACTGGCGGGCAAGCCCGCGCTGATGCTAGACTCGAAGGCGCCGTCTGAAGACATCGAAACCTTTATGTACAAGCAGAATCGGTTCCGGGTGCTGCGACAGGCAGATCCAGATCGTGCTGAGAAATTGCTGGGGTTAATACGCGAAGACGTGACAACACGTTGGAAGATGTATGAACAGTGGGCGGAGTTTGATCTCTAGCCTACCTCCCGATCACGATAATGCGCCCCAGGTACGTTCACCTGGGGCGTTTTGATCCCTTCTGCGTATCAGGAGGTCGTCGCTAAACACCTGACACGGCCCGGCCAGATTTGAGCCTAACTAGCTTCAGGTCAGAATTGGGTACCCTACTGAGATAGCCACTATTGACGATAATCGTTCAACACTTCTACCAGTTCTGATACACTGACCGGCTTGACCAGATACAGGTTACCGCCGATTTCGCGGCAGCGCGCAATGTAGTCTGGCAGGTCGTAGGCGGTAATCATCACCATGGGCACATTGACGCCGTTGCTGCGCAGAATATCGGCCAGGTCCAGGCCATTGAGGTCACCGGGCAGGTGAATATCTACCAGGAACAGGTCTGCGTCCCAGATGGTATCGCTTTCGAGCGCACTCTCTGCATCTGTAAATGTTACCAGCGCATCCCCCGTCGAGTTTGTCACGCGCTCTAGCAAGAGGATATTAGTTGGATCATCTTCAACGTAGACGATGTTCATTGAAACTCCCATGCGAAATAATACGTCCGTTGAATTGGATGTCGTCAATTATACGCCAATCTCATCACAGTTTCCACAGTTTGCTGCCAAAGAAATTCCATTATGCATATGTAACGAGAGCTGTTTGCCGGACCACGCATGTAACCAAGACACAATTTACCCTTTGTTTTGAAGTGCATGTTGGAATCCTGGGCGGAACGCAGCGTAGTTTGTGGCCCCTGGAGGGCAAAATCGGAGATATAAAGGTACGTAAACAAGAAAAACTGGCTCGATTCACCCCTTTGAACATGCTGAGCGGTTGGCGTGCCGCCAAATCGTGGCACGCGAGTCATTCAGTCAATATAATTATTAAGTGGGTAGCTTTTAACAATGAACGATCAGCAGTTAGCTAAATGCCAAACCGACACTTTGTTTTTTGCCTGTTAGTAGGAGAATGAATATCCGATCCCTACCAGCTAATCACTAAACCTAACAACGAATGCTCAGGCAAAAGCATTCGTTAGCGGAGCGAACGATGACCAAGCAGACCGACAAACAGCAGCAGACACAAGAGCTGCTCGACTTCCAGGCAAAACTGAAGAGTCTTCACGAAGTCAGCGGGGAACTTTCACAAACTGACTCGTTTGATGATTTTTGTCGGCTTGCTGTTGAATTGGGTTGCAGTCGCCTGGGGTTTGATCGTTTGGGATTGTGGTTTGTAGATACCGATCCTCGTTTCATTATCGGCTCATTCGGGATCGACGAACAAGGACAGATCCGGGATGAGCGCGGGCAGCGCCACGAACTGCGGCCTATGGACGATGTATCCGTGGAAATGCTGAAGTCTGAGAGCAGGCGGTCGGTGCGTTTGAATATCCCTTTGCTAAATGATAAAACCGAGACCGTTGGGTTTGGCGACCGTGTGCGGGGTAACTTGTGGGACGGGGATCGATTGCTGGGTTGGTTGAGTGCCGATAACCTGATCCGGCAAGAACCCTGGTCACATTATCAAATTGAGCTGCTCGGCCTGTATGCAGCCTCGCTTGGTCACCTGATAGCGCGCAAACGAACGGAAGAAGCGTTAAGAGCAAAAGAAGAGGGAGCACGCCAGTTCCAAGAAAAATTAAAGGCGCTGCATGAAGTAAGTTTCGAACTCTCCAAAACGCACTCATTCGACGATCTGTGCCTTCGCGCCGTCGAGTTGGGACGCAGTAAGTTGGGATTTGACCGGCTGGGTTTGTGGTTTTTGGACAGCGATCCCGAATTTATGGTTGGTTCATTCGGGATAGACGAACATGGCCAGGTCCGCGATGAGCGGAAACAACGTCTCCCTGTTAGAGCCGGCGAATACATGCAGGAACTGCTAGCAGGTCGCGTGTTTGCTGCTACTCGGAATGATGTGCCCATTTACAATGACTGTTACAAAATAGTTGGTACGGGCTGGAAGGCCGTGGCTCAAATGTGGGATGGCGATCAAAATATCGGGTGGGTATCGGTCGATAACTTGTTGAGCCGTCAACCTCCGGCGGATTATGAGTTGGAGCTGCTCTCGCTGTACGCGACTACACTGGGCCACCTTGCGGCTGTACGGAGAACGGAAGAGACGTTAGCCGCGGAGCGTACCTTGCTCCGCACCATTATTGATGCTGTGCCGGACTTTATTTACGTCAAAGACACTGAAGGTCGGCTTCTGCTGGTTAACAAAGCGTGCCAGGAAGACACGCCTCAGGTTTCTACCGAGGCCGAAATGCTAGGAAAGACCGATTTTGATTTTTTCTCTCGCGATTACGCCGAGCAGTTTTGGGCTGATGACCAGCAGGTTCTAACATCAGGGATGTCAATCAAGAATGTTGAGGAACCCGGCAGATCCAAGGACGGTCAAGCCAGGACGATTCTTACCACGAAGGTTCCTCTGAAGGATACCCACGATCGCGTGATTGGTCTGGTCGGCGTATCGCACGATATTACCGACCTGAAGCGCATCGAGCGACAAGCGCTGGAACTGGCGGTGGAACGAGAACGGGTAAACGTATTGAGAGAATCCATCACCAGCATCTCCCATGATTTGCGGACGCCGCTCTCTATTATCAATTCCAGTTTGTATTTATTGGAGCATATTACCGATCCTGAAATGCAGAAGGACAAGCTGCAAAGCATCAAGTTGCAGACTGCTTTGTTGGAACAGCGTATTGAGGAAATACTGCTCTCCGCACGGCTGGAGAACACACCAGAAGTCTCACGAAGCCCGGTAAATTTCAGCAGGCTGGTCGCCAGCATCCTGCAAAGTCTCTACCCGATAGCCGAGCGCAGGCACCTGACAATAGTAACAGACTTACAGTTCAACCTGCCTGATGTCCTGGGCGATCAGACAGAATTTGAACGCATTCTAGATAACCTCATCCGGAATGCGATCGCCTATACCCCAGACGGTGGCTCGATAGAACTGAGAACCTTTGTCCAGGACAATAGGGTTGGCGTTGAGGTATCTGATACGGGGATCGGAATCAGCGAGGATGACCTGCCGTACATCTTTGATCACTTTTTCCGGGTGGATAAATCCAGATCAATGGACAAACGCGGCATGGGCCTGGGGTTGGCGATTGTCAAGCGAATCGTCGAGATGCACGACGGGACTATTGAAGTTGAAAGCACGGTTGGACAGGGAAGCCTGTTTCGCGTTTTATTGCCCACTCTTCCAGAGAATTAGGGCTGAACACGGGAATGGCTTAAAACCGGCCAGCGCATCACCCGCTTTGCTTGCCGGACCTCTTGCAGATATGTCATCGGATTGCCAACGAATAGAACTGGGATTCAAAATCCGTGCGCACCGGGATGAAACTTCGTAATGTCCCGCTGCCTGTCATGGGCTGGGAACCTCAAGGATTTTGGTATTTGCTTTGGGGCTGAACGCCGCTTCACAGAAGGAACGGTACGGCTATCGCACGTTTTTCATACGTGGATCAAGAGCGTCGCGCAGGCCATCCCCCAGGAAGTTAAAGCCCATTACCGTAAGCATGATGGCGACACCGGGGAAAATACCCATCCAGATGGAGTTGTTGAAGAATTTGCGGCTTTCCGACAGCATCAAACCCCAGCTTGGATCGGGGGCTTGTGTTCCTAACCCGAAAAAGCTTAGCGCGGCTTCCGCCAGGATCGCAAAGGAAAGACTGAGCGAGGTTTCAACGATAATCGGTGGCAGGATGTTGGGTAGGATGTGACGGACCAGGATCGCCGCATCGGTAGAGCCAAGCGCGCGAGCCGCCTGTACAAAGTCCTCATTTTTGATGCGCAGCACTTCGCCGCGCGCAATCCGTGCGAAAATCGGCGTGTACACGATACCAATCGCGATCATAGCGTTGGTAACCCCCTTGCCCAAGATCGCAATGATGGCAATCGCTAGCAAGATGGTGGGAAACGCAAGCAGCACATCCATCGAGCGCATGATGGCTTCGTCGATGAACCGCTTGCGCGTGTATCCGGCAATCATTCCTAACGTCGTGCCAATGGTCGCCGCGATACCAACCGAGATAAAGCCCACCTTTAGCGACACCCGCGCACCATACATAATCCGGCTGAGGATATCACGCCCGAAGTCGTCAGTACCCAGCAGGAATTCGCGGGACGGGTCGGCAAATGGCGACATAAAATTCATATGATCTGGCTCGTGGGGAGCCAGCGAGGGACCAAAGATCGCCACGACGATCAGCCCACCGATAATCAACGCGCCGAGCATACCCAGCCGGTGGCGAACAAACCGATGGAGCGCTTCGGCGAGTAAACCGGGCGCGGGGCCGTCTTGTTCGCGCATACTCAAAATATTGTTCATTGTTCCATGTGCGCAATGCGCGGATCAATCAGAAAATAGATAATATCCACGCCCAGATTGATAGTGGTGACAAGAATCGCCATAACCAGGACTGTTCCCTGCACCAGCGGATAATCACGCGCATCTACGGCATCCAGCGTCAAACTGCCCAGGCCGGGCAATACAAACACGATTTCGATCACAACAACCGCGCTGAGCAACGCGGTCATTTGAAGTCCGAGAATCGTGACAATGGTGATCAGTGCATTACGCAGGCTGTGGCGCAGCACAACAACACGTTCGCGCAAACCTTTGGCGCGCGCCGTGGTCACGTAGTTCTGGCGTAGCGTTTCAAGCATGGCACTGCGGATGAAGCGGGTTTGAATCGATGCGCTAATGAACCCGGCAGTCATCGCGGGCAGAATCATGTGCTCCAGCCAGTCGCGAAAGTTTTCTGTGATGGGCGTGTATCCACTGGGTGGCAGCCAGTCCAGAGTGGTGGAGAAAAGCAGCACAAGCAGAATCGACATCCAGAAATCGGGTACGGCGACGCCCAACTGGCTCACAAACGTAGCCACTGTATCGATGATCGTCCCAGGTCGCAGGGCCGAGATGATGCCCAATGGAAAAGCGATCAACATACCGATCAGGAGCGCCAGCCCGGCGAGCTGTAAGGTGGTGGGCAGCCGGTCCGCGATCTGAGGGCCGATCGGCTGGTTGGTGATCAGGCTTTTGCCCAAATCACCTTGTGCGGCGTTGGTCACCCACGACACATATTGCTCATATAATGGGCGGTTTAGTCCCAGTCGCTCGCGGCGTGCGCGCAGGTTTTCCTCGGTGGCTTGCTGGCCCAACGACACACGTGCCGGATCGCCTGGTACGAGTTGAATGATCATAAAGACCACCACCGTTACACCCAGGACGACGAGCAATGAAAACACCAGGCGTTGAATAATAAAGCGAGTATTCATGAAAGGCTCAAAAGCTACAGGTGGGGCGTGACTTTTTACGCCCCACCGAAACACATGGTTACTGGTCCAGCCACACGGTCCAGAAGTTCACTGCCGAGTCAGACCGGGTCGCGAAGCCCTTGACATACGGAGCATACGCCTTGACCTCGGCCTTGACATACATGTAGATGTACGGTGCTTCATCTACGAGAATCTGGTTTGCTTCTTCATAGACAGCATACCGTTCATCAAAGTCGTCAATCGTGCGGCCTTGATCCACCAGTTCGTCAAAGCGTTCATTGCTGAAGCCGGTGAAGTTAAACGTATTGCCGGTGCGGTGTTGCAGGTAGAAGTAGTCTTCGACATCGGTCAGACCGAGCCAACTGAGCATAAATGCATCAAATTCGCCCGCGGCCTCGCGATCAAGCCACTCGCCAAACTCGATGTTGTCGATGGTGACATCGATGCCCACCTCATCCAACTGCTGCTCCACGACCTGCGCACCGCGCAGCGTCTCATCAAAGCCGATAGCGGTCATGATTTCCATCTCGAACCCGTCGCCATAACCCGCCTCATCCAACAACGCACGGGCCTTGTCCAGGTCACGATCATACGGCGCATAGGGGAAGTACCAGGGCGTGCCAGACCCGGTCGGCCCCTGTGTTGCTTCGCACAGGCCAAAGAACGCGAACTGGCAGATTACTTCGCGGTCAATCGCGTATGCGATAGCCTGACGCACGCGCACGTCATCGAACGGTGCTTTGGTCAGGTTGAGGCCAAAGTAATCATAGGACAGGCGCGGCGCGAGAGCCACCACGACACCATCATCGTTTTGCAGGGTTTCCAAATTCTGCGGCGAAATCGTGAAAATCCAGTCCACCTCACCGCCTTGCAGGGCGAGATCGCGGGCGGCGTCGTCAGTGATTGGCGTGATCACAACCTCATCAAGATAGGGCACACCTGCTTGCCAGTAATCATCGCGTGCGGTCAGCACCAGGCGAGTCGTGCCTTCCACTTCGCTGATCACAAACGGCCCGGTACCAATCGGGACCTGGATCGTGCCGTCATCTTCCAGGCTTTCTTTGGCCAACACCGCCACCGATTTGTTTGCCGCCAGCGACGCGGGCAGGTTGGCAATTGGCGATTCGGTGGTGATAGTAACCGTAAGATCATCTACTGCTTCGATGACAGTCCCGGCTCCACCAATACGCCACGCATTGCCCGAACCCGTTTCGGGGTCAACGAGGCGGCTAAACGACCACACTACATCTGCGGCGGTCAGCGCGCGTCCGTTGCTGAAGGTCACACCATCCTGCAGCACAAACGTCCACGTCAGCCCATCGTCGGAACGCGACCAGGTTTCAGCCAGCCAGGGGATCAAATTCATCTCGTCATCAAAGAACGTGAGCGTTTCCAACACGTTGTTTAGTACCTGGAAACTGGCTTCGGTGCTGGCAAAGTGGGGATCCAGGCTTTCCCAGGGCGCCTGCCAGGCGGCACGAAGTGTGCCTCCTTCCTTAGGGTCTTGTGCCGCTGCGAGTCCGCTGGTCACGAACAGGCTAAGCAGCAACAGAGCGATCACCAAACGTTTCATCGTGTTTTCCTCCTAGAATCTACTCATTTGATTTCAGCGTCACCGGTATGGCAACACATCCCCAACACTAGCTAAGTTCACTATGGATCACGCGTGCTTCGTGTTGCAGCAGATCAACATAGTGAGTGACCACCCCGGCATCCATTCGCGAGGCGGGGGCTTCGATGCTAAGAGCAGCTACGATTTCGTTCCGGTGATCGGCCAGTGGCACCGCGACCGCCCGTGCGCCAACATCGATTTCGCCATCAGAAACGGCATACCCTTGTTCTCTGACTGCCCGGATGTGTGCGCACAGCATATCTAAGTCAGTGATCGTGGTACTGGTAAAGCGTTGCAGCGGAAAATCCAGCATCTCATCCCATTCGTCGTCGGGCAGCGCGCTGAGCAGTATTTTCGACGAGGCTCCGGCGTGAAGCGGCTGCGTGCGCCCACGCTCAATAGTGACGCGCAGGGCCTGCCGACCTTCAATGCTCTCGATACATACAACCTGCCGGTTGTAGAGGCGCATCAATGACACAGACTCGCCGGTTTCTTCGGTGATGCGTTTCATACTGGGGAGCGCGATCAGGCGCATCTCGCGATTGCTGGCCAATGCTTTGCGGCCCAACTCGATCAGTACGAGGCCCAAGCCATATTCCGCCGAACCAACTTTTTCCAGCAACTCTTTTTCGTAAAGGATGCGAACATAGCGATAGACAGTACTTTTGGGTATATCAAGCGATTGGCTTATTTCTTCAACAGAGTACCGTTCTTGTTGGCCCTGGAATAACAACAAAATATCGAGGGCTTTGTGGATTACCGAAGATTTCGCAGTATCATCACTCATAATTTTCACCGAATGATAGCCGGGTCTCATCCAGTGAGAATTATATCATAAGTGGGCAGCGATACAAAAAGGTTCTAAAAGCTCCAAGCTGCTTACACCTGGTGTCTGCAATTTTGGGTATGTTCAGTGGGTGGGGCCTGTTACGCAATACGCCGGAGTTGGCGGTGGTGATAGGCATATCGCCGGAACAGGTTAACGGGCTGAACAACTGGTGTTAGCAGGACGGTAGTGTCCGCTCACTGAACCGCTGCTCACAGGGCTATCAATGAACTGGCCGTACAAGGTACTGTTTTAATGCACCTGAGGTTCCCAAGCTCATTCATTTGAAGGAAAAAGCGTCGAATTCTACGCCCACATAGAGTGCAAAAAACCCCCTGCCTCGCGGCCTGGGGTTCTTGATTGGTAGCGGGAACAAGATTCAAACCCGCGACCCTGCCGGGTTGTGAGCCTGACGAGCTAATACTGTTCATCTCTGTTCGCCAGACGCCCTGTTTCGCAAGCCTTGCGCGCAAAGTTTGTCACACTGCGGTTGTCAGCACCTGCGCTAACTCTCTGCGAATTTCACGCCCAGCCGCTTGAATACGCGCATCGCACGCAGCGTCACCCACTTGCTTGCTTGGCCCTTCCTCTCGATGTCTATCCACATCTTGCCGTTGTAACTGTACTCCATGAGCCACCGGCCCTGGTCGTCCTGTTTAGACAGCAGCAATGCGACAGCATCATCCAGCCGGAGGTCGTCCACTACCCCCGCTTCTGTCAGGGCTTCCAAGTTCAGCAGCACATCGGTGACATAGCCCAGCGGATACCCGAATTTAAACCAACTTGAACTGATACGCTCCTTGTAAGGATAATCAGCGCGGGCAATGTCGTAGCTCAGCAAGAAGTCGATACAGGCGTTGGCGGCAGCCTCTACAGCCGGTGTGCGCCCTTCGGACGGCACGGCATTGAGTGCCCACAATACCCGTATTGCACCCCACCCACACGGCAGTCCATAGTTGGCCGAACAGGGAAATCCTGGTCCCTGAATCCCGGATTTATAATAGTGCTCATAACCATCACCGGTCACTGATCGTGCCAATAGGTCAATCGTCTGGTCCAGATGTTCGTTGCCCCACGTACCCAGGTCGAGCAGTGCGCGCACGATATTGCCCCACAGGCAGTGTATCGCCCCGCTTGGAGCACCAGAATACGAGAAAGCGCCGTTTTTTACCTGGCCGTGGGTAAAGACATAGTCGATGGCACGCTGCACCCGCTCATCCTGTCCATCGCAGCCCAGTTGAGCCAGGAACAACATAGACCAGAGCGTGCCCCGGTACTTGGGCGCATACCCCGCTCCTGGCTTGACCCAGTACCCTTCCTCTGCTTGCGTTTCCAGGATAACAGGTACAGGTCCCGTCTCCATTACCTCTGCCTGCGCCTCTATCATTTCTGGGGCATCTGCCGGACGGTGCAGCAGGTCACGCAGGGCGAAGTACCTGACACCAGGATTGGCCGGGTCGCGTTCCAACAGCCAGGGAAGTGGGTTGGTCTTGAGCTGGACTTTCCGTTCCATCGTGTTTTCCCCTGGGATGTTTCCTCTCAATTAACCAGCCATTGTTTAATTTTACCATGCCCCCTGATCAATAGCTTCGCACACAAGGTGTTATAGTGAGAAGGAAAGGCGGCGAAAGGAATCCTGAGGTTGAATGCCCTAACCTGACTTCGTGCCACATGAATGGACGTTTGACCGTAAAGCATTGGGCTTTTCCAAGCGCGTGCAGATGTTGCGCACGGCATCGATTTGGGAAGATGTGGTGTACAACCTGGCACATCATGTTAAAACCCTACGGCTGGAAGTCAATGATGGTGTGCGTCGCTGGTTTCAACGCCCACCGGCAATGATCGCTGGACTGACTGACCAGACTGGCTGATTGAAGAGCTTTTATCCTGTGCCTCCATCCATAACAACACTTGAGCGGGAGATTGTCTCGAATTTAACATCTATAAATGCCGATCGCGAAGAGGGACATAATATGATTATTGAGCAGGCAGTCGTTGACGATGCAGGCGAAATCCTCGTGCTGCAAAAGCTCGCCTACAACAGTGAGGCGGCACTTTATGGTGATTACTCGATCCAACCTCTTACCCAAACCCTGGACGAAATCCGGGCAGAATTTGAAAGCCAGGTATTTCTCAAGATCGTGGTTGACGGAAAGATTGTGGGTTCCGTGAGAGCATATATGCAGGCGGAAACCTGTTACATTGGAAAATTGATCGTTCACCCGGATCACCAAAACCAGGGTCTCGGTACACAGCTCATGCAGGCAGTTGAGCAGCGCTTCGATCATGCGCTGCGATATGAATTGTTTACCGGGCACAGAAGCGAACGAAACCTGTACCTGTACCAAAAGCTGGGCTACACGCCGTTCAAGCGCAAGACGATCACGGATGACTTGACCCTGGTATTCCTGGAAAAACGCAATTCCCCTCCGGGTATTTCCGACACCGCTGACCCGCATTAGGCTGTACATTGAAACATCACAATCAGCCGAAGCGCCTTTCAGGAATCCCCGGCACGTAGTAATGTGTCAGGGCCTGGTAATACTTGAGCGATTCGGCGGGCTGCTCGTATTCTGGTGGAATGGGTAGCTTAGAAAACGTCTGGAAGTATAACAGGCACGCATCACGCCACCAGCGAGCTTCTTTTTCCTGAATCTCGAGCAGCCCCTTGACATGCTCGAATCGGGCCACGTCAACAAATTCAGCGAGAGAATCCCAGGTCTGCTGCATGTGGCGGACCGACTCAACGCCGCTGTTGTACTTGAAGCAGAGTTCATCCCACAATGTGCGCCCAGATTTCATCGTGTATTGCCAGGGAATGTGATGGACCCAGAGTAACAGTTCTTCCGGGCAGGTATCGCGGCTGGAAAGCTGCTCCCGGTAGGGCGAGAAGTAGTGACTCACGGCATCACTTCCCGCTGGAGTTCGGTCGAAACCGATGCCTGTAGAGTCGGCACGGTGATAGTAGATGGATGTCCAATCAGCGCGTCCGCCTTTCACCCAGGGGCCGGGTCCGTAGTGATGGTCTCGCGCCATGATGTGATGCAGACCGAGGGGGGTCATATAGTTGACGGCTGCTTCGCGCGACTCTATCATCATGGCTTTGGCGAGGCCAACAAAACGATCCTCGTTGGTGAACGTCATGCGCAGCCAATCCTCGGCGATGTCCTCGGATGTCGCCCTGTGATCCCAGGCCAGCCGCCCAAAGGCAAACCAGTTGGCGGCGGCGAAAGGATGCCCGCACCAGTTGCGATCGGTCCCAATATTGGACACGCCTGCCATGCCCGACACCACATGTTTATCCAGGCTCCCATCGACCACGTCAGCTACCAGTGAACCGGGGCCGTAGCAGTAAGTATCTGCATCCAGGGTTTCTTTGAATAAGGGCGCGAGGTAGACGAGGTGCGTCGCACAGCCCAGATATTCCTGGGTGATCTGTACTTCAAGCATCAACGGCGTTTTGGGCATCGCGCCAAACAACGGATGGTACGGTTCCCGTGGTTGAAAATCAATCGGGCCGTTCTTGACCTGTAGGAGCACGTTTTCGCGGAACATGCCATCTTGGGGAACCAGATCGTCATAGGCTTGTTTAGCCCGGTCATCGGGGATGTTTTCGTCATAGACAAATGCGCGCCAGATCACCACGCCGCCCTTCGGCGCCACTGCATCGGCGAGCAGATTCGCGCCTTCAGAATGGGAGCGCCCGTAGTCATGCGGTCCGGGCTGCCCTTCTGAGTTCGCCTTGACTAGGAATCCCCCAAAATCAGGGATGAGTTCGTAAATCTCATCGGCTTTTTTCTGCCACCAGGCAATAACATCAGGCTCAAGTGGGTCGGCTGTGTCCAGTTTCCCGATCTCGACTGGTGCGCTGAACCGCGCCGTAAGAAAAACGCGAATCCCGTAAGGACGAAACAAATCCGCCAGCGCTGCCACCTTGACAAGATATTGTTTTGTTAGAATCAGCGCGTTCGCATTAACATTCGTGAGCACCGTGCCATTGATCCCCACCGAAGCGTTGGCGCGCGCGTAGTCCTTGTATTGGGGCGAGATATAATCCGGCAGCTTGTGCCAGTCCCAAAGCGAAAAACCCGCATAACCACGTTCAACCGTGCGATCCAAATTATCCCAGTGATTGAGCATCCGGAGTTTGGTCTTTGGCGAACTGCTGATGTTCAGGTCGTGGAGTGGCTTATGCGTTTGCAGGTGCCGCAAAAAATGGAACACGCCATACAGGTTGCCGATGTCTGTGTTCGCGGCGATAGCAATGTAGTCGTTGCCCTGGAAAACTGTACGGACGATCACAAAACCTTCATCACCGACTTGATCAAGCGCTTGTCCGAGTTTTAGTTCTGCGATCACATGATTGTTGTGAGGTGTCCCGATGACAAGGGTGCCGCTTCGATCAGGCTGTTTTGCCAGGGGGACAGTGACTCCGAGCAGGCGTTCCAGGCCCGCCTCGATCTCTTCTTGCGCAATGCTCAACGTGGCAGATGACGCATTGATCATAATCTGCGTGATAGCTGTTCGATAAGCAGTGAGTGTTGGCGCATCGGTGACAGGGGCATAACGCAGCCAGAGTTGGTAGCCATCTTCGAGATTTCGCTGGTTCTTTACGACCCGGTTCATCAATTGTTTCCTCCTTGATAGCCCAAGTGTTCGCGGGCTATGTTAAAATGGAAAAAAGCTACCCTTTTGTCCGAAACCCATTTCATCAAAAAGACTCTGTGGTAACCATATACCGGACAAAAGTCGCCTGGCGTTTTGCAGGCTCTATCCAAATACGTTGACGCTCAAGGCGGATGTGTCTGCAATCATTTAGGCCCAAAATACCTTGCAGCGACAGCTCAGTGGACAAAACTCAAACAATTTGTTACAGTTCTAACCCTTGTTGCAAGCGCTTGCAAGAAGAGTGGAAGCTTATGTCTAGAGACGAAAAAAAACCTAAAGCACCTACCATTTTTGATATTGCGCGCAAATCCGGCGTTTCGTATTCCACAGTGTCCCGCGCTTTGAGCGGCTACGAGTTTGTCAAGTCCAGCACACGCGAAAAGGTACTACAGGCTGCCAGGGAACTGGAATACGTACCAAACCAGCAGGCGCGAAGCTTGGCAGGCGGTCGTTCCAACATGATCGGTGTTCTTGTTCCTGACTTGAGCAACAGCTACATCAGCGAGATTATTCATGGTATTGATGATGAACTGGCGAAGTCCGACTACAACATAATCCTCTATACCACGCACCGTCATCAAGGTAAGGAATCCGAGTATGTCGCTACCATGGTGAACAGTGGAGCAGATGGGCTGCTGCTGGTGGTGCCGCTGATCTCCTCTTCTTACCTGGATGCGCTCCATCAACAGGATTTTCCTTATGTCTTGCTTGATCAGATGAATGAGAGAAAACAAAGTCTCAGCGTGATTGCAACAAACCGGGCGGGCGCATATGAAGCAACGCAGTATCTCATTGAGCTTGGACATCGCCATATCGGATTTATTTCGGGTTTGGAAGGGCTGAACAGCGCCACCGAACGTTTAGCAGGATACAAAACCGCACTATCCGATCATGGAATTCACCTGGACAGTGAGTATATTGTTGGAGGTGACTTCCGGGTGCAGGGCGGCTATCTTGCGACACAGAAACTGCTCTCACTCCAGAAACCCCCGACGGCAATTTTCGCTTCAAATGACATGTCCGCGTTTGGTGCTATCGAGGCCATCCGGCAGCATGGCTTGCATATCCCAGACGACATTTCTGTACTTGGCTTCGATGATCTTTCGCAAGCCTCCCTGGTCTATCCCAAGCTCACTACTGTGCACCAACCGCTCGTCGAGATGGGGCGCGAAGCAGTCATTATGCTGCTGGAATGCATTGAATACCCAGCTCAGGAGATGCGCCAAACCATTTTGCCGACGAAGCTCATCATCCGCGATTCGTGTGCCCCCCCCGCGATCATGATGACCTGAGAAAAGACAGCGGGCAAACGGGATATGCAATCCAGCACACCGGGACGGAACGCGCATCTAGAAACTGCTGCTTGTTGCTCTTTCCGTAGATGAACTGAGTCGAGCTTAACTCATTCGTTCGGCTATGGCTCCAGTATTAATGACTCTCCAATAACTTCAACCTGCCCTACCAGCAGCCCGGCATCATCAGCCCCCGGTTGGTGACCACCCACCACTATTTCAAACAACCCCGGTTCGATCAGGCGTTGTCCAGAGTCGGTGACCAGCGAGAATTGCTCAGGTTTCAGCGTGAAGCGTACTGTCTGCGCTGTGCCGGGTGGCAGGTGGATACGGTCAAATCCGGCCAGTTGGCGCACCGGTACAAGGGCCGAAGCCTCAACGTCGCGCATGTAAAGCTGCACAACCTCGTCCCCGGCGCGGTCGCCGGTGTTTTTGACGGTAACAGCTACTTCCACGGAGGCACTTGTTCGTGGCTGTTGGGGTGTAATCTGTAGGTCACTGTAAGCAAACTGCGTATAACTCAAGCCATGTCCAAACGCATAAAGGGCCTCATCGGTGAAATAACGATAGGTGCGCCCTTTCGCCATATCGTAATCTGTGAACGGTGGCAGTTGCTCCACCGACTTGTAGAACGTGATCGGCAGGCGTCCGGCAGGATTGTAATCCCCGAATAACACGTCAGCCAACGCCGTACCCCCTGCCTGTCCCGGATACCACGCCTCGATGATCGTGGGTACATGTTGATCTGCCCAATTGACCGAAATCGCGCTGCCGTTTATCAGCACCAGGACAACCGGCTTGCCAACCCCGTGAATCATCTTGAGCAATTCCTCCTGTACGCTGGGCAGATCAAGTCCCCGGCGGTCACCCTGGCTGCTCATCCCGGCCTCGACGCCTTCGCGCTGGCCTTCTTCGCCTTCGAGCACCTGCGACAGGCCCATCACCATGATCACCACATCCGCCCGGCGCGCAATCTCGACAGCCGATGCAAACTGCTCGTTATAGCCGTGCCCACGGTCGGCTTGAATCTTGCTGGTGATGTTGCAGCCTTTGACGTATAACACGTCAACATCCGGCTCAACCTTCTTACGAATACCGGCCAGAGGGGTCACCGGCTGCGCGGGAATACCGTTGTAGTTACCCAGCATAACCTCTACCGAATCGGCATTGGGTCCGATCACGGCGATGGTCTTGAGCTGCGATTTGTCCAGGGGCAATAACCCGTCATTCTTGAGCAGCACCATCGCTTCGCGGGCGGTGCGCAGCGCTAGTTCGCGGTGTTTGGAGCTGTCGTTCACCTCATGTGGAATCTGAGCGTAGGGCACCATATCCGGCGGATCAAACATGCCCAACTTGAAACGCGCCATGAACAACCGTTTCAACGCCTGATCAATCGTCGCCTCATCGATCAAACCCTGTTCTACCGCGTCGAGCAACATCGGATATATCCCGCCACAATTCAACTCGCAACCCGCTTTGACGGCGCGGGCGGCGGCTTCTTCCGGCGTTTTCACCACCTTGTGATTCTCGAAAATGTCGTAGATCGCGCCGCAGTCCGACACGACGTAACCCTCGAAACCCCACTCGTCGCGCAAAATCTCTTGAAGCAGCAGCGTGCTGGACGAACACGGCTCGCCCCGGAAGCGTTGGTACGCACTCATCACCGAATACGCAGCACCTTCCTGCACCGTCGCTTTGAATGCAGGCAGATAGGTGTCTCGCAAATCGCGCTCGCTCACGTCGATGTCGAAATGGTGACGGTCATGTTCCGGCCCGCTGTGAACAGCGTAATGCTTGGGCGTGGCGATGGCTTTGAGATACTTCGGATCGTCACCTTGCAACCCTTTAACGAATGCGACTCCCAGCCACGCTGTCAGGTACGGGCATTCGCCATATGTTTCCTGGCCGCGTCCCCAGCGTGGATCGCGGAAGATATTGATGTTAGGCGTCCAGAACGTCAGGCCGTGATACTGCTGTCCATGATTGCCGTCCCGTAACGCTTGATGATGTTTGGCGCGGCCTTCATCTGAGATCGCGGTGGCAACCTCGTGGATCAGATCGGCGTTCCAGGTCGCGGCCATGCCGATTGCTTGTGGGAAGACTGTGGCGATCCCGGCACGCCCCACACCATGCAAGCACTCGTTCCACCAGTTATATGCAGGGATATCAAGGCGCTCAATTGCCGGGGCTTGATGTACCATCTGGGAGATTTTCTCTTCCAGTGTCATCTGCGCGATCAGGTCATTGATACGTTCTTCAAAGGAAAGAGCAGGGTTTTTATAAGCAGGTTGATCGGACATTGGGACTATTCACTCCAAACGTTACACAAATTATGTAAGGGCTTTACACTTGTACATCTTCTGGTGCCAGCCAGGGCGGCATAGGTGCGTGCTTTTCTTTGATGTGGCAGGCGTAGAGAAAGCGATAGATGTCATTGGCGTAAAACTGCGGGTAGGTTTTGTCTGGCAGCGTATCCGTAAAGCGCTCCTTGATCCGTTCGGCCATGTCTGCATCCAAACCCGCTTCGACCTCATAATCGAAGTAGATCGCCAGGTCTTTATCTGGTTCTTCGATAATGCGGCTGACGTTATATGTGCCGGGGGAACGGTGCGCCGGGGCATCACGCTCCATCAAAAACGTACCCAACGCGGCTGAGTTGATAAATGGCTTGTGATCGTACAGGAAGTTGACGGTATCCTGCGCGTTTTCCAGTGTCTCACTTCGTATTGTGTTCAAGAGTCTGGTTTTGCCTGCCTGTTTCGCAAGCGCTTGCAAGTTTAACTCAAAAAAACATCTTGCCATCGATTTGTTGATTTTTGGTCTGGAATATCTCTGATCGATAGTTGAACTGCCACACAGGGTGTTTGATCAAGGCTATGTCATTTGATGTTATTATTATACAATTTTGAGAGGTTAGCAAACTTCACGTGAATGTCGCGCGCGGCGAAGACCTGCAAAGGGTGCGCTTCAAGCTTGGGCGAGTGCTGGCTGAGCAGTTGGCCGCATAGAGGCCGCTCTGAACCTGGAATGACCCGTTTCGACCTGTGATGGCTGGGGCCGCCGGATGGCTAGTTTTTCTGCTTTGAGATGGTCCGGTGGATAATAAGATTAACTATGGAGGGAATACTTGTGATGAAGAGATTTGCTGTTGTATCCGTTCTGCTGACCAGCCTGACGCTGGCTACGCTGTTTGGTACTTCGATCCTGCTGACTGCTGCCCAGGGCGATCAGCTTGCGCCCGATGGTCAGCCTCGTGAGATATACTATGCTCCCTTCCCGCTGACTATCACGCTTGATGGTGATCTGAGTGATTGGGCAGGCGTGCCAACTGTGATCATGCCGGAAGGCCTTGATCCGGCGTCCGGCAGGGCTGGTGTGACTTTCGCCGGGGCGGCAGACGATGCATACCTGTACTTTATGGCTAACGTGTACGACGACAACATCATCAGTGGCGAGCACGAAGCCAACTACTGGAACGAAGACTCAGTCGAGTTCTATGTCAATGCCACCGGCGACTTGACTCTGACTTCCTACATCGAGGGTGTGGCGCAGGTGACAGTGCCCCCGCTCAACATTGATCTGCCACCGGGCGAGCAGGTGATCAGCGGCATCCAGGGCGACACTGTCGATGCCCAGGTCAAAGTGGTTAAAACAGATATTGGCTGGGCGGCGGAAATTGCGATCCCGCTGGAAAACAACGTGTGGGCTATCACACCAGAGCACGGCGGCCTGGTTGGCTTCCAGGTGCACCTTAATGGCGCGTCCACCTCCAACCGTGACACCAAGCTCATCTGGTCGGTCTTCGACACAGACGATCAATCCTATCTGAACCCCAGCCTGTTCGGGCGCCTGGTCTTCTATGAGATCGGCCAGACGGGCATCCCGGAAATGCAGGAACCCGCCCCGCCGGAAGGACCTACGCCCAGCGCGATCAACCTTGAGGATGACTATCGCAAAATAGAACTACCGACGGCAGAGCGCGTCGAAGACCTGCTGGTGCGCATGTCGCTGGACGAGAAAATCGGGCAGATGACGCTGGTTGAAAAGAACAGCATTTGGGGTGACGAAGTGGCCGACAAATACATCGGCGCGCTGCTGAGCGGTGGCGGTGGTTCGCCTTCCACCAACAGCCCCGACGCCTGGGCCGCTATGGTCCGGGAGTTTCAGGACTACGCGCTGAGCACCCCATTGGGCATCCCGATGCTGTACGGGGTGGACGCCGTGCACGGTCATAACAATGTGTATGGTGCAGTGATCTTCCCGCACAATATCGGGCTGGGCGCAGCCAACGACCCTGACCTGATGGTGAGCATCGGGCAGGTGACTGCGAGTGAAATGATCGGCACCGGCATCTACTGGAACTATGCGCCGGTCCTGGCCGTAACACAGGATATTCGCTGGGGCCGCACATACGAAAGCTATGGTGAAGACACCGATCTGGTGACTGCGCTGGGCACAGCGTACCTGCTGGGAATGCAAGGGGACGATCTGGCCGACCCGCTGACCGTGCTGGGCACGCCCAAGCACTACATTGGCGACGGTGGTACCAGTTGGGGCACGTCAACCACGGGAGATTACATGATCGACCAGGGCGTGACTCAAGTGGATGAGGACACGCTGCGCGCGCTGTACCTGCCGCCGTATGAAGCGGCTGTCGACGCCGGGGCGCAAAGTGTGATGGTGTCCTTCTCAAGCTGGAACGATACCAAGATGCACGCCCACCAGTATCTGATCACCGACGTGCTCAAAGACGAGTTGGGTTTTGAGGGCTTTATCGTGTCTGACTGGGCTGGCATTGACCAGATTGATCCTGGTGATTACTACACCAGCGTGGTCACGGCCATCAACGCCGGGGTCGATATGAACATGGTTCCCTATGACTACAACCTGTTCATTGACACGATGAAAGAGGCGGTTGAAAACGGCGATATTTCCGAAGAACGCATCGATGACGCCGTCCGCCGTATCCTGACCGTGAAGTTTGACCTGGGCCTGTTTGAACATCCCTACGGACCGGAAGACATGATCGGGACCGTCGGCTCCGACGAGCACCGCTTGCTGGCCCGTGAAGCGGTTGGTAAATCGCTGGTGCTGCTCAAAAATGATGGTGACGTGCTGCCGCTGGCGCCGGATACGCCTGTGATCTACGTGGGCGGGCTGGCTGCCGACGATATCGGTATTCAGAGCGGCGGCTGGACTATCGAGTGGCAGGGCAGCCTGGGCGACATCACGCCGGGCACTACCATACTGGAAGCCATCGAAGGCGCTGTGTCGGGTGACAGCACGGTTGTTTATAGTCCCGATGGTGAATTCGATGGTGACAGGGTCGCTGTGGGTATTGCCGTGGTTGGCGAACGCCCGTATGCTGAGGGGATCGGCGATGACGGCGATCTGACACTGGCCGAAGAGGACTTGAACGTTCTGGAGAATATGCGCGCTGCCTGCGATAAGCTGATAGTGATCATAGTCTCCGGGCGCCCGCTGATTATCACCGACCAGATCGACGCCTGGGATGCCGTAGTGGTGGCGTGGCTGCCGGGCACCGAAGGGCAGGGAGTGGCCGATGGGCTGTTTGGCCTGCGAGCCTTCACGGGCAAGCTGTCATTCACCTGGCCGTGCTCGGTTGACCAGTTGCCGCTGGGCGCAGGAGAAGGCGATCCGTTGTTCCCGTATGGATACGGCCTGGAAACAGCCGCCGCTGCCGAATAGCTTACGGTCAGCGTGTGGTGTTAGAGCGTTCCGGCGGTGCAACGGCGGCTTTGTATACTTTTGACAAATGGTTTGCCCGCCAACTGCTTGACACCAATCGTAAATGCGTCTATGCTAGGCTTGGTTTCGAAAGTGCAAAAGAAGTGTGATACAAGCTATGTTCGCATTCATCAGCAAGCGCGGTAAGGGTAAGAAGGCCATCGTCGACTGAGACGAGGGGCACATTCGCGCTGCTTGCTGAAAACCAGAGCGTACACCCAACAGCCACTCGTCTCAGAGTGGCTGTTTTTGTCAGGTTCGTTTAGGGAGCAATCCAATATGGTGCAGTTTGACTGCTTGAAGAAGGGTAAGAAGGGCTTGTCCTGGCGGCGATTACGCCGGTAGGTTCTTCGTGCTGCGCACCAAGCGCCCTACCCGCTAATCGCCGGGTGGGGCGCTTTTGTTTTGTATTCGCACGGGTCAATGGAGGACAAACGCATGGAACAGGCTGTATGTGTCGAGTGTGGCGCAGAGATCGACATTCCCGCAGACGTGATGCAGGGTGAAATCCTGGTCTGTGCCGACTGCGGCGCAGAGCTAGAAGTGATCGAATTGGAGCCGCTGACGCTGGACCTGGCGCCGCTGGAAATGGAAGACTGGGGCGAATGAGAGTCGGCATCCTGTGCAGCCGGGTTCGGATCGAAGAAAAGCTGCTGTTCGCCGCGTTTGAGCGGTTGAACATTACGCCCTGGCGGCTGGACGAGCGCGCTATCGCGGCACGGGTCGGGTGGTACGCGCCCGACGTGGACATCGTGCTGGAACGCAGCGTGAGCACCAGCGCAGGGTTGGTTGCGGCTCAACTGCTCGAAGCTGCCGGAATCCACGTGATCAACAACTATGCGACGGCGAGTGTGTGTGCCGACAAAGTCCGGTCCACGCTGGCGTTGGACGTAGCAAACGTCCCGCAGCCGGTCACCGAGATCGCGCTGAGCAGTGAGGCCGCGTTGGAAGCCGTCGAGCGCATCGGTTACCCTGCCGTGCTCAAACCTGCCGTTGGGTCGTGGGGGCGGCTGCTGGCGCGCGTGAATGACCGCGATGCAGCCGAAGCCCTGATCGAGCATAAAACGGTGCTGGGCGGCGTGGGACACCTGGTATTTTATGTGCAGGAATACATCGAAAAACCGGCCCGTGACATCCGCGCGTTTGTGATCGGGGACGAAACGATCTGCGCCATCTACCGCACATCGTCGCATTGGATCACCAACACGGCACGCGGCGGGCAGGCGTCGAACTGCCCGGTCACGCCGGAGCTTGCGGCCATCTGCCGCCGGGCGGCGCTGGCCGTCAGCGGGGGTATGGGCGGCGTGCTGGCGGTTGACCTGCTCGAAGACCCGGCGCGCGGCCTGCTGGTCTGTGAAGTGAACCACACGATGGAATTTCGCAACAGCATCGACACGACCGGCGTCAACATCCCCGAACACATCGCGCGTTATGCTCTCGCGGCGGTTGAGGTGGCGGCATGAGCGGCGAGCGGTTGAGTGTCGGCATTATCGGTGCGTCAGGCTACGCGGGCGGCGAGCTGCTGCGCCTGCTGCTGGGACATCCCAGCGTGACGGTCACACAGATCACGTCCGAGCGGTTTGTTGGCAAATTCGCTTACCAGGTGCATCCCCACCTGCGCGGCCAAACGCGCCTACGCTTCACCTCGCGCGAAGCGTGCCAAGCGTGCGACGTGCTGTTCCTGGCGGTTCCACATGGCGAATCCCAGGTGCATATCGACCACTACGCGGCGTTAGCCAGGCGGATCATCGACCTGAGCGCCGATTTTCGCCTGCGCGATGCAGCGCAGTACGCGGCAGTCTACCAGCGCGATCACCGTGCGCCGGAGTGGCTGCCGCGTTTTGTTTATGGCTTACCGGAGATCAACCGCGATGCGCTGGCCGGAGCCGAGTATGCAAGCGGCGTTGGCTGCAACGCGACGGCGACGATCCTGGCGCTGCACGCGCTGGTGTTGGGTGGCCTGATAGAACCGGACCAGCCGATCATCGTAGACATTAAGGTCGGCAGTAGCGAGGCGGGCGCCACCCCCACCGCATCCAGCCACCACCCGGCCCGCAGCGGAGTTGTCCGGCCCTTCCAACTGACCGGGCACCGCCACGAGGCCGAGGTACGGCAGGCATTCGCGCCGCTGGGCGCGTATGACGTGCGTATGGCGGTTACCAGCGTGGAAATGGTGCGCGGCGTGTCGGCGGCAGTGCATGTATCGCTGCCTGCGGGACTGGCCGAGCGCGACCTGTGGGGCCATTACCGCGCCATATGGAACGATGAGCCGTTTGTGCGCGTGGTCCACGAGCGAACCGGCGTGCACCGCCACCCCGAACCGCGCCTGCTGGCCGGGACAAACTACGCCGACGTAGGCTGGGACTACGACCCGGCGACCGGTCGAACTGTGCTGCTCTGCGCGCTGGATAATCTGGGCAAAGGTGCGGCAGGTTCGGCGGTGCAGTGTATGAATAGTATGTGCGGCTTTGACGAAATGACCGCGCTAACCTTTGGAGGGATATTCCCATGAGAACTCACGTCTTAAAACTGGGGGGCAATGCCGGGATCGATGCAGTGCCGGTGCTGCGCAACCTGGCCGGACGCATCCGAGCGGGCGAACGCTGGGTGCTGGTGCATGGTGCCAGCGCGGCGGCGACAGCATTGGCTGAGCAAACCAACATGCCGGTGCAAATGCTTGTCAGTCCGGGCGGACACACCAGCCGCTACACCGATGCGCGCATGATCGACATCTACAGCGCGGCGGCGGCATCCGTTAACCAGCAGATCGCGGCAACATTAGCCTCTTTTGGCGTATACGCTGCCGGGCTGGCCGGACCAACCGCCATCAACGCGCGGCGCAAAACAGCGATCCGGGCTATACGCAACGGGCGTACCGTCGTGATCCGTGATGACTATTCGGGCACGATAACCGGCGTGAACGGCGATCTGCTGCGTGCGCTGCTGGATGCCGGTCAAACCCCGGTTATCGCGCCGGTCGCGCTGGGCGAAAACTTTGAACGGCTGAACGTGGACGGTGATCTGGTAGCTGCCGAGGTCGCGCGGGAACTGGACGCCGAAACGCTGGTGATCCTGAGCAATGTGCCCGGCCTGCTGCGAGACATAAACGATCCGGCGTCGGTCGTGCGCCAGTTTCCGCTGGCAGAGTTGGACGCCTACGAGTCGCTGGCCCAGGGCCGGATGAAGAAAAAACTGCTGGCTGCACAATCCGCCGGGGCCGCACAGGCGATCCTGGCCGGGGCGGCGGGTGATAGTCCTTTGGATGCCGCGCTAGACGGCGGCGGTACGCATATCGTGCACCAGATGCGGGAGGTAGCTTATGCTGGCATCACTGGTTGAACAAACTGATCTGGTTGGATTGGAGCACGCGCACACCAGCGGGGTATACGTCAAACGCGATCTACAGATCGTGGGCGGTGAAGGCGCGCGGCTGCAAGATATCGCCGGGCGCTGGTATATCGACTGCATCGGCGGCATGGGCGCGGCGAACCTGGGGCACGCCCACCCGGCGGTTGTGGCTGCCGTACGCGATCAGGTTGCCAGACTGAGCGTTTGCCCGGAGCTGCTGCATAACCCGGTGCGGGCGCGCTACCAGGCGGCACTGTGCCGGGCGGCAGACATGCCGCGCGTATTCCTGTGCAACAGCGGGGCCGAAGCGGTCGAAGGTGCGATCAAGATCGCGCGGCTGGTCACCGGTCGCGCTGGCATCGTGGCGGCAATGCGTGGTTTTCATGGCCGGACACTGGGCGCGCTCAGCACGACCTGGAAGTGCGCCTACCGTGCCCCGTTTGAGCCGCTGCTGCCGGGCGTTAACCACGTGCCCTATAACGACGTAGTGGGATTGGCGAAGGCGCTGAACAGAGACGTGGCGGCGGTCGTGCTCGAAGTCGTGCAGGGCGAAGGCGGCGTGCATCCCGCCAACGATGGTTATCTACGGGCTGCACAGGCG
Source organism: Anaerolineae bacterium (assembly GCA_016926875.1). GTDB lineage: Bacteria > Chloroflexota > Anaerolineae > Aggregatilineales > Aggregatilineaceae > JAFGNU01. Next base: position 15,844 of record JAFGNU010000061.1, on the reverse strand, counting down.
TTATGCCACGCCAACGGTTCGCTGCTGATCCTGGACGAGGTGCAAACCGGCTTTGGACGGACCGGCTGGCTGTTTGCGCACCAGGGGCAGGGCGTGCGCCCTGATCTGCTGTGCCTGGCCAAGAGTATCGCGGGCGGGCTGCCAATGGGCGCGGTCGTGATGGGCGAGCGCGTGGGCAAACTTCCTCCGGCTGCACATGGCAGTACCTTCGGGGGCAACCCCGTGATGTGCGCGGCGGCGCTAGCCGTGCTGGATGTGCTGCAAAGCACCGACCTGATACTGCGCGCCCGGCAGCGCGGCGCGGACGTCCTGGCACATCTGCGTGCCCACCTGCCACCTGCCGCCGTGCGGGATGTGCGCGGGTTGGGTCTCATGATCGGGATCGAGCTGCGCGGCAAGGTCGCACCGGTCCTGCAAGCGCTGCAAGCACGCGGTGTGCTGGCGCTGCCTGCCGGTCGAACCGTGCTGCGACTGCTGCCCCCGCTGGTCATCTCGGACGATGACTTGTGGCAGGCAGTGAACACTATCGAGGAGATGCTGACCGATGCCGTTTGATCGCTACCATATCATTGAAAGCACGCTGCGTGAAGGCGAGCAGTTCAGCACGGCAACGTTCACGACGGCGCAAAAGCTTGAGATCGCCGGTCTGCTGGACGATTTTGGCGTAGAGATGATCGAAATGACATCACCCTGCGCCTCGCCGCAGAGCGAAGCAGACATCCGCGCTGTGATGGCAGCAGGTTTAAACGCCCGAATCCTGACGCACATTCGCTGCCACAAGGATGATGCTCTGCGTGCGCTGGACACTGGCGTGCACGGAGTGGACATTGTGATCGGCACATCACCGCTGCTCATGCAGCACAGCCATGGTAAAAGCATCAACCAGATCGTAGACCTGGCTGCCGACGTGCTGACCTTTGTCCGGGCACAAGCCCCGGACATCATCCTGCGGTTCAGCACCGAAGACACGTTTCGCAGCCGTGAATCCGATCTGCTGCGCGTCTATCTGGCTGTTGCCGAAATGGGGCTGGTAGACCGGTTGGGCGTGGCGGATACGGTCGGCATTGCGCTGCCACAGCAGGTATACAGCATGGTGCAGCAGTTGGTACGCTTGACCGGGCTGGACGTGGAATTTCACGGGCATAACGACAGCGGGTGTGCTATTGCCAACGCCTGCGCAGCGCTGGAGGGGGGTGCAACCCACATCGATACAACTGTGTTGGGCATTGGCGAGCGCAACGGCATCACCCCGCTGGGCGGGCTGATCGCGCGGCTGTATACGCTCAACCGCGCCTATGTCACCAAGTACAATCTGCCGCTGCTGCCGCAGATCGACTGGCTGGTCGCAGACATCTGCGCGATCAGCATCCCGTTTAATAACTACATCACCGGCACGAGCGCGTTTATCCACAAGGCGGGCATCCACGCCAAAGCCGTGCTGGCCGATCCGTCCACCTATGAGATCATCCAGCCGGGCGATTTTGGGCTGGTGCGCGAAGTTGCCATCGGCCACCGGCTGACAGGCTGGAACGGCATCCGCGAGCGGGCGCTGGCATTGGGCCTGAACCTGGATGAATCCACGCTCAAGGCCATTACCCAGGATGTAAAACGCCAGGCAGACGTGCGGCCCCTGGCGCTGGACGAGATCGATCATCTGCTGAGAACAGCCGCAGCGGCGGCGGTAATCGGCTAACAACATGAGCGGCAGGACGTTTGCGGAAAAAGCCCTGGCGCGCGCTGCCGGGGTGCCGGGTGCACGGGCGGGCGATGTGCTGGATGTGATGCCGGACCTGGTGTTCAGTCACGACAATTCGGCGGCGATCCGGCGCATCTTTGAGCAGATCGGCGCGCCGGGCATAGCCCACCCGGACCGTGTGGCGATCACGCTCGATCATGCGTCGCCCGCACCAACCACGCGCCATGCTCAGAATCACGCCGAGATTCGAGACTGGGTGCAGGCGCAGGGCATCGCCCACTTTTTTGACGTCGGGCGCGGCATCTGCCACCAGGTGATCGGGGAAGAGGCGCTGATCCTGCCCGGCGAAACGATCCTCGGTGCAGACAGCCACACCACCCATCACGGCTGGCTGGGCGCGTTTGGCGCGGGCGTGGGCCGGACCGAAATGGCGGCGCTGTGGGCCACCGGCGAGTTGTGGCTGCGCGTGCCGGAAGCGATCCGCATCACGCTGAACGGCGCGCCGTCGCCCGGCGTCACGGCCAAAGACATCAGCCTGCGCATCCTGGGCGACCTGGGCGCGGACGGCGGGCTGTATCGCTCGGTGGAGTTCGCGGGCGATACACTGGCGGCGCTGCCGCTTGACGAGCGGGCGGTGATCCCAAACATGATGGCCGAGATGGGCGCTAAGAATGCCTACCTGCCGCCGGACCAAATCGTTTTTGACTACCTGGAGCCGCGCCGCACGCGCCACTATACGCCGCTCTATCCCGATCCGGATGCCGCCTATGCCGCCGAATATCATCTGGATGTGAGCCACCTCGAACCGCAGGTCGCACTGCCGCACCGGCCCGACAACGCCGTTCCGCTGTCCGAGGTGGCGGGCCAGCCAATTCAACAGGCATTTCTGGGCACCTGCACCAATGGGCGGCTGAGCGATCTACGGGCGGCGGCTGAGGTGCTGCGCGGTCGCCGGGTGCGCTGCCGTTTCCTGGTCATTCCCGCCAGCGCAGCGGTGATGCTGGCCGCTGTCCGCGAGGGGATCATCGACACGCTGTTGGACGCAGGCGCGGTCATCGGTACGCCGGGCTGCGGGCCGTGCATGGGCAACCACATGGGCATCCCCGCGCCGGGCGAGGTGACGATCAGTTGCGCGAACCGTAACTTCCGAGGGCGCATGGGCACGCCTGACGCGCCGGTTTACCTGGCGAGCGCCTACGTGGTGGCCGCCAGTGCTTTGAACGGACAAATCAGTGATCCAAGGGAGGTTTTAGCATGACACAGCATCGTTGTTGGGTATATGGCGATAATGTGAACACCGACGTGATCTTTCCGGGTCGTTACACCTATACGCTGCACACACCGGGCGAGATCGCCGCACATGCACTGGAAGACCTTGATCCGGCTTTTGCTGCGAACGTCCAGCCGGGTGATGTGATCGTCGCCGGACACAACTGGGGCTGTGGCAGCAGCCGCGAACAGGCTGTGACGGCACTTAAGTACGCCGGGGTGGAGATCATCATCGCCGCGTCGTTCGGGCGGATTTACTTTCGTAACTGCATCAACCACGGTTTGCTGCCGGTGGAATGCCCGGAACTGCACACTCTGGTGCAGACGGGTGATGTGATTTGCATTGACCGTGAAGCAGGTATCATCACCGGCTGCAATCAGGCGTTTGGCATTCCGCCGCTGTCACCGTCGGCGCAGCGCATACTCGACGCGGGGGGCCTGCTCCCTATGTTGCAGCAGCACTTTGAGCAAGTAAGGGTTAATGGTGGCAGCCATAACGGTCATTCCCGGTGACGGCATCGGCCAGGAAGTGATCCCGGCGGCGCAGGCAGTCCTGGCAGCGCTAGACCTGCCGCTCGTATTTCAGCAGGCGGAAGCTGGTTTTGGAACGTTCGAATACTGGGGCGATGCATTGCCATCCGAAACGCTGGCGATGTGCGCAGCCAGCGATGCTGTACTGTTTGGCGCAACCAGTTCGCCCATGACCAAGGTCGCGGGCTACCACAGCCCGATTCTGAGCTTACGCCGTCACTTTGACCTGTTCGCCAACCTGCGCCCAACGGTTGGGAATGGGATCGATCTGTTGATTGTACGCGAAAACACCGAAGGACTATACAGCGGGCGTGAGCGGCTCGAAGATGGTGGTGCAACGGCCATTGCCGAGCGCGTGATCACGGCCAGGGCGTCGGCGCGGATCGTCCGGCTGGCCTGCGAATACGCCAGTCAGCGGCGCGGCAGGCTGACGCTGGTGCACAAAGCCAACGTGCTGAAGGAAACATGCGGCCTGTTTCGCCAGGTGGGGCTAGACGTGGCAAGCGAGTATCCCGATCTGATCGTTGAGGAAATGCTGGTCGATGCGGCGGCGATGCGGCTGGTCTTTAACCCGGTTCGCTTTGATGTGATCGTGACCACCAACCTGTTTGGGGACATCCTCAGCGATCTGGCGGCAGGGCTGACCGGGGGACTGGGCGTCGCGCCATCGGCTAACATCGGCACAGGGCGGCCTGCGCTGTTTGAGCCGGTGCATGGCAGCGCGCCCGACATCGCCGGGCAGGGCGTGGCCGATCCCCGCGCGGCGATCTTGAGCGCGGCAATGCTGCTGGACTTTCTGGGGCATACCGACGAAGCCAGAACCGTGCGCCGTGTCACCTATGATACGCCGCATACCGGCGGCACCGAACGCACCTGCCAGGCCATCATCGACCGGCTGTAAAGGGGATAATACCGATGTCTGATCTGCTGGTAGAACTCGTCCGCCGGTACAGCCCGTCAGAACAGGAAGCCCCGGCGGTGCATTACCTGGTCAGGTGGATGAACGCGCAGGGCATGAGCGCGCACGTTGACGCCGCCGGTAACGCGGTTGGTGTGCGCGGCCCGGCGGATGCGCCGCACACGTTGATGCTGCTGGGACATATTGACACCGTGCCGGGCGAGATTCCAGTCCGGCGCGAAAACGGCACGCTGTACGGGCGCGGCAGCGTGGACGCCAAAGGGCCGTTATGCGCTTTTGCCGAAGCGGCAGCTCAGGCATCGCTTCCGCCCGGCTGGCGGGTGGTGGTCGTCGGCGCGGTAGAGGAAGAGATCGCCACCAGCAAGGGCACGCACCATATCCGCGAACACTTCTCGCCGGACCTGTGCATCATCGGCGAGCCTAGCGGCGCGGAGCGTATCACGCTGGGCTACAAAGGCATCCTGCTGATCGATTATTCCCTGACACGGCCAGCCGCCCACACCGCGCGTCCCGAACCAACCGTCGGCGCGCTGGGTGCAGCATTCTGGGCTGCGGTCCAGGCGTGGGCGGACGATCAGAACACCGGGATCGAACGGGGCTTTGACCAAGTATGGCCCAGCCTGCGCGCGATCAACACGTCCACCGATCATTTTCGTGACACCCTGTACATGACGGTTGGTTTCCGGCTGCCGCCGCGCCTGACACCTGAAGCCGCTGCCGAGGCGGTCGCCGCCTTTGCCACGCCCGGCGCCGATCTGCATCTGTACAATATGGCGCCCGCCTATCGCGGCACCAAAAACAACACGCTGGTGCGCGGGATGCTGGCCGCGATCCGGGCCGGAGGTGGGCAGCCGGGCTTTGTGTTGAAAAGCGGGACCAGCGATATGAATGTGGTAGGCACAACCTGGGACTGCCCGCTGATCGCGTATGGGCCGGGTGACAGCAGCCTGGATCATACGCCCAACGAGCACCTGTCACTGGACGAATACGCGCAAGCCGTCGCCACGCTGCGCCACCTGATCGGGCACCTGCCACAGCACGCCCGAAGCGGCCCACGCTGAAAGCCGCAGTTCGCATCGGCGGTGACTGACCGGGCGCGTCAGCCAGCCATAGGGGAAACATCCGGCATCTTCAGGCATTCCCGGTTAAGCTAGATGCCGGTTGGGCTATGATCAATTGCGCACCGGGAGGCAGTAAGGCATGTCAACGCTAGAGTTGTGTTTAGCCGGCATCTGGATTCTTTTCTACAGTTATTGGATATGGGCGGCGCGCCGGGTGGCCCGAACCAAACGCGGCGAATCCCCACGCTCTATCGCGCATATGCTCCACCTGGCGATCTTGCTGCTGGCCCTGGTAATTACGTTGACCCACGTGCTGCGCATGGGCCTGCTGGGCGACCGTTTTTTGCCGGACAGCCCGGTCACTACCATAACCGGCGTCCTCGTGCTGGTCGCCAGCCTCGGTTTTGCCGTGTATGCGCGCCGCCACCTGGGACGCTATTGGAGTGGAGCAGCCGCCATCAAGGAAGACCACCGGTTGATCCGCAGCGGGCCATACGCCTTTGTGCGGCACCCGATTTACACGGGGTTTGTGGGCGGGGTGCTGGGCACTGCAATCGCTGTTGGCGAATGGCGCGGGCTGTTGGCCTGTGTATTGGTGTTTGGCTCGTACCTGCGCCGGATTTCGCAGGAAGAAAACTGGCTGGTGCAGCAGTTTGGCGCGGAGTACCAGCAATACCGGCGCGAGGTCAAAAAACTGATCCCGTTCGTGCTGTGAAACATACGCGCTGCCAGCAGACTGCCCGGCCAGGCTGGTGTTTCTGACCGGGGCAGTCACGGCGGCCAGTTCACCCGACAGGCCCGTGCGCGTGCACCGGAGAACCGAGTGTTTTATCATCCCCTTCGACCAGGCGCAGACGCGGGTTTAGCGCGCCGAGAACTGCCAGCAGCGCCATCAATAACCCGGCGACGACAAAGATCAACCCAATGCCGCGTCCATCACCAACGCCCAACACCGCGCCGACCGAACCGGCCAGCGAACCATCGGCGGCCATCAGTGGCTCGCAGACGGTGTCGGCCAGCGGGCCGGCGAGGATGAATGCCAACGCTTGCGCGGCGCGTGTAGCCATGTGCTGGATGGCGAACACCCGTCCTTGAATTGACTCGGCTACGATGCGCTGCCAGATCGCCTGGTTCAGACCGTTGACGAACGGGGCCGAGAAATGCGCGCCAAACGCGGCCAGCGCAATCAGGCCGGGCACAGGCCGGAGTCCGATGCCTGCCACACACAAGCCAAACAGCAGGCAAAACCCCAGCACGCCGTTGATGCGCCGCCGGGGGCCGCCCCAGGCGCTGAGCGTGAGGCTGCCGCCCAGCAAGCCCACCCCCGCCACAGACAGGACAAGACCCAACACCTGCGGCGAGGTAATGGAGAGTACCAGCGGTTCGATCAGTGCAGCGATAAATCCAAACAGGAAAAACACGAACACAAAGAACACCAGCAGCATCGACAGGCCGGGCCGCTCCATGATGTACCGGAAGCCTGACATGATCTCACGCAGCAGCAGGTGTTCTTGCGACGTGCCATCGGCTGGCAGGCTGGAAGCTGGAAAGCGCACCAGCAGCAGCGCGGACACAGCCGCCAGGAATGTCACGAAGTCGATCAGCAGTACACCCTGCACCCGGATCGCTGCCATCAGCACCCCGGCCAGCATGGGCGCCAGGATGTCGGCCAGGGCGCGCGCCACCTGTGTTAAGCCGCTGGCACGCCCATACTGGTCGTCAGGCACCAGCAGCGTCAGCGACGTGAAAAAGGCGGGCACCTGGAACGTTTCGAACACGGACGCCAGCGCAACCAGCACATACAGGTGCCATGTTTCCACCCGGCCCAGCGAGAACAGCAGCGCGAGCATCAAGGTGGTGAACGCAGCCCCGCTGTCAGACAGGATCATCGTCAGGCGCTTGTCCAAACGATCAACCAGCGTCCCGGCCAGGGGTGACAGCAGAATGACCGGCAGGGCTTTGAACAACAGCAGAAATGCCAGCGGCGATACCGTCCCGGTTTGCTGATACAGCCATACGCCAACGGCAAAGGCGGTCAGACCAGAGCCGAGAGTAGAGATCAACTGGCCGGTCCAGACAACATAAAACGTGCGCATACGCGGTGTGCGATGTGACGACGCCATACTATCTTCCTCAAGGTGTAGATACAAAAACATGCAGAGCAGCGAAATCACTGCTCTGCATCATTCACAGGGTTAGCTCAGTCAAGACGCGCCGGTTCGCGCGCTTGCTGTTATCGTGTTATGTTGGTACTATTGTACCAGGGTATATGATCTATGTCAACAGGATTTCAGACATTACAGGCCAATGAATAACAAACTCGAAGTAGAACGCGTTCAAACCGGCGTGCGCCTGGAAAAACGTATGCTCAAAGTGCTCAAGGCGCTGGCCGAATACCTCGATATCACGCTGGGCGACCTGCTGGAAGGCATTGTCCTGCACGCATTTGACGGACAGACACCGTTCAACGAGGAGCTTTTACAGCGGATCTCGCAGCTCAAGGATGTGTACGGCATGGACTACGGGGTGGAATTCAGCCACAAGCTGGTAGAAGACAACACCGAGTAGGGCTGTTTCCACACGCCGTTGTTTGGTCAGTTTCCGTGCTTATACGCCGTCCAGGGCATCACGTAATGTGGCAGCCAGGTCTGCAACGGCATCCACGCCGGACTCTCCCGCTTTGACCAGCGCGCTGCCGACGATAAAACCGTCCACCAGACCGTTCATGCTGCGCGCCTGCTCCGGCTGGCTGATGCCAAAGCCCAGCACCAGCGGCGTGATCGTATGGGCGCGTACGCGCTCAATAAAGCCGGTGAGATCAGGCGGCAGCGTCTGGCGTGCGCCAGTCACACCAGTGATAGACACGAGATACAGGAAACCGGTTGCACGCGCGGCAGCTTGCTTGATACGATCCTCGCTGCTGGTCGGCGCCAGAAAACACACCTGCGCCAGCCCGTGTTTGGCGCACAGGTCGGCCAGTTCGGGCATCTCGTCCGGCGGCAGGTCGGGCACGATCAGGCCCTGCGCCCCGGCTGCGTGCGCGTCTGCAACGAAGGCTTCTAATCTATAGGCCAGCAGGGGATTGAGGTACCCCATCAGCAGCATCGGCTGCTCAACACCGCGCGCGCGCAGATCGTGCACCGCCTCGATGCACTTACGCACCGTGATCCCGTTTTCTAGCGCGATTTGCGTGGCGGCCTGGATGGTGGGGCCGTCGGCCAGCGGATCGCTGAAGGGAATGCCGATCTCGAAGGCATCCACGCCTGCCCCGGCCATCGCTTCAATCGCGTCGAGTGAATCCGCGTAGGTGGGAAAGCCCACCGGGAAATAGGGCAGGAAGGCGGCGCGGCCTGTGCTTTTGGCACGCGCAAACATGGTGGCAATGGTGTCTAACCCCGTTTGAGTCGCTGCCTGTCGAGTCATGTCAGGTGCTCCAGTTCATGCATGGCAGTGTCCAGGTCTTTGTCACCGCGCCCGGACAGGCTAACCAGGATAATCGAATCGCGCGGCATGGTTGGCGCGCGCTTGATCGTTTCGGCGACAGCGTGGGCGCTCTCCAATGCCGGGATGATGCCTTCCAACTCACACAGCGTCTTGAAGGCGTTTAACGCCTCGTCGTCGGTCGCCACGGTGTAGTAGGCACGCTCCATCTTGCGCAGGTAGGCGTGCTCCGGTCCCACCGAAGCGTAATCCAGTCCGGCGGAAACGCTGTGCGTGTTTTTGATCTGCCCGTCGGCGTCTTGCAGCACAAACGAGCGCGTACCGTGCAGCACGCCCGGTCGCCCGATGTCAGGATCGGCAAAGCGGGCGGCGTGCTCACCGCTGGCGATGCCGCGTCCCCCGGCTTCCACGCCGATCAGGTCTACCGGCGCGTCGTGGCGGAAGGCGTGGAACAGCCCGATGGAATTGCTGCCGCCGCCCACGCAGGCGATGCACACATCCGGCAGGCGTCCCACCTGGTCCAGCATTTGCTGCCGCGCTTCGATCCCGATCACGCTCTGGAAGTCGCGCACGATCATCGGGTAGGGGTGCGGGCCGAGCGCGGACCCCAGCAGGTAATGCGTGGTGCGCACGTTGGTGACCCAGTCGCGGATCGCCTCGTTGATCGCATCCTTAAGTGTTTTGCTGCCGCTTTCAACTGGGATGACTTCAGCACCGAGTAGCTTCATTCGAAAGACGTTCGGGCGCTGGCGCGCCATATCCACGCTGCCCATGTAAACGTGACATTCCAGGCCAAGCAGCGCGCAGGCGGTCGCCGTGGCGACACCGTGCTGGCCCGCGCCGGTTTCGGCTACGACTCGTTTTTTGCCCATCCGCTGCGCCAGCAGCGCCTGCCCCAGCGCGTTGTTGATCTTGTGCGCGCCGGTATGGGCCAGGTCTTCCCGCTTGAGGTAGATGCGCGCCCCGCCCAGGTGATCGCTGAGCCGCTGGGCATAGGTGATCGGCGTGGGGCGCCCGGTATAGGTGGCTTGCAGTTCTGCGAACCGCTGCTGAAAGGGCGGGTCGGCCATCGCTTGATGGTAGACGTCGGTCAGCTCGTCCAGCGCCGGGATGAGCGTTTCCGGTACAAACCGACCGCCGAATTCGTCAAAGTAGCCGCGCGCGTCGGGCAGTTCGCTGGCTTCGACGCTGGTATATTTGTCCTCTTGAATCATTCGATTTTCCTGGTTCTGCTGCATCAGACACCCACAACCGCGCTGCGACGCTCCATTAAGACCACGTCGCGCCATACGCCGTTTAAGCATCCGAGCCGCTCCCTGTAGCCGACTTCTCGAAATCCACATACCGTGTGTAACTTAATGCTGGCCGTATTTTCACGCAGGATGCCCGCCTGCAAGGTCCACAACCCGGCGCGCTCCGACGCTGTAACGAGCGCTTGCAGCAACACTTTCCCGATGCCGTGCCCCTGGACATCTGCCGCAACATACAGGCTGACCTCGACCACACCTGCATAAACACACCGTGACGAAACCGGACTCAGCGCCGCCCAGCCGAGCACACGCGCCTCGTCCCTGGCTACCAGACGGCAGTCTGCCAGGTGTGTGCGGTCCCAGACGTCCCACAGGGGTGGTTGCAGTTCAAACGTCGCGTTTCCGGTAGCGATCCCTTCGCGATAGATCGCTTCCACCTGCGGCCAGTCTGCTGCTTGCAAAGCGTCGATGGTATAGTGCATGTTACGCTTCCCCTGCGCGCACCGCTTCGATAAATGCGCGCACGCGCGCCGGGTCTTTGAGGCCGGGGGTATCCCCTTCAACGCCGCTGGCGACATCCACGCCCCAGGGCCGAATGGCGCGCACGCGGTCCGCTACGTTGTCCGGATTCAATCCTCCGGCCAGTAACAGACGCGGCGCCAGCGCCTTGACAGCCAGGGCTACATCTAAGCTGGCCTGCTCCCCTGTACCGCCGTACAACTGCTTGTGATAGGCATCTACCAGCAGCGACGGCAGGCGTTGATCGGCAGGCGCGTAAGGCAGATAACACCCGGCCAGATCGCACGCCTCAGCGGGATCGCGCGGGCGTATGGCTTTGATGCCGCGCCCGTTTAACACAGCCAGCATATCGCCGGATTCATCACCGCTGAGCTGCACAGCATCCAGCCCAGCCGCGTTGATGGTTTGCCTCAGTTCAACTACGCTCGCGTTGACAAAAACCCCCACCAGCAGCGGGCAGTGGTTGTTCAGGGCGGCACGCAGCCCATCGGTAATCGAGCGGGCAGCCTGGGGCGTGATGTAGCGCGGGCTGGGCGGGTAAAAGTTCAGGCCGAGCAAGTCCGCGCCCGCTTCGGCGCACAGCAGCGCATTATACAACGTCGTCACACCGCAGATTTTGATACGCGTCATGCATTTGTCTCTTTCGGCTGGCGGCTGAGTTCGCGCACGGCTGCGGCGATGTCGGGCGCTTTGACCAGCGCTTCACCGACCAGCACCGCGTCCGCGCCGGATGCGCCCATCGCCCGCACGTCCGCGCCGGTGAATACGCCGCTTTCGGCTACCAGCGCGATCCCATCTGGCACGCACGCCGCCAGCCGCCGCGTAGTGTTCAGGTCCACGTCGAACGTTTTGAGATCGCGGTTATTGATACCGATCAGCACCGGATCAACCGTCAGCGCGCGATCCAGTTCGGTTTTATTGTGCACTTCGAGCAGCGGTGTCATGTCCAGGCCCAACGCCAAAGCGTGCAGATCGGCCAATTGCGCGTCGTTCAGTGCGGCAGTGATCAGCAGCACCGCGTCCGCGCCCGCTGCGCGCGCCTCGTAGACCTGGTACGGATCGATGATAAACTCCTTGCGCAGCACCGGTATTTTAACTGCATCTCGCACAGAGGTCAGGTAGTCCAGGTGCCCCTGGAAAAACCGCTCGTCGGTCAGCACCGAGATGGCCGCCGCGCCGTTGTCCGCATAGGTGCGGGCCAGGGTGACCGGGTCAAAGTCTGCGATCAGCAGGCCGCATGAGGGGGACGCGCGCTTGATCTCCGCGATCAGGGCGACCGTCTCGCGGCGCACGGCGGCGAGCAAGTCACGGGGCGGTGGGGCCGAGCGTGCAGCGTCCACCAGCGCCGCCCCGGACACGCTCACCTTGCGCGCCGCGACCTCGGCGACCTTGTGCGCCAGAATGCGGTCAAGCACGGTTTCCGTGCGCACAAAATCAGGCGCCATGAGCAGCCAACTCCTGGCTGTACGCGATCAGGGCGTCCAGCTTGGCCAGCGCCGCGCCGCTGTCGAGCACGTCCGCCGCCTGCGCGATGCCAGCCGGGATGGTTTCCACCAGACCACCGGCCAGCAGCGCCGCCCCGGCGTTGAGCAGCACCACGTCCCGCTTGGCGCTGTCGATCTCCCCGCTCAAGATACCGCGCAGAATGCGCGCGTTTTCGGGCGCATTCCCGCCCAACAAGTCGGAGATGTGCGCCGGGGCCAGTCCGAAGGCCATCGGGTCAAGGTCATAGGTGCGCACCTGGCCGTTTTGATAGTGGCTGACGCGGTTGGGGCCGGTCGTGGTGAATTCGTCCACGTTGCCATAGCCACACACCACAATGGCCGAGATCGCGCCCAATTCGCCCAGCACGTTCGCCAGAAAGTCGGTCAGGTCCGGCGTAAAAACGCCCATCAACTGCCGCCGCGCGCCTGCCGGATTGGTCAGCGGCCCCAGGATGTTAAAGATTGTGCGGACGCCCATCTGGCGGCGTGGGCCGATGGCATGTTTCATGGCCGGGTGCAGCTTGGGAGCAAACAGGAACCCGATCCCAACCTCGTCCACACACTGCCCGACCTGCTCCGGTGTCAGGTCCAGGTTGACGCCCAGTTCGGCCAGCACGTCCGCGCTGCCGCATTGGCTGGTCGAGGCGCGGTTGCCGTGCTTGGCGATACGCAGACCCGCCCCCGCTGCCACAAAGGCCACCGTCGTACTGATGTTGAACGTACCAGACCGGTCGCCGCCGGTTCCGCAGGTGTCGAGCAGGTCACCGTTAGCACGGATCGGCACCGGCACCGCGTTAGCCCGCATGGCGCGCGCGCTGCCCAGGATTTCAGCCGCCGTTTCGCCCTTCATGCGCAGACCCATCAGGTACGCGCCGATTTGCGCTTCGGATGCTGCCCCGCTCATGATCTGGTGCATGACCGCCTCGGCCTCGTCGGCCCGAAGCTGCCCGAAGCGGCTGATAATGTCGATGGCACGCTGAATGTCGATGGTCGTATCTTGCTCTATCATCGTCTTTTCTCCTCGTTACAGGCGGTTTTCCAGGAAGTTCTGCAAAATGCGGGGGCCGAACTCGGTGAGAATACTCTCCGGGTGAAACTGCACCCCGACAATCGGGTAGTCTTTGTGGCGCAGGCCCATCACTTCACCGGCCTGGGTGAAAGCGGTGATGTCGAGCACAGCGGGCACCGGTTCCTCAACGATCAGGCTGTGGTAGCGCGTGGCTTCGAACGGGCTGGGCACGCCGGTGAACAGCGACAGGCGGCTGTTTTTATGGTAGATCATGCTGGTTTTGCCGTGCATCAGGCGCGGCGCACGCACCACGCGCCCGCCAAATACCTGCCCGATGCACTGCTGCCCCAGGCAGACGCCCAACACCGGCGTAGTTGGTCCCATCTCGCGGATCACGTCCATCGAGATGCCGCCATCGTCAGGCGTGCCGGGACCGGGCGAAATCACGATGTGCGACGGCTGCATGGCGCGCACCTCGTCCAGCGTTACCTGGTCGTTGCGGCGGACGCATAGGTCGGCGCCCAGCGCGCCCATGTGCTGCACCAGGTTGTAGGTAAAGCTGTCGTAGTTGTCGATGACCAGAATCACAGTGCTGCCTCCTGTCTACAACAAACCCTGCTCGGCACGGGTCACGGCCACTGCTGCCGCGCGCGCCTTGTTCACTGTTTCGTCGTATTCGCGCGCCGGGTCGCTGTCGGCCACGATCCCGGCTCCCGACTGGTAATACACCATATCGCCGCACATCAACATGGTGCGGATCGTGATGCAGGTGTCCATTGAACCATCAAAGCTGAAGTAGCCGACCGCGCCGCCGTATGGCCCACGCCGGGACCCTTCCAACTCTTCGATGATCTCCATCGCGCGCACTTTTGGCGCGCCGCTGAGCGTTCCGGCGGGGAAGGTGGCGCGCAGCAGATCAAAGGCGGTCAACCCGTCCCGCAGCCGTCCTTCAACCTGGCTGACGATGTGCATCACGTGCGAGTAGCGCTCGATAAACATCATGTCGGGCACATGCACCGTGCCGTAGTCGCATACGCGCCCCAGGTCGTTACGCCCCAGGTCCACCAGCATGACGTGCTCGGCGCGCTCTTTTTCGTCGGCCAGCAGTTCCTCGGCCAGCGCGTTATCTTCCTGCTCGGTAACGCCGCGCGGGCGCGTGCCTGCAATCGGGCGCACGGTGGCGGTGCCATCTTCCAGTCGCACCATCATCTCCGGTGACGCGCCGATCAGCGCGAGATTGTTTCCAAAATCCAGGAAAAACATGTAGGGTGAGGGATTCAATGCCCGCAGCGCACGGTAGATGGCAAACGGGGGTGCGTTGGTCCGGCGGCTGAAGCGCTGCGAGAGCACGATCTGAAATGCGTCCCCGGCGGCGATGTATTCCTTGGCTGCGCGAACATTGGCTTCAAACTGCTCGCGCGTCATGTTAGACATCAGCTCGCTGTCCAGTGGGACCGGCTTTTCGGTGAGGTAGGGCAGGGGCAGCATCAGCGCCTTGATGACGGCGTCAACACGCCTGACTGCATCATCATAGGCCGTATCCGGATCGCCGGTGTTGTGCGCATTGGCGAGCACGGTTAACTGGTGTCGGGCGTGATCAAAGATCACCAGCGTATCGACCAGCATAAAGGCCGCGTCTGGGACGTTCAGATCGTCGGTAACACTGTCCGGAAGGCGCTCGATGTAGCGCACGATGTCGTAACTGAGATAACCGACCGCACCGCCGATGAAGCGCGGCAGGCCCTCGATCTGCACCGGCTGCACGCGGTCGAATTCGCGCTCGATCACGGTCAGCGGATCTTCGCCCGGTTCGAGTGGGCGGGTGGTTGTTTGTCCATGCCGGGTCACGGTGACAGTGTCTGCCTGAACCGTCAGCAAGCCCTTGGGATTCACACCTAGGAAAGAGTAGCGCCCGACCTGTTCGCCGCCCTCCACGCTTTCAAGC
The DNA here is from genome assembly GCA_016926875.1 of Anaerolineae bacterium. Classification (GTDB taxonomy): domain Bacteria; phylum Chloroflexota; class Anaerolineae; order Aggregatilineales; family Aggregatilineaceae; genus JAFGNU01. The sequence continues at coordinate 720 of JAFGNU010000061.1, read as the reverse complement.
AGGAAGGACGCGCCGCCGGTCTGCGCCAGCTTGAGGTAGACCGATACCGGCGTTTCCAGGTCGGCCAGCAGGGTACGGGTGACCGGGACCAGATCGCCCTGTTCGAACAGACGGCGAGCAGTTGCCCGGTCGGGAACGGTATGAATATCTGCCTGTACAGTTGCGGGTGAAAATGCCATGCAGTCGTCCTCCGGTGGCTGGTTCAACAAAAATGCCCCTCCTCACTCAAGGACGAGAAGGGGAATCCCGTGGTGCCACCTTGATTAAGCGACTGCCCCGACACAGCGCGCCTGAAAACAAAAAATCCACGGTGCGCGCGGATTGTTGTTCTTGGGAAGCCAGCTTCACTCAATTGAGGTACGGACAACCGCCACGATCAACGGCGTCGATACCCGTCACCCGGTAACGGTGGGGACTCCGGCGCGGGCTACTGGCAGTTAGATCACACCTGCGTTCGACCGGCGACTCCCTGGGCCATTCCACACCAGCGCCTGTACCGCCTTCGCACCGCCCGGCAGCTCTCTGCAACACCGCTTTGGTGTGTACTTGTCCAGATCAACGTCTTTATGTATTCGATTGGCTACCTAAAACGTTAACAGGGATGCATGGAAATGTCAAGCCGATTGTTGAAATTGGGTCCACGAACGAGTTGTTGGAAAGGAAAAAAGGTGAAGCCTCTCAAACTATCCGGTAGGATAGCGGTCGTCACAACCCAGGAGG
>JAFGNU010000060.1 GCA_016926875.1 Anaerolineae bacterium | reverse complement strand
GGCCGAGATGCAGGGCTGGCTGGGCGAATGGGACTTCCGGTTTACCATCGACAGCCCGCAGGCAGCGCTGTTCGCCGCCTACTGGCACCGACTGGCCGAGTTCACCTACGGCGATGAACTGGGCGTGCTGCTGTATGACTGCACCGCCACGCGCCGGGGAATCACGCAGTTGCTAGCCTTCGCCAACCATCCCTGGTGGGACGACGTGCGCACCCGCCTGGTAGTCGAACGGCGCAACGCGATCCAGCGCAAAGCCTTTGAACAGGCGATCACCGACCTGGGCAATACGCTGGGTGACAACCGCGACGAGTGGCGCTGGGGTGACCTGCACACGGTAACGTTCGGCGGCCTGTCCGCCAGCAGCCTGGGCATCGACCTGATCGAAAGCCAGTTTGACCGGGGACCGGTCGAGGTGAGCGGCAGCGTCGATACGGTCAACGCCGCGCGCAGCCAGCCCACTTCAGATAACCGCTTCCGGGTATCCAGCGCGCCGTCCGCGCGGATGATCGTAGACCTGGGCGCACTTGACCTCAGCCGCGCGATGCACACCACCGGCCAGAGCAACCATCTCGCCAGCGAACACTACGATGATATGATCGATCCCTGGCGCTATATCGAATATCACACCATGTTGTGGAACCGAACCAGTATCGAGGAAGCCGCCGACGCGATGCTGGCGCTGGAACCAGTGTATATCCCCGCAGCTACTCCTACCGCCGAATAGCCCCCAGTGTACCGACAATATCTTAATTGTTTTTTACGTTTTTTCACACAATTTTAATTGACTTTTAACGAAAGAACTGCACAATATAAGTAAGGATGTAAGTTATAATCTTGAGGGATAACTTATATCAGATATTAATCCGGCTCACACTGAACCATAAACGCGGAAAATCATGGCCGAATCACATAATCACTCCCAGGACGCGTTCACATTCAACACCCGCGAAGACGGGTTTTGCGAAATCTGCCTGAAAGACGAACTCCAACCGGGGATAACCCCGGCACTGGCCCAACAGCTTCAGAAACACATCGAGGCACATGGCATACCGCCAGGGCTGCTGCTGGATGCGCGCCGCAGCGCGCCCTTGAGCATGGTCCGGCTCAGCAACCTGGTCGATACGCTCAGCCAGCCCAACATGCGGCTGGTTGTCGTGTTTGTAGATAAGCAGCAGCAAGAACTCGCCAACCTGCTGCACCACACGCTGGTGCACCGCGAACTCATCGCCTATTTCACAAACGTGGACAAAGCCTGGGCCTTTCTGACCGGCGAGTCCCCCGAAGCGTAGCCCTGTCTATTCCGCGCTCCCACCTGCTAACGCTACACGCCAGACCGTCACCAACCACGTCCCGCCGCGCGGGCGTTCAAAGGAATATACCATCTCCCAATGCAGCGCCGCGCCGGGGGGTGGTTCGCCAAGCGGCAGGTACTCGGTAATGGCGTACACAAATGGCCAGCGCTCCAACCCGTCGAACACAGGCGTCCACAGGGTTGCATCGCCCGCGATGGCATCTTCGCGGAAATCGTGCCAGTCGATACATCCCCCGGCAAACCGTGCGGTCTGGTGCATCTCGCACACGCCGCAGTTGCGCATCACAATCGCTACCGGGACGCGCCCGTTTACCCGCTCACCATGCGCGTCCAGGTAGTCCAGCGCCCCGCTGATTCCACAGCCATTGTACAACCCGCTGAAATAGTTATACCGGTCTCTGTCGGGCAACTTGAGCGCGACGGGATCGGTTGCAGCGCCGTGCGCGAACGGCAGCGCAAATCCCACCGCCCATGCGCCGACACAGACCAGCGCCAGCGCACCGGTTAACCGGCGGGGGAACAGCTCGCCCAACGCCGCGATCCCGCCGCCGAACAGCACCGCCAGCGCCGGGATACCGGCTACCAGGTAGCGCGGTTCGATTCCCCGGCCCAACAGCACAACTGGACACCAGATCAGCGCCAGCCAGATCAGCGCATACCCGCCGCGAGCCGGGCGCTTCCACACCAGCAGGATCGCCAGCGCCGCCAGCGCGATCACCATCGGCACAGAGAGCATCCGGTCGGCAGTCGTGATCACGTCCGCCAGCTTGTCACCCAGGCCAGATGCATCCTGACCAACACGCACCAGGTTTGTATCGAGCAGCCGCGCCTCGTCCCCCTGCCCCACCTGCATCCACAGCGCCGCCCCTGACACGGGCAGCCAAGCGAGCACACACACGGCGCCCGCCGTCACCAATGCCGGGCCGCCGCGCTGCCACTGCGCCCGCAGCCAGGAACGCGGAGCATCCCACCGTGCAAACACCCTGTGCTCACCGCTCAACAGCACCACCGCGATCACCGGCAGCGCCGTGATCAAGGCCGTTGTCAGCTTCGCCAGCGCCGCCAGCGCGATCAGCAGGCCAACTACCGCACCGCCCGCCCGCGTGGGCTGCCGTGCCAGCCGGATGCTTGCCCACGCCGCCAACGCCGCCAACGCTCCCGCGAATGGGTCGGCGAGCACCATCCGTTCATAGAACACTGCAAACGGCGCCAGCGCTACCAGCGCCAGCGCAGGGATCACCGCCCGCCGCCCGAATAATGCCCGCGCCGCCGCCGCGCTGGCCGCGCCCTCCACCAGTGAAAACAGCGCCGTCGCCAGCCGCGACACGGCCAATCCGCCGTAGTCGCCCGGTCTGAACAATCCCAACCAGTAGTAATACAACAGCTTGCCGTGACTGTACTGGGCCGGGTTGCGATCAAGGTGATAGACGATCCTGGCGCGGGTGATGTGGCTGCGCTCGTCCACAAAGGCAGGCAATGCCAGCGGGTTGTGGATACGCAGGTAAAAATGAATCAGCAGCAGCGCTACAACCGCCACAAGCCACACGCGCCCACGCGCAGATGGCATCTCCCGCCCTCCTCCTCGACCTTCTGCCAGACTGACCTAATCGCTGAACGTCACCGGTTCCAGCGTATCGGCCTCGGCGTCGAGGATGTACGCGCTGCCATCCTGCATTTCGATCAGCGCTTTGCCGCTGCCAGGGAACGGGCGCGCCTGGACCGGTGGAATGCCGGTGGTCGAGACGGCGCTGGTCAACTGGGACCAATCGCCATAGACCAGGTCTTGCGTGACAAAGTCGCCGCGAATCGTCGCCCACAGCAGCTCGGTTTCGTCGCGGAACAGGTTCACCGACAGCCGGTTGACCTGCGGCATAACGTCCGGCACGGCGACCGGCGTACCAAACGTGCGGTCGGCTACGTTGAACAGCATCACTTCTTCATACCCGGCGTTGCCAACCAGCACGCGCGTGCCGCTGTCGTTCCAGGGATAATCCAGCGGCGTCTGCTTGGCTGAGGTATAGAGCGCGCCACCGGGCAGCCAGATTTCCTGGCGGGCAGTGCCGTCCGGGCGCATGGTGTACAGGTGCGGCGCCTGGTTGCCCTGCGCATCGCTGATCAGGCGGAAGAAATTGATCTGCTCGCCGCCGTTTGTCCAGCCAACGTGCCGCCCTTCTCCCAGGATGTACAACTGGCCGATGTCCAGGTTCGAGATGTACATATGGAAGTGGTAGCAGCCCTGCCCCTCGCACAACGCCTTGTAAGCCACCACATAGGCGATGTATTTGCCGTTGGGTGCCCAGACAACCTCGTCCATGTACACGTTGCGCGGGTCCGGCTCGCTGGGTTCGTAGCGGTCCACCGAGTCGGGGATGCCGCCGTGCTGGGGGTATGGGAACAACACGGTTTCGGTCCCGTCGGTGCTCAGCAGGCTGACACGGCTCATCCCGATCCGTTTGGGCAGCACGGTCCCGCAGTTCGGCACGTTGAGATGCAAATGCCGGATCAACAGCAGGCGGTCGCCGGTCGGGGACGGGTAATACTCATATTCCAGTGTGGGCAGGTGCACATCAAGCGGGTTCGCCATGCTGTCGGGGTGCTCCCAGATGGTGCCCTTCAAGCGATCCGGGCAGTTTCCCTGCACCATGCTCAGCGTCTCGTCCAGCGCGTCGATCTCGACCTGCTGCCAGGTGCCGTCGCCGGGGGTAGCATTAACCGGTTCGATCACAAACGACGGCTGCGCCTGGGCGTACCCATCCAGCGATACGAAGTAGGGCCGGATGCGCGCGCCATCGTCCAGCACTTTATAGGTGTACAGTCCAACGGTGAACGGCTCCAGGTAATAATTCGCGCTGTCGCCTTCGGCAGCCCAACCGGTAGTGCCGTTCGCCAGCCGGACCTGCCACCACACATAGCCGTAGTTGCAGCGCGGTCCATCCAGCACGGTAAACGTTGTACCAAACGGCATCAGGGTAACTTCCGTCCCACCGGCAGCGCCGGTTGCCGCCTGGTTCTTGAGGCTGACGCCATACGTAGAGAAGACACGCCCGCTCCCGCCGATCTCCAGGCGCGGCGTGATCAGCCCTTCACAGCCATCCTGGGCACAGGCGGGCGCCAGGGTCAGCGGCGCAGGCAGCAAGGACATCACAATGACCACCAGGATCGACAGGCTGGCAGCCAGCCGTGCGCGTCGTGCAACTGTTGTGTTCATGGAATACACACCTCCGGTGACCGAATCTGGCCGCTGATCATAACAACGCCCGCCGCGAAAGTCACGCGTTTTTGTCATACGGCGGCATGACGGATCGGCGATGCAACACAGACGCCCGCCCGACATCACATGAACAGGTTGCCAAACCCGGCGCAGCGAGTATGCTAGTCCTAAGGTTGATACCTCAGACATTCAACGCCATGAGGAGGATAGTTCATTATGCGAAAAGCTTTTTGGGCAGCGTGGGCGGTGCTGGCGCTGTTACTCGCGGCAGCGCTGGCGTGCAGCTTCAACTTTTCCACCGCGCACTTTGAAAGCGCCATCATGACCAGCGACAGCGCCGGGGAAAACAAGACCACTACCTACGGCACGGCGGATACCTTTTACTGTATCGTGGAATTGGCGAACGCGCCCGACGATACCACCACCAAAGCCGTGTGGAAAACGGTCGAGGTTGAAGGCCAGGAGCCAGATACCGTGCTGGGCGAATACAAAATCGAAAGCGGCAATGGCACGATCACATTTGAGTTCTCGCCGGAAACAGAATGGCCGGTCGGCACGTACAAGGTGGAACTGTACCTGGATGGAGACGAAGAAGAAACGCTCGAATTCACCGTGCAATGACGGCCAGCCGCCGCCATATGCCGGTTCTGATTGAGACACTCTCCCACCCGCAAGGAGGCATTATGAAACACCGCTGGTTACTGATCTTGTTGCTGGTTACACTGCTGATCACCTCGCCCGGAGCCGCATACAGCGATGACGGCGAATCGCCCCTGCTGCGCCTGCTGCGCTTCATCCCCAATAACCCCGACGCCCGCGCCTATGTGACGTTTGGCGATATGGACGCCTGGCATACCAGTTGGAACGTCCCCCGCCCGCCCATCCTGGCCGCTGTCGATTTACTGGGCCGGGTGCCGCGCAGTTATTGGCAGTTTATCATGCCCCGGCAAACAGCGCTCGCCAAAGTCCTGGGAATGGATTCGCTGCACCTGGACGAGCAGCGCTCGTTTTACGGGTTTGACGTGCTGCAAATGGACCGTTTTATCGCCGCCGGGTGGCCGCCGGACGAGATCACCGTGGTGGAACACAGCTTTGATACCGCTGCCGCCGGGGAAGCCCTGATCGCTTCCGGGTATGAAGCCGAAGCGCTGGACCAGGGAGGTACGCTTTACAGCATCCTGGGTGATTTTGAAGTGAACCTCGACCTTGATCTGCCGCACGTTGGCAGGGTAGGCGAGCGAAACCGCATCGCCCTGCTGGATGGGCAAATGATCATCGGGCGCGCAACCACCGTCATCGACCTCGCATTAAGCGCCCAAAGCGGCGACAGCCTGTCGCTGGCCGATGACCCGATTTACCTGTCGGCTGTGCACGCGCTGGACAACCCGGCGTTTGACGGCATGGGCGAACTGATCGGCGTGATCTTCATGGAAGGCCCAATCCCGCCCGATCCCACGCTGATACTGGACGCAGCAACGGCAGAAGAAGCCGCCGCCATGCTCGAAGCCCAGACCGAGGAACAACCGCTGCCGTTTTATTCACTGGTTGCCTTTGCCACCCGCCACACCGAGGGCGCGTCGTACCTGATCCTGGCGGTCGTCTTTGCCCCCGGCACCGACGCCAGCGCGGCAGCCGAAACGCTGGCCGCCCGGATGCAGCCGTATGTCACCTTTGCAGAGCGACCGCTTTGCGAGGAGGCCGCGTTCGAATTCGCCGCCGGGATCGAGGATGATCCTATGCCGGTCGGGGTAGTGGTGCTGCGCGCCGACGACCCGCCAACTACAGCGGATAACGAGGCGCTGGTCAATACCCGTGTGTTTGCATGGGGCGAACTGGTCGTGAGGCGCGATCTCGGCTTCCTGGCGTACAGCGGAGCGTCCGAAGCCGACTAGTACAGACCGGCAGGGATAAGTAGGGCACAGCTTGCCTGCCCCTATAAAACGCTGGCGATCTTTCTGCCAGGATGTACCGGCGCATCAGGAGATGAAAGGAGGTTTTTTACTCATGAAACACCGCCGGTTGTTACCATTTGTATTGATCGTACTGCTGATCGTGCCCGCCGGGCACGCGCGCGGCAATGGTGACGAATCTCCCCTGCTGCGCCTGCTGAGCCTGATCCCGGATATGCCCGCCTACCGCGCATACGTCGGCTTTGGTGATATAGACGCCTGGTACACAAGCTGGGATGTTCCCCGCGTGACCAACTGGGGCGAACTCGAAGCGCTGGACGAGCAGCAGGCGGCGTACTGGCACTACATCCTGGCACGGCAGCTTGCCCCGCCGGACGCGCTGGGACTTCGCTACCTGCAAGACAGCCCGGCACAGATTGCCACCTACGGTTTTGATATGTTTGGCCTGGATCGCTTTATCGTCGCCGGGTCGCCGCCGGACGAGATCACCGTGACGGAATTCAGCTTTGACGGTGGTCAGATCATGTACTGCCTGGGCAACGCCGGGTACGAGTACCAGGAGCTAGACGAGGGCGGCGTGCTGTACAGCGTCCCGCCGGAGGAACAGTCCTTGACCTTCCGCGAGAATGTGCCGCCGGTCGGGCAGTTTGGCGCGCTGGATTTTATCACCGTGCTGGACGGGCAGATGATCATCACCCGCGAGGCGGAACCGATGACCTGGGCGCTGGCTGTGCGGCGCGGCGAGTGGCTCTCGCTGGCCGACGACGCGGCTTACGTGGCAGCGGCGCGGGCGCTCACCGATCCGGCGCTGGATCATACCGGCGAACTGGTGGCCGCGATCCTGACCGACGGCGCGTTGTTCGAACAGGAGCCGGGCACCGGACTGTTACAAATCCAACCGGACTCCGCCGACGAGGAAATGATCGAAGAACTCCGGGAGCGCTACGGACTGAACGACGTGGAACAGTTGTTTGAGTACAAAGCGCTTGCGCTGGGCGTCCGTCACGCGGACGGCGCCTCGTACCTGATCGCGGCGGGGGTGCTGCCAGCGGGCACGGACGCCGAGACCATCGCCGCGCTGCTGGCCGACCGGATGCAGTCCTACACCAGCATGACAACACGCCAGCCGCTCAGCGATTACTGGACGTTTGACCAAGCAGCAGGGATCGAGGTCGACGGTTTACCGGTCGCGCTGGTAGTGGTACGTGCCGACGACCCGCCGCCCCCCACCGGTGACCAGGAACCGCCAGGCATTGGCATCATCGGCTGGTACGAGCTGTACGTGCGCCAGGATATCATGTTCTTGTCTGCGTGGGGCGTGCCGCCGGAGTAAGGCGAAAACAAAACGAGCCGCGTTATTGAGCGGCTTTTCCACTGCTGCGCCCTGGCGGATTTTTTTCCGTCACGACCAGCGTAGTATACCGCGCATTCGTTCAGCAGACCACTTTTTGGGAGCCTGTTGGCGCGGCGATGGGGTACGCTCAGGGCACCATTGGCCTGATGTGTTCTGTTCAAAGGAGCGTAGCTTATGACCCCCGATATGCCCACCTACTATACGCAGCCCGGCCCGATGACCGCCCTGCCCGACGAGGCCATCAACCGGGCGCTGCTGGACGGGCTGCCCGCCGACGTGCCCGGCATCACCGCCGCCGTGCGCAACACCCTGCTGCATCCCTGCCACGCGATGCAGATCGGCATCGAGATCACCGACGATCGCCGCCGTGAACTTAACATCCGCAGCGCGGCGGGACTGCTGCGCGCCATCCACCACGTTGACCCGCGCCCGCTGACCGTCGCCCGCCCGGTGGAGCAGCGAATCACCGGCACCTGCCGCGACTTCACCACGCTGGCGGTGGCCCTGCTGCGCCACACAGGCATCGCGGCGCGTGGCCGCTGCGGGTTTGGCACCTACCTGCGCCCGCCGGGCGCCGACCTGCCGTATATCGATCACTGGATCAGCGAGTACTGGCGCGCCGATGACCAGCGCTGGGCGCGCGTGGATGAAGAATTTGATCCCGACGGCGAGCTTCCGCCCGGCATCAACTTTGACCTGTCCGACATGCCGTTTGACCGCTTCCTGACCGGCGGCGATGCCTGGGCGCGCTGCCGGACGGGCGAAGCCGATCCCGACCAATTTGGCTTCGCGGAGTGGCACGGCTGGCAGTTCATCCTGGGCAACCTGCTGCGCGATGTGGCCTCGCTGAACAAGGTCGAGATGCTGCCCTGGGATGTCTGGGGCTACATGCCCGATGAGAACGCGCCCCACGCCGACGCATCCCGCGCGCACCTCGACCGGCTGGCAGCGCTGACCCGCTCCGGGGATACGGCGTTCGAAGACGTGCTGGCCGCCTACGACGATGAACATATTCGCGTGCCGCCGGTTTTCACAAGCTGCTGGTGGATGACCGAAACGTGGTTCGAGGTGAAACTGGCCGACGTGACCGAACAGGTGACGTAGCCCGGCTGCCGCCCTGCTGTCCACAGAATACGAAGCCCCCGGCTGTGAGTATGGGAGGAAGCCGGGGGCCACAGGGAAAGGAGGTGAGCGCGATCAGTCCATCCAGTAGCCAATCTGGACATTGTCCGGATCGCGGAACACAACATACTTGTTGCCGGTGACGAACGTCTTGACCTCGGTTGTTTCCGCGCCTGCCGCCTTCAGCCTGTCCACCAACGCTTGCAGCGCTTCTTCGCTGGGCGCGGTAAAAGCCAGGTGATCCAGCCCGACACGAAACTCGCTAAACCGGTCGCCAGCGGGCACCTGCTCATGCGCCACAAACCAGATCGAAACGCCGCCCGTGACGAAGTAAAACACGTCACCCCCCGCGCCGGGTTCGCCCTGGATGTCAAAGCCGAGCACATCGCCGTAAAACTGGCGCGACTGCTTCAGGTCCGACACGGTCATCACGACATGATTCAAACCGGGTGTATCCATCATAAATCCTCCTCTTGAGCTTGTTAAAAACATAATCCCATTATAGAACAAAGGTTCTGTTTGCGCAATACATTGATGACCTGGGGATGCGCTTCAAATCCGGGGCGAAATACTGGCTTGGCGCGTGTGTGCGTGAGGGCGACCCACCGGATCGCCCTTACTCTGCCCTACCAATGAATCAAATTTGAAGTGATGTTTTTACAGGTGCCGGTTCGTCCGGCCCTGTGGAGAAATCGCGCCCGGCGGCTTAATCCCGGTTGGTCAGCAGCGACCGGGCCAGCGCCAACCCCTGCGCGACTGCCAGCGTCAGGATGGCCGCCCAAACTGCCTGCTGGCTGCGGGCTGCCTGCTCCAGCGCCGGGGAAGGCGGCGTAACAACTTCGATGATCTGCCCGTTCTCATACTCGAACGGGTCCCACCCCTGTGCTTTAAGCGCCGCCGCCTGGCCCGGTGACAGCTCCTCTGGCCGGTAGGTTTCGGTCGTCACCGCGGCAAACAGCGTGCCATCCGAGCGCACGCGCGTTTCGATGCGCGCCGGGCGTGTGTTCAAAACATCGTACATATAGATTTCGCGCAGCAGCGCCGAGACCACAATCGCCAGCGGCAGCGCCAGCACCAGCCCCAGGAACCCAAATAATGCCGCCCCGATGATCTGGGCGATCAGGATCATGGCCGAGGGCATGGAAATCTGGCGGCTCATGATGCGCGGCATCAGCAGGTTGCTTTGCAACTGTTGGGTAACCAGATAGGCAATAATCACCAGCGGCACCAGCTCCGGGTCTTTGGTCAGCGCGACCAGCACCGCCGGGATCACCGACAGCACCGATCCGAAGTTCGGCACAAACTCCATCACTCCGGCGATCACGCCCAGCGCGACCGGATTTGGCAGGCCCATGATGGTGCCCATCACCAGCGTGATCAACGCGCCGAGCGTCACCATCGAAATCAACTGCCCGACAAACCAGCGCCGCAGCGTATCGCCCAGCTCCCACATGATGCTGAGCGCGCGGGGCCGGTAGCTGTGCGGCACCATCGTAAGCAGCCCCTCAAGGTAGTTTGTCGGGTCGGTGACAAAAAACAGCGCGATGATAAGCGTAATCAAGATGTTGGCGATCACACCGCCCAGGCCGGTCAGGAATGGGAAAATATTACGCGACAGGTTCCCGGCCTGCTCAACAACAAAGTTGGAGGCGTCGTTCTCTGCGAACTCGTCCCAGTTCACATCCGGCAGCCAGTTATGGTGATCGGCCTGGTTGTCATACTCTTCGCGCGCGCGGTCGACCGCATCCGGCAGATTGTTGACCAGGTCATTGATCTGCACCAGGAAGACCGACGCGATCATCGTGCCCAGGAGAAACAGCAGCACAAACAACCCGGCCATCGTCAACAGGATGCTAAGACCCCGGCTGAGGCCCATACGTTCCAGGCGGCTGACCGGCATTTGCAGCACAATCGACACGATCACCGCCAGAAAGACCAGCATCAACGCATCGCGCAGCCGCCACACGGCCAGCAGCGTGATCACCCAAAACAAAAAAATAATAACCCGGAAGTTCCAGTCTATCAGCGACAGGCGCCCGTTTGACGAGTACTGCATAGCGCGATCTCCCTACGGCAAAGCGATTTTCTCCATGAGCAGCAGCAGGAAAAACCCGGCCAAGCTGGTGACCAGAAAACACCCGATCGATACAAACATCCGCTCGGCTGCCGTCATGCCGAATATCTTGTCGCTGCTGACGCCCCGCTCCACGTAATCTTCGTAGCCTTCGATGATTTCATCTTCCATCAACGCTTCACGTCTCAGGTCCTGCATATTACCTGCCATTTTTACCTCCCGCGTTTACCGCACATCGCTTGCTGCGCTTAGCATACAAAAAAACGCCGTGTCACGCCACTGTTGCCTGCTGGGGCGCCGAAGTCAATCGAAACGCAGTGAATCACGGATTCACTTTGGCCAGACCAAGGAATGACGTAGCGCATCCGGGCGTGATTTCCTGTTCAAACCCGAACGGGTGTATGATGGGGTCATCCCAGGGTATAAAGGAGTGTGACGCATGCACAAATATCATCTTGCGTTGTTGCTGGGCCTTTTGGGGATGTTGGCTTGTCCCCTGTCGCTCCAGGTCGGGCTGCATTTTGAGGACAATGCCCCGTCAATCGCACTCGCTGACGGGCTGGTAGCATACTATCCCTTTGATGGCAGCGCACACGACGCCAGCGGCAATGGCTATCATGGAGTGGTTTTTGGCGCAGTACTCACCACCGATCGCCGGGGCGAAGTCGATCAGGCGTACCTGTTCGATGGTATGGATGATTACATCGCTTTGCCCGATCACCTGGACGTGATCGATACCACATTCACGGTGAGCGCCTGGATCAAGCCCTATGATTATGGCGCACTCAGCCTGACCAGTTCATCCTGTGCGCGCAAAGTGCTGGCCTATCGCTCGCGCAATCATGCCAACGGCGATCCCATCAACAGCGGGATGAGCGTCTCACTGAACGAAAACGCTGATTGTAACGGCCCGCCATCCTTGCGGATGAGCTTTATCGGCACGGACTATCATTACAACGGCTTGCAATACGATTTTGGCGTCACCCACGAGTGGATGCTGTACACTGTCACGCGTGAGCCGGACCGTGTGTTCCTCTACCTCAACGGCCAGTTGATGGCCGAGAACGAGGTATCATCGCTGCCCGTCTACGAGAATCCTGCACATCCCCTAACGACTATCGGCGCCCACCGAGCGCAGGGCCTGTTTATGTTCCCTTTTGAGGGCGCAATCGACGATGTGCGCCTGTATGACCGTGCCCTTTCGCCCGCCGAGGTGCGTGCGTTGTATCAGGAGTGAGCGATCTTGTCAGGCCGTTGAGGGGGATCAGTTTTGTCGATCACCTCAATCCTCGACCATCGCGGGATAGGCTGTCGTGTGGCACTCGTTCAATATCCCCTGAAGAAAGCATTTGAACTCGTCACCCTCTTCGATTTCCAGGCTGCCTTTTCGCCTGATCGATCAACGGCGTTGGAGATGATGTGCGCCATATCTTTCACACGCTGTGCGCGGCGTCCTCGGCCAGCGGCAAAAACCACGCCAGAAAATCCCGCTTGCTGTCCGCCAGGTCGCGGCTGCGGTCGAAGTGCATGGATGAAAAGCGCGCCAGGTCGTCGCCCACCCGCCACAGCGCCGTGATCAGCCAGCCGGGGCGCGTCGCCACCGAGACCCGCCGGACCACGCCCGCCGCGCCGATCTTGTCGAGCTTGTCCGCGTCGTGCAGGATGTCGGCCAATGTATCGTCGCCTTCCTTCAAAATCGCCGCCTGGATCGCCTGGATCGATGCAGCAGGCAGCCGCTCGCGCAGCACGTCACCTACAAAATCGGCGCCGGTTTCTTCGTGCGGCTCGCCCGTGCGGAACTCGTCCAGCTTGGTCACGTCATGGCAGATGCCCACCAGGTAGCCCAACGCGGGATCAACGGCTTCGTCTTCGGCCAGCGCCAGCGTAATCCCGGTCACGCGCAGCACGTGCGCCCATAAATGCGGCCAGCCGGGATGCCAGCTCGACATCCGGCGGCGCACCTGCGCGGCCACGGTTTCGCACAGCGAGTCCGGTGGCACCGCGTCGAGCCATTCATCATCCAACTGGTCAACAAACTGCACAACCAGCGGCGCCGGGTTATCGACCAGCAGCCGTTCGGCCCACTCGCCCACCGTGTCCATCATCTGCCCGGCCCCAACCAGCAGCCCGTTCAGCAGGGCCACCATCGCCGTGTGATCGCCTGGATAACCGGCCATGCTCTCATGCTCCTTTCCGTGACTGGCCGTCCATTTTATCCTGTTTGTTCAACACTCGCGTATTTTAAAATATGCTACACTATAGGCGTGTGCAGCAGCCCACCCGGCAAAGGACAAACCTATTATGCCCTATAACCTCTCCGACAGAGAACGCACCATCCTACTTGACATCCGTGATCACGGTGATCCCCCGGAAGCGCGGCGCGCGCAGATCATCCTGCTGAGCGCAGAGGGCACCGGCACCGCCGAGATCGCCGAAGCCGTATCGCTGAGCACAGGGCAGGTGCGGTACTGGCGGCGCGTCTGGCGTGATGAGCGCTTAGGCATTTTTCCCGATCTGCCAGATGCAGTCCCGCCAGCAGAACCCCCACCGGTTGATACCCTTGAGGCCGCCGAGCCGGTCAAGGCGAGAGACGACGGTAAAAAGCGCAAAGCCCCGGCTAAAAAACAAAAACCTGAGCCGCCACCCGAACTGGAACAGCCCACCCTGCCGGAACCAAAACCGCCGCTGGAGATCGTTCCCTTGCCCGGCATCGACGGGCCGCGCCTGCCCCTGACTCTCCAGGACGAGATCGGGATGCACCCCGACGACCCGATGGCCGAAGCCGGGCGCAAGGCGCTGTTGTTCCACTTCGAGCGGATGCTGTTAAACGAACCGGGCAGCCGCCTGGGTAAAGACATCGAAGCGGTGCACGATATGCGCGTCGCCACCCGCCGGATGCGGAGCGCCTTCCGGCTGTTTGGCCCGTTTTTTGACCGCAAAGCGACCCGGCCCTATCGCAAAGAACTGCGCCGCGTGGCAAAGTCGCTGGGCAGAGTGCGCGATCTCGACGTTTTTATGGAAAAAGCCGAGCGCTACCTGGCAGACCACCCGGATACCAACCTCACACCCTTGTTCAACGAGTGGAACAATGGGATCAAAAAGTCCCGGCGCAGCCTGGTTGCCGAACTGGACAGCAAGCGCTTCAGCCGGTTCGTGAGTCACTTCCACGCCTTCCTGGTCACGCCCGGCGAAGGCGCAAGCTCGATGCCCGATCCCGCCGAAGCCGTCGCCTTCCAGGTGCGGCACATCGCGCCCCGCCTGATCTACGAGCGCTTTGAGCAGGTGCGCGCCTACGAAACCGTCATGGACAACGCCGACCTGCCCACGCTGCACGCGCTGCGCATCGACTTCAAGCGCCTGCGTTATACGCTGGAATTCTTCCGGGAAGTGTTGGGGCCAGAAATCAAGCAGGTGATCGATGAAACGAAGACCATGCAAGATCACCTGGGCGATCTGAATGACACGGTGGTTGCTATCGAGATACTGCGTGAATTTGTCGACCAGCACCGGGAAAAGCTCAGCGGCGTCCCGCAGTTTATGCGCCCGGACATCAGCGGCGTGTCCGGTTATCTGGATGCCAAGTCGGTTGAAAAGAACCTGCTACTGGGCAAATTCCCGGAAATGTGGGATCATTTCCTGCGCGACGAGGTGCGGCGCGACCTGGCGCTGGCAGTTTCCGTGTTGTAAGACATTTCTTCTCCTTTCCGCACGACATACAAGCACAAGGGCGATCCGGCACCTGCCCAGGCACCTCACCGGATCGCCCTTACACGTATGTCAGCGGATTGTGATCCGCGTATCAATCGTCAATCCATCGCCCGCCGGGGCACCGTCGATCACCACCGGCAGCCGTTCGCCCGTCACCGGGTCGTACAGGCCGATGCGTAAGCTGACCGGGCCGGGCGGCAGTTCTTTCGTGATGTCCAGCACCCAGTAATCGAGCAGCGATTCGCCCGGCGTCCAGTACGAGGTGGGATACAACCCTTGCAGCGGCGCGCCATCCCAGCCAACGACGCGCTCGCCGTTTGTATCCAGCAGGTGAATGTACACGCAAAAATCGTGTGACGCGGGAGCCGCGCCGGTGGGCCGCCAATAGAGCGTCAGGAACATCGTGCTGCCGCGCTGCCAGTCCAGGCTGATCACGTCATGGCCGATAAGCTGCGCAAACCCGCCGATGATCACCTCGTCGTCACGCCGCGCGCCCGGCTGCATCGGCGTCTCGCGTGCGTCCAGGTGGACGGTGTAGGCCGTGTAGCGGTAGATGCCGTCGTCCAGCGCCAGCGACCCGTCCGGGCTGAGCGGGATCGGTTGCAGCACCGTCGGCCAGCGCGTGCCGTCGGCGGCGGGCACGGCCAGCGCGTGGTAGCGGGCGGCAACCGCTTCGTGGGCGAGCAGTGGATTGGGATAGACACCGGCGTTCCGCATCAAAAAGGTGGGCACCGACCCGCCAATGTACACGTCCACGCCCGCCAGGTCTTCCGGCAGCGTGGGCAGATCGCCCGGCTCGCGGCTGTTGCGAATGTCCCAGGCCGGGAAGAAAAACGGCAGGCGGTCCTCGCCCGGCGCGGCGACCACCGGCTGCCCGTGTTCGGCGGCGTAATCTTCCAGCATGTGTACGACCGTCATCAGCGAGGGGTTGCCGGTGTCATACTTGGCCGTGTCGTCCGGCAGATCGCCGTTCCGCCAGTGGGGCACTGTATGCTCTAACCCGGCAGCCAGCGGCGGCACCATCAGCGCGGCGACCAGTCCCGTCCCGATCCAGCGTCTCGCCCGTGACGCAGCCAGCCAGGGCCAGACCCATGCATCGATCAGCGCGGCGACCTGCACGGCCATCAGCGGCACGATGGCAAAGCTCAGCCGGTAGTGGTACGAAAAGTTCCAAAACCACACCACGCCATACGGCAGCGCCAGCGCCCAGATCAGCCCGACCGTCTCGCGCTGCGTTTTATGCCAGCCCTGCCAGATGCCGCGCCCGGCCCAGACCAGCAGCGAAAAACCGAGCGCGATCAGGGCGTATTCGGGTGGTTCCAGCCGCCGCGCGAATGTCAGGTCGCCGCGCAGCCAGCGCCACAGGTTATCGTCCTTCAAAATCACGTCGAACTGGACCGCGCTGGGCAGGGTGGCGATCAACAGGATAACCAGCGCGATCAGGGGCAGCAGCGCCCGCCGGAACGGGGCATCCGCGCGCCGCCAGCGCCACACCAAGCCCCCCGCCGCCAGCGCCGCGATCAGCAGCGGCCAGCCGAACTCCTGCCCGGAGCGCTGCGCGAAGTCGTGCCAGTAGTCCGCCGGGAAGGTCACCGCTTCGTGGCCTAGCGCCAGGTTGCGGACGTACCACATCCCGCCCAGCGGCGCGCACGCCAGCCCGGTGATCAGGGCGGTGCGCAGCTTTGGCCAGAAGCGCGACCACTCTAAGCGCGTGATCACGCCCCACCCGGCCACCGCCAGGATCACGCCCAGCGCCAGCGCGCCGCCGGTCGGCTTGGTCCACAGCGCGCCCGCCAGCAGCACGCCGCTCAATACCGCGCGCTGCGCATCATCCGTGCGCCATGCGTCGATAAAAAAGACCGCCGCGCCCGTCATGTACAGCGTCAGGGGGATTTCCAGGTCACCGGTCCCGTACCACGCCGCAACATGCGGGTACAGCAGCCACACCCCCGCCGTCAGCAGCCCGACGCGCCGCGATCCGAAGACCCGGCGGCCCAGGACGTAAGCCATCAGCGCCATACCCACGTTGAACCAGGGCACGATCACCCGCGCCGCATGGTCATTGATACCGCCCCACGCCTGCTGCATGGCCGTATAGGCGAGCGGGACCAACTGCGGGTAATAGCCCATCTCGTCGGGGATGGCTTCTTGCAGCGTGAAGATACGCCCATTGTAGCCGTACACCCACTGCGTATCGTAGAACAGGAAGGGCCAGTAAGCCGCCGCCAGCACGTTGACCAGCAGGATCAGCCCGATCCCGATGATCAGCAGCCATTCGACGGCGCTCACCCGCTCGCGAGTGGGTGGTGCGGGTGATGGTGCCTGCCTGCGCCGCCGGATAAGCGCCAGCGCCGCACCCACGCCCGCCACGATCACACTGCCCGCCAGCGTCCCGGCGAGCGTGATCCGGCCCCATGTGCCGAGCACAAACATCCACGCCGTGAAGCCAAGCGGTCCCAGCGCCATGCCGACCGCGATCACAGTGATACGCTCGCGCCACAGATCGCGCGGCAGCAGCGCCAGCGCCCAGGGTACACCCACGCCCAGGAACATCCACGCTGCCAGCGGCAAGAGGGTTATCGTCGGTTCGAACCAGTCAGCCATGCTGTCTTCCCACGCCCCAGCCCACCCGCGCGATCCGCCACACGCCTACGCCGCACACCACCGCCAGCGGCGCGTACAGCGGCAAATAATAGCGCTGCCAGGCCAGCGGCACCGTGATCAGCAGGGCCAGCGCCGTCACGCTCAACCATAACAGCACCACCAGCGCGGGACCGTCTCGCCAGCGCCGCAGCAGATCGACCAGCCCGGCGGCGCACGCCGCGATCAGCGCCGCGCTCCAGATCGTGCCTGTGTCTTGCCCGGCCAGCCCGGACGCACGGTAGGTCTCGATCTGGTCGCCAACGTAGTCTTGCCACGCGGCCACCTCGTAATACTGCGGCGGGGCAAAAAACGCCTGGTCGATCAGGCCCTCGATCCGCTCGTCCAGCCCGTCATAGCCGCCGTACCAGGCTACCTGCACATCCAGCAGGCTCGTGCGCGCGTCCCATACAATCTCCGGCATCTGGAACGGGTTTGCCCACCACGCCGGGTTCCACGCCAGGAAGACAAGCACCGCCCACAGGCCCGCTTCAACCAGCCGCAAGATTCGCCCGGCGAACCGGTGGAAATCGACCGGATTATCGGCTCCTCGGTGTTGGACCAGCGGCGCAGCAAGTACTGCCAGGAAGGCAGCCAGCACCACGATCCCCCCGTTGTGTTTGCTGGCGACCGCGCTGCCGCTTGCCACGCTGAGAGCCGCCCACCACCAGTCCTGCGCCCTGAACCGGGATCCGGGTTCCTGGATGCGCCATGCGCGCAGCACCGCCAGGATCAGCAGCACGGAAATACACAGCAGCATGATCGCCGCGTTGTCTTCGACCGTCTGCACACCGCCGCTGGCCACGCCTGCGAGCATAAAACCGCACAGCGCACCCAGCGCCAGCGCCCATACGATCAGCGTCCCGCGCCGGAGTTCATTTTCTGGTAGACGCACCAGCCGCAAAGCGGCCCAGATCGTCAGCGCGGAAAAACACAGCAGCGCGCCGTCCATCATCGCCCGCCGCCCGCCGAGCAGCACCGCCGGTGTCGTGGCATAGATCAGGCTGGCCGCCCAGGCTGCCCACCGGCTGCCCGCCGCCTGCTGCGCAATGCTGAAAACGATCACCACGCTGAGCGCCAGCAGCAGCGCTGATGACAGCCGCGCCGCCTTCAGCAGACCGTCACCGGGCAGGTGGCCGAGCGCCCGGTTTTGCTCCAATGTCCATTCCCAGACCCACGGCTCGTTGATGTCGTCCACCGTGTACCCGGCCAAGTCCCAGGCCAGGCCCATCGCCATCTTGCCGACCGTGCCGTTCAGGATGCGGAGTTCTTGCTCTGCCGGGTTATCCGGCGTGTCGGTGTACAGCAGGGGGTCAGTCTCGCCGACCAGCACCAGGGTATGGTAATCGCGGCTCATGCTGATCAGGCTGGACTCGTCGCCATGAAACGGCACGTCGTCATACCCGGCCAGCACGTAGATCACCAGCCCGGCCAGCCACAGCCCATCCAGCAACCACATGATCCAGCCGTTCCAACGCCTGTATATGTGCTCTGTGCGCATACCCTCACCTGTCAACAAAAAGCCCGGTCGCCCGACAGGTAACGACCGGAAACCAACCGCGCCGGAGCATTACCGCCCCTTGCGGCGCCATTATACCGTTATTTGGGGCGCACCTGCCCCGCGCTTAACCTACGAGATCGTGACAAGCAGCTTGTTTTGTTCGACGTTGTCACCCTCCGCCACCTTGACGCGGCGAACCGTGCCATCACGCGGCGACTTTAACTCGTTTTCCATCTTCATCGATTCGAGGATCACAACCGTCTCGCCCTTGGTGACCGGCTGGCCTTCCTCGACCGGCACGCGCGTGATCAGGCCGGGCATCGGCGCGCGGATCGACACCTCGCCGGACGTATCGCCAAACGCCATGAACGCGCTTTCCAACCGGCGGCTGCGCTCGTCCGTGACTTTGACCTCGTACATATCGCCGGACATCAGCACATGGTACAGGTCGTCGCGCTCCTCGACCACGCCTTCATAGCTGGCGTTATCAACCAGCAGCGAGTACAGTTCGCCCTGGCGCAGCACGCGAAAGTCAATCGCCCGCGCCTGTCCGTTCACCAGGATGCGTCCGTCCTCGTTGATCTCAATGTCGAATTCCTGCTCGTTCACAATCGTCTGGTATTTCATACGCGCTCCGTCCGATAGCGCCTGGCAGTTGGCCGGAAATAAACGGTTGGTGTGTAGGGGCGACTCGGTGAGTCGCCCAGGGCAACCCACCGGCTTGCCCCTACATGATCACGACACCACTGAAACGATCACAATGCTGAATGCCGGGCCTACTCCGCCAGCACCGCCGCATTACCGCGATCCAGCGCGCCGCTGATCGACGACAAAAACAGGTCGTTGGCGACATAGCCAAGAAGCTGTTCCACTTCCACCGGGTCGCTGATAACCGCGTTGTCCAGCACCGTGTCAAACGTCACCACGTAGCGGCCATAGGGCAGCTCATAGCGGTAGTTCACGCCGTCCGGCCCGCAAAAGCCATCTTCAACCGGCACACGATAGATGCGCCCGCTCATCGTCGACGGGGTGCTGTAGCTTTCGTAGGCGCCGGTCTCCACCAGCATATCCGCGCGCGCGTCGTCGTTGATCACGCCCTCAGCCGCGCCCGCCGCGCCATAATCCGATACCTGGAAGCCAACCGCCCACAGCGGCAGGTCTTCGGGATTTTCCGGGCATTCGGCCAGCAGCCAGACGGCAGCCGTACCCAGGAAGCCCTTTTCAACCAGATAATCCTGCATGTAAGCTACCAGGTCGTCGCCGCCCTGCCCGGCCCAGGATTCGGCTTCCGCATCCAGGTCGTAGACATGCGAAACCTCATCAACAACCGAAAACAGGGTGTTCAACTGGCCGACGACCGCGATTTCGAGCAGCGCTTGCAGGTGGTCTATGCCCGGCGGACCGTCGGGCACGGCATCCACCAACGCCGGGTCCTCGACGATCACGACCGTGTCCAGCGCGTCACCGTCAAACAGCACTCCCTGGGCAGGGTCACGCGGCTTGAGCAGTTCGGCAGCCTCGATCCCCTGGTACACGCGCCCAAAGACCGTGTGCGCGCCGTCCAGCCAGGATGTCTTGACATACGTGATAAAAAACTGGCTGCCGTTGGTATTCTCCCCGGCGTTAGCCATCGCCAGCAGCCCGGCCTCGTCAAATATCAGGCCGTTATCCGTCTCGTCATCAAATATATAGCCCGGTCCCCCAGAGCCGGTGCCGGTTGGATCTCCCCCCTGCGCCATGAAACCCGGCAGCACGCGGTGAAACGTGATGCTGTCGTAATAGTGTTCCTGCGCCAGGAACACGAAGTTGTTGACCGTCTGCGGCGCTTCGGCTTCGAACAGGTCCAGGTAGACCGGCCCGCGCGCCGTACACAGCACCGCCCAATAGTCTACGCCTTCTTGCAGTACGTCCTCGGCTTGCTCAAACTCGCGTGTTTCGGGTTCTGGCAGGTCTTCCAGCGCCTGCGCACAAATATCTTCCGGCGTCAATGCGCCTTCCTGCCGGATGGTTTCCGAATCCAGCGTGACAGGCGCAGCGCCTGCGCTACCTGCCGCCAGCACGACGATCAACGCGACGACGACGACAGCACTACGGCGTATGAGGTTCATCCAATACTCCTTGTAGATTATTACGATAGAGCGATGCGGACACCGCCTGATATGAATCCTGCGCAATTTCCGGCGCAAGGGGCAGACTCTACTCCGGCAGCAGGAAAAACGCCAGCGCCACGATCAAATACACGGCCAGCAGCATCAAGCCCTCGAACCAGTTCGATTCGCCGTCTTCGGCCACCAGCGCCGTAACATAGGACGCCGCCGCCAGCGCGATGATCTCCGGCAGCGTGAAAGCCAGGATCAGCTTGTCCTCAAACAGCAGGCTGATAAAGACCAACACCGGCGCGACAAACAGCGCGATCTGCAAGCTTGAACCCAGCGCGATGCTGACGGCGAGTTCCATCTGATTTTTGATCGCCGCCTGCACCGCGACCAGGTGCTCGGCCACGTTGCCGATGATCGGCACGATGATCACGCCGACAAACAACTCGCTCCAGCCAAGTTCTTCAACCACCGGCTCGACCGTGCCGACCAGGAATTCCGACATGAACACAATACCGACCGTCGCAAAAGCCAGCACACCCAGCGCCATCTGCGTGGACCACTGCGGATCGTGGTGGTGCATATCTTCGGCAGGTTCGTCGCCGGGATGTGTGACCAGCAGCGAATACATCACGTTGGCTGCGTACAATGCGATCAGGACCAACGCGATCCCCTCGCTGAGCAGCAGTTCCGACTCGAACTCCCTGTTTTCGACAAACGTCACATCAAACAAGGACGGGATCGCCAGCGCCATAAACGACAGGATCAACAGCGTGGCGTTCATGGTGGCGCGCCGCCGGTCGAAGGTTTGCAGGCCGTTTTTCAGCCCGCCCAGCAAGATCGCCAATCCCATCACCAGCAGCAGGTTGCCCAGCACCGAGCCGATGATCGAGGCGCGCACCAGTTCGAGCAGCCCTTCGCGCAGCGCAAAGATGGTGATGATCAGTTCTGCCGCGTTGCCAAGCGTGGCGTTCAACAGCCCGCCGATCTGCGGCCCGGTCCGGCTGGCGATCTCCTCGGTAGCCATGCCGATCAGCCCGGCCAGCGGGATGATCGCCAGCGCCGACGCGGCAAAAATGGCGACATCATCACCATCGGTCAGCCGCAGGATCACCGCCACCACGCCAAAGACCAACAGCGTATTCAGGTTGAGCAAACGTTTGATGATGGTTGGTTGGGTCATGTGTTCTCGTTTCCGGTTTCCGTTTTTTTTCTTACCGGCTCATACGCTCCCAACGGCTGAACCATTTCCAGTTCGACACGTCGCGCTTGGGCCGCGCCACGATCTGCGAGGACTGCTGGCGCTGCTGGTGCTCGACCAGTGTCGCCAGGATCGCGGCCACCTCGGCCCGGTCGGTATTGGCGTCCTCGTCGCGCATGATCATAAATTCCTCGGCAAAACTGGTATGGATACGCCCGGCCTGAAAGCGCGTGCTGTCCATCAACTTCTGGTGAAATGGCAGGTTGGTCTTCAAGCCCATGATCTTGTACTCGGCCAGGGCGCGCCGCATCCGCAGCACCGCCTCGCCGCGCGTCTCGCCCCATGCGATCAGCTTGGCCAGCAGCGAGTCGTAATAGGGCGTCACCTCGTACCCGGCGTAAATGCCGCTGTCCAGCCGGACGCCCGGCCCGGTCGGCGCGATATGGACCGTTACCTGCCCGACCGACGGCAAAAAGTTATTGTACGGGTCTTCGGCATTGATCCGGCACTCGACCGCCCACCCCTTGAGCGTTACACCGTCTTCCGGCCCCATCTTGCGCCCGCGCGCGATGCGTATCTGCTCCTTGACCAGGTCAACGCCCGTTACCAGCTCGGTGACCGGGTGCTCAACCTGCAAACGGGTGTTCATCTCCAGAAAGTAGAAGTTTTTGTCGGGATCGACCAGGAATTCAACCGTACCGGCGTTGACGTAGTCCACCGCCTGCGCTGCGCGGATCGCCACGGCGCCCATGCGCGCGCGTAGATCATCATCCATGAAGGAACTGGGCGATTCCTCGAACAGCTTTTGATGACGGCGCTGAATGCTGCATTCACGCTCGCCCAGGTGGATCGTGTTGCCATGCAGGTCGGCCAGGATTTGAAATTCGATGTGCCGCGCGCCCTCGATCAGCTTTTCCAGGTAGACAGTACCGTCGCCAAAAGCCGCTTCGGCTTCGCGGTGCGCCGCCTGTAATGCCGGTTCAAACTGGGATGGCTCGCGCACGATACGCATCCCTTTACCGCCGCCGCCCGCCGCCGCCTTGACCACCAGCGGGTAGCCGATCTGGCCTGCTGCGCGCCGCAACGACTCGTCATCCAGGCCCGGCTCGGTGCCCGGCACAACCGGCACACCCGCCTGCTGCATCAACGCGCGGGCTTTGAGCTTGTCGCCCATGCGCGCGATAGCATCCGGCGGCGGGCCGATGAAGATAATGCCCTCGTCCTGGCACGCCTGCGCAAACTCGGCGCGCTCGCTCAAGAAGCCGTAGCCGGGATGGATCGCATCTGCGCCGGACCGTCTGGCTACCGCGATCAGCCGCTCGATGTTCAGGTAGCTGGCGCGCGGGGCTGCCGCGCCGATAGGATACACCTCGTCCGCGTAGCGCACGTGCAGCGCCTCGCGGTCCGCATCAGAATACACCGCCACCACGTCGATGCCGCCCAACTCGCGGCAGGCGCGGATCACGCGCACCGCGATCTCGCCGCGATTGGCGATCAACACCTTTTTGATCAGGGTCGTTTCGGCCATGCCCTACTCGCTTTGTGAGTTTCCGTTTCCTGGTTACTGAGTCCTTATGTCGGCTTGGTTGTTGCCCAAGAAAGAACTGTTTTGAATTGGCCTCACCTCTCATCCCCCAGCCCCTTCTCCCCTCTCCAGCAGAGCTATAGAGGGGAAAAGGGGAGCGTGCACGCGGGATCACACCCTTTCGCCGCTTATTTCCCCCTCTCTATTGCCAATGGAGAGAGGGGGCCAGGGGGTGAGGCCAACGCTCGCTGCCCCTACACGTTACATGCTGCCCGGTTGGCGACCAATCACCGATCACCACCAACTGGCGGCTGATTCGCCGGTGTCCACTCGACCGCTGCCTGTGCCAGCGTGTGCTGCTGGTGAATCGCGCCGCACGGGGACTGCACATCAATGCACATCAAATCGCCCGGTGCCAGGGCGCGCAGGGTGTCGAGCATCGCCTGCCGCGTCGTAGCACCTGCCGGGCTATCAACCGGGGGCAGCGCCGCCCGCAGCGCGAGATGGCTCTGAATGCGGTAAAAGTCCCATATCCAGACAATCTGCACCTGCCGCGTGTTATTGTAGCCGATCCAGACCGACTGCTGCGCCGTGCTTTCCCGGTTAGTCAACTGCTGGTCCAGGATCGCCAGCCGTATCTGCGCCTGCGCATCACACAGGCGCAGTTCCACACACAGCACTGCCGGATCGCTTCGCGGGGTCGCTGCTGACTGCACCGGGTAGCGCGGCACCGGCCCGCCGCTGTAACATACGTAATTCTGGGCAGCAACCGATTCCAGAGTCGCCGTTGCCTGTGCTACCAGCCAGCGATTCGAGGGCGCCGATTTAGCCGGTGTCTGCGGTTTAACCGTGTCACGCCCGGCGGGCGGTTGCTTCACCTCGGCGGGCACGGCTGTTTCCTGATCCGCAGCCGCCGCTGCCGGTTCGGGGCCGGTCGCCGTATCTGTTCCAGGTGTGTCAGGCGTTTGTTGCCGCTTATCCCGCGCCTTGCTCACCGTGTTTCCTTTCCACACATCATTGCTTCGAGCCGGTACCTAACGGGCTATCTACCGGCTGTTCAGCCTTCATCCCCGTTGAGCCAGTTGTTCAGCAGCGAATCGATCCCCACGCCAACCGCCAGCCCTGCCGCCGTGCCAATCGGCACATGCCCCAGTACCAACCCGGCCAACGTCCCGATCAGCAAGCCGATCAGCGTGATGAGTCCGGTCGGCCAGCGCGGCGAATCATCCAGGTATATCGGTGCGGGATCGGTGTAATCTTCGGACATTAGCGGTTCGCTCCTCCCACACCATCCTACAGCGGGCAGTTGCCGTGTTTCTTGGGCGGGTTGGCATCGCGCTTGTTTTGCAGCATTTCCAGCGCATTGATCAGGCGCGGGCGCGTCTCCGATGGCACGATCACGTCATCGATAAAGCCGCGCTGCGCTGCTACATAGGGATTGGCGAAGCGGTCGCGGTATTCCTGCACCAGCTCGGTTCTGCGGGTATCCGGGTCTTCGGCCTCGGCCAGCTCACGCCGGAAGATGATGTTCACCGCGCCGTCCGGCCCCATAACCGCGATCTCCGCCGACGGCCAGGCAAAGCTCAGGTCGCTGCGAATGTTCCGGCTGTTCATGACAATATACGCGCCGCCGTATGCTTTGCGCGTCATGATCGTGATCTTGGGCACCGTCGCCTCGCAGTAGGCATAAACCAGCTTGGCGCCGGAGCGGATAATGCCGCCGTGCTCCTGCTGTGTGCCGGGCATAAAGCCGGGCACGTCCACAAACGTGATGATCGGGATATTGAACGCATCACAGAAGCGGATAAAGCGCGCGGCCTTCTCGCTGGCGTTCACGTCCAGCACGCCCGCCAGCACGGCAGGCTGGTTCGCCACGATCCCGACGCTGTGCCCGCCCAGCCGCGCAAAGCCAACCACGATGTTCTGGGCGAAATGCTCGTGCACCTCAAAAAAGCGCCCCTCGTCCGCGACCAGCTTGACGATCACCTTGACGTCATACGGCTTGCTCGGATCGTCGGGGATGATGTTGTTCAGTTCGTCCTCGGTACGCAGCGGGTCGTCCTTCGTCGGCTCAAAGGGCGAATCTTCCATGTTGTTCTGCGGCATGTAGCTGAGGATTTCGCGCACCAAAAACAGCGTGTCTTCCTCGGTGTTGGCCACAACATGGCTCACGCCGCTGGTAGCGCTGTGCGTCATCGCGCCGCCCAGTTCCTCAAACGTCACGTCCTCGTGCGTGACCGCGCGCACCACTTCCGGGCCGGTCACAAACATATACGACGTGTCCTTGACCATAAAGACAAAATCGGTCAGCGCCGGGCTGTACACCGCACCGCCCGCGCACGGCCCCATGATCACGCTGATCTGCGGCACGACGCCGCTTGCCATCGTATTGCGCAAAAAGATGCTGCCATACCCCGCCAGGCTGGCGACACCTTCTTGAATGCGCGCCCCGCCGGAGTCGTTCAGGCCGATGATCGGCGCACCGTTTTTCATCGCCATGTCCATGACCTTGCAGATTTTATCGGCGTGCGCTTCGCTCAGCGATCCACCCATCACCGTGAAATCCTGCGCATAAACATACACCAGCCGCCCGTTGATCGTGCCCCAGCCAGTTACCACACTGTCGCCCAGGTACTGCCGGTCGGGGTGATCCATCCCGAAGTTCCGTTCGCGGTGCACCACAAAGCAATCGATCTCGCGGAAGCTGCCGGGGTCCAGCAGCAGGTCGAGCCGTTCGTGCGCCGTCAGTTTTCCGTCCTGGTGCTGCTTTTCGACGCGCCGGGTCCCGCCGCCTGCCGCGCTGCGCAAGCGCATCTGGTTAAGCTGTTCGATCTTGGGATCGCTGTTGCTCATACGGTTGTTTCTCCAAAACTGTCTCAGACCGCTCGACGGGCGACGCGTCCGATCCGGCGGAGGTGTCGGCTGTGCGCTCGAATACCGCGCGAATCCGCCGCCAGTGCATGAACCACCACGCCAGGATCACCAGCAGCGCCGTCAGCGCCGCCTGAAAACCGATGCGACCCCGGCCAAAATCCGATCGGGCATATACACTCAACCATAACACGCCAAAGACGCCGTAGTTGCTCAGGGCGATCAGAATCCAGCGGCGCGCCCACCGCTGCCGCCGCCACAATCCCGCGTCCAACCCCAGCAGCAGCACGCCCCATACCAGCGCCCACGCGGCGCGTCCCAGGGGCGGGTAGGATACACCCAGGTCGCGGTAGTATCCGGCGCGGTGAACATGATCCCATACCAGCAGCAGGTTATAGGCTCCGATCCCGGCAGTGATCAGGCAAAAAATGCGCAGGCTCCACGGTCTGCGGTGTTTGTAATCCGGTGTAGTTGACATGCGAGGGCATTATAGCCCACGGGGTGCCGAGGTCCAAACAGAAGCGCGTGATCAGCGATCAGCGTCCGGGGTGGGACCGGTAACCGGCACATCGATCTGGATGCGCTGCGGGTTGGCGATGTATTCTTCGACGGTGAGGTCGCTTTCGTCGTGGTACCAGTCCTCATGATCGGACCACGCACCGCAGCCATACATGGTACTGCACTGCGTTTCCTTCCACACCCGGCCACACTCCGGGCAGACACCGTGCGTGTAGAACGTGTGCCAGCTACAGCCGCACGAACACGTCCACAGCGTATCCGGCGGCGGTCGCCAATCGCACTTGGGGCACGCGATGTACATGGTATCCGTCTCCAACCAGCCGTTTGCCGATGCCTTCATTATAAACCAAAACGCGCCCCGCCCGAACAGGAGGAGCGCGCTTTTCACACGCGTGTGGTGCCCTATTCGCTCCAGATGAACGGGTCCGGGTATTTCTCGAAAAAGGCGTGCATCGCCTGTTTCAGATCCAACGACGTCGGCGGGATGGTCTGGAACGCCGCGTTCGCCTGGTTGACCGCATCCACAATGCCCTGCACGATCTCAGGGTCCAGCTTTTTCGGGCCGCTCGCGATCAGCTTGAAGGACGGATCAAAGACGTGCATCATCGTTTGCTTGCGCGCTTCGATGGCGACTACCCAATCTTGAAAGTTCGCCTCTGCAAAATTCGTCGCGCTTTCCACAATGGACACCTGGAAGCGATCCTGCCCCATCGAGGCAACCGGCACACCCACGCCGAGATGAATGATCGGGTAGGTCGGCATGGAGAAAAACTCCCCTCGCAGCAAGGTAGCGCCGCCTTCCACTGCCCGCTTGATCATGGGGATGTGCGCCGGGTCAATACTGCCCAACACCGCCAGCAATGACGGCTCGCCATCCAGCACGGCTACCATGCACGACGCAGGGCTGCAATTGCTTTGCGCGATACTGTCCAGGCTCATGATCTGTACGTGGTGAACGCCCCGTTCGGCTGCTTCTTTGGCCTGCTTTTCGGCCACTTCCGCAAACGACAGCCCCTCACGCACCCAGCCATGCGGGCCGGTCTTGCGCTGGGCATCGGCGCGAAGCTGCTGGTATGTCGTGCTGTCGAGCGCACCGCCTACCGGGGCCTGTACGGGCGGCACGTCGTTCAGTTTCAGCCGCATCAACATCTGCTCGACTTCACTCAACACCTTGATATCGCCCAGGCTTGTGCTCGTGTCCCCATCTACCCGGTAGATGTTCTTCATCAGCATACCCATAAAGTCATTCAGCGCGATCTTATACTGCTTCCCATCGGCATCGACGATGATCGTAGCGCTTTTGCCTTCGCCCTCTACCGTGCAATCATATCCACGATTGCGCAGTTCGTTGGCGGCATTATGGCATGGCCCCTGAACGCCCAGCGCGCCCCGGTTTTCTCCCCGGAATTCGGGCGGGAATGAGGAATCCGGCACCTCTTTACCAGCCTTGATCATCAGCCACAACCGCGCAAACGCGGCACCGATTTCCAGGTCGGGGTCAGCCTGCGCCCGCGCGAAAGCATCCACTGCCGCCGCCAGGTTGTCACCGCGCGACTGGATCACGCCCAGGTTGTACCAGGCCGTATAGTGCTCAGGGTGAGCGTCGACAATAGCGCGGTAGATTTTGATCGCCTGCTGGCGGTTCGCAGCATCTTTCGCTTCACCCAGCGTAAACGCCTGCTGGAGCGCCTGGTCGATGTTGTTAATGTCGATCTCCGGTTCTTTCTTGAAAAATCCTGACAGGAATCCCATATTGGATTATCTCTCTCTACTCCGGCTGTCGGGGATCATTGCCTGGCATGTTGTAACAGCCAACGATCGGTTGGCCTTATTGTAGGGGAATTCACAAAAAACGACAGGCGAGGGATAATAGTAAAATTGTCGGAACGGGCTGGGCAAAACAAGCGCCGTCCCTACCGGCTCACAACCGCCAGGAACACCCCCGACAGGATCAGCGCCAGCGAGACGCCGAAGTATTCCGGGTCGACGCCGGTCAGGTTGGTGATCGACAGAATCAGCGCGGCAAACGTGATCACCCACACCACCAGCGCCGTCACCTGCACCGGGCGCGGCCACCGTTTCACCAGCGCCATTAACCGCTCCGGCAGGGGCGACAGCAGGATGGTGATCGTATACACCACGTTGAGCACGGCCAGCGCCACCCGGTTGATCTCCAGCAGCGCCGCGCCAAACAACACCGCCCCACTGATCACAAATGCAACCCACCACCATTGTGCCCTGCGCTGCATGGGGTTCCCCCTTCCCCCTAACCGCTAGATCGTCACCTGGGGGCGGTATTCACCGAACACGCCGCGCAGCACGCCGCAGATTTCGCCCAGCGTGATGTCGTGCTCCACGCAGGTGATCAACAGCGGCATCAGGTTATCGCTGCCTTTGGCGGCAGTTTCCAGGTGACCGAGCAGTTCACTGACCTTCGCGGGATCGCGCCCGGCCCGCAGCGCCGCCAGCTTATCGCGCTGGCCCTGCTCGATAGCCGGGTCCACGCGCAGGATGTCGCGCGCCGTCTCGCCCTCGTGATCGGCAGCGAACTTGTTGACGCCAACCACCACCTGGTCGCCGCTCTCGACCGCGCGCTGGTAAGCATAGGCCGCGTCGTTGATCTCGCCCTGCACAAAGCCCGCCTCGATGGCCGCCAGCGCGCCGCCCAGCGCGTCGATGCGCTCAATATACTCGCACGCCTGGCGCTCGATGGTATCGGTCAGGTGCTCGATCAGGTAGCTGCCCGCCAGCGGGTCGACCGTATCGGCCACGCCGGATTCGTAGGCGATGATCTGCTGGGTGCGCAGCGCGACCTGTACCGCCGCTTCGGTCGGCAGGGCCAGCGCTTCGTCCATGCTGTTGGTGTGCAGGCTTTGCGTCCCGCCCAAGACCGCCGCCAGCGCTTGCAGCGTGACGCGCACGATATTATTCTCCGGCTGCTGAGCCGTCAGCGTGCTGCCGCCGGTCTGCGTATGGAACTTGAGCGTCAGGCTTTTCTCGTCCTGCGCGCCGAACCGCTCACGCATGATGCGCGCCCAAAGCCGCCGCGCTGCCCGGAACTTGGCGATCTCCTCCAAAAAGTTGTTGTGCGCGTTGAAGAAAAAACTCAACTGGGGCGCGAACCCGTCCACGTCCAGCCCGGCGTCGATGGCCGCCTGGACATACGCGATCCCGTTCGCCAGCGTGAAGGCGACTTCCTGCACAGCGGTGCTGCCTGCCTCGCGGATATGGTAGCCGCTGATGCTGATCGTGTTCCAGCGCGGGACCTCGCGCGCGCAGTAGGCGAACAGGTCCGTGATCAGGCGCATGGACGGCTTGGGCGGGAAAATATACGTGCCGCGCGCGATGTATTCCTTGAGGATGTCGTTCTGGACCGTGCCGCGCAGCTTCGACGGCTCGACGCCCTGCTCTTTGGCGACCGCGATATACATTGCCAGCAGGATCGCGGCGGGCGCGTTGATCGTCATGCTGGTCGAGACTTTGTCGAGCGGGATGCCCTCAAACAGCCGGGCCATGTCGCGCCGGGTGGGGATGCTGACGCCCACCTTGCCGACTTCGCCCAGCGCCATCGGGTCATCGGAGTCATAGCCGATCTGGGTGGGCAGGTCGAACGCCACGCTCAAACCGGTCTGCCCGGCATCCAGCAGGTAGCGGTAGCGCGCGTTCGACTCTTCCGCCGTGGCATAGCCCGCGTACTGGCGCATGGTCCACAGCCGCCCCCGGTACATGGTCGGCTGCACGCCGCGCGTATACGGGTACTCGCCCGGAAGGCCAAGCTGCTGCATGTAGGCGTCTACGTCGCAGTCTGCGCCCGGCAGGTACACGCGCTCTAGCTCGATGTCCGACGACGTGGTGAAGCGCGCTTTCCGTTCGGGGAAGCGGTCCAGCACTTTCGCCAGTTTGGACTGCTCCCATTCGTGTTTGATCTGGTTTAAATCTTTGGCCATCGTGTTTGCTCATCATTCATAAAAATGCCTGCACGGTGTTCTACTATACCCCATGCAGGCGTGATTAGCCGACAGCGGTCTTACGCGTCCAGCCCCAGCTTTGCGCGCAGGTCCGCCGCCCAGCCGCGAATCGCGCCCCAATCGCGGAAGTCGCCCGCCTTGGCTCCGATCAGCAGCTTCAAAAACAGCCAGCCGAACAGGTCTTGCTTGCTGTAGTCCACATACCCCGAAAAGAACGCGACCTCCACCGGCTTGACGGCGGGCGCTTTTTTCAGCACCGGCGCCAGATAGCCCGCAGGCGAGTTATGTTTCTCCGTCATCCGCAGTTTATTGGGATTCGCCGGCGGTTCACCATGCGCTGGCTGCTGGAAAATCGGGATCGACTGGAACTGGTCGGTATCGCTGCGGCAGAACTCCAGCGACACAATAAAATAGGCTACCGGCTTAGCGGCCAGCGCGCGTTTATGACGCCCTAAAAACTTCATCGCGTCGCGGTGCCAGCCGATGATCACCGGCCCGCCCAAGACCACCGCGTCATACTCACCGACGTCCTCGACGTCGCGTGTCAGGTGAACATCTACCTCTGCGCCGCCTGCGCCGAGTTCCTCTGCAATCGCCTGGGCGATTTCGGCAGTTGACCCGGACCGGGTCGCGTAGGCAATCAGAACCTTTTTCGGCATCGTGATTACACCTC
This sequence comes from Anaerolineae bacterium, assembly GCA_016926875.1. GTDB lineage: Bacteria > Chloroflexota > Anaerolineae > Aggregatilineales > Aggregatilineaceae > JAFGNU01. The sequence continues at coordinate 42,251 of JAFGNU010000060.1, read as the reverse complement.
CTCAAGAGCTTCAACCGTACATGTGTGCCACAGTGTACATGACCATCCCACCCGGCACAATCCAGGCACGCGCTCTCAGCGGTCGGTGAGGTGGAATACCTCCGGCGGCACGTCCACGCCCTCAAAGTTGGCGAACGTCAGATCGTGTATATCCAGGCCCAGCGCCGCCTTAACGCGCTCGAACAGCGCCATGTAGCTCAGCAGCAGGCGTGGTTCAGCCTGCATGCCCAACGCCGCCAGCGCCGACTCGATGGCCTCTGGTGTGCCCTCGACCTCGATAAAGTCACCATACGGCATCTCGTCCAGCACGATCTCCGCATCGCCCAGGCGGTACGTGGTCCGGTACTTTTCATAAACCACATGCGGGTGAAAACCCAATCGCTGCAAAATCACGTCCATCGTGTCCAGGTCATCGACCGTGACTTCCGCTTCAAAGCGTGTCCAGACACCCGGCGACAGGCTCACGCCGCCCGACGGCGGTTCTTTGTACGTCAGCCGGGCGCGCCTATCGCGCCGCAGCCGCAGCACGATCCCCCGTCCTGTCAGCGTGCCGCCCGCGTCCTCGTAGCGGATATTGTGCTCGTGCACGCGCGCCTGGTCCAGCGCTGCACCCGCCGTTTCCAGCCGCGCCCGGACCGCGTCCAGGTCGGGCGTGAACAGCTTCACCTCGGTTTCGATCAATTTATCTGCCATTTTCGCTCCTTGCGCCTGATCCCGTCATCTGCCGGGTTGTTGGCGATTCGCTGCACGCCTATCATACCCTAACCCCTGGCGGGGGGGTGCAATCCCCTCCCGGAACCCCTCCCCGGTCTTGCGCCGGGGTGCCCTACCCAGGCTACTCCCGCGCCTGCGTTGCACCACTAATGCGCTAGGGGCGGTGCCGCTGGCTTGCAGCGAAGGGCAACTTGTTTTTACATACCTACATGAGATACATTACATTGTGACTTTATAAATTCAATTGTAATATAATGCCGTCTATAGCTTTCTCCATCCAAACAGTTCTAAGATCTTGTCACGTAAATCGACTGTATTTCCCTCCTAACATTCAAGAAGTATTTGTCGCAAACATGGAAGGTCAATAGCTCAATGTCTGCTACTCGGATTGCAAAATTAGAAGATACGTCATTGTGGCAACGTCTCAACAGAGGCTTTTCTGGCGCCGATGGGCAAGTTGCAGGCACACTTGCCCCAAACCTAATTGGTATATGTAACCAAGCATATAACCGAATGAAAGGGTTTCCGTCTCTTCATCCTGAATATACATTGCACGACGAGGTTCATCTCATTCGTGTCACTGAATTAATGTCAAAGATTATGCCTACATCAGTCTTTGATAAATTGAATCCAGTAGAAATAACACTACTTATTCTGGCTGCCCATTATCATGACCAAGGCATGGTATTGGAAAAAGATGAAATTGACATTTTAAAAACAACCAGTGAATTTAAGAAATTTCAAGATAACTGGGAAATCGAACACCCTAATCTAAAACAAGTGCGACAGCATTTGAATGATGAGAGTTTGCGCGACGATGAGCAAGAACGTTATAGAGAATTAAAGTATGAACTCAAGGGTGCACTGTTGACTGACTACATACGTGAAACGCATGGTCAACGCTCAGCCGAATTTGTACGTAAAACATTCGGCAGTGATAGACGATGGGAAGTTGGTGGCACTAACCTTGCTAAATTTGTGGCGAGACTGTGCTTATCACATGTTAAATCAACGTACGACTTGACCCCATCAAATGGTTTTCGATACGATGAGGTTATCGGACATTACAAAGTCAATATGGTGTATTTAGGGTTGATTTTGCGCCTTGCCGATATTTTGGATTTTGACCGAGAACGCACACCTGACGAACTCTATCGCACTATTGATTTTCGCAGCAATATTAGTTTAATCGAATGGGCAAAGCATCGCTCTGTTGAAAGCTGGATTATAAATAGTGGACAAATCCAATTTACGATGCGATGTGAACACCCTGAATATCAAAGAGCGGCTTACAGGTTTATCGATTGGATTGACCAGGAATTGGCAAACGCGCGTGATATTCATCGTAGCTTTCCTGCCCATGTAGAATACTATCAACTAGACCTTCCCTTAAAAGTCGATAGGTCTCGAATTGAACCAAAAGATAATGCCTATATATACCATGACCTAGAGTTCTCTTTGTCGCGTGATGATATTGTTAAACTTCTAATGACTGATGAACTATACGGTTCACCCTCGCTTTGTATCCGTGAATTACTTCAAAACTCTTTAGACGCGCTCCGGTACCGCCAAGCGCTAATAAAACGTAACATCAATGATAATTGGCATGGTGGCGAAATTTCCATGCAACATGAACTGGACGAGCAAGGCCATGAATTAATCCGATGCACTGACAACGGGGCGGGTATGGACGAGGCTATAATAGAACGTTTCCTAACTCGTGTTGGTCGGAGTTATTATCGTTCCCCAGAATTTGAGCAAGAACGGATTAGTTTTAGGGCTGCTGGAGTTGATTTCGACCCGTGTTCACAATTCGGCATCGGTTTCATGTCGTGCTTTATGCTCGGTGACCATATAATTATCTACACTCGTCGCGACTATGGCCCATCACGAGGATACGGTCCTCCATTGATTATCGAAATCAATGGGCTTGGTAGTATCGTGGTTATTCGCGAAGGAGAAGACAGCCAACCTGTTGGCACTTCTGTTGAAATCACCGGGCGCAAAAAACCAAGCTTTCTGGATAAATATAGCGATCAAGTAAAGCTAGTCTCGATGGTCCGGGGCTATGCTCTTGCTTGTGAATTTCCCATACGCGCGAATTGCACCATAGAAGAATTAGCCGAGACCATAAAAATACCTCCCAAGATTGCCACTCCTCGGACGCTAATGGAAATTTCCAATATCACAACTTGTAAAACGATTGAGCAAGACTTTTCAGAGATTGACCCGCTCTTAGGCGGTTGTATCAGAGCTAGTTTCCTCATCAATAATGCTGGGCATTTGGTTCTAGATAACGATGAGGCAAGTTGGAAACCAAAAAACGAACTAGACAACAATGACGAAACTCTCTTAGTTAGTTCCGATGGAAAGATATTTAAGGATAATCGTCGCCATCTCGATACTCAAACATGTATTGATGGCATTTTGGTAGCCGGAATGCCAGGACGAGAAGCTAAAGAGGTGTCGTTAGGCTGGCGAGCTAGTCCTATTGACCTTTACCCTATGTCTGCGCTTTTAGACATACGGGGGCAAATCAAACCGCCTTTAACACCAGCGCGTTTTCCTCCCCGAAGCAGAGGGGCATTCAGCTTCGGGCCACGCTGGGATTATATTCAGATGCTTGCAGAGAGAGGGCAAGGCAGATTATGGGAACAAATCGCTTCTCAATTAGGGGAGAGACTGGACGACGAAACCTTTTGGCAATTGGCAGTTATTTATGGTTCTCGTAATGGTGAAACATCGGTTTTCCTGATGCGGGCAAATGCAATCTGGTCGAAAATCGCCGTACCAATCGTCTTTGAAGATAAATTACGTAAATGGATTCCCATCCATTCCTTGAACGCAATTGAACTGAAAAGCTCAGATAAGGAATCATATCAAATATTATATGGAAACGAGGGAAATGTCGGTGCTTACGAAACCCTCACAAAATGGTTGCCCAAAAGGAGTGAGAAACACGGTTTGGAATGGAGTATAAAAATCATTGTAGCAACAATGTCTACAGTTACTATAAAGAATAACTCGGCAATACTTGAAATACAGTCTCCTACCCAACCCAATACCTCCCCTTGGGAATTTGTTTTTAACGGAATAACCAGCCACTTGATTCTTTTGCCATATTCGAGCGAAGCTCAAGAGTTCTTTTCTGTTCATATGCCTGTTCGTTCAGTTAACCGGAGTCACCCTCTTGTTAAACAGGCCCAGGATGCTCGTTATCGTGAAGCCCCCTCAGACCTTCAAAACTTTGCACTGAGCGCTATATGGACGCTTAGCACTCAAGAATCGTTTGATGATTCCGAACTTACTTATGGACAATTACGTTTGGGTAATCGATACAAAGATGTAGACTGGTCAAGGGTCGATACAAGGCTTCATCCACCATACACCATTCGTCTTGCTAACGGGGAAATAACTAAGGTCACTTCTGAAGATTTTGAACACTGGGCCAAAGGAAATCCTACAGCTTAGGATTTCCTTTGGCTCTAAATCACGGGATTTGCTAGACAACATGCAGCTACCCTAACTACTGTTGTCGATGTTAGTTTATAGTCTAATTCCGTTTTCCATGCACAATCTGATGCACCCGTTGATACGAAATCCCAAACTGGCGTCGAGGTCAGCTTGCGATAGCCAGGCAGCGTATCGAGCGCGGAGAATGATATTTCGTTCACGAGTGGTCAGGGTTGGGTCAGGCGGCGCAGGTTGAGAATTAAGCTTTTCGAGGATATGAGCAACGGCTTCAAGGTTTCCATAGCTTGCCGATATTCTGGTTTTCCGCCCCACAAGACGTAGCCGCCAAGGGTTCCGAGCCGCCGTTTCCCGCCCCGGCGCAAGTCCTGCTATAATGACGCGCGTGCCAGACACCCGTTCAGGAGCGCCAACCCATGAGCCGGATATTCATCAGCTACCGCAGGCAGGACAGCGAAGGGTACGTCGGGCGGCTGTACGATCACCTGGTCCAGCACTTCGATCACGCCGACGTCTTCATGGATGTGGATAACATCGAGCCGGGCGCGGACTTTGTCCAGACACTCGAAGACGCCGTCGCCGCGTGTGACGTGTTCATCGCGGTGATCGGCCCGTCCTGGTTGACCATCACCGACGAGGCAGGCCGCCGCCGGTTGGACCAGCCGAACGACTTTGTACGCATCGAGATCGCCAGCGCGCTGAAGGGCGGCCAGCTCGTGATCCCGGTGCTGGTCGGGCGCGCGCCGATGCCCGCTCCCGTCGATCTGCCGGACGATCTCGCGTCGCTGGCCCGGCGCAACGCGATTGAACTGAGCCATCACCGCTTTGGCTACGATATGCACAAGCTGGTGGATGTGATCAAAAGCGCCGTGCGCACGAGCAGGTCCGGCAAAGCGCCCGCCGATGCTGCCGCGCTGCGCCGCAAAGAAGAAGCGATCAAAGCGCTGCGCCTGGAACTGGTCGATGCAACCGACTCGCCGCTGTACGCCTACCGCACCAAGATGCGCGCCTTCCCCGTGTTGGGCGATGGCTACGCCGACGCGAGCATCCTGTTTATCGGTGAAGCGCCGGGCAAATACGAAGCTGAATCGGGCATTCCGTTCAACGGCCCGTCCGGCGACGTATTCGACGAGATGCTGACCGACATCGGCCTGGGCCGTGAGGACGTGTTCACCACCAATATCCTGCTGGACCGCCCGCCCGGCAAACGCGATCCAACCGCCGACGAGATCGCCTACTACACGCCGTTCGTGGACCGGCTGATCGACATCATCCAGCCGTCGGTGATCGTGCCGCTGGGCCGGTTCGCCGCGCACTACATCCTCAAGAAGCTGGACCTGCCCGAAAAGGGCGGCAAGATCAGCGCGCTGCACGGCAAGCTGATCAAGGCGCAGATGCCCTACGGCGAAATCCACGTCCTGCCGATGTACCATCCCGCCGTGGTGTTATACAGCGCCAGCCAGAAAGACACGCTGCGCGCCGATTTTGACAAACTCAGGCTGTTTGTGTAGGGGAACAACGCGGCGAGACATCCCCGCAGTGAGCACGCCCCGCCTATGGCAAAAACGCGCGACAAACAGCACCCAGGTCAGGGCTGCGCGCGACAAACCCCCTGGACAGGAAGGTCCCCGCCATCCCAAAAGCCAGGTGTACTACCAGGCTGGGATATACCCGCTCAAAGCCGTACTGCCAAGGCGTTTCCTTGCCCAGCGCCAGGGGCAGCAGCAGCGAATAACATATAACATAAACGGCTGCTCCAAACACAGCGCCAACTGCCAGCGGTTGGTACCGTTTGCGCGTACCGATCAGCACACACAGCAGCGGCAGCGTGAGCAGCCAGCTTAATACAAAATGCTCGGCGGCGAACAACGTATAGCGCAGCCATGTTGGCTGTTTGCCCAGCACCACCTGTATCAGGTCCAGTCCGAGCTGGTCGGCGCGTGGTCCCATCACATAAAACACGCCCACTACCCCCAGCATGATCACCGCCGCAATCGCGCCCGATTGCAGTACTTCGCCTGCCATATCGCGGACAAATACCCACCGCATGTGCTTGCTGATGTGAGAATATGGACTGCGTGCCACCTGTCTATCTCCTTGTGATGTTTCTCGACAGGGCGGGGAAGTACAACCAGGCACAACCGGCGGGCAAGCTGGATCGCTGTCCGCTTGCCCAGGTTATAATCCTTTAAATCCCGGCTCCAACCACAGGGTAATTATAGAAGGTATGGCGCGATGCTGCATCCGGTTGTTTCCACCAGCCGCGATCCCCTCATTCAGGTAACCAGAAACTCGCGGCGGTCGAAGGTCGTGCCGTTGATTTGTATTTCGATAGCGTGCTCGCCGGGATAGTACTTGCGCGACGATTGGGGCGCAAAGCTTTGCTTGCGGGTGATGTGGATCGTCTCGCCCGGCGCGATGGTCCGCTTGGTGAGCTTGAAGACTTTCGGCGTCTGCTGACCGTTGGCGCGCATCAGGTAAACCACGTAATCGATCATCAGGTCTTGCGGCTGCTGGCCGGTGGACTCGACATCGAACGAAAAAGCGACCGTCTCGCCCAGCGGGATCGTATCCGGTTCCAACGTCATGTTGCTGACCGTGATCGCGGGATCGCGCCCGTAGCCCAGCAGTTCCAGCGCCCCCGGATCGCCCGCCTTGAGCAGCGTCCGCAGCGCGCGGCTGATCAACTGCGCCATCTCCGGCGTATCGTGTGCCTGCCAGCGCCGCAGCACGTCGATCACCACCTGCGGGTTGTCCTTGGCGATGTCGTTCAGGTTATTGGCGACACTGCGCCGCACCGACTCGTCTTCATCGAGTTTAAGCTGTTCCAGGACTGGCAGAACAGGCGCCGGATCGTCGATCAGCGGGGGCAGCCGGATACCCCAGGGCAGGCGCGGGCGGCAGCCTTCGCTCGCCAGGCGGCGCACAGTGGGGCTGTCGTGCGAAGCCCATTTGAGCATCTGCGCCAGCATCCGCTCCAGGTCTTGTAGAATAAACGGGCGCACGGCAAACTCGGCGCTCGCCTGATGCGTGAAGGCTTCCAGCGCGGGCAGCGATGCCTCCCAGTCATCCAGGCCGTACAGGCCCACGTACTCGCACAAAACGAGCTTCTCGAACCCGTACTGCGCCAGCGCGGGCGCGGCCTGCTGCAAGATACGCAGCGCGGCGCGGAAGTCTTCCGGCAGCACGCTGTGCAGTATGACGGTGGTGTGGCGCATACGCTCCATCAACGAGCGGTCATCCCATCCCGCGTCATACAGGCCGGACCAAAAAGCCTCGGCGTCAAACGGGGGCCAGGTCGCCGCGAGTACTGCCACCAGATCATCATAAAACGGGCGTTGAAAAAACAGGTCTTTCAAGCGGGGATTGGGTTCGGACATGGTACTCTCCTCAGATGTCAAAATCGGCGCGTATATGGTAGTGTAAAAGTGATCGATGTGGTATACTGCTATTAGAACATACGTTCACGATTTTGACAAATTTGACGTTATGCTGGGGCTAAAAGGTGTCGAGGGTAAAAGGATGTGATGGAATCACGACGGGCCGATCCGATCCGCCTGATCGCGCTGCGGCTGAAGCAAGACGAACTCCGCAACCTGGTGCGGCAGCCGGGCGTCAACGAAGCGATCCGGCTTACGATCCAGTATCACAACGGGACACATCCAAACCAGGCCGCCACGCTCACACGCGGTCACGGAGATACCTGTATGCTGCGGGTGGTCTATGACAAACCCGGTAAGGATGTCTTTTTTTCATACGCAGTCGAAGCGGAGCGCTACCGGGCGCTGCTGGGGGCGCTGCGCCGCATCAAGTTTGATACGCTGGATGACCAGCCCGACGTACCGTTTTTTGGCGTTGACCTGTGGTTGTTTGAACGGGCATCGGGCAGCTTTTATCATGACGTGGTGCTCTCGCCGGAAAGCGCGCGCGGCTTTTACCGCGAGCTGATGTTGGCAATTCGCGAGCAGTTGAAAGAGGCATTACGCGCGATTGAGTGGTGATCCAAACAGGGGCGCGTATTGTCCACCCGCGCCCCTGCTTGCTATGTTTCCGTGTCTGCCGGCGCCAGCCAGTACTGCCCGCCGCTGCTCTCACGTTGCAGGAAGCCATACTCAACCAGGTTGCGGCGCAAACTCGCGTAGTCGTCGTGATACTGCTCAATGATCGTATTGATCTCGCGCTCCGTATACGTCACGCCCGGTTCGAACTGGTCCGCCAGCCAGCGCAGCACTACCAGCAGCTTTTTCTGCTTGGTCGGAATCTGCCGCAGCCGCCCGTCCTCGAAGTAATCGCGCAGCACCTTGCGATCCCCGGCATCCGCCTCGACTTCGTCCACCCAGGACGCGATCTGGTCGTGGGATAGCAACTGGCGGTTCATGTCCTCCAGCGCTTGCAGGTCAAGCCGGTACAGGCGCGTAGTGCCTTCGGCGCGCACGCTGACCAGCCCGGCGTTTTTGAGCTTCGACAGGTGATGCGATACGGTCGGCTCTTTCAGGTCAAGCAGCGAAGCCAGTTCGCCTACACTGCGTTCCTGGTTGACCAGCAGGCCGACGATCTTCAGGCGGCTTTCGTCGCCCAGCGTCTTAAAGAATTGCAGGAGAATCTGCAGGTCTTCGTTGGTCATGGTTTTTTCCCCCTATTTCGATGGCTATCTAATTAGAAGTATATCGAAATAGCGAGATGTGTCAAGGCCCACTTGACGGCTTCCCCTGCCCCCACGTCAACGTCCTGCCGCCGGGCTATGGCCCCTCCGGTAATTCGTACAGTTCGACCAGCACGCCAAACGCGCTCTTGGGATGCACAAACGCATAGCGCGTGCCCTCGTCACGGACGCGCGGCGTTTCGTTGATCATCTCGACCCCGTGCGCCACCAGCCGCTCGATCACCGCGTCGATGCCGGTCACTTCCACGCAGACATGGTGCATACCCGCGCCTTTTTTGGCCAGGTATTTCCCGATGCCGCTCGCCGGGTCGGTCGGTTCGAGCAGTTCGATCTCGGCTTCACCAATCGGCAAAAACGCGATAGTCACGTTTTCGCCGGGGTTCTCCTCGGTTTTGTCCAGCGGCAGGCCCAGCGCATCCCGCCAGAAGCCCAGCGCGGCGTCCAGGTCTTCGACCACGATGGCGATGTGATTGATGCGTGTGATCATACAAGTCCCTCGCTCTGGTTAGCTCTCGTCACCGGCTTCGACCGGCCCGGCGTCCACTTCATCGGGGCCAGGTCCCTGCCACGTTTCCACCAACTCCCGCCAGGTTTCCCATGCCTCGGTGCGCCCGCTCAGGTCTGGCTCAGGGATAAACAGCGTCCCGCCCGGCGACAGGAAGCAGCCAAAACTGTTGGGCATCACGCCGGTAATGCCTTCTTTGGCCGCGAACGCAACCACGACTTCCAACCACTGGGCGTCAAGCGCCATGCTGCGCTGCGGCGCCATGCAGAAACCGTACCACGTTTCGCTGATCCACAATTCCTTGTCGTAGTCGCGCGGGTGCCCTTCAGAATCGATCAGGTCCTGCAACTGCGAAAACGACCCAAACTGGTACACATCAACCGTGATCAGGTCAATGCCGTCCATTTCCAGCATGGCCCGGTAATAAATGATATCGAGATCGTCATTGATCGAGATGGTCACTGCGATGCGCGTATCCGGGCTGACCTCTTTCACCACGTCGATCAGGTCTCCGGTATGCTCGATCCAGGCTTCAGCGTTGGCTTCGTCATCATCTTCATCGGCGGGCCGCTCGATGCCGCTGTACTGGTAATAGGCACCCGGCTCGGCCACCACTGCGTAATAGGCAGGCTGGTACTGTTCGGCATAGCTCCGCACCCGATCCAGGTGCAGCACGGTGAACGCTTCCCAGGGATGCAGGTCTTTGCCGTTATCGGTCAATTCCAACAGGTGCGGCGAATACTGCGAGTCCGACAGGAACAACGGCACGCCCGCTTCGAACACGCGATCCATATAGCGCGTCTCGTAGCCAATCTGTTTTTGCAGCCCTTCTGACAGCTCGATGTCACTCAACTCGGTGATCGAGGCGTCGTCTTCGGCGGCTTTTCTCAATTCTTCCTGCTGCTGTAGCAGGATGTCACCGTTAGCTGCCAGCCGGATCGGAAACGCCCCGGCTTCAAGCGCCGCCTCAAGCTCGGCCACGCGAACATCGAATTCGTGATCCGGGTCCGTAACATCAAAACTGTAACCCAACGATACGCCGACGTTCCCCCCCATGACCAATGTATCGGTGGCGGCGTCCGCGCTCCAGCCTTCCAACCGGTCATCCAGCCAGGTTTTACGCTGGTCCTGCTCGGTTGACTGCACCACAATCGGGGCGATGATGGTCAAAACAGCCGCGATCCCCCAGGCAACCGCCACGGGCGTTGTCGGTTTTTTGAGCCGCCGCCAGCGAAGCAGTGTCAGAACCAGAAAGATCAAGCCGGTAACCAGGCTGATCAAGCCGATGGCCAGCCCCAGGCCGTAGATCATGTCCGATATGATGCCCAACGGAGATAGGATCGCAACGGAGATGACAAAGTAGCGCCAGGTATAAGAGACGGCAAAAAACGTGAGGCTCATCACCAGCCCGACCAGCACCGAGATACGCCCGCCGCGCCAGAGTCCGACACCTGCCGCTACCAGCAGCAGCCCGCCCAGCAGCAGCAGGATCGGCCCCCACATGTAATACCCAAACCCCAGCGCCACCATCAGCATCGGGACGCTGATCAATGTCACAAGCACGCCGCCGCACCCCTGCGTCGCCCCGGCCATGCGGGCCACTCCCGGCGGGGGCGGCGCATACGATTTGCCGTTCTCGACGTTTTCGATGGATCTCAAGCGAGGCAGATCCTTGAGTGTTTCCATAAACTTATCTTTTGGGGCGCTGTTGGCGGCTTCGCCGGTATCGTCGCGCCGGATGTCGTCATCACTCATCGAAATGGCTCCTTAACCACAACCTGTTCAAAGACGGGGCCATCCAGCGGCACTTGTGCCAGGCTGATGCACCCCTGCCGCGCGATACCTGCTCAGCGCAGTTGCAGTTCGCTGCGCGCGATCACCACCCGTTGGATTTCGCTTGTGCCCTCGTAAATGGTGGTAATCCTGGCATCGCGGAAATAGCGTTCAACGGGCATTTCCTTACTATACCCCATTGCACCGTGAATTTGCACCGCTTCGTTGGTGATAAACAGCGCGGCTTCGCTGGCAAACAGTTTGGCCATGCTGGCCTCGGTAGTGTAGCGCTGGCCGGTGGTTTTGCTGCGCATCTTGGCCAGGGCCGCGTTGATTGTCAGCAGGCGCGCGGCTTCCAGGCGCGTTTTCATATCCGCAATCTTGTGCTGGATCATCTGGAACTGGCCGATAGGCTGGCCGAACGCTTCGCGCTGGCGGGCATACTCAACCGCCGCCTCGTAGGCCGCTTCGGCAATACCGACTGCCTGCGCCGCGATCCCGATGCGCCCCGCGTCGAGCAGCGTCAGCGCGATCTTATAACCCTGTCCCGGCTCGCCCAGCACGTTTTCAACCGGGCAGGCAACATCCTCAAACAGCAGTTCACTGGTGGCGCTGGCGCGGATGCCGAGCTTGGGTTCCTGTTTGCCGCGCACCAGCCCCGGCGTATCCGCCTCGACCAGGAAGGCCGTGATGCCCCGGCGGCCTGCGTCCGGGTCGGTCACGGCGAACAGCATGATCAGGTCCGCCACCGGCCCGCCGGATACCCAGCTTTTTACGCCGTTGATGAGGTAATGCGTCCCGGCCTCGTTCAACACGGCACGGGCGCGCAGCGCGGCGGCATCGCTCCCGCTGGCCGGTTCGGTCAGTGAATACGCGCCGATCCGCTGGCCCGTCGCGACCGGCACCAGGCAGCGCTGGCGCTGGTCTTCGGTGCCAAACAGCAGCAGGCCGAGATCGATCAGGCTGTTGTTGACGCTCATGATCGTGGCGTGGGCCGCGTCGGCTTTGGCGATCTCGATCACGGCCAGCACATACGCGACGGTATCCATGCCCGCGCCGCCGTATTCTTCCGGCACTTCGACGCCCATTAAGCCCATTTCGCCCATTTTGCGGATCGTGTCGCTGGGGAACTCGCCGCTTTCGTCGTGGGCGGCGGCAATCGGCACAATCTCGCGCCGGGCGAACGCGCGCACGGCGTCGCGCAGCATAATGTGTTCTTCGGATAGGTCCAGGCTGGGACCGGTTTGTAAGATCATTTTTGACTGCTCCATAACACTGTTTTTTCCCACATTCCGCACCAAGTTCGCTGGTTTTTATAATTACAAGGTCAGTGCCACTTGTCCTATTGACATCATCCTTACCCGGCCAGCACGCGTTTGACAAAAGCGCTCACCACCTCGATGTATTGGGCAAACCGGTCGCGGCGGATGTTGTGTCCCGCCCCGGCAATCTGCGCGATCTCGAATCCCAGCAACTGGGCGATTTGCTCGGCAAGGTCAGCCGACACAATGCCCCCCTGCTCAACGTCCCCAGTAACCAGCAAGGCTGGACAGGTCAACGCCGCCGCCAGATCGTAATTCGTCAGCGCAGGCGGCTGATCGATAAGCTGGAGTACAGCCGGGTCTACATCATGTTTAGACTGCGCCCAAACCAGAATTTCACCTTCCAGCCACTGTGGGGACTCAGCGTGTTGTTGCGCCACCAAGTCATCGATCGACAACGCTTTCAAGGCGCTTAGCCAGGTATTCCAATCGTTCATTATCCGGTTCCGTTCGTCCTCAGCCCAGGTCTCCCCATACCAGGGCGGATCTTCCAGCACCAACGCGCGCACCTTTTCAGGGTAACGATGCGCAACTGTGGCTGCCGTAGCCGCGCCCATCGAATGCCCGATCAACACCGGTTTGTCAAGTCCAAGCGCATCAATCACTCCCACCACATCAGCCGCGTGATCCGGGTAGGTATACCCTGTACGCGGCTTATCCGACTGCCCATGCCCCCGCGCATCGATCATGATCACGTCGTAGGTATCAGTCAATGTCACGGCCACGCGTTCCCAGCACAAACCGCTGTCGGTTATACCGTGCAACAGCACTATCGGCACACCATTGCTCGCCCCGCCGCGAAAAACGTGGACATTTATCCCATTCGTTCCAATGAGTTGCGTTTGCCACTCCACTGTACACTCTCTCCCAAATGAGTATGGCCATATTCCGCACCTGCTCGAGCCGAGCAGGCGTTTATTCCGCTTTTGCTTTTCGGCGGTGCGGCATATGGGTTTTTGTGAACAAGAGTCTATTATCAGTTGCAGGTTTATTATACCCGGCTTGACATCGCCGGGCGGGATGGTATGCTCACCGTCGGTAACACCTGAACCGTGAGGAACGCCACACCTGATGAAACTCGCCCGCGCCCGCCTGATCCTGATCGTCCTGCTGCTGCTCGTCCAGCTTTATCTGCGCATCCACAACCCGCTGGCGATGGCTGCTTTCTGGGACGAAAACAGCCATATCGAGCGCGCCCGCGCCCTGATCCACCTGGAGCGCTCGCCCATCGTGGACAGTCACGGCAAGCTGGGGCTGTATTTCTGGCTGGGGCTGTTCCAGTTGGACGAGCGGCACGGCACGCTGGCGGCGGCGCGGATCGCGATTGCGCTGTTTTCGCTGGTCGGCAGCGCGGGGATGCTGGCGGCGGCGCGCGCCCTGTTCGGGGAGCGAGCGATGGTCCCGGCGCTGGCCTTTTATGCGCTAGCCCCCTACGCATTGTTCTTTGACCGGATGGTGTTCGCGGACCCCTTCGCCGGGGCGCTGGCGGCGCTGACGGCGTGGCAGTGCATCCGACTGGCGCAACGTCCCACGCGGCGGCAGGGCGTGATCGTTGGGCTGCTGGTCACGCTGGCGGCCATGGCCAAGCTGACGACCGCCGTGATCGCCGTGCTAGCCCCGCTGGCGGTTTTGCTGTTTGGTGACGTGGCGCTGCATGGCCGGAGCCTGGGCGCGATCCGGGCGTGGAGCCGGGCGGCCTGGGCGCGCTACGGTGGGCCGCTGGTGATCGCGGGCGTAGTGGCGGTGATCCCCTGGCTGTTCACCACCGGCGCGGGACTGTGGTACACGGTCGGGGAAGGCGAGCAGGCGACGCTGCTGGACACCTACCTGATTGGGGACAATACGCGGGCGGGCGGCGCGCTCGACCGGCTGGAAAACACGTTCATCGACAAAACCGGCTACCTGCTCTCGCACCCGATGGCGGCGCTGCTAGGCGGGCTGGCGATCCTGCTGCTGTGGCGGCGCACGCGGGCGGCGCTGTACGCGCTGGCCTGGCTGGCCGTGATCTGGGTGCCGATCACGCTGGTCGCCACCGAGCTGCAATCCCGCTACTTGATGGCGGGCGTCCCGGCGCTGGCCGTGATGTTTGGCGGCGGCATGGTGATCGCGGGCGACAGCCTCGGCGGCTGGCTGGCACGGACGCGCGAATCAACCGCACGGCAGCAAGCGGGGGCATGGACGGGCGGCGTCCTGGCGCTGGTCGTGATCGCGGCGTGGGCGGTCGGCTTTGCGATCCCGTTCGCCCGCACGGCCACGACCGATCCCGGCAGCCTGGATATGCCGCACCGCGACGTGACGAATTACTTCTCCGGCCTGTTCACCACCTGGGGCACGCACGACGCCTTTCTTGATCTACAGGCGCGCGGCGAGCAGCTCAACGGGCAGGTTCCCAGCGTCGGCGTGATGAGCAGCTACAGTGACCAGATTCCGGTGGTGGGCGTGCTGCGGGTGTGCAACGTGCACACGCTGGTCATGCCGGACGGTTTCATCTGGGCGTGCATGTCGTCGCACGATTTCCCCGATCAGCGTGTCCCGCGCGACGTGTCCACCTGGACGACGCTGCTGGATACCCTGGATCGCTGGCCGTTCGTCTACGTGCTGACCGACTACCTGGCCCCAGACGAAATACCCGGCGGCGTACCGGGCCTTACATGGGACTTCTTCGGATCATACCCGCGCCCCCATGACGGCAGGCCGGTAACGGTCTGGCGGGTGCAGTGATCCGCACCGGCGCGCCTCTACACATGCGCGGCTTAATCCAATCGGTGGACCATCCACACATTCGGCTCGATATACACGCCCTCGTCCCGGTCGCGGTCTATCGTAATGGGCACCAGCGCGCCCGGCACAACATACAGGCCGCTGTCCGGGAACTGCATCCCGGCCCATTCTTCCCACTGGGCCACGGTGCCGGGAATCTTCATCGATTCGGGCGCGATCTTGATCACCTGCGCGCCCAGCTTGACGTGAATACGCATCCAGGGATCAAACAACTGCCCATCATCGCGCGTCCAGGCGATATAGCGCTCCATCGGCGTGAGCGGGTATTGAGCCTTGACGGTCGGGCGCACCGGCGCGATCAGGGCGTGGAAACCGTGCTCACGCGCAAGCCTGAGCATCGTTTGCACACCCAACTCACCCAGTCCATGCCCCAGGAATTTGCTGGATACCGTCACCTGGATGGCGCACAACGCATTGGGCGCGATGCCATCCAGCGCCCCCTGTGCGCCGCGCGCCAGGCCGTCATCCCAGCCGGTGGGCAGGTCATCCTCTGTGCCATCCCACACCAGCGGTATGCTGTTGCCCGACGCTACGACCCGGTCCGCTTTGGTCACCACGTAGAACTGGAAATCGGGACAGCGCTCGTACATCGTCGGGTAGTGTTGGGCGGCATAGGGATCATGAAACATGAAGGTCGGCCATTCTGGCGCCAGTTCACGGTAATCCTGCTCCTGCAGATCAGGGCGCTCCTGGCAGGCATAGATCGTGACGGTCATGTCTTTGGCTTGCGTTGTATGCATGATCAAACTTCCTTTCCGCTGCTGATTACGTTTGCTGTCTGCCGGGAATCAAAAAACGCCACACCGGGACAGCCATGTGCAGCGTTTGTCAACCTGTGGGCAGACAGCAAAAACAAGTCACGCGGGGCGACAAGGATTATACACTCAGGCCGTTCCGATCCGGACTAAGGGGTAGTCACCTTGCTGCCCATTGGCATCCTTCCTGTCAACACAGGCGGGATCATCCCGCCATCGCGCCATTTGTCCCCATTTTAGCGAACACCGCTGCTGCCTGTCAACCACCCTACGGGTGTATCCCACATTCGGGGCAGGATCAATCTCGTAGGGGCAGAGCTTGCTCTGTCCTGGGCAATGCAAGCATTGCCCCTACACAAGCGAGCGCTTAGCCAGGTGTCGCCCCAGATTTGAGATGCACCCCCACCCTACCCCACGCTTGACACCGCCTCACACAATGGTATGCTTGCCGCCAAGTTGGATTCCGAACCATACGCACACGCCAGGAGCATCCCCCCATGCGTCCGAAGCTTTCCCGCGCCTATCTTGCGCTGATTGTGCTGCTGTTGATCGGGCAGTTTATCCTGCGCGCGCACAACATCACCGAACTGCCCGCCTTTGTGGACGAGTACAGCCACATCCGGCGCGCCCGCATCGTCTACGATTTTGACACCAACCCGGCCCGCTACAGTCACGGCAAGCTGCTGCTGTACTACTGGCTGGGGCTGTTCCGCCCATTTGACCCGGCAGGGCTGATGGTGGCGCGCACGGCCAACGCGCTGTTTACGCTGCTGGGCGGCGCGGCGCTGGCCGCCGTCGCGCGGGACCTGTTCGGGCGGCGGGCGATGATCCCGGCCCTGGCGTTTTACGCGCTGGTGCCCTACGCCGTGTTTTTTGACCGGATGGCGCTGGCGGATCCCTTCGCCGGGGCGCTGGCGGCGCTGGCCGCCTGGGCGAGTCTGCGCCTGGTCCGCCGCCCAACGGCAGAGCGCGGGCTGTGGGCCGGGCTGGTGCTGGCCTTTGCCCCGCTCGCCAAGCTGACCACCGCGCCGGTTGTGGCGCTGCCGCTGATCGGCGTGCTGCTGTTTGGCCCGGACCGGCCACCGGGGCGCACCGGGGCCGATCTGCGCGCCTGGATCGGGGCGATCTGGCAGCGCAACCGGGAGGCGTGGATCGCGGCGGGCGCGGTTTTCGGCGTGGTATGGGGCGCGGTGCTGATCGCGGCGCTGGCGAACCGGCTGGCAGGGGATACGCCGTTATTGATCGATGCGCACCTGATCGAAAACGAAGCCGGTTCGCTGCTGGACAAGGTCGAGTTGTTCCTGGAACGGGGGCCGCTGCTGATCTCCCCGGCGCTGGCGTGGCTGCTGGTGGGCATGATACCGCTGCTGCTGTGGCGCTGTCCGCGCGGCGGACTGTACGCGCTGGTCTGGCTGCTGTTGATCTGGGTGCCCATCGTTGCGCTGATCGTCACGGTGCAGTCGCGCTACCTGATGGCGGGCGTCCCGGCGCTGGCGGTCGTGTTCGGCGGCGGGATCGCGGCGGCAGGCGATGTGCTGGGCGATCTCGCGGCGCGGCTGTCGGCATCGATCTCGCACACGCGGGCGGCGCAGGTCGCCACGTCGGCGCTGGCGGTGATCGTGCTGGTGCCCTGGGCGGTAGGTTTTGCGCTGCCCTTCAACGTGGACGCCATGACCGACCCGGCGGCGCTGAATCTGCCCGACAAAGATCAATACGATTACTTCCGGGGATCGTTCAATACGTGGGGTATCAAGCAAGGGCTGGACTACCTGCGCGCTAACGGCGAGCGGTTCGACGGCATTGTGCCCGCCGTGGGCGTCTTCCTGCACTGCGGCACGCTGACGCTGCACCTGACGGATGATTTTGCCTGGAACTGCATGGACCCCTACGACTTTATGCCGGACAAGCGCCTGCCCGCTGACCTGTCCGAGTGGTATGTGCTGATGGACGGCTTGCAGCGCTGGCCGTTTGTCTACCTGCTGACCGAGTACACCGACCGCATCCCGCTCGACGCCCCGCCCGCCGATCCGCCGCTGGCCTGGGACCTGGTGTACAGCTTCGCGCACCCGCACGGCGGGCGCACGGTCGCCGTGTGGCGCGTGGCAGCGGAGTAGCCGCCGCTTGTGTGATGGTTGTGGAACCGGCGCGGCAGCAGTTCTGGGCATTATGCCCCCCCACATCTCGGTCAAGATTTGGGCTACACCCCTAATACAAAAACCAATATTGCCGTTTAAAAAAACTGGGGTATAATTATCTTTGTAGTGGAAAAGGTTGTTCGCAGGACAGGATATCAATCCCCAGCGCAACTGAACCAGGGCGCTGGGTTTTTTTCTCCCCTAAGCAACTCCATTCCCACGACACCAAACCAATTTTAGTGGGAAGGAAATCCCCAAATGTCTGAAGAACGTGAAAGTGGTATCGTGAAGTGGTTCAATGCCCAGAAGGGTTTTGGGTTCATTGAGCGTGAAGGTGCTCCGGATGTGTTCGTGCATCACAGCGAGATCCAGAGCGAAGGTTACCGCGAACTTGCCGAGGGTGAGCATGTTACTTTCGTGGTCACTCAGGGTCAAAAAGGCCCGCAGGCCAGCCAGGTAAGGCGTGCAAGCAACTAAGCACTAACGCAAGCTAGCCATACGCCCTGTGTCAAACTGATGCAGGGCGTTTTTTTCTGGCGGGCGGTTATTTGGGTCTGGTTTACACAGAACGCGTTGCAGCACAGGTAAACGACTGGATGACTCGAACCGTTCTCCCCCGGCGCACGTCCGCCCTACCCCTGATCGTCGCCCTGCTGATCGTGCAATTCGCCCTGCGTTGCCATCACCCGGCGTTGCAGTCCGCTTTTGTGGACGAACACCACCACATCCGCCGCGCGGCGGTGGTCTATGACTTCGATCAAAACCCGGTCAGCTTCAGTCATGGCAAGCTGCTGTTATATTACTGGCTGGGGCTGTTTGGCCTGGGCGGTGATTCGGAACTGGCCCTGGCACGGATCGCGATCGGGTTGTTTTCATTGATCGGGAGCGCCGCTGCTGCTGCCACGGCACGGGACCTGTTCGGACGGCGGGCGGCAGTGCCAACGCTGGCGCTGTACGCGCTGGCCCCTTACGCGCTGTTTTTCGAACGGCTGGCGCTGGCGGACCCGTTCGCCGGGGCGCTGGCCGCGCTGACGGCCTGGGGCAGCATTCGCTTAGCCCGCAAACCGACCGTCCGGCGCGGGCTGGCGGTCGGGCTGCTGGCAGGCCTGACTGCGCTGGCAAAACTTACAACGCTGGGCGTGGTAGTCCTGCCACTGATCGCGCTGGTGCTGTTACGGCGACAAGGGCGACCCACCGCCGGGGTGAGTGAGGGCTGGCGTTTGAGGGGGAAGGCCGTTCTCCGCCCGCTGATCGCCGTGCTGATCGGCTGGGCGCTGGTGTGGAGCGGATACGCGCTGGGGCTGCTGGCCGATGCCCACGCCAGCGGCAGTACAAATGTGATCGATAGCTATTTAGTGGACGGCGAACCGGGTATCACCGACCTGACCGAGAACCTGCGCGATACACTTGACGGCGTAGTGATCCTGCTCTCATCACCGGGGGCGCTCGTGTTGGTGGGCTGTACGCTGGTGCTGCTGCGACGGCGGACGGCGGCGGGGCTGTACGTGCTGGTCTGGCTGCTGGCGCTGTGGGGGCCAAGTGTGATCCTCGGCAGCCCGGTCCAGACGCGCTACCTGGCAGCGGGCGTCCCGGCGTTGGCTGTCCTCATTAGCGGCGGGATCGCAGAGATCACCCGACCCCTGGCACCCCGGTTCGCAGGCGCACTGATCGCCGGGGGGATCGGCCTGTGGGCGGTCGGCTTTGCGCTGCCGTTCGCCTACGACGCCAGCCACAACCCGGCGGCGCTGCATCTGCCGGAGCGCGACGTGAGCAGCTACATCTCCGGGCCGTTTGCGGGCTGGGGCACGCGCGACGCGCTGGATTATCTGCGCGATCACGGGGACCGTATCGGCGGGCGGATTCCGGCGGTCGGTGTGCTGCGCCACTGTGGCAGCATCGCGCTGCATCTCACGGATGAATTCGCCTGGACGTGCATCGACCGCCAGCACGTCCCAACCGACAACATGCCCGCCGACGTGCGCGCCTGGACGCCCGTCTATGACGCGGCGGACACGTGGCCGTTCGTCTACCTGGTCACCGACTACACCGAGCACACCCCGCTCGACGCGCCGCCGCAGACGCCCCCGTACACCTGGGAACTGGTCTTTGCTGTCGACCGCCCGCGCGGCGGCAAAACGGTCGCCGTGTGGCGCATCGCGGCAGAGCGGTAACCGTCAGATCATATAGTCCGGCTCCGGGTCGGGTTCGGGCGCGCGGCTTTCTTCCTGTCCCACGTGCTCACTGCCGCTCCGGTTCTCGCTGCCACCGTGTCCGTTGCGCGACCCGTTGACATAGATCGCGTGCTCGACCTCGTCCAGGCGTTCCAGGATGCGGTCCAGCCGCACGGACAAAACATCCGGCAGGACGTTGTGATCCAGGTCCGGTTTGTGGGCGGTTGGCTGTGGACCCGCGCGGTGAACTGGCTTGCCCGGCACACCCACCACGACCATATCCGGCCCCACGTCCTTGACCACCACCGCGTTCGCCCCGATACGTGTATTTTTGCCCACCGTAATCGCTCCTAACACCTTCGCCCCGGCACCGATCACCACGCCGTCCTCGATGGTCGGGTGGCGCTTGCCGGGTTCCAGTCTCACACCGCCGAGTGTCACGCCGTGATACAGCGTCACGTCGGCCCCGATCTCCGTCGTTTCGCCGATCACCACGCCCATGCCGTGATCGATGAAGAAACGCGGTCCTATTTGCGCGCCGGGGTGAATCTCGATCCCGGTTAAAAAGCGCGAAAACTGTGACAGCCAGCGCGCCAGCAGCTTCAGCCGCGCACGCCACAGCCGGTGCGCCAGCCGGTGCAGCCAGATCGCGTGCAGTCCAGAATAGGACGTGACGATTTCCAGCCAGTTACGAGCCGCTGGATCGCGTTCCAGTGTGCAAGTAATGTCCTCGCGGATTGTATTAAACATGCGTCCCTCCTCCATCGGTTAGCCGTCGGCTTCAGGTGCCAACTGCCACCCGCTAACTGCCAGTCGCCAACCGCTCTATGCCAGATCGGCGTATAAGTCCGTCGAGAGATAGCGTTCGCCAAACGACGGGATGATGACCACGATCAGCTTGCCCGCGTTTTCCGGGCGCTGCGCCACCTGGACCGCCGCCCACGTTGCCGCGCCGGACGAGATGCCGACCAGCAAGCCCTCCTCGGTTGCCAAACGCCGCGCCATGCGGAACGTGTCCTCTCCCGTTACCGTGATGATCTCGTCGTAGATGTCCGTGTTCAGCACGTCCGGCACAAAACCCGCGCCGATGCCCTGGATCGGGTGGCTGCCCTTCTCCCCGCCGGACAGCACCGGCGATCCCGCCGGTTCGACCGCGATCACCTGCACCGACGGCTTGCGCGCCTTGAGCACCTCGCCCGTCCCGGTGATCGTGCCGCCCGTGCCCACGCCCGCCACCAGGATATCGACCTGCCCGTCGGTGTCGCGCCAGATTTCCTCGGCGGTGGTGCGGCGGTGCGCGTCGGGATTGGCCGGATTCTGGAACTGCTGCGGGATGAAGACGTTCGGATTCTCGGCGGCCATCTGCTCCGCTTTAGCAATCGCGCCCTGCATACCCTCTGCGCCGGGCGTCAGGATCAGCTCCGCGCCGAAGGCTTGCAGCACCTTGCGCCGCTCAATGCTCAGCGTGTCGGGCATAGTCAGCACCAGCCGGTAGCCGCGCTGGGCGCAGACCATCGCCAGCCCGATGCCGGTGTTGCCGCTGGTTGACTCCACGATCAGCGTATCCGGCCCGACCAGGCCGTCGCGCTCGGCGGCTTCGATCATGGCTAAGCCGATGCGATCCTTGACGCTGTGCGCCGGGTTGAAGAATTCCAGCTTGGCGGCGACTGTCGCGCCCGCATCCCCGACCACGCGGTTCAGCCGCACCAGCGGCGTATTGCCCACCAACTGGGTGACGTTGTCTGCAATGCGCATGAGATAATTTCCCTTTCCACCTCGCTCATTGAGTCGCACGGCAGCGCGCCGCCGTGCTGTATAAACCAAATAAAAAACGGCCACGCTTGCTGCGTGACCGCCGAGTTTGCCTGACCTGACCTACAGCCGCATTCAACCCATCGCACCACACCCCAAGCGCTGCGCCTTGATTGTCGCCAAACATGTACAGGAGCAAATCCGGGTGCGGTTCATGCGATGTACAACCTTTTACACGATACTCATCTGCTTAAATAGCGGTTCTAAGCGTATTATAAAGCATGGCGGACCATTTGCCAACGCCTTTGTGGATTTTGACAGGTGCTCAGGCGGGATCAGACGGGACAGCGCACACACACCGAAACCCGAAGTGGTAGTTCCAGTAGTGCGGGTTGTAGATGTTGCGGACGGCGCAGCGCGCGCGGTGAAAGTCGTAGCCCCACGAGCCGCCCCGCAGCACCCGCGCGAAATCACCGTCCGGGTCATCGTCCGGCGCCTTCTGATAGCCGCCCCGCCATTTCGTCATACACCACTCCCACACATTGCCCGCCATATCCGCTACGCCATACGGGCTGTCCGCCGGGTAGTACTGCCCAACCGGTGTGGTGCGCTTGATCTTCGCTTCCCACGTATTGCACAGCCCGTCGCGCCACGCATCGCCCCAGGGATAAATCTGTCCATCCGGCCCCCTGGCCGCCTTTTCCCACTCGGCCTCGGTTGGCAAGCGGTAGGTCCGGCCCGTCTGCGCCGCCAGCCAGCGGCAGTACGCGTAAGCCTCGTACCAGCTTACGCCCACCACCGGCAGCCGGTCATCGCCGGTCCACTTCTTATCATCCCAGTAACGCGGCGCGGTCCAGCTTTCCTTGCCGCGCACGCGCCAGCCCGCGTCCGTCCACCAGCGCCGCTCCCGGTAGCCGCCCGCCTCGACAAAGGCCCGGTATTCACCCACCGTGACCGGGTACCTGCCGATGCGGTAGTCCGGCAGCGTGACCGTGTGCTGCGGCTGCTCGTTTTCTATTGCATTTGGGTCTTTGGCCGGGTCGCTGCCCATCAAAAATGGCCCCGCCGGGATCAGCACCGTCTCCGGTTCAAACGGCAGGCGGTCGGGTGCGGGTGGCTGCGCCTGGGCGGGAACGCCGCGCGGCTGGCTCGGCGCGGGCGGGACGTCGCCAGGCTTGAGGCGCACAGCAATACGTGTCAGGCCGCCCATCAGCGCCGCGACCGCCTCTGGTGTTGCCCCGTCCGAAAAATCGGCGTATTGCAGGCGGATCAATGCATCCGGCAGTTGGGTTCCCGCTTGCAGCAGCACCGGCACGACCGGCTTACCCAGCTTGACCGCCTCCGCGAACTCCCAGCGGCACCACTCGGACGCGACCGACTCCGGCGTCAGGGCATAGACGAAGCCATCGCACGCCCGGATCGCGCGCAGCAGTTCGGCCTGCCAGTCCTGGCCGGGCAGCAGGCGGTGATCGAACCAGGGATCGCAGCCACCCGCGCGCAGAATCGACACTAACTGCGCGACCAGCGGTCGATCAACGTGTGCGTAGCTGATGAACAAGCGCATATCGCCCCCTTGGGGTGTAAGATGGACCATCTATAGTAAACACCGCCCGGCAGAAATGATCAAGGTGCGGGCAGGTGCTCAGGAAAGTCGCTTTTCGGCCCTCATCCCCCGCCCTTCTCCCTCATGGAGAGGGGAGTAAGAGCTAAGCTAATCCCTCGCCCTGAGGGAGAGGGACCCGACGTAGTCGGAAGGGTGAGGGCTTTCCACATACACGCTCACGCGGAATCAGGCGGGGTATATACCACCCGAAAGCCGTTAAAGCTGAGCCGGGACGCAGCCTGAAGCCCGTAGCGAGACATGGCGCGCGCGTCGCCCTGGTTGTCACCCCACGACCCGCCGCGCACCACCCGCCGGGCATCGCCGTCCAGATCATCGTCCGCCGCCTCCTCGTAGGTATCCCGCCACCCGGTTGTACACCACTCCCACACACTACCCGCCATGTCCGCCGCGCCATACGGGCTGTCACCCGCCGGGCTGTACCGCCCGACCGGCGTTGTGTGCCCAATCCCCGCTTCCTGGGTGGTACATACCTCGTTTCGCCACGCATCGCCCCAGGGATACCGCCGCCCATCCGGCCCCCTGGCCGCCTTTTCCCATTCGATCTCGGTTGGCAGGCGGTAGGGTTGGCCCGTCTGCGCCGCCAGCCAGCGGCAGTACGCGACCGCTTCATACCAGCTTACGCCAATCACCGGCAGCCGGTCATCGCCGGTCCACTTCTTATCATCCCAGTAATGCGGCGCGGTCCAGTTTTCCTCACCGCGCACGCGCCAGCCTGCGTCAGTCCACCAGCGCCGCTCCCGGTAGCCGCCCGCCTCGACAAAGGCCCGGTATTCGCCCACCGTCACCGGGTATCTGCCGATGCGGTAGTCCGGCAGCGTGACGGTGTGCTGCGGCTGCTCCGTTTTCTCCGGCCAATCCCAGTTGTGGTGTTGGTCCTTCAGCGCTGCGACATGCGCCGCCGTGCTGCCGATCACACACGGTCCCGCCGGGACCAACACCGTCTCCGGTTCGAACGGCAGGCGGTCGGGTTCAGTCGGCGGGTGGTGTGCGGCTGCCCCCAACGCATCGAGCAGGTCCGCCAGCGCGCCGTCCGGGTCGCGGCTGAAGTCGATGTGCTGCACGCGCCGCAGGCGGTACGGTACGCGGCATTTCTGGAGCATGACCGGGTAAACTGGTTTGTCCTCGTCGAGGAAAAACGACCACTCGTCCCGTACATTCCTGGACTTGACCGCGCCCGGCGTCAGGACCGCGATCATCGCGTCGCAGGCGTCCAGCCCGCGTTCGACGGCCACGTCCCAGTTCTCGCCGGGATCGATGTCTTCGACGTCTACCCAGGTGTGCACGCCCGCCGCGCGCAGTCCCGCCGCCAGCCAGCGCACAAAATCGTCAGAGTCGTCGCGTTTGTAGCTGATGAATACCTGCTGCACCGGCATACTACCCCCTTGTGTATCAATACCGGGTTCATTGTACAGTGTGCCGGGCAGCAGCGGCAACACGCGCGGCACGGCTTGCGTGCAAATCTGGACCAGTAGTTGGCCCCTACATGATCACGACACCATCGCGCGCCTGGGATTATTCCCCAACATTGTCCCGGCGCGCTGCCACGCGGTACACTCTAGGCGATCACCCACGCAGGAGGGAGACACATGCACCCACGGATCACACGGCTGGCGCTGCTGGCCGCCCTGCTGATAACCGCGCTGCCACCGGCCACCGGCTGCGCGCAGGATTCCGGCGACGTGCGGCTGGCGTATGTGCACGCCGACACCGTCACGCTGGCCGGGGCCGACGGATCACCGGTCACGACCACCGGCCCGGCGTTCAGCTATGGGCAGGGCGCGCGCCTGTTCTGGACGGCGGACGGGCGCACGCTGTACATCGCGCGGGACGATGGCCTGTACGCGACCGGGCCGGGCGGCGCGGCAGCAGCCCAGGTGCCGGGCAGCTACGGGCGCACCCTGGCTGTCGCGCAGGACCGCAGCGCGCTGTATTACCTGGAATCGGCGGACCCGCAGCCCGTCGAAGAGGGGATCGTGAGCTTCCCGGTGTACGCCATCCCCACCGACCAGATGCAGGGCGGGCGCGGGCGGCTGGCGGGCTACTTTGGGCGCTTCCAGGCGGGCGCCACGCGCGCCGACCTGACGTTCGCGGCGGCGCTGTACGCGCGGGACGGCGGACTGCTCAACACCGGGCGCCCGAACCTGTGGCCGACCTACGGCGTCAACCTGTTTGGTACGTGCTGCTTTCCAAATCCCGGCCTGGGGATGCTGCACGTCGGCCTGGGCGAGTACTCGGTTTTTGATGGGACGTTTCTGCCGGGCGCGGCGGCGGCCAGTTCCACGCGGACGCATCTCGCCGGGCCGACAACCGGCGGCACGATCCGCGTGATCGACCTGATCACGGCGGGCACGCGCGATTATACGCTCGAAGTGGCGGGCGGCCTGGGCGACGTCGAGCGGATCACGTGGTCGCCGGACGATACGGCGCTGTATATCCTGGCGCGTTTCAATCCCGGCGCGCCGCTGGCGTTGGACATCGAGCCGCCGTTCCCGGTCGATACGCGCAGTGCCAACATTGTGCTGTACCGGCTCAACCTGGTAACCGAACAGGTCCGCGAGCTGGCCTGGCGCCCGGATGTCTACGGCGTCAGTTCGCTGGCCGCGACGGATCGCTACGTGTTCGCGGCAGTCGTCGAGCCGAACTTTGCGCTGGTTAACGCGCTGAACTCCGGCCAGGTTGCCGCCGACGCCCTGAGCACCGATCCCGCGCTGGCTGCCTACATGCCGCCCACCCACCTGTGGCGCGTGGACATCGAGACGGGCGAGGTGCTCGACGTGCTCGATGATGTGTGGGGCGTGGTTGCGCGCCCGATCCGGTAAGCGAAAGGAAACCCTGTTATGGACACCTACCGCAAGCTCTTCATCCCCGACGAACCCAAGCGCACCCTGCTGATCACGGGCGCGACCTCCGGCATTGGCCGGGCGGCGGCGCTGCTGTTCGCGGCGATGGGGCACAATGTCACGGCCACCGGTCGCCGGGCCGACCGGCTGGACGCGCTCAAGCAGGAAGCCGAAGACAAAAACCTGTCCGGCACCATCTTCACGGTGCAGGCCGACGTGACCGACGCGGCAGCCATGAAGCGCGCGGCAGCGCTGACGCTGGACGAGTTCGACCGGCTGGACGTGCTGGTCGCCAACGCGGGACGGGGGCATCGCGGGGCGCTGGTCGAATCGGACTGGTCAGGCATCGAAACCGTGCTGCGGACCAACATCGACGGCGTGATCCACAGCGTGCGCGCGGCGATCCCGGCCATGCGCGCGGGCGGCGGCGGGCATATCGTGCTGATCTCGTCGATTTTGGGACCAGTCCCGGCGCCGTATGCGGGCGTGTACAGCGCCAGCAAAGCGGCGGTCGATGCGTTGGGGCGCTCGCTGCGCGAAGAGCTGCGCGCCGATCATATTTACGTCTCGGTGCTGCACGTCGGGCAGACACACACCGAGTTTGCCGAAAAACGCCTGGGCACGCCGGGCCGCGTGGCGTCACGCTGGCCGACTATGAGCGCCGAACAGGTCGCCGGGGGCATCGCGCGGGCACTGGAACGCAAACCGCGTACCATGACGCTGCGCTGGATCGACAGGCTGTTCGTGTTGATCGGGCGGGGTTTCCCGGCGCTGGCAGACCGGCTGCTGCGGCGTGTGTATGGCTCCAAGTGACTTGTCCAAAACGGCCAATCTGAAGCATAATGCTGTCGTGAGATAGTGTGGTATCATGTTGCATCATGTCTCTTTGAATCGCTTATTCATTCAGTCAGGAGATACCTTCCATGTCCTCTCAATTGCATGAAGCCGTGCAACTCGCACAAGCGGGTCGCAGAGAGGAAGCTCGCCAACTGCTCCGCCAGGTGGCCCAAAGCGATCCCAACAATGAAATGGCGTGGCTTTGGCTGGCGTCGGTCGCTGCCGATCAGGCCGAATACCAGCGCGCCCTGAACGAAGTGCTGCGCATCAATCCGGGTAACCAGCAGGCACGCCAGCTACTAAACCAGTTCCAACAACAGGTCGGAGCAACAGCGCCGCCGCCTCAACAGTATGCCCCGCCCCAGCAGTATACGCCGCCGCCTGCCCCGGCGTACCAGGCCCCGCCCATGGCCTACAGCGGGCAGCCCCAACCCCAACAGCCCGCACCCAGCAGCGTATTGTATGTACAGCCCGCCAAAAAACGCGGCTGCCTGGGCTGCGGGTGTACGCAGGCCTGTTTGCTGCTGTTCCTGGTGCTGATCGTACTGCCCGCGCTGGTCTGCGGCGGCGTGAGCTATACCAGCAAAAGCCTGGGACCGGGCGACCTGCTGGCCGTTTATCTGCCGGGTGAGTTTGGGCGCAAAACGGTTGAAATCGATCTTGACGATTACACCGTATCCGTGGACGTGCCGCGCACCTGGTACGCGGCGGTTGAAGGGGATGCCTGGTGGGAAGCCTGGCGCGATTCGCTCAACCAGTACTTGCCCTTTGAAAACCAGGAAGACGGCTGGACCGACATGGAAGTGAATCTCGACGAGGTGACCGGTGAGGAAGGCGGGATTGCCATTTTGGACGTCAGCCCGGTCACACTCATGAGCGGCGGGGCGCCAAGCGGCCTGCTTTTTGGGGGCATAATGGCCGCCGAGGAATATTCTGTACCCAGCTTTGAATGTGATGATATGGAAGCGCTCGAAAGCCAGTTCAAAGAAATGGACCCTGACGCAGACGTCGAGCGGATCGAACTGGACGACAACCTGTGCGCTTTCCGCGTGGATTCGGTCGAAAGCAGCGGCGGCGAACGTATTTTCGAGGACGTGGACGCGCCCGACGAAATGCACATGATCATGCTCGTCGTGCCCATCGACCGCGACAGGGGCAGCTATTGGACCATTACCACGCCGGAAAACCAATACAGCCTGTTTGAAGGTGACATCGACAGCATCGTCAAATCGGTCACCGTCAAAGAAAAATAGCGCGGCGCGGGCGATGGGTTGACACGCCGTCCGGCGCCTACACAACACGCAGACGCAATCCAGTCACAGCGTACATGCAGCGGGCTGCTGCCCTTGCATGTGCGCTGCTGTTTTTGGGATGGCCGGTCCCTGCCATCACCTATGCTCAAGCGTTAAACAAGCTTTACCGTTCCCCGGTTGACAGCCAGGGCGCAGCGATGTATAACACCGCTGATAGTTTACTGATTCCGGCGATACAGAACTGGCCCGCAGTGCCGCGACATATATCCGGCGGCGGAGACACCCTTTTCTCTGATACAATTCGAACGTAACGCGCTCAGACAGAGGAGCATAACCAATGACCATGCAACGTATTGCAGTCATGACAAGCGGGGGCGACGCCCCAGGCATGAACGCGGCTATCCGCGCTGTTGTGCGCACCGCAACGGCTCAAAATGTCGAAGTCTACGGCATCCGGCAGGCTTACTCCGGCCTGCTGTCCGGTGACCTGGAACGCATGACCAGCCGCGACGTCAGCGGCATCATCCAGCGCGGCGGCACCGTCCTGCAAACCGCCCGCAATCTGGAATTCAAAACCCCCCAGGGCCAGAAGCGCGGCCTGCGCCGTCTGAACGAACACGGTATCGAGGGCATGGTGGTCATCGGTGGAGACGGCAGCCTGCGCGGCGCGCTGTCGCTGCACAAAATGGGCTTCCCGGTGATCGGTGTGCCCGGCAGCATCGACAACGATATCTGGGGCACCAACACCAGCATCGGCGTGGACACCGCGCTGAACACCATTCTGGACGCCGTCGACAAGCTGCGCGATACGGCCAGCAGCCATGAGCGCTGTTTCCTGCTGGAAGTCATGGGGCGCAACTGCGGCTACCTGGCGACGGTGGGCGGCATCCTGGGCGGCGCCGAGTTTGTCATGGTGCCGGAGTATCCAACCACTCTCGAAGAAATCGGCAAAGTGCTCGAACATGCCTACATGGTCGGCAAGAGTCATGCCATGGGCATCATCGCCGAAGGCGCAACGCCCACCACCAACGAGATCGCCGACTACCTGAAAAGCCACGAGATCGGGTTTGAGGTGCGCGTGACGGTGTTGGGACACGTGGTGCGCGGCGGCAGCCCCAGCGCATTTGACCGCCTGCTGGCAACCCGGCTTGGCGTGGCGGCCACACAGCGCCTGCTGGCCGGGGAAAGCGGCGTGATGGTGGGGCTGCACGGGCGCGATATTGGCGTTGTCAGCCTGGAAGACGCCACCAGCAAACAGCGAGCCGTCGCAGAAGAATACGTCCACATAGCATCGCTGCTGTCATAACCAACCAGCGGCCCGCGTGGGCGGGCATTCCAGCCGGATCATGTGCGGGGGTCTCCCGTTTGATCAAAGTGGCAGGCGCTCAGGTAACATCCTGAGGGCCAGGAGACCACTTAATATTGATGTAGGTAGCTTCACCTTCGCCGCCCTGGTCACGTGGGGTCACGTCGGGATCATAAAACACGCTGAACGATGTACCTGGTGGAAGAAAGCGACGTCCATAGGCATAGAGGACCCCGTAACTCATGTCATCGGGATATATTCCTGACTGGATAGTCTTGAAGTAGGTGTCACTGACTTTTTCAATCTTGATACAACCCACATCCCCGCCGCGATGCAGCCCCTGATACAGGTCGTCCCAGATCATCAATACTTCTTCCAGGGTTGGATTCTCCATGTCGGGCGGCAAAGGGACTGCTTCGCCAATCTTCATGCCAATGGCCACGAAGTTGGGCGTCACATTGCAGTTCTCGGCAATCTCATTTGTCGCGTCCAACAGCATACGCACGGGATACCATGTGGTAGGGTTGAGATTTACCATTCCATGTTTTTCCATGATGGGCCGGGTCTCGTCGCCCTGAAGATTCTCATACCAGGAATTAAGCAGTTGACCAATTGTCTCTGTCCCAGGGGGGCAAGTTAGCTTACGCATTGATGCTCCTTTGTTCATTTTATTACTTAACTTAATCGTAATTGTATCTCCAAGAAAATCAACGTGCAATTAAGCTCACGGCTGTGGCGGCCACACAACGCCTGCTGGCCGGTGAAAGCGGCGTGATGGTCGGGCTGCACGGGCGCGATATCGGCGCTGTCAGCCTGGAAGACGCCACCAGCAAACGGCCAATGACTTAATGGCCTGGATAATTTCAGCAGCCCGCAGCCACCTGCTGCGCGACCCAAAGCCCGGTATACTGAAAGCGAAAATCCGGGCAAATTCGGATTACTGCGAGGAATACGGAGAAGATACGGAGAAAGCAGTGATGCGCCGGTTTGCCTTCAGGTATAACGGCATGAGTTTTTACAGGTGATACGACATGACATTGACTTACGATCTGCTCCTTGAACGTTTTGTATCCTGGGCCGAAACCGAACCGGCTATCCGGGGCGCCGTGATCGTCGGCTCGCGGGCGCGGACGGACCGCCCGGCGGATCAGTGGTCCGATCTCGATCTGATGATCTTCGCCACCGATCCACAGCCGTATATTTCGACCATCGCCTGGCTGGATCACATTGGCCCCTACTGGCTGTCGTTTCTCGAAGAAACGATGGGCGGGACGGTAATGGAGCGCCGCGTCTTGTTCGAGGATATGCTGGACGTGGATTTTGTGTTTGTCCCGGTCGAGATGCTCGCGGTGCTGGAGTCAGACCCCGGCGCGTTGGACATCGTGCAGCGGGGCGTGCGCGTGGTGGTTGATAAAGATGGTGTGCTGGACTGCGCGCTGAACAGGGTATCACGCCCGGCAGAACAAGTACTGGCTCCGCTGCCGGACGAAGCGACCTTTTTGAACACGGTCAACGACTTCTGGTATCACACCGTCTGGACAGCAAAAAAGCTGCGGCGCGGCGAACTGTGGACGGCGTCGGGCTGCGTGGATAACTACCTCAAGTGGCGGTGCGTGCTGCCGGTGCTCACCTGGCACGCCCGCGTGGCGCATGGCAGCGAGTACGATACCTGGATGAACGGGCGCTTTTTAGAGCAGTGGGCCGATGCGCGGGCGGTGGCGGGATTACGGGCCGCGTTTGGCCGGTACGATGCGCGTGATCTCTGGCGGGCGCTGGTGGGTACAATGGCACTGTTTCGCTGGCTGGCTCCCGAAACCGCCGACCTGCTGGGCTACGCCTATCCCGCCCAGGCCGCCGCGCAGGTCACGGCGTGGGTTGATGCCTGTTTGGCGGAATGGCAGGCCGAGCAGAGCAATCAGCCTGCTGGCTGACTCGTGCCGCCTGTTACCGTTAGGCCGCTCGCTGGCAGACTGCCGGATTTGTGATAAATGTCAACAGCACAGATGCCAACGGGTTGGTATAATCACCGCGGGATAAAGGCAGCTTGTAGCCATTGGCCGATTTTCAGGCGGGCATGCCTGCCTGATTCAACCCGGTGTAACCATTATTGACAGGAGGATGAATTAGTATGTTACGTATTGGCGTGCTCACGGGCGGCGGTGACGTTCCGGGCCTGAACCCGTGCATCAAGCAAATTGTTAACCGCGCGGTAGATGCGGGGCACAAGGTATACGGCATCCGGCGCGGTTGGGCCGGGCTGCTGGATTACGACCTGGCCGAAAAAGACAAGGAAAAGATCGCCAAGTGGGTGATCCCGCTGGACAAGCAGGACGTGCGCAAGGTTGACCGTTCGGGCGGTACCTTCTTGCATACGTCGCGGACCAACCCCAACAATGTGCTGCTCGACCGCGTGCCGGAACACCTGGCCGATATGGAAGTGCCGCACCACAAAGACAAGCACGACCGTGACGTCGGCGATTATACCGAACACGTGATGAAAGTGCTCGGACACCTGGGGATCGACGTGCTGATCCCGATCGGCGGTGACGATACGCTGAGTTATGGCGAGCGTATGCACCGTGAAGGTATGAAAGTTGTCGCCATCCCCAAGACGATGGACAACGACGTCTACGGCACCGACTACTGCATCGGCTTCTCAACTGCCGTGACGCGCTCCGTCCAGTTCATCCACAACCTGCGTACCAGCTCCGGGTCACATGAGCGTATCGCTGTGGTCGAGCTGTTCGGGCGCAATTCCGGCGAGACGTCACTGATCGCGGCCTATCTGGCGGGCGTGGATCGCGCGCTGATCTCCGAAGTGCCGTTCGACCCGAAACGCCTGGCCGAGCTGATCATGGAAGACAAGCTTGAAAACCCCAGCAATTACGCCATGCTGACCGTGTCTGAAGGCGCGCGCCTGATTGAGGGCGAGATCATCCAGAGCGGTGAAGCCGACGCCTTCGGGCATCAAAAGCTGGGCGGTATTGGCGCAGTGGTCGGTAGTATGCTCAAAGACCTGACCAAGCAGAGCATCATCTACCAGCAGGTGGCCTACCTGATGCGCTCCGGCGCGCCGGATTCGCTGGACCTGATGGTCGCGGCCAACTATGCGCAGATGGCGATGAGCCTGGTTGAGCAGGGGCGCTTTGGGCGGATGGTCGCGTTGCAGCGCGGCCTGTACACAGACATCAACATGAGCACCATCATGCAGGGTGTCAAGCGCGTGAACGTGGCCGAACTGTACGACGTGGGCCAGTACCGCCCGAAGGTGCGCCACGTCTTCGGTATGCCGATGTTCCTGATGTAATACCGGCAGCCGCCGCAGTTTTGTTTGTTCGCGGGGGCGTACCATACCGGGTGCGCCCCTGAGTTCTTCTGTCCTGCCCTCACTCGCTCCACCTGCGCGGTCATGGTAGAATTCGCTACAACCTCAGTTTGATCCGTCAAGTAGGAGAATAACAGGATGGAATACACGATTCACGGTACCGTGATGCAGGCGCTCGAAGTGACGCTGACGCAGGGCGAATCGATCTACACCGAATCCGGCGGTATGGCGTGGATGAGCGGCGGCATCGACATGAAAACCAGCGGCAAAGGCGGCCTGGGCAAGATGATCGGGCGCAAGCTGGCCGGTGAAAGTATGTTTATGACAACCTATACCTGCACAGTTCCCCAGGGCATGATCACGTTCACCCCGGAAGCGCCCGGCAAAGTCATCCCGCTGAACCTGCGCGCCGGACACAGCATGATCTGTCAGAAAGACGCCTTCATGTGCGCGGAAGAATCGGTTGACCTGGAAATGCATTTCCGCCGCAAGCTTGGCTCTGGCCTGTTTGGCGGCGAGGGGTTTATTCTGCAAAAGCTGACCGGTCCCGGCCTGGCGTTTGTCGAGATCGCGGGCGAAGTGCAGATGGTCGACCTCAAAGCCGGTGAGCAGTTGAAGATCGATCCCGGTCACATCGCCATGTACGAGCCGACCTGCAACTATGATGTGCAGATGGTCAAGGGCGTGATGAATATCTTCGCCGGGGGAGAAGGGCTGTTCCTGGCGACGATCACCGGGCCGGGCAAAGTCTGGCTGCAAACCATGCCGCTCAGCAACCTGGCGGGCAAGCTGCGGCGCTACATCTCCACCGGTTAGGCCATACGTACAACGGGGCTGCTCCAGATGGGACAGCCCCGTGATTGTCTTCCCACTACCCGCGTTTACGCCGGGTGAACCGGTTCGCGCGGGTCCCCGTCGTACTGCTGGATGTACAGCGGGCCAAGCTGGTCGGCCCACCAGGCCTGGTACACGTTGTTGCTGATGTCAAAGATGAAGTTGGCGCGCTGATGACACTCTCCACACACGGTCACCAGTTCGCTGAGTCCCTGTCCGGCTCGATTCAGGTGGGCGACAATCACCAGTTCCCCGCCGCAGTGATCGCAGGGCGTTTGCTGCACATATTCGTGCTGGCAGGCGACATCCTGCGCGACGATATACCCGTCCCCGGTCAGCCAGAACAGGTACTCGTCGCGGCCCGGGTTATAGCCTACCGGGTCGACCGAATTAGCGCGTCGATCGGGCGGGTGATCACCCTGCGATAATCGCCGTCCCCTGCGGAAAACATTCATTGACTGCTCCCCCTCGCCCCATCTATACGTATTCGGTTACGCCCGGCCACGCCTGGCGACCGGTTACCCGGCAGCGGGCCGCGACACGTCAACCACTTTGGCGTTCAGGACACGAACCAGATCGTCAACTTTCACCTTTAAGTTCACGCCGCGCTGTCCGGCGTTGACCAGGATGTGCTCATGCTCAGTAGCCGCCTGGTCCAGGTAGACGCCCCAGCGCTTATGCGTCAACGCCAGCGCCCCGATGCCGCCGGTCTTTAGCCCGGTAACGGCTTCGGCCCCGCGCTTGGGGATCATGTTGGCCCGTTTCTGGCCGATTGAGCGCGCCAACTGCTTGAGATCAAGTGCGCGGTCGGATGCGATCATCACCAGCGCGTGCTCGCCGTCCTTCAATAACACCACCAGCGTCTTATACACCTCTGACGGCGGCAGCCCCATCGCCTCTGCCGCGCCAACCCCGTCTCGAATACCGGCATCGTAGGTAAACGTCTCGTATTCAACCCCCTGCGCCTCCAAAAAGCGCATCGAGTTCAGCTTCTTGATCTCATCAGCCATGGTTATTCTGTCCAATCGTTGTATGCACCAGCAGCAGCCCGCCAACAGGCGCCGCCCGGTTGTTTATGTCACAAAGCCAGCATTGGTACTGCTTGATGGTCTTACCACTCCCCGTGGGAAACGCGCTCGCCCAGGTACCCGATCACGTTGCCGCGCGGGTCCAGGACCGCGTCACCGTCCAACTGCCAGCGCCGGTTGCCGTCCATATCGTAGATGACCTGCTCGCGTACCACGCCGGTCTGATTGCCGTTTAGATCGTAGGTGCGGCTGCCTTCCAGATAGCCGAATGGTTCGCCTGCCCGGTTGTAGATTCCTCGCGTAGACATTCCCCTGCTCCCTTCTACGTTACTGTCCGGGTGTGTGCTGCGCCAGAGCAGCTACGACGACCCGGACGCGGAATATTCCACCTGCATCTCTTCGCTTGCCACCGGTATAGTGAAGTGAAATGTCGAGCCGGTCCCCAGCGCGCTTTCTACCCAGACGCGCCCGCCGTGCAGTTCGATCAGCCCGCGCGTGATCGTCAGGCCGAGGCCGGTGCCCGGCTGCTCGCGCGTCTTGGGGTTGTCGCTGCGGAAGTACGGCGTGAACAACTGATCGAGGTCTTCCCCGGTCATCCCGATGCCGTTGTCGGCCACGTAGCAGTGGACGACTTCCGGCGCGCCCTGCGGGTCCCAGGTATTGCGTGTCACCTCGGCGCAAATCGTGATCATGCCGCCCGGCTGCGTATACTTGTTCGCATTGGAGATAAAGTTGGTAATCACCTGGATCAGGCGATTCTGATCGCCCATCACCAGCGGCAGGTCTTGCGGAATCTCGATAACCAGTTCCTGGCTCTTCTCTTCGATCTGGCGCTGGTGCGTGCGCAGTGTTTCCATCATGATCATACGGAAGTCTACCGGGAAAATCTCCAGGCGCAGGTTGTTCGTTTCCTGCTTGGTCAGGTCATTGAGATCGCTGACCAGCGTCTCCATGCGCCCCACGTTCTTGAAGATGGTAGACAGGAAGTCGGACTGCTGCTCGTTGACCGGCCCCACCACGCCCTTGAGCAGCAGGTCGGTGTAGCCCTTCATGCTGGTCATGGGGTTTTTCAGTTCGTGCGCCACAAAGCTGACAAACTCGCTCTTGGCCTGGTTGGCGCGTTCCAACTCCTCAAATAACTGCGAGTTGACGATTGCCGGGCTGGCGTGTTCGGCCAGACGGGCCACAAAGTCGAGATCGAGCAGGCCAAGTTCGCCGTCGCGCTCGCTTTCGAGAATGATCACGCCGATCACCCGGTTGGCGCTGAACAGCGGCACGATCAACTGTGCGACACAACCGGGAAATGATTCGACATAGTCCGGGTCAATGCTCACATCTGTGATCAGCGAGGGCTGCCCGGAGCGGACCAGCCGCCCGACTGTACCCCGGTTCCGGGGGTAGACCTGCCCGGTCAGCAGTGGGCCTTCTGCATAGCCGTAGGAAGCGATCACCTGAGGATCGTCTTCTTCGCGGTCGATCATGAGCAGCGCACCCGCCGACGCGCCACTTTTGCGCAGCGCCCAGTCCATCGTGATGTCAACCACCTTGTCAAAGTTGAGCGTGCGGTTTAGCTCCTGGTCGATGCGCTGCATGGTGTCCAGTTCTTGCACGCGCAAGGCAAGCTGCTGGTCGGTCATATCAAACAGGCGCGCGTTCTCGATGGCGATGGCTGCCTGCCCGGCGAATGTTTCGAGCAGGTCGGCGTCGTCCTGAACGTAAATGCCGCCGTCTGTTTTGTTCAGCGTTTGCAGCACACCAATCGCACGGCCCTGCGCCAGCAGCGGCACCGACAGGATCGCAGTCGAGCGGAACCCATCGCCGGAAGACTTTTCAACCGGCACGGCGTGCTCGCCGTCTTCAGAATGCACATCGCCATACCAGCGCGAGTCACGTGTGGGATCGTTGACGATGATCGGCGCGCGGCGCTGCGCCGCCGCCCCGACCAACCCGCTCCCGGCGGGGATGCGCGTCCCGATCAATTCCTGCCCGCCGCCGCCTACCACCGCGTGAAATTCCAGGTCGCCGGTTTCCGCATCTACCAGCAGCAGGCTGCCTGCCTCGGCGCCAAGAATTTGAACGGCGCTCTCGGTGATCATTTGCAGCAGGCGGTCCACGTCGCCCATCTCGGCGGACATCTGGCTGGCGATCTCGTTGATGGCGCTGAGCTGGCGCGCACGCTGCTGCATCTTATCAAAGAGTTGCAGCCTGTCGATTGCGCTGGCCGCCAGGTTGGCAATGTCCCAGAACAGCTCTTGCTGCTCGTCGGTAAAATTGATCCCCGGTTCGGTCGTGGCCGCTACCATCACGCCCAGCACACCCCCGCCCGCGTCCGCCAGCAGCGGTACGCCCATCCAGGCTTTCAGGTTCGAGTTGTCCAGCCGGGCGTTGGGATCGCGCGTCAGCGTCTCGCGCACATAATCATCGGTGCGGATCGTCTGCCGCGTGCGGGCGATCTCGCTCATCAGGTCGCGCCCGATGCGCCAGCGCTGCCCTTCCATCGACGCAATACGCTCGTCGCCCTCGTTATAAAACACGTAGGACAGTTCATCCATGTTGGGCAGCCGCAGCGCGATGTAAAAGTTTGGCACGTCAATCACGCGGCTGATCTGCGCATACACCAGTTCGAGCAGCGTATCAAAGTCGATGGCAAAGTTCAGCGCGCGGCTGACCTGGCTCAGTACGTCCTGCACACGCACACGGCGTGCCAGGTCGTCTACCACCTGCGCGCGCTCAACCGCCAGCGCCACCTGGTCGCCCAGACCCTCGATAAACCGCAGGTCCTCGTGTACATAGGCGGCGCCGCTCTGGCGCGGGCCGATGGCGACAAACCCGTTCAGTACACGCTGGCCCCGCAGCCGGACAATGACCGGCGCGCCCAGCACGGCCAACCGCGCGCGGTCACTGACCACGTCCAGCGGCAGCGGGCTGCCTTCTTCCAGGTATAACAGGCTGGCTTGATCGCGCAGGTAACGAACCAGTCCGCTGTCTTCCGAAAAAATGATGTCGGTGGCGCGCTGCCCGTTTTCGGGATCAGGCTCGCAGCGGTATTCGTGCGTGACGTTATCGCGCACAAACACCATAATATGCACCGGCGCCAGCGTATCGTCCAGGTAGTGCTGGACCAGTGCCACCACGTCTTTAAGCGTGACGGCGTTCGTTATCTCGCGGGAAAAACGTTCCAGGTAGCGCTGGTACACACGCCGCGCGCGGAAGTACGCCGCCTCGATCTGGTGTTGGAGGAATGTACGCAGCGGCATAAACAACGTGGCGATCACCAGGATCGACACCGCGATCAACACCGGGCTGAGCGCCGTTTCGCGCGTGCTGCTGCCGATCAACAGCGCGATCCCGGCCACGGCCAGCCAATAGCTCAGCACCAACAGCCCCAGCAGCAGCCCGTACAGCGTGCTCTGCGTGATCAGGCGGTCGGTATCCACCAGCCGGAACTGGGATATGGCGTACATCACGCTCAAGGGGAATAATACCGGCAGCACGCGGTAAAATATCTGCAAGCTGCTGCTCACCATTTCCCCGCTGATCAACTCCCAACCGATCCAGGCAATCGACGCCAGCAGCGCAGGCAGCACGCCGATCAGCACCACCGTGCTCTGGTTGCGAGCCACCGGCGACACCGAGCGCGACCGTCGCCAGATCATCGTCCCGGCCAGGATCAACACGCCCAGCACCAGCATACCCTCGACAAACGTGCCCGATTTATCGCTGAGGCCCGTATTGGACGAGAAATAAAACATTACGCCAACCCCGCCCATCACGGCGGCCACAACGGCAGGCGCCCACAACAGCGCAGGCGTGCGCTGGACGGCTGCAAAATGATAGGGGAACTCCAGCGCAAACACGACGCTCAGGCCGCCAGCCAGGCAGGTCGCTGCCAGCCAGGGCAGCACCAGTTGGTACGTGCTGATCGCGTCAAACGCGCCCCCCAGGTACACCGACACCGCCGCCGACACCAGCACGATATGGCGCACCAGCGGGCTGTTACCGCGCCGCACCAACAGCATCACTGCGATCAACCACAGCACCGCCGCCGCCGTCCACCCCGCCACAAAATAGCTGATCATATCGCCGGACGGCATATCGATCAGCTCAACCGTCAGGTCACACTGGCGCAGCCCAGGCCCGTCGCTCTCCACGCAAAACGCGCCCGGTGGGGTCGCGGCGCTGACTGCGTCGTCGCGCTCAAAACGAAACGCTACCGTGTCGCCCACATCATAGGACAACAGCGCCTCGTTGAACGCTTCCAGGCGTTCTTCGGGCGGCAGATCGCCCAGGGCCACGTCGCCCAGCTTGGTCAGCCGGTCGCCGGACACCAGCCCGGCACGCAGCACGGGCCATTCGACATCGGTCAGCGGTCCGGCATCGGTCACTTCGAGCGTGCGCGACGGCAAAAAGCCCATGAACGGCTGCCGGGTCCATTCGTATGCCGCGTCGGCATACCCGATCAGCAGCACCCCGGCCACCAGCAGCGCCGCCGCCGTGGCGAGGATTCCGGGCAGATGATCTCGAACGCGATGAGAATAGGGTGAAGCCTGCATTCAATTCGCTCCGGCCAGGCAGATTTGCGTTTGATTAATTCGATCACCTGCATTTTATCACACAACCGGGCTGTTCACCCATTTGCTGCCGCCGCCAGGCCCGATTTTCACACAAACCATACATTCACGCGCGGCACGGTTTGCGGTACAATCGCGGGCATGAATGCACACGATGGAGAATAGCATGAGCGAAGAAAAAATCCGTGTCTTGATCGCCAAGCCCGGCCTGGACGGGCACGACCGGGGCGCGAAAGTTGTCGCGCGCGCTCTGCGGGATGCCGGGATGGAAGTGATCTACACCGGCCTGCGCCAGACGCCGGAGATGATCGCCGAAGCCGCTTTACAGGAAGACGTGGACGTTGTCGGCCTGTCGATCCTCAGCGGGGCGCATATGGCGCTGGTTCCGCGCGTGATCGAACTGCTGCGCGGCGAAGGGCTGGACGACGTGATGATCGTCGTCGGCGGCATCATCCCCGATGAAGATATTCCCAGGCTGATCGAGATGGGCGTCAGCGCGGTTTTTGGTCCCGGCACCAATACCGACGACACCGTGCAGCATATCAAGCGCACGCTCAAGGACCGGTAGCCGCCCCGCATGATGACCCACCAGGCCAAAACACTCGTCCAGAACCTGCTGGCAGGCGACCGCCGCGCGTTGGCCCGGCTGATCACCCTCATCGAGAACCGGGCGCCGGGCGCCGCTGAAGCGCTCGCCCTGCTCTACCCGCACACCGGGCGTGCGTACCTGGTCGGAATCACCGGGGCGCCGGGCACCGGCAAATCGACCGTTGTCAACGCGCTGACCCGCGAACTCCGCGCGCGGGGGCAGACGGTTGGCATCGTGGCCGTAGACCCGACCAGCCCGTTCAGCGGCGGGGCCGTGCTGGGCGACCGCATCCGTATGCGTGACCTGGCAGGTGATAAGGGCGTCTTTATCCGCAGCATGGCGAGCCGGGGCAGCCTGGGCGGACTGGCCGCCGCAACCGGCGACGTGGTCCGCGTACTGGATGCGGCGGGCTTTGATACCGTGCTGATCGAAACGGTCGGCGCGGGCCAGAGTGAAGTGGACATCGCTCGCACCGCCTACACAACCATCGTGATCGACGCGCCCGGCATGGGCGACGACGTGCAGGCCATCAAGGCGGGCATTCTCGAAATCGCGGACATCCTGGTCGTCAACAAAACGGACCGCCCCGGCGCTCAAAACGCGGTCCGCGCGCTGCGCGCCATGCTCGACACGGGGCACCGGCTGCGCACCATCCACCATCACGGCCAGATCAACCCTCAGCGCGGCGGCGAGCCATCCGAACCGGAATACGATTTCTGGCAGGTGCCGATCATCGAGACGGTCGCCACCGAACACAACGGGCTGGACTCGCTGGTCGATGCCATCGATCAACACCGCGCCCACCTGCGCGAGTCCGGCGTGATCCAGGACCGCGAGCGCCAGCGTATCGAGGCCGAGCTGGCCGACCGGCTGCGTGAAGCGCTGCTCAACCGCCTGATCGCGGAGCGCTCACCCGGCGCTATCGAGGCTATGATCCGGCGCATCCAACACCGCGAGATCGACCTCGGCAGCGCGGTCCGCGAACTGCTTGACGGGTAATAATGCTGCCACCTGTAACATAACAATACAAAAACGAGCGCCGCCCGGCTGGACAGCGCCCGATCTGTGTTCCGTGCTCAGGTTATCCCGGTCCATTACGGCAGTGGCGCAGGCAGGGACATGACCGCCGCAGGCACAAAGCCGTTGTGTGCGCCGCCTACGAACACCTCGTACCACAGGTTGCCATCCGTGCCAACCACCGAATCAACCACAAACCAGTCCTGGCCCGCCAGCAGTACCGCGCCGGGGATCGCGGCGTCCGGGTTCGGTTCGGAGTGGACGTTCACGTCAAACAGGACTTTGGCCTGGACACGCTCAGCCGGATCGGGCATGTGCACGCCGTAGATGCTGTTGTGGTAAATCTCGATGATGCCCGACGGGCACTCGGCGTAGAGTTC
Organism: Anaerolineae bacterium; assembly: GCA_016926875.1. Lineage (GTDB taxonomy): Bacteria > Chloroflexota > Anaerolineae > Aggregatilineales > Aggregatilineaceae > JAFGNU01. The sequence continues at coordinate 605 of JAFGNU010000060.1, read as the reverse complement.
AACTGTGGCTACGTACCCGCCGCCGGGGGCGTACAGGTCGCGGCTCTCATAGATAGACCCGTCGAGACTCACCCACGCTTCTGCTAAACCGGTGAAATAGAAGCCGTCCGGGGTCGTCCACTCCCACCCCCATGCGTAGTCCTGTCCGTCTTGCCAAAACGAGTTGATCTCGGTCGCGCCGACTTCGGTCGTACCGGTGGGCTTATAGACCTCCATCGTCAACGTTACGATAGCAAACGGCAGCAGACCGTTGTCACAGCCGAAACCATCCATCCAACCGGCATCAACATACACAATGTAACCCGAATCCTGGGCCGATACTGCCGGGATCAGCGTCAGGGCGACCACTACCGCCAATGCCACAAAAAACAAGCGTTTCATGCGAATTGTCCTCCCTATGGGCTAAGGCAACAGTGGCAACAGTATACACCAGCCTACCTGTACGCAAAACGAGCGCTGCCCGGTTGGACAGCGCTCATTATAGCCTTACGTATTAAATATTTTCGGTCTATTACGGCAGTGGCGCAGGCAGGGACATGGCCGCCGCAGGCACAAAGCCGTTGTGCGCGCCGCCCACGAACACCTCGTACCACAGGTTGCCGTCC
>JAFGNU010000059.1 GCA_016926875.1 Anaerolineae bacterium | reverse complement strand
CTTACGTCCCATGTGCTCCTCCTGATCTTGTCTGATTGTACAATCTCTCGGAGCAACTGTTACTCTATTTTAGCGGGGGTGGACCATCTACCCTTTTAGTTCGCACGATTTCCTCATTACCAAAAGCGGCACGCTTCGGCATGTGGTTTCTGTTGTACAGCCGGTCGTGTTTTTGAAATTCAGTGGGAGACATTTGCTGCATTACACCGTGTTCTGTTCGTGGGCGTGTGCGCGTTTCTGGCTGGCCTGCGGCTGTCGCAAGACCATCCGCCTTGAGACACCGATGTACCACATCCGCACTCCCCTGCCCCGCGTCGCTTCCGTCATGACCGCCCTGTCTGAGGGTGTATCAAATCCTGGGTCATAATTGAGGCAGATATCTGCTCCTGCATAAAAGTCACACACATCATTCGCCATTATCATCCAGGCCCAGCCAACGAAACGCCTCAACGGACATCTCGTTATACAGTTCCTGCAAGGCACTGGCCGCATTGCCGGGCGGCTGTCCCAGCTGCCGCAGCAGAGGAAACGCATCCGGGATCAGCGGCACGGCGCGAATCAGGTGATGCGTCGGGCCTGACCAGAAAGCGGCCAGATCAGCATCCAGTGACGGCGCTTCTGCTGTCTCAGGCAGGACCTCCCCATTGGCGGCAGAACTGCGATGGCTGCGCAACGCAGCCAGGACCTGCTCGCGAGTCCGCCCGCGCAGGTGGAACAGGATGAACGGATCGGCATCCATCTGCTCCGCCAGCAGGTAATACACCGCCGCTGCGTGTTTGCAGGGATCGCCCCAGTCCGGGCACGAGCACTCGAACAGAATGTCCTTCAGGCTACGCGGGAACAGCGACAGGCCCACACTCTGGAACACCGCCTCAATGTCGGCAGGCATCTCCCCCGCCAGCAGTCGGGCTGCATAAATCGCCTGTTCCGACAGCGCCGCCAAGGCCCGCGTCCATTCCTGATCGCTGAAGGTTTTCAGCTCCACCGCCGTACGATAGGCATACCCATACGATCCCTGCACACGCGCAAAGCTCAACCCGTGCCCGATTTCCAGACTCAGCACAGCGCCGTTACGGGCATACCGCTTGCCGCGCTCCAGCCGCCCGGTCACGCCCAGCCGCTCCATTGCCGCGACCCACTGCCGCCCCCACCACTCCGTGCCAATCGGGCCGCGCTTGCTGACGGCGCGAACCGGCCCGTCCAGCACAATCGCTTCGGGCGGCGTTTCGTAATCGTTCAGCGTGTACTCGTCGAATTCGGGTTCGTCGTCCCACCAGTTCATGTTTCGATCTCCATCACATCCCGCCGCAGCGCCACCAGATCGCGCAGCTCAGCCGTGTTCATCTCCGACAGCCAGCTTTCGCCCTCGCTGATGATACTTTCGGCCAGGGCCTGCTTGTGCTCAATCAGCTCGTCGATCCGTTCTTCCAGCGTACCCAGGCACATGAACTTGTGCACCTGCACGTTTTTCGTCTGCCCGATGCGAAAGGCGCGGTCGGTCGCCTGGTTTTCCACCGCCGGGTTGTACCAGCGGTCGTAGTGAAACACGTGATTGGCGCGAGTCAGATTCAGGCCGGTGCCCCCGGCCTTGAGCGACAGCACAAACACCGTCGGGCCGCGCTCGGCCTGGAACTGCCGGATCATCTCCTGCCGCTTTTTGGCCGGGGTGCCGCCATGCAGAAACAGCACCTCGTCGACAAAAACCTCGCGCAGATAGGCTTGCAGATGCTCGCCCATCTCGGCGTACTGCGTGAAGATCAGGGCGCGGTCGCCGCTGGCAAACACCTCCTCCAGCATCTCGGTCAGGCGGGCCAGCTTGCCGCTGCGGTCCTGCAAAACGGCAACGCTGGACGCGCCTTCCTTCAAAAACTGGGCCGGGTGATTGCAGATTTGTTTGAGCCGCGTCAGCATCCGCAGCACGCTGCCGCGCCGGGCCATGTCGTCCTCGGCCTGTTCGACGGCTTCCAGTTCTTCGCGCACGGTGGCTTCATACAAAGTCGCCTGCTCCGGCGTCAGGCTGCAATAAACCTTGTTCTCGAACTTCTCCGGCAGATCGTCGATGATCGTGGGATCGGTTTTCAGGCGGCGCAGGATGAACGGTGTGGTGAGCTGCCGGAGCGTCGCCGCCGCCTGCTGGTCGCCATAACGCTCAATCGGCAGGCTGAACCGATGGCGAAACGCCTCACGCGATCCCAGATAACCGGGGTTTAGAAACTGCGAGATCGACCACAGCTCGCTCAGCCGGTTTTCGACCGGGGTGCCGGTCAGAGCCAGACGCATATCCGCTGGCAGAGCACGCGCCGCCTGCGCCTGCTTGGTGGCCGGATTCTTGATGTTCTGCGCCTCGTCCAGGGTGACGCTCGACCACTGAACCTGTTCCAGCGTGTCGCGGTCGCGGTGCAGCAGCGCGTAGCTGGTCAGGACGACATCCGCGCCCAGCGCCGCTTTCACAAAACCCTCGCCCTGCAAGCGCTGCGCGCCATGATGCGTGATCACCCTGAGTAACGGCGCAAACCGGCTGAGTTCGTGCCGCCAGTTGCCGACGACCGAGGTCGGGCAGACCAGCAGCGCCGGACGATCAACGCCCAGAACGGCGCGCTCGTGCAGCCAGAAGGTGATCGTCTGGATGGTTTTGCCGAGGCCCATATCATCGGCCAGACACGCGCCCAGCCCCATGTGCCGCATCTGGGTCAGCCAGCCAAAACCGCGCTGCTGGTAGGGGCGCAGCGTGGCCCGCAGCGACTCCGGCACGGCAAGCGCCGCGCTGCTGTCAGGCTGGCGCACCCGCTCCAGAAAGTCATGCAGCCAGCCTTCCACCGCCATATCATCGAGTTCCAGCCCTTCCGGCGCCGCAATGCCTTCCGCCCCGGCGGTCAGCTTGAGCGCGTCAAGCACGCCCATTTCGCCTTCGGTTTCCTGCGCGTCAAAGAATTTGAGCGCCGCCTCAATCTGATCGGGGTTCAGCGCTACCCATTCGCCGCGAAAACGCACCAACGGCTGTTTGAGCGCCACCAGCTCCTCGAATTCCGCCCGGCTCACCCGCTCGCCGCCCAGCGAAAGCTCCCACTGGTAGCCGATCAGGGCTTCCCGCGCCAGGAAGCCGGTGGGTTCTTCCGCCTGTCCCTTCAAACGCGCTTTGGCTTTGAGCCGCGCCGTGCGCTTGGCCCACCAGTTGGGCACCAGTACGCCAAAGTGACTCGCTTCCAGCAAGGGAACCGCCTCAACCAGAAACGTATAGGCTTCATCGCGGTCCAGCTGTACGCCGACCGGGCTGGTCTGGCGCAGGCTGCGCTCGACGGGCGCAAACAGGCGGGAGGCCAGACCCAACGCCGCCAGCATTTTTTCCTGCGGCTGCTCGAAGCGATGTTCCAGATAATTCAGCGTGCTGCCGCTGGAAGACCACACCGTTTTGGCTTCGACTAGCAGGCTGGGATCGTCGGCGGCCTGCAGAAGGTAGTGCAGTGGCCAGCGATCGCCATCGTCCGCCGGTTCATCCAGACGGAAGCAGACACGGAACGCGCCAAATCCGGCACCCTCAAGCCCTTCCTGCCAGCGCTGCCAGGCGGCAAACAACCGGCTTTGCTCCTCGCGGGAACCTGACAGAACCGGGTTGTGACCGGTGAGCGCTTTGAGCCACGGAGAGCGTGACAGCAGTTTCCTGAGCGACCTGAACGCGGGAGAGGCGGTCCCTTGCGGGCCGTCACAGGTTTCACGGATGAAAGCATCCAGCGCCTTGGCGAGAAAATCATGCAGAAGGGCATGTGGCGGCAGCGCATCAGCAGTGCTGTCTACCATTGCCCGGCACAAAGGCGGCATCTGTGTGGCAAGCTGCGCCAGCAGGTCCGCGTCCGGCACCGGTTGCCAGCAGGCCAGATAACGCGATCCCTGCTGCTTCAGCGCCGGGACGTAACGCTGCTCGATCAGGCAGTTCATGACCAGCAGCGCGGCCTGCTGCCAGAAGGCCAGATCGCTGCCCAGGGTAAAGCCAGCCTGGCGCTTACCGGGCAGCGGCAGCTGGATCAGAAAGTCAAGCGCGTCGGTGGGGGACAGTGTAATGGTATTGATTTCCCAGGCCAGCAGCTCGAGATCGCCATCCAGCGGTAACCAACCGGCGGCCTGCGCTTCCGGCGAGGGCTGCACTTTTTTGTCTGCGCCCGGCAGCAGAATGACCAATGGCGCCCCATCGGGCGCGCTTTCAGTCGTGAACTGATCCAGGTAGCGCAGTCCGTGTTCAGTTGACAGTTCAAAGGGATGTGGCGCTGTGCGCCCGCGCCGCCCCTTACGGTAAGATGGCTCCAGAGTGGTATCTTCGCCCCAGAGCACAAACCGGGCGAGATCAGACAGCCAGGTGCCATGTAAGATGTGCATACACATCCATCCACAAACGCAGAGTATCGTGATGTTATTGTAGCGCGAACCAAGATGGATGGGGATGCAGGATCATCGAATCAAGGCTGGTTTGATGAAAAAATCAAACAGAGCAGAGAGATTCTTGCGGTTTGCTGCGATGGCCATAAAATCGATCTGCGCAAGAAAACCGCCGCCCAAATGGGAGACGAAGCGGCTGGAAAATCCCCGTGAGTGTGATAAGCTTGCGGGGTTTTGTGTGGCATGAAGACTGGAAGTCGAGGGCGAAATGTTCTTTGACCCAGAAAGGCCCTGACCCAATTTACACCATTGACTGAGACACTATCACTGCCGCGACGCCGCGTAAGGGAAGAAATCTGCTATTTCACCAATATTTTGAGACTATGGGCTTGACCGTGAAATTCTGGCCGGACAGCCTGACTTGGCTCATAGCAGGGCAATCGCACTGAGGGGCAAACACCTTGTGGTCAAAAGCAATCACCCATTGTATGCTGTGAAGCTACAGGATGCGCTGTGGCTGCCCCATGTTGCTGTCAGTGTATGTGTGCCAGGCGGCACCCGCCAGGTTGCGGCTCGCGCTGTGCTGATGATCGGAGAACTGCCCGCCCGTGCGACCCAGATTTCCGTAACCTCTCGATACACGCCATCAATGGTAATCACAGGGGTGAATCCACGAACAGTGTTCCCTAACTCTGACTCGGGCACATTGCCCTCATCAACTAGAAAAATCGGATCCAGGATTTCACCGGCACGAATATAGCTTTGTCCGTTGTTGACACTGCACCCGTCGTTAATAATGATAAACCACCAGTGGTTTGTCGGATAATCAACCGGCAATAGTGCGGGCAAGGACTCGCAGTCGCCGGTCTCGTTCACCACATCCTCACGAACCCAGAAATCACCCAGAAAATACCATGTGCCATCGGGCGTGCTCGCTTTTTGTGTGGCAGTGCGCTGATCATCAGGATAGAACGTGGTATCCGCAGGAAACTCAACACCAGGGCCACGCCGCGCATTGACCGGCGTATTGGTGGAAACCACACAAGTGGACTGTGTAACCTCCAGTGGGGCGGGTGAACCGCCGTCAAATACTGCTTCAGTCACAAATGCGACCGACCTGGGCAGCAAACTCATTGGCAGGGGATCGGCGAAATCTACCGGGAGAGTCTCCGGCTCGGATGGCGCTTCCGAAGCCAGACCGTTTTCATCTAGCAACACCGACACCTCCTCGCCGCCAATTGCCATCACTGTCACCCCTGCGGTGGTGATCTCCGCCTGTCCTTCGATTACTGAGATGTTCATCCGATTCGTTTCCGGCATCCAGAGATACGCCGTCGAACCGAGTCGGACGCGGACTTCGTTGACCATCAGGCTGATCTCACCAGCACCATCAGGCGTTTGTACTAGCAAGCCGCTGTTTGGCGCTTCGTTGCACAGCGCGTCACCTACATCGCTGCGGAAGTAGAATGCCTGCATCGGCCCGAACTCCGGCTCGGTATCATCGATGATGGAGCGTGTCGGGAGAGTGGTCATATCGCCGGTGATCGTCACCAGCGGGGCATATACCCAGCCGATTCGGCCACTCTCAAGCCGAATCCGCAGCCAATTCCCAGTGTCATCATGTCCATCGCCCACCACTGTCTGCCCAGCTGCCAGCGATCCAACGACAGCATAGTCGGTGGAAGGACCGCTGCGTACGTTTGGGTTGCCCGTTGCCGTCACGTCGAGTAGCACCGGCGGCGGGGTGTTTTCTACCGCGTTCGTTATCTCAGCATCGCCGAACAGCAGTAACATTACGTTTTGTCCTGGTAGGGTATCCGGAAGATTAGCCTGGAGGCTTAGCAGCGCCATCCCCCATGTCTGCTCCTCAAGGTCCATGGCGCTGGTCCGCAGACGGTACAGTGTTGCCACGCCCACCCGATCGCCTTCCTGCTCAAACATCCAGTCGCTGATGCCTTCCTGCGGCTCCGCTTCCAGCACTGCGTGACCGTAGCAAGCTTGATTGCGACCGATCCCGTCGCACGCTTCACCAGCAACCACAAGGGCTGTCTCCACGATTGCTGGACAGGTTCCCGCATCGTCCTGTCCGTTCACCTCTGGCGGCCCAATCCACAGACTGGCCAACACACCCAGCAGCAGGCACACCCCCGTCCTTTTCATGGTCGTCCTCCCGCCCTTGACCAACAACAAATGCAGCCCTCCGGCGCGATGAAGGCTGCTGTGCGATGCTCTTATCATATCACATGTGATGTGGTGGACCCCGGCGATGGCCGGGCATGAACAAAACCCGTATGGTTCAAAAATTAATCTTCGGGGAAATGAGGGGTCAAGCGGCCTCCCGATAGTAGTCGCGAATGATGCCCCCGAGCACATTCCGATAGCGGATCGTCCCCTCGGTTGACCGTAGTATCCAGATACTAATCCACGGGGAAAATCAACCCGAGATGTGTGGCCAATAGCCTCGCGAAGACACGACACCGAAGCCGTAACTTGGAGTCGGCTGATAATGCCCCGCATGGTATGCTTGCGGGGTTTTGTGTCCAAGCCTGACAAACGGAGGTGTCCATGTTCTTCCAGGTAGTGATGTTTGTGTGGCAGTTTGTCTTGGATCTGGTCGCCGTGCTGGGGATGACAGACAACGAGAAAGACCTGGAAATCATGCTATTGCGCCAGCAACTGCGGATTGTGGAGCGGAAACAAGCGCGCGGACCACAAATCCCGCGATGGCAGAAGGTGCCGATAGCGGCGTTGGCGGTACGGTTGAAGGACAAAGCGAACAACGCGCGTGAAGCGTTGGCGGCAAGCGTGCGGTTATTCAAGCCCGAAACGGTGATCGGCTGGCATCGCGCGGCGGTGCGTCGCAAGTGGACTTTCAAGCAAGAGAGAAAACCAGGACGTCCGCCGATTGATGCGGAACTCGAACGCTGGATCGTGCGTGTGGCGCAGGACAATCCCGACCTGGGCTACGAGAAACTGGCTGGCGAGATGCGCAAGCTGGGCTTTGAGGTGAGCAAGACCACGGTGAGTACGGTGCTGCAGCGGCATGGGATCCTGCCCGCGCCGGAGCGCGGTCGACAGGGCAGTTCCTGGCGCGTATTCCTGAATCACTACAAGGAGTAGGTCCTGGCGTGCGATTTTTTCACCGTTGAGACGTTAGGCTTGCAGACGCTGTATGTCCTATTCTGGATCAAACACGGGAGCAGGCAGGTGCATTTGGCTGGTTGCACGGCGAATCCCAGTGGCAACTGGACGACCCAGCAAGCGCGGCATATGACCTGGGAGCTTCAGGACCGGGATCTGCCGATGAAGTATCTGATTCGCGATCATGACACGAAGTTCACTGACGCGTTTGACACGATGTTTGAGGCCGAAGGCATTGAGATTGTGGACATTCCCTACCAAGCCCCCAATGCCAACGCAATTGCGGAACGGTGGGTGCGGTCCGTCCGGGAAGAATGTCTGGATAAGGTGATCATTCTAAATACG
>JAFGNU010000058.1 GCA_016926875.1 Anaerolineae bacterium | reverse complement strand
TGCCTGCACGCTGGCAGCGTCTACCGGCGTGCTTACGCCTCGGTGAAATCGCCGTCGATCACGTCTTCGTCGCTTGGTTCACCATAATCGTCGCCGCCGTCTTCCGGCTGGCCGCCCACGCCCGGCTGCTGGCCGTACATGCTGGCGCCGATCTCCTGGATCGCGATCCCCAACGCTTCCGACGTTTTCTTGATCTTGTCCAGGTCTGAGCCTTCGAGCGCTTTGCGCACGTCTTCGATCTTGCTTTCGATCTTCTGGCGCGTATCGTCAGGCACCTGTTCGCCATAGTCACGCAGCGCTTTTTCGGCGGTGAAAACCATGCTGTCCGCGCGATTACGCAGTTCGACCTGCTCGCGGCGTTGGATATCCTCGTCGGCGTGCTGTTCGGCTTCCCGGACCATGCGCTCGATTTCGTTTTCGGCCAGGCCGCTGCTGGCAGTGATCGTGATCTTCTGCTCGCGGCCCGTGGCTTTGTCCTGCGCGGTCACGTTCAGGATACCGTTGGCATCGATGTCGAACGTTACTTCGATCTGCGGGACGCCGCGCGGCGCAGGGGGAATACCATCCAGAATAAACTTGCCGAGCGTCTTGTTGTCGGTCGCCATCGGGCGCTCGCCCTGCAAAACGTGAATCTCAACCTGGGTCTGCCCGTCCGAGGCCGTGCTGAAGACCTGGCTCTTTTTGGTCGGGATGGTTGTGTTGCGCTCAATGAGCGGGGTTGCCACACCGCCCAGCGTCTCGATGGACAGCGTCAGCGGGGTGACATCCAGCAGCAGCACTTCCTTGACCTCACCGCCCAATACGCCGCCCTGGATGGCCGCGCCAACGGCGACTACTTCGTCGGGATTGACGCTTTTATTCGGGTCTTTGCCGAAGAACTTCTTGACGGCCTCCTGAATGGCAGGCATACGGGTCATACCGCCAACCAGCAGCACCTCGTGGATGTCGCTTGGTTTTAGCCCGGCGTCTTCCATCGCGCGGCGGCACGGACCGATGGACTTTTCGACCAGGTCGCTTACCAGGTTTTCGAGCTTGGCACGCGACAGCGTCATATTCAGGTGCTTGGGACCACTGGCGTCGGCGGTAATGAACGGCAGGTTGATCTCCGCCGTCATCGTGGTGGACAGCTCTTTTTTAGCATTCTCCGCCGCTTCCTTGAGCCGCTGGAGCGCCTGGCGATCATCGCGCAGGTTGATGCCCTGCTCGCGCTTGAATTCGTCGGCCAGCCAGTTGATGACCCGCTCGTCAAAATCATCGCCGCCCAGGAACGTGTCGCCGTTGGTCGAGCGCACTTCGACCAGCCCTTCGCTCACGTCCAGGATCGAAATATCGAACGTCCCGCCGCCCAGGTCATACACGGCCAGCGTTTCATCCTGCTTTTTGTCCATGCCATAGGCCAGCGAGGACGCCGTCGGCTCGTTGATGATCCGCATCACTTCCAGCCCGGCGATGCGCCCGGCGTCTTTGGTGGCCTGGCGCTGGCTGTCGTTGAAGTAGGCCGGGACGGTGATCACGGCCTGCGTGACCTCTTCGCCCAGGTATGCTTCGGCATCGGACTTGATCTTTTGCAAGATCATGGCGGCGATTTCGGGCGGGCTGTAGGCTTTGTCGCCCAGGTGCGCGCGCACATCCCCATTGGGTGCGGCGCTCACCTTGTAGGGCACGATCTCCATCGCGCGCTGGACTTCGGGGTCTTCATATTTGCGCCCCATGAAGCGCTTGATGGAAAAGATCGTGTTTTCCGGGTTCATCACAGCCTGGCGCCGGGCCAATTGGCCGACCAGCCGCTCACCCTGTTTGTTGATAGCTACTACCGAAGGGACCAACCGCCCACCCTCTTCTGAGGGGATGACGGTTGGTTCGCCGCCTTCCATCACGGCGACCACCGAGTTTGTGGTTCCCAGGTCGATACCGATGATTCTGCTCATGCCTCACCTCATGTTGTTGATTACCGTGGTTTTCAGATAATTGCCGGTGCCGGGATGCCCCGACGCCCGAATAATAGCGTTGATCGCCGGTGCTTACCCGGCAACCCGGACCATGGCCGGACGCAGGACGCTGTCGCCATACTTGTACCCGCGCAGCAGCACCTCTGTGATCGTGCCGCTGTCGGCGTCGGTGTCCGGGTCAATCCCCACCGCTTCGTGAAAATTCGGATCGAACTCTGCGCCGAACGCGTCGATCTCGGTTACGCCTTCTTCTTCCAACAAGCGCTCGAACTTGCGCCGGATCATGACCACGCCCTCGAACCACTCGTCGCGCTCGTCCTCAGGGACGGCGTCCATGGCGCGGTGAAAGTCGTCCAGCACCGGCAGCAGCTTGAGCAGCAGGTTTCTGGCAGCCACACGGCCTATTTCCTGGCGCTCGCGTTCGACACGTTTTCTGAAATTCTGGAAGGATGCGCGTTCGCGTTGCAGGCTGTCCAGGTACTCGTCGGCGCGAGCCTGGGCCTGTTCTAGCTGTGCTTCCAATAGGTCTTCCTCTTTCTCCGCTTCTGCTTCGTATTCCAGGTCCGGCGCTGCGGCGTCTGGCGGCGGCGCGTCGGCTGCCCCGGTGAGCACCTCCGGCGCATCCTGGGCTGACGGCTCGACACTTTCAGAGGTCGATGCATCGTTAGGCTGGTCATTGGGTCGGGTTTCTTCCGCGCTCACCGATAGTTACCTCCATCAACAGGATCATAAACACTGCGCTTGCAGGCAGCGTTTGTAGTGTATCCGATCAGTAATAGAAAAACGTTAGCAAAATGCAGGAAAAGCGTAGAAAGTGGGGGATTGGCGATTTGACCGGATTTTGTCTGCACATGCAGCTATGCTATTCTTTTTTCGACGCGATAGCTGAAACGTTCGGGCGATCTATTACGTATAGATAGCCGGGGAATCAGCCCATAACTATCATCAAGTAGGGAAATCCAACCATGTTTCGAACACGCATGAAAAAAATCGTGCGCGATATTTCCTCGCGTAAGGGACGCACCGCCCTGGTCGCGGTGAGCATTTTGATCGGCGTTTTTGGCGTGACCACGTTGGTCAGCATGGGCGATTTGCTCGTCAGCCAGTTAAACGAAGACCTCGACGAAGACAAAATCGCCATGATGCATGTGTATGTGATCGCGCTGGGAGAGCAGCTTTCGCAAGAAGACAACCAGGTCTTTATTGACCGGCTCAGCGTGATCCCAGGCGTTACACAGGTCGAAGGGCAGGCGATCTACCCGATGGACTGGCGCCCGGCGGGGGAAAACGAGTTTGAGCAGGGAACGATCATCGCCTTTCATGAAGGCTTCGAAGGCGCAACCCTCGAACCCATCTCGCGCGTTGTGGAGGGGCGTTTTCCTGTGGGAGGCCAGCACGAACTGGCGGTTGAGAAGCGCTTCGCCAATGAACACGGCGTCGATCTCGGTGATACGCTGGTGTTCCGGGGCGCGGAAGATGTCGAGTGGCAGGTTGTGGGCATTGTCTTTCACCCGTACCGCGCTGTGTCACCCCACGTCACGGATGTCACCAACCCCACCTCGCCGCCCGAAACCCACATCTACGCGACCTATGAGGATGCCCAGGCGATTGTGGGGTTTTCCGGTTTGAGTTCCTTCTATGCCCGCTATACCGATATCGAGGCAGCGCGCGCGGACTTGAACAACTTCGTGGAAGTGATTGCTACCGAAACCCCGTACATCACGGCCTTCAACCTCATGGATGACCCTGCTGAAAACAACCTGGTTCGCGGTATGCACCAGATCACCGACGCGTTGAATGTGTTGGGCGTGGTGTCAATGGTAGTATCGGCGTTTCTGCTGGTCAATGTCATCAACACCATCGTGATAGAGCAAAAACAGCAAATTGGCGTGCTGAAATCGCTGGGCGCATCGCGGCTGGACGTGTTGTTTATGTATACCGGGATGGCGTTTGTGTATGGCGTTCTTGGCACGGTCGTGGGCGTGATCCTGGCGATTCCGGTGGCATCGGCTATGGCCCAGGGAATCGCGCCGCTGTCCGGCACGTATATCGAAGGGACCAGGATATCAACCAGCGGCATTATCACCGGCATCGTGTTAGGGCTGCTGGTCCCGGTGCTGGCGGCACTGATCCCGGTACTCAACGGGACGCGCGTGACGATCCTGGACGCGATTACGGATATGGGCATCACCGCCAACTGGGGCAACACGCGCCTCTCGCAGTTTGTCGGTTCATGGCCTGTCCCTATCTCCATTCGGCAGGCGTTGAGCAACATCATCCAGAAGCGGGGGCGGCTGGTGCTGACGGGCCTGACCCTGATGCTCGCTTTTGCGGCGTATATGGGCGTCACGGCGGCGTTTTCGTCCATGGACAGCACCATCCGGGACATGTTTGAAACCTTCGATTACGAAATCCAGATGAGTATGCAAGAAGTCGAGGACTTCGAGGCTGTCAGCCAACTCATTTTGGACAATATCGACGCGGTGACGCGGATTTCACCCGGTTATGTTGTTTCAATTGAACTCGAAGGCTACGAAGCGCCGGAAACGCCCTATTCAGGTGGTCCGGGCCAGATTCAGGCCATTGGTCTTGATCCCGGCGCAGGTTTCGTCAACTTCCGTCTGGCTTCTGGTACGGGCTGGGAGGATGATCCCACACGCAAGGGGGTTATCCTGAATCGCTCGCTGGCAACCAACATCGACAAGACCACCGGCGACGAGGTGACGGTGACGGTGGGCGGTCAGACGTACCAGTACGAAGTGTTGGGGATTGATGAGTGGCCCTTTGACGCGATTTTCTTCGAATGGTCCGAACTGGCAGCGATTGCCGGGTACACCAACGAGGCCGGTCAACCCAATCCGGGGGCCGTGTACATTGATCTGGCGGGCAAGCAGGACGCGGACGCAGTGGCCGAGGTGATCGAAGAACTCAAGCAGTTAGCTGCTGCCCACAATATTCAAGCGATTTATGCCAACCAACCTCAAAACGAGGAAGATATATTGCAACTGGCTTCGAGTTTCGGGATGATGTTTAACATGACGTCGCTGGTGATGGCTGCTGTGGGCGCGATTGGCCTGCTGGCGGCGCTCTCAATGGCCGTCTTTGAACGCCAGAAGGAAATCGGCGTGATGCGTGCGGTGGGAGCCAGTTCAACCGCTATCATCGTGCAGTTCCTGATCGAGGGGATTCTAGTGGGGATCATCGCCTGGATTGTGGCGCTGCCACTCAGCTTTTTGCTGAGCGACGCGTTGTTTAGCGTGGTCGGGATGGAAGACTTCATCACGTTTAAATACCCGCCGCTGGTTGCCGTACAGGGGCTGATCGGCGTGGTACTGATCGCAACAGGAGCAAGCATCTGGCCCGCGATGTCTGCCGCGCGCAAGACGGTTGCTGACATTCTGCGTTACCAGTAGGGCCTTATGCCAGTCTTGGCTGTCGAGGGAACAGGGCATAAAGCCCTACCGGTACGGGGCCTTACCCAACCAGACTACCCCCGCAGCAGCAGCCCTTCGTGCGGGCGCACGGACAGCGCCGCCAGGTCGAGCGATCCCGCGCGGTCCTGCGTCGTATTGATCAGCACCGCCGCCGATGCCCCAAGCGCCGACAGGTCCAGCGTGTGATCCTGCGCGCCGTAGTTGAGCACCACCAGGGCGCGCACCCCGTCCCGCGCCCGCGTATAGGCCAGCACATCGCCCGGCAGCCCGTCCACAAAGGCGAACATCCCTTCGCCGTGCAGCACCGGCAGATCGCGCCGCAGCCTGAGCAGCGCCCGCGTATAGTTCAGCGTGGAGGTTGGATCGTGCGCCTGCGCGGCCACGTTCACCTGCTGGTAGTCGTCGCTTACCGGCAGCCAGGGTTCGACGCCCGCCGGGCAAAAACCAGCGTTAGGCGAAGCATCCCACTGCATCGGCGTGCGCTCCGGGTCGCGGCCCAATCCCAGGCCGGGCACGCGCAGGCCGTGCGGGTCCTGCTCTTTGCCGGGCGGGATGGGTACATCCTGCATCCCCAGTTCGTCCGCGTAGTAGAGCGTCGGCGTGCCCCATAATGTCAGCAGCAGCATGATCGCCGCGCGCGCGTTATCCGGGCCGTAGCGTGTAGCAAAGCGGTGCTCATCGTGGCTGCCCAGCACAAAGGTCGGCCAGCCGCCCGGCGGCAGCGCGTCGTAATAGCGCTGGATGGCTGCACGGAACGCCTGCGCGTTCCAGGGCTGGTGCAGCAGCGTGAAGTTAAACGGCAGGTGCAACCCGTCCAGCTTTTCGCCGTAATAGGGTGTAAGCAGCGCGGGGTCCATCAGGTACGTTTCACCGATGGCGGCACGGTCTTCGTATTGGTCCAGCACGCGGCGAATCTTGCTCACCAACGGCTGGATCACGCCGGGCCAGTTAAGATCGTAGATGTGCTCCTGGGTGTCGTATTCGCCCATTGCCCGGCCCGCCAGACTGCTCGGTTTGGCCGGGTTATCGAGCAAGTCCGGGTGCTTGGCGATGTAAAAGATCACGTCCATGCGCAGGCCGTCCACGCCCCGGTCCATCCAGAAGCGGATCACGTCCAGCATGGCGCGTTCAACGCCAGGATTCTGCCAGTTGAGATCGGGCTGCTCTTTCAAAAAGCTGTGCAGGTAATACTGCTGGCGCGTCTCGTCCCATTCCCACGCCCTGCCGCCGAAACAGGCCAGCCAGTTGTTCGGCGGGCCGCCGTCCGGTTTGGCGTCACGCCAGATGTACCAATCGGCTTTGGGATTATCACGCGAGGCGCGCGATTCGAAAAACCAGGGATGCTGATCGGAGCTGTGATTCGGCACGTAGTCCAGCACGATCTTGATCTGGCGGGCGTGCGCGTCGGCCAGCAGCCGGTCGAACGTCTCCAGGTCGCCAAACAGGGGGTGAATATCGCAGTAATCCGACACATCATAACCAAAGTCGGCCATCGGCGAGGGGAAAATGGGCGACAGCCAGATCGCATCGATGCCCAGTTGTTCCAGGTAATCCAGCCGGTCGATAACGCCCTGCAAATCGCCAATGCCGTCGCCGCTGCTGTCCATAAAACTGCGCGGGTAGATTTGATAAATAACGCCGTGCTTCCACCACACAAACGAATCGCTCATTTACGGGGTTCTCCTCGTCGCAAATACCGTCAATTCAACTTGTGGAGCGGTTATAATAGCGTGGTTTGGCAATGGGAGCTATAGCAATCCAGCCGCGGAAAAGCGGGGGCATAGCGGCTATGATCGGGCCGTGCTCCCGGCACATCGTAACAGCATCAAAAAACTAGCAAGGAGACCTATTCCATGCCCAGGCTAACAATCACATATCCAGAAAAAAGCATCGGCGAGGGCGATCAGCGCATACTGCTCGCTTACGCCAGCAAGCGCGGCTCAACTGGCGAAGTCGCAGAAGTTATTGCGCAAACGCTGTGGGACAAAGGCGGGCTGCCGGTCGATCTACGGCTGGTAAAACACGTCGATGACATCAGCGCCTACCGCGCGGTGATCATTGGCAGCGCGATCCGGATCGGCAACTGGTTAGGCGAAGCAAAAGACTTTGTCAAGCGGCACCAATCCGCGCTGGCCCAGGTGCCGACCGTCATTTTTACCGTGTGCATAACGCTGGCCGAGGATACGCCCGAAAACCGCGCCGAAGTGGACGGCTACATGGACCCGATCCGCGAGCTGATCAGCCCGGCTTCCGTTGGCGCGTTCGCCGGACTGGCCGACATGAACCGGTTTAACGGGATGGAACGGCTGCTGATGCGTGTCAGCAAACAGCCGGAGGGCGACTTCCGCGATTGGGACGCGATCCGCGCCTGGGCGGAATCCTTGATCCCGCTGCTGTAAACGCCGTAAGCGCGCCGTTACGGCAGCCAGGTAAACGCCAGGACCAGGTGATTATCCTGGTAATCGAACGGGGCGCCGTTTTCGGGCGGCGTGATCGCCAACAGCGTGCTGGCTTCGCCGTCGTCGATGGGCGTCAGATGGATCGTGCTGCGCGCCGCCGCCGTGTCGTTCTCCGCCCAGGCAACCAGCGATTCATCCGGGCTGACCGCAAACGCCACACCCCACAGCAGCGCCTTGGGATCGTCGCTGGTATACGGGGATGCTGTCTGCACGATCTGCCGGGGCTGTCCCGACAGGTAGGCGACATACAGCCCGGCCCCGGTCGGGGAGCACGCCTCGTCGGCCATGCCGCGCATCAGGATGCGCCCATCGCTCAGCCATGTCGCCTGGTCCAGAAACACACTTTTGATCTCAAACGCGATCTGCTGCTTTTTATAGTGCGCGCCGGACAGCGTGAGCTGTATCCATTCGTCACCGGTCAGGCTCAGCGCCCCGGTTTTACACGGCCCGCGCCGCGTATCACCCCACGTAGACAGCGGGTAAAGCTGGTAATCGCCGCCGGGCGCGCGCCAGGGCGTCCAGGGCTGGATCACGCGGGTGTCGTTGGGCAGCAGCACCTGGTCGCCGGTGGCCGGATCGTACAACTGGTAAAATGCTTCCAGGCCGCCCGCCGCTCCCACACCGAGAAAGATCGATACCGGGCGCCCGTCCGGCAGCCAGCCCACATCCACCGGCAGCCCGCGCGTCGTGCGCAGTATCAAGCGCGCGGACTGCGACCCGTCGGCCAGCGTATAATAGGAAATCTCGTAATCGGGAGTTTCGGCCACGTAGGCGACCGCGTCGCCGTCCGGGGACCACTGGACCGCGACGACCACGCCCTCATCAGGCAGATCGCCGACGATGTGCGCGCGCCGTGACTCTGTGTCCAGCACCATCACCGTGTGCTGCGTGCAGTACAGAACGCGCGTCCCGGTTGGGTCCGGCAGCAGCGGCCACAGCGTTACATACCGGTCCACTTCAACCGGATCGCCGCCAGTTGCCAGCGGCCAGATCGACAGCCGCCGCTCGACTTCGCCCTGGATCATGACCAGTGCGCTGCGGGGGGATGCGCCGCCCGGCAGGGGGTCGGCTGCCGCGACCGGTGCGGGAGTGATTGTGGTCAGCGGCGCGTAGCCCAGCGATACCGTTTGGGCACGCGGCTGATCGTCCAAAAACACCACGACCAGCAGCGCGATCACGGCTGCCAGCCCGATCGTTAGCCCCAGGTAGCGCCGTATAAATCCCGGCAGCATCGCATTGGTCCTCGCGTGAGCCTAATTATGCTCACGCCCGCACCCGGCTGAGTTCTTCACCCGGCATCTCGACGCCCTCTTTGACGCGCGTATCGGCCAGCATCCCATCCTGCAGTTCATGCACGATGTCGGCTTCGGCCATCACCTGCGGATCGTGCGTCACAACCAGCAGCGTCACGCCCCGCTCTTCGACCAAGCGGCGCAGCAGGTCCAGAATACGCCGCCCGGTGCGTGTGTCAAGCTGGCCGGTCGGCTCGTCGGCCAGGACCAGCATCGGCCCTTCTGCCAGGGCGCGCGCAATGGCGACCCGCTGCTGCTCGCCCCCCGACATTTCGTAGGGACGGTGATGCGCGCGGTCGCTCAGACCCACCCACTCCAACGCCTCGTCAATGCGGTCTTCGCGCTCGTGCGGGTCCATCGCGCGCATACGCAGCGGCACGCCGACGTTTTCGCGCGCCGTCAGCAGGGGCATGAGGCCAAAGCTCTGAAAGATAAACCCCAACCGGCGGAGCCGCAGGTCCAGCCGCTCGCGCTCGTTCATCTGGCCCAGGTTGCGACCCAGCACCCACACCTGCCCCTCGGTCGGCATATCCAGCCCGGCGATCAGGTTCAGCAGCGTGGTTTTACCGGAGCCGGAACGCCCGACAATCGCGGTCATATGTTGGGGCCACACGTCCAACGTCACGTCGTTGACGGCGTGAATATCTTCACCCGCCAGGTGATAAATGCGGTGCAGGTTTGACAGGCTGATCACAGGTTCCAGGCTGCTCGAATAGGTGCTTTGCCCGTTGGTCATGCGTTGCTCTCCTCGTCAGCGTCCGCGCTCATGATACCCTGCTGCGTATGCTCCGGCCACACGCCGACGTGATCCTGCTCCAGCCGCAGGCGGACGCGGTCTTCCATGTCCAGCGCATCGATGTAGGCTTCGGGAAGCTGCAAGCGCCCGGCGCGGTCCAGGATGGCGTATTCTTCCTCGTGAATCGCAATGTCGCCGTCACGCCGCCTTAGAATCTCGGTGCTCGTGCGCCCGTCGCGCATCCCGACCACGCGGTCCACGCGGGTAGCAACGGTCATATCGTGCGTGACCACGATGATCGTCACGTCAAATTCGGCGTTCAACACGCGCAGCGCCTGGAAGATTTCTTCGGCAGAGGCATTGTCCACTTCGCCGGTTGGCTCGTCGGCCAGCAGCAGCGCCGGACGGTTCGCCATCGCCACCGCAATCGCCACGCGCTGTTGTTCGCCGCCGGACAGGTGATCGGGCCGGTGCTTCAAGCGGTCGCCCAACCCCACGCGCTCAAGCAAATCGACCGCGCGCTCGCGCCGTTCGCGTGCCGGGAACCCGGCCAGCGCCATCGGCAGTTCGACGTTTTCGTGCGCCGTCAGGTAGGGCAGCAAATTGCGCGCCGTCTGCTGCCAGACAAAGCCGACCATGTGGCGGCGGTAGCGCACCTGGTCACGGCGCATCAGTTCCAGCAGGTTATAGTCGCCCACCCGCACGCGTCCGGCGGTCGGGAAATCCAGCCCGCCCAAAATGTTCATCAGGGTGGATTTGCCCGATCCTGACGGGCCGACCAGGGCCATCATCTCGCCCGCGCGCACGAGCAAATCCAGCCCTTGCAGCGCGACGACTTCCAGGTCGGCCACCTTGAAGATTTTCACCAGGTTATCGCACTCGATGAAAATCTCGCGGCCATCGGCCCCGTTTTCCGGCAGCACGGCCACCGCCGCCTGGGGGTTTTCGTTCACAGCTTGGCTCATCCTGACAACCTCTCGCCATCCTGGCGCCCGCCCGGCGCCGTGTTGCGTGTGATCGCACCTATTATGTTATACGTATGCTCAACGATCAGCGGTTTGTGATGGAACCGCTGCCGCGCTGTCACTCTTCGCCCAGGCGCAGCACCTGGTTCACGCTCATACGCCGCAGGAAAACCGCCGCAATGCCCATCAAGACCATAAATGAAGCCGCCAACACCAGCAGCATCCCGGCCAGGTTCAGCCAGGGCAGCCGCAGCGATTCCCCGCCGACCAGCGCCAGGAACGGCAGCAGCAAATACGCCAGCCCGGCCCCCAGCAGACTCCCGATGATCAGCGCGGGCGTGACCAGCACCACCTGCTCGATCAGCAACAGCCGCCAGATGTGGCTGGCATTCCAGCCCAACGAGCGCAGGACGCCAAACGTAAAGGCGCGCTGCTTGGCCGTCACCACCAGGTAGAACGCAAAATCCAGCAGGCTGAGTCCCAGGCTCACCCAGAACCCGGCGAACAACATACCGGCTACCGCGCTGGGCAGCGGCTCGCGCTGAATCTCACCGTAGCGCGTCCAGGCCCAGTTGACGGTGTTCACGCCGTCTATCGCGCGGATCTCGTCTTTTAGCGCGCCGGTTGGCTGGCGGTCGGGCAGTTCCAGCCAGACCTCGTTATTATCAAAGAACATGTTGGCCGCCGCCGCCTGGTTGATCACGGGCCGGATCAGGTCGATATGGGTGATCATCACCATCTCGTCCTCACCCAGCGACGGAATCTCGTCCATCAGGCCCACGACCTCATAGCCGATCTCAACCGATCCCGGTCCCATATTGAGCACAATATTTTTGATATTACCCGGCACCAGTGGCTCATCTGCCGCCGACCGGTACGGACCCTGCCCGGCGAACTCGTTGGCGAATCTGCGCGAGATCACTACCGGCAGCCGGTCTACCTGCGGCTCGTTGACGACAATGCTCGGCTCAAGCTGCCTGCCGCCCTGCCTGCCGGTACGATAGTCCAGGCGCAGCGCGCCCGGTCCCTCGATGTCGGGCACCTCGCCGCTGACGACCTGGGGCGTCACCCCGCGCACACGGGCGCTTTCGCCGCCCTGGACCGCCCACGACGCCGCGTAGGGATTGGATACCGTCGCCTCGGCCCAGACGTTGGCTTCGTCCTCGAAGCTTTCGAGCGTCTGCGACGTGCCAAACACGTCCTGGCTGGCGATGCGGTCGATATACAGGGTATGTTCAAAGGCTTCGATATTCGACTGGCGGCTGTTGATCCCGATCCGCACCAGCCGGTACGGCGGGCGTCCCTGGGTCGGCATCTCGCCGCTGAACGTCAGCCATTCGTTGGTGCGTGTCGGCAGCAGCCCCGATTCGAGCATATCCGCCTGCGGCGCGTCGGCCATCAGCGCCCTGTCCGGCAGCAGCAGCGACACGCTGTACGGCACGCCGAGCGCGTCGTTCAGGTACGCCGTCAACTGCACAGACACCAGCGGATCGTCTTCTACTGCCGGGGGCAGCGAATAAACCTGCACCGTCAGGTGCCGGGCGTCATCGGGCAGCGTCAGGCCGGGATCGGTCGGCACCGCGACAGCGCGCAGCGGCTCGACTGTTTCAGCTAATTCCGGGAACGCCGCCGAGGCTGCGTCCGGGTCCAGCCCGATCACGTGCACATAGCCGCGCGTGGCCCGACCGGGATCACCTGCCACGTGCAGCATTGGCAGCGACGCCGACACGCCGGGCATCCGGTCCCAGTTCATCGTTTCGGCATCCAGCGCCACCGGGTTGATGTCCACGCGGGCGCTGCCGCCGGTTTCGTCGCGGGCCACTTTCCAGGCTCCCTGGTCGCGGGTTTCGGTCAGGCCCAGCGAAGCCGTGCCCAACGCCAGCGTGCCGATCAGCAGCAGCACCAACTGCGCATAGTGCCCCGGATCGCGCGCCACGTTCCACATCGCCAGCGGCGTTGTCAGGTGGCGGCTGCCCCGGAACAGGCGCGACACCAAGTCCATCGCCCAGGGGAACAGGCGCAGCCACAACAGCGCCGCGCCGGTCAGCACCAGCGCCGGGCCAAGCAGGTTAAAGGGATCGTTCAGGCCGCCGGTTTCGGTCAGGTTGTCCGCGATCACCTCGATCACGTCACGCGGGGCGGATACCATGTGTTCCAGCAGGTCTACAATATTACCTTCGAACAGGTAAAAGAAGCTGCCGCCTGCCAGGTGGTACATACGCACCATAAACGCCAGCCCGATCACCAGCAGCACGCCGTCCAGCGTGTAGCGCGCCCAGGCGGGCCGTGTTGGCGGGCGGGATACTAACTGTTTCAGGCGCAGCAAGCTGCGGCGCGCCGCAGGGACGGCGGGTGTCGTCAGCACGATCACCGTCGCGGCGGCGGCTCCCGCGCTGAGATACAGCGAGATGACCGGGATGTCGGTCGAGCCAAGCGAGCGCCCGCCCAGCGCCGTCGCCAGCGGGCCGAAGTGCTCCAGGATATGCATAAAGCCAATGCTGATAAACGGCCCGGCGATCATGCCGGTTACCGCCAGCAGTCCAACCGTGACCAGTTGCAGCGCCACCAACTGCAACACGCTGCCGCCCCGGCTGACGATGGTGCTCCACTCGGCGCCCTGTTGTTCCAGCACCAATGACACGGTGTTGATCAGGTGGTAGAGCAGCAGCAGCAGGATCGCGCCGGACAGCAGGACAATCGGGCCTTCCGTATCGGACACATCGCCGGAAAAGCCTTCCAGGAGCGGCACCAGCCCGCTGAGCAGGTTCGAACCGGGGTGATAATTGTTCAGCCGATTCTGAAGCAGCTTCAGGCGCTCGTTGACATCCTGCGTGTTGTCGGCGGTGATGGCGTCCGTATTGGTTTCGATCTCGTAGATGTAATTGCTGCCGGGCGCAACGTCTACCAGCCAGTCGGTGTAAGCAACCGGGATCGTCGCCAGTCCAAAGTCATAGCGGAACGCCCCAACGCCCATCTCGACAATGCTGCCCACCAGGAAGTTACGGTTCCCTTCCCAGAATGGATCATTGGCGTTTTTTGGCTCGACAATGCCGACCACCACCACCGAGGCGACTTCGCCGCTGCCGTCCGGCAGGATCGTACCAAGCACCAGTCGGCTGCCGAGTTCCATCTCGGCTTCCTCTGCGACCGTCTGCGTGATGACGACCTCGATCTGGCCCCGGTTGTATTTACCGATCTGGCGAGCTTCCTGTTCGGCGTCGCTAAGACCCGCCGGCTCGACATCTTCGGGCGGCGGCAGGCGCACCGGCCAGCGCCCCTCGACCAGCTCGAGCAGCTCCGGCATGTTGTCGAAGGCGAACGGTTGGTAGGTGCGCTGCGTGCGGCGGGCGTAGGCGTCGATCACCTCGCCGTACATGAAGTAATAACCGCCGGTTGCCAGCCCCGGGTTGTTGATGCCCTCGGCAGTGCTGGGCGGCGTGTAGTCGGCGCGGATATAATGCCGGATGCCGGTCGCCAGGTCGCCCAGTTCCTCGCGCACCACCTCGTATGACTCCGGTGTGAGGGGTTCGTCTTCGAGGATCAGGGTGATCAGCTTGTCCTGCGAGTCGGCGTTATCCAGTTCAAAGCGCAGGCCGACCTCGGTCACCGACCGGACGTAAAACGGCCCCAGCGCAAAGAAGCCAGTCAACAGGCCGACCGCCAGCAGCAGGATCGCCAGTGAGCGCCACTCGCGCCGCATTCGTTTGAGGATCAGTCCAATCGTCATACGTCGTCTTTTCTGCTTTGCGTAACCAATCTAATGGAGTGCACAATTAGAATTCGCACAATATCCCGTAGGGGCGTAGCTTGCTGCGCCCAGGGCAGAGCAAGCTCTGCCCCTACAAAT
>JAFGNU010000007.1 GCA_016926875.1 Anaerolineae bacterium | reverse complement strand
GATCCGCTGCCGACGGAAGCAGTGCCAACTGCCGAGCCGACTGTTGAGCCAACCGTTGAACCAACACCGGAACCGCCGCCAACCGAAACGCCCGAACCGTCGCCCACAGGTGAAGCGGTTGATCCGCTGCTGACGGAAGCAGCGCCAACCGGGCAGCTATCGCCGGAGCCAACCGGGCAGCCGACCGGCGATCCGCCGCCTGTCCGGGAAGCGGCAGCCGCCCCGCCGCCGGGTATGGTGCCTGAAGCGCAGCGCGAATAACCACTCCGGCGATCTTTGTGCTAATCGCCCGGCAGCGTTTTGTGAATCTTGCTTATAGACCGGGCGCCGGTTCGGCTCTGCAAATGTTATAATATACAGTGGTCTTATCCCCCGTTATTGCTCCCGCATCTCGTGTCTGAGCCGGTTATTTGCACAAGGAGGCAGGCTGTTCATGACGAATCAAGACGAGACGGTTGACGATCTTGTTCTGGCCGATGGTCAAAAACCGCTGATCATCATCGCGTCCAATCGCGGTCCCTACGCATTTGAATGGCACAAGAAAAGGAAAGAGCTAACGGTCACGCGCGGGAGCGGCGGTCTGGTGACGGCATTGGGGGCGCTGGCCGAACGTCATGAAGTGCTGTGGGTAGCGGCGGCGTTGAGTAAAGGCGACCGGCAGTGGGTTGAAATGAACGAAGACCGCCCGCAGACCGTCGAGGGCGTGCTGCTGCGGCTGGTTCGCCCGTCCCGGCGCGCCTATGACCAGTATTACAACGTGGTTGCCAACCCGCTGTTATGGTTTATCCAGCACCAGCTCTGGGACATCCCGCGCACGCCGAGCATCACGCGCGAAACGTGGCGGGCGTGGGAAAAAGGCTATGTGGCCGTGAACCGGCTGTTTGCCGAGGCGATTGCAGACTCGATCCCGCCTACCGACCGGCCCGTGATCGTCTTCCCGCAGGATTATCACCTGTACCTGGTGCCGCGTTATCTGCGTGAACTGCTGGGTGCTCGCGTCCAGATTCAACCGTTTATTCACATTCCCTGGCCCGGCCCCGACGCGTGGCGCATTCTGCCGCAGGAGATGCGCCTGTCGATTCTGACCAGCCTGCTTGAGTCTGACCGGGTTGGTTTCCAGACTGAGCGGGACGCGTTCAATTTTGTCCAGTGCTGCCGGATTTACGTGCCGGATGCCCACTCGCGCGGCGCCCGTGATGCGATCTATTACAAGGAGCGGAAGGTGGAGGCCCGCGCCTACCCGATCTCGGTGGACGTGGACAAGCTCGAATCATTGGCCGAAGAGCCGCAAACCCCCCTGCTCAAGTCCCAGTTGATCAACTTCACCGGGGACCGGAAATTGATTTTGCGCGTGGACCGGATCGAGCCGAGCAAAAATATCCTGCGCAGCCTGGAAGCGTACCGCGCACTGCTGGAAAACCATCCCCAGCACCGGGGCAAGGTCCAAATGCTGGCGCTGCTGGTGCCTTCGCGCATGGAAGTAGGCGAATACCAGGACTATCTCCAGCAGATCATGGCCCAGGCGGGCATGATCAACGCCGAATACAGCGATCCCTATTGGGAGCCAGTGCGGATCATGGTCGGCGAGAACTACTACCGCGCGATTGCGGCCTTCCAGCTATACGATGTGCTGCTGGTTACCCCGATTGCCGACGGGATGAACCTGGTTGCGAAAGAGGGTGTGCTTGTCAACCAGCGCGACGGGGTGCTGCTGCTGTCCGAGAGCGCGGGCGTGTTTTACGAGTTGGGCGACCATGCGCTGGTCGTGTCGCCGTTTGATATTTACGGCACGGCGGAAACCATGCACCGGGCGTTGGAAATGACACCCGATGAGCGCCGCAGACGCGCCGAAGCGATGCGGCGGCATGTTCGCGGGGCGGGTGTCAAGACGTGGTTTTACGATCAGGTGGACGACGCCATGCAGGCATTTAACAGCCAGGACAGGAACGCTTCGACATCCTGAACGCCGTTGATCATCAGGTCGGCGCTGTCGCGCACGACGCTGGGTGTATGGTCCGACGCGACACCCAGGCCCAGCGCATAGCACGTGCCAGCCTGGCGCAACTGGCGGGCCATGCGCAGCGCGTCGGCGTCGGTGGTGTCGTCGCCCAGATAGACGGCGGCGTCGAGCCGGTACTGCTGGACCAGGTGATAGAACGCCGTACCTTTGTTTGATTGGATCGGAGGGCGCAGTTCAAATACCATGCGTCCCTGGAACAGCTTTAACCCGTGCTGCGCGGTGATGGCGCCCAGGATGGCCGCGAAGTCGGCGGCAACGGCAGCGGGATCGGCGGTTTGGCGGTAGTGAACGGAGGCGGTCGCGCCCTTGTCTTCGACCAGCATACCGGGCACGCGCGCCGCGTGGGGACGGACGGCATCCAGCGCCGCCTGGATCGCGGGGCGAAAGCGCGCCGCGTCGGGTGCGATCTGGACCTGTCCGGCGACCCACTGTTCCAGGCCGTGATTGCCGACGTACACCAGGGCTGGCAGCCCAACGCGCGCCTGGACGTCTGCCGCTGCTCGCCCGGAGATCACGGCGACCAGCGCGAGATGGTCGTGCAGTGCGTCCAGCAGTTCGCGGCAGCGCGGCGTGACCTGCGCGGCGTCGGGATGGTCCACAATCGGGCTGATGGTGCCGTCTACGTCGGTGATCAGTCCCCGGCGGGACTTGCTGACCAAGGTGTGCAGGGTGGTGGTTGTGGCGGTTTTCCAGTGCATGCATCCTCCGCGCTGTGTTAAGCGAATGGCGTTTAGCGGTTAGCAACTGGCAATACCAGGCGAGCGCGTTGGTGATCGGCTGGCAGCCATGGATGGCACAGCAGGTTTCTGTCTGCTAAAAGCCAAAAGCTAACGGCTAATGGCCTAGACAAACTGGGTCAGGGCCAGCAGGGCATACGCCAGCAGCAGCGCGGCGATCACGGCCCGGCCCGGCCAGTGTATCTCAGGTTCGAACCCGTTGTACTTGGCAATGCCAACGGTCAGGATGAGCGCGACGGTGAACAATACCAGCCAGCCAACAAACACGGTGGCGGCAACCAGCCCTGTTGTCGCGTGAATGTTGTGATCAAAGCCCGACAGCATAACGGCCAGGGCGCAGAGTATGGTAATGATACTGGCTGTTGTGCCGGAAGGGTTTGTCATCTCTTCGGGTGGAAGCTGGCCTTCGTCGGACAGCGAGATCAGGCTGATGGTGACGATGGATGAGATCAAAAACGCGATCACGGTGATGTTGTCCGCTTCAGCATGAGCGGCGATCAGGCCGGTGCCGACAAATGCCAGGCAGGTGATCGGAATCCACAAGAACAGGGCCAGCAGGCAGTTGTTCTGGTGGGCGATGAACTGGCTCAATGCCCAGCCCAGCCCGACAATGCCGATCCAGGTCCAAAACGGCAGCCTGATCGCGTCTATGTCAAGGACTGGTGTCTGAGCATCACTGCCCAGACTATGGCCGATGATAACGATCAGCAGCGGCAGCCAGGCCAGCGTAATGGCCGAACGCGCCGCGTGTCGAAAAAAGACCAGGTCGCCAACCTGTCCGTGATAGAGGATGGCTTTTCGTGGAATAACGAACTGCCACCACACCAGGCGCAGGTGATCGACCGGGTTCCAGGCAACAAAGCGTATTGTTTGGTGTGTGATATCGGATGAAAAGGCTTGATGCTCATCAGGAACCACAGTTGTATCCCCCGGTGACTGATAGCATAATCGGTAAGAGAGAGACGCTATGAATAATCAAACGCAAGATGAAGGAACGCACGACGAGGTAGACCCGCGCACCGGCCAGTCGAAAGTGGTCACGGTGACGCTGAATCCAACCCTGGATCGTACCCTGGTGACCCGTTTTCTCTCGGTAGGTTACCACAACCGGGTAATAGAAACAACACGTCTGGACCCGGCAGGGCGCGGGGTGAGCGTATCGCGGGCGCTGCATATTCTGGGTATCCCGACGCACGCGATCATCCTGTTGGGCTATGATGCAACCGGGCGCGCGTATGAGTCGCTGCTGGTTGAGGAGCAGTTCCCGATCACGATCCTGCGGCGCGACGGACGCACACGCAGCAACATCGTGATCAAAGACACCGGCCAGCATAACGAAACGGTTTTGCTGGAAGACAGCGAAGGTGTGACGGCGTCCGATTTGCGTGCGGTGGCCGATATGCTGCTCCAGATCGTGAAGCAGGGCGATACGGTGGTATTTGCCGGGAGCCTGCCAAACGGTGTGCGTGCCGATACGTATGCCTGGTTTACCAGCCTGGCACAGACCATCGGCGTCAACGTGGCGATCAATGCCGGGGGCGGCGAGGCGTTGCAGCAGGCGCTCCAGGCACGTCCCAGCCTGATCTACCTGACACAAACGCAGATTGAAGGCCTGTTCAACTACCCGGTGCGCGCCTATGAGGACGTGATCCACTGCGCCCAACAGCTCCGCGAGCAGGGGGCGGGAAAAGTGCTGGTTGCGATGCCGAGGACGGATATGGCGCTGCTGGTCGCTGAAGAGGGTATCTGGCTGGTGGACCTGCCGGGGATCGGCGAAGGGACGCGCACCGGGCAGGCAGAGGCGATAATCGCGGGCTACCTGACCGGGCGGCTGAACCAGCGCCCATTGGACGAAGCGCTGGAACTGGGCGCAGCGGCGGCAGCCTATACCGCGTCGCAGATGGGCAACGAGTTCGGCGCGCTGCAGGATGTAGAAGAACACATCGACGACGTGGACGTGACGCCGGTCGAGGACGTCGAGGACCTGCCGGATCGCTATGCCAACGCGCCGGGCGACTCGCCGCCCAAGCCGCCCGGCGAATAGGCCCGGCTATCGTTGGTAGAAGCGCGAGTAGGTGGATGGGATCATGCACCAGATATTTGTGAGCTATACCCAGAGTGACGAGGACTTCACCATTCAGTTGGCGAACGATCTGCGTGCCAGCGGGGCGCGAATCTGGCTGGATATCCACGATGCCGAGCCGGGGCGCTACTGGTCGCGCAGCATCGAGCGGGCATTGGGCGAATCGGTGATGATGCTGGTGGTATTGTCACCTGCCGCGCTGATGACCGAGCACGTCGCGGTCGAGTGGCAGGCATACCTGGCAGCGCGCCGCCCGGTGATCCCGGTGGTGGCGCAGCCGTGCAAACTGCCCGACCCGCTGCGAGCGCGCAGCCCGGTGAACTTCACACACGACTATCAGCGCGCCGTCCACCGCCTGACGACACGCCTGATCGAATGTGGTGCGCGGGCGCGGCGCGTTGATCCGGTGGTGTGGTCGATGGCCGAGGAAGTGCACGACTACCGCTATGTGCACCAACCCCCGCCGCCCCCCGATCCGCCCGACAGCGCTGTACGCCGCGTGCGCCAGTTGGTCGATTCGCTGCGCGTGCGGCTGCGGCAGTGGGGACACTCGGCCTGACAGGTAGGGCCGGATGCGGTGATGGGCGGTATAATGGTGGCCCTGTTCTTTTCACTGGTACAGCGCGGCTGTTTTTGGCCGCTGGCAGGGTAGGGGCAGTGTTTGCTCTGCCCTGGACGATCCGGTGAGTTGCCTCTACGACACCCGGCCACCTGCTGTACGAGTCTGCACACAACAAGGGGAATAATTCGATGCGCCGAACGTTGTTTCTGATCCTGGCGATGCTGGCAGCGGCTGCGCCGATCACGCCCGTTACTGCCCAGGACGGCGGCGAAAGCTGCCAGGCGATCTACCAGGCGGCGGTCAGCGCCGTGATGGATAACTGCGTGGGCATG
The DNA here is from genome assembly GCA_016926875.1 of Anaerolineae bacterium. GTDB lineage: Bacteria > Chloroflexota > Anaerolineae > Aggregatilineales > Aggregatilineaceae > JAFGNU01. Next base: position 48,570 of record JAFGNU010000007.1, on the reverse strand, counting down.
GCGACCGGCAGCGTGTGCTGGGCGTCCGGGGATGTGATCATCCAGGCGTCGGCGGCTGCGAGCGGTCCGGGGAGCACGGCCCCGCTGGATCAAACTACCGCCATCGCCGCGACCGCGAGTGACAGCGCGTGGAGCATGGCGCGGCTGCACGTGGCCGACGGCGTGAGCGACGACGCCTTTGCAACGCTGCTGGTGATTGGTCCGGCTTCGCTGACCTTCAACCCGTCCGCCAACCTGCCGCCGGGCGCGGATTTTACACTGGTGGCCGAGCCGGAGCCGTCGCCGTGCGCCGAACTGGCGAAGCCGGGCGTGGTGGTCCAGGCGCCGGAAAAATACCTCACACTGCTGCGCGTCAACGGGGTGAACCTGGCGATCAACGGTACGGCGGTGCTGCATTCACCGGACGGCGAAACGCTGACGGTCAGCGCCATCACGCACGAAACGATCCTGTCCGACAGCGGGACGGTGGTTTTTGCCGGGTACAGCGCCACCGCTATGCCCCTGGTCGAAGTCCCGGCGGTGGTGCCCTTTGACCCGGCAGCAGTGGCGTTTTTGCCGACCGAAGTCCTGCCGCGTATGGAGTACGTACCGCTGCCCGGCAGCGCCTACGTGGTACAGCAGACCGTGCTGCATCTGCGCCCCGATGCCAGCGCCTACACCGGCACGACGGTCAAGGCGGGCGTTCCGGCCAGCGTCTTAGCACGGGACAGCAGCGGGGACTGGCTGTATATCCGGCGCTACGAGGGCGGGATCGGCTGGGTGCCGCGTGAGGCGCTGGACGTGGATGTGCCGGTCGAGATGCCGGTCATTGAGCGCGATCTACCGCCGCTGGTGCGCCCGTTTGGGGCGGTGCAGGCGCGCGGCGCAACCACCGCCGAACACAACAACCTGCGCGATGGTCCCGGCCAGCAGTACGAGATCGTGGCGACCGTCGGGTTGGGCACCGAGTTGAACATCTACGCGCGCGGGCCGCTGGACGAGTGGCTGCTGGTCGAGACGCCCGACGGCGTGCGCGCCTGGATCAGCATTATGCTCCTGGACCCGCTGACGCCCTTCAACCTGGCGGAGATGCCGTATTCGCCCGACTATCCGGGCTAGCCTGGCGGCGGCAGGAGCCGATCTATGCCGGTATCAACCTGAGTTATTGAACAGGGGGATCTCATGAATCGTCCGTGCAAGTTACTGGCACCGGCATGGTGCATTTGGGGACTGTGCTTACTGGTCGTGCTCGCGGCGATCATCCTGGCGTTGAGCATGGGATACGGCGGGCGGACTGCCGTCGAGGCGGCGCCGAATTTCAGGACGACCGCCACGCCAACGCCGATCCCTGCCGGGAGCAGCAACGCCGATTGGGAGCCAATAGTCAGCGAGATCAACGGGCTGCCGATGGTGTACGTGCCCGCCGGGTGCTTTATGATGGGCAGCGACGAAGGCGAAGACATTGAGCGCCCGGTGCACGAGGTGTGCTTGAGCGAGTTCTGGATCGGGCAGACGGAAGTGACCAACGCCCAGTACAAGGCATGTGTGGATGATGACGGCGCCTGTACGCCGCCCGGTGATCGCACTTACTATGATGATCCTGCCTATGCCGATCACCCGGTGGTGTTTGTGAACTGGGAGCAGGCGGGCGCGTTTGCAGCCTGGGCAGGTGGCAGTTTGCCGACCGAGGCGCAGTGGGAATACGCGGCGCGCGGCCCGGAAAGCTGGACCTATCCCTGGGGAAACGATGAACCGACGTGTGAACGGGCTAATACGCTGGGGTGTGAGGAGGAGGCCGCGCCTGTTGGACCGGATGAGCGGGCAGCGGGCGCGTCGTGGGTGGGGGCGCTGGATATGGCGGGCAACGTGTGGGAGTGGGTGGCCGATTGGTTTGATAAAGACTACTATGCCACGCTGGATGACGGCGTGCTGGATCCCATTGGGCCGCAGTCGGACCACTACCGCGTGTTGCGGGGCGGCGGGTTCAACTACAATCCAGACGGGGCGCGCGGCGCGTCCCGGCACAGCTATTTCCCGGATCGCTGGCTTGACATCGACGGTTTTCGGGTGGTGCGCGATCCGTCATCTCTAGACTGAATCGCGCCGGACCAGCTTGGCGGCGGCGCGGGGTGTGATCTATACTGGTGACGGTCCTGTTACGCACCGGTCGGGCGCCCTATGTCGCACATCTTCGTCAGCTACAGCAAAAAAGACATCCGCTTTGCGCGGCACCTGCGGCGGCTGCTGGAAGCCGAGGGCTTCGCGGTGTGGATGGACGAAACGCGCCTCAAACCCGGCGAGCGCTGGTGGACGCGCATCGAGCGGAACATCGACACATGCGCCGCGTTCATCGTGATCATGTCGCCGCGCTCGCGCCAGTCGGAATGGGTGGAGCGCGAAATCCTCTACGCAGACGATCCCCATGTCGATAAGCCGATTTTCCCCGTGCTGCTGGAAGGCCGGGGCTTCCCGATGCTGGGCAACCTGCACTACGCCGATATGCGCGCGGGCCTGAAAGCCGACCTGCCGCCGTTTTTGTTGGAAAAGCTGCGCGATGTTGTGCCGGTGGATACGCCGGACCCCGTGCCGGACCAGTTGCCGGGCAGCCTGATTACCGACGAGTTCCCTGCCCCGGAAGTGCCGGAGCCTGAACCGGACGAGACGCCCGTACAGACGGAGCCGGAACCGGTGCGGGTCATGCCCCGCCTGCGCGACCGGTCGGTTGTGACCATCGGGGCGGTTGCAACGGTGCTGGCGATTGGAGCGATCATCCTGGCGCTGAGCGGTGTGTTGGACGGGGGCGATGGCGAAGACGGCGATTGGACCCCGGTGGTTGAAACGATCAACGGGCTGCCGATGGTGCGCGTGCCTGCCGGGTGCTTTGTGATGGGCAGCCATGGGGTGCAAGGCGATGAACAGCCAGCGCACGAAGCGTGCCTGAGCGAGTTCTGGATCGGGCAGACGGAAGTGACCAACGCGCAGTACAAGGCGTGCGTGGATGACGGCTCTTGCACTCCACCGGGCGACCGTACCTACTACGATGATCCTGCCTATGCCGATCACCCGGTGGTGTACGTGGACTGGGAACAGGCGAGCATGTTTGCAGCGTGGGTGGGCGGCACCCTGCCGACCGAAGCCCAGTGGGAATACGCGGCGTGTGGCCCGGAAGGCTGGACCTATCCCTGGGGCAATGACCAGCCAACCTGTGAACGGGCTAATTTCCTTGATTGTGAGGGCGGAACAGCGCCCGTTGGTCCAGATCAGCGAACAGCGGGCGCGTCGTGGGTGGGGGCGCTGGATATGGCAGGCAACGTGTGGGAGTGGGTGGCCGATTGGTATAATGCCGACTATTACGCCGCGCTGGATGAGGGCGTACTGGACCCCGCCGGGCCTACGTCGGGCACCTACCGCGTGCTGCGGGGCGGGTCGTGGTACGATACGCTTACGTTCAACTTCCGCGCCACGTTTCGCAACTGGAACGTACCACAGGACGGGGTCAATCACTTCGGGTTTCGGTGCGCGCGCTCTTCCGGTGAAGAACCGTCGGCAGACGTACCTGAAACACCCACCGACCTGACGCCCACGCCGGAACCAAGCGCGACCCCTGCGCCGGCCGAGATGTTCACGCCCACTGAGCCGCCAACAGATACGCCGGAACCGGATACCCCCACGCCGGAACCGAGCGCGACCCCTGCGCCGACTGAGACGTTCACGCCCACCGAGCCGCCAACGCATACACAGGAGCCGGATACTGAACCCGTCAAGGCAGTGAACATCGACGGCGGGACGGTCAATATCAGGGCGGGGCCGGGGCTAGAGTATGATGTGGTTGGCTCGATGCCGGTCGGTGACAGCCTGACAGTGACCGGGATTAGTCAAGATGGCGAATGGTACCGGGTCGATGAGGGTGGACGGCAGGGATGGATTTATGCGAGCCTGGTGAGTATGTCCGGCGGCCCTGCGCTCCCAATCGTGATTCCGACGACGCCTATCCCCGCCGGGAGCGACAACACTGATTGGACGCCAGTGATTGAAATCAATGGGCTGCCGATGGTGTATGTGCCCGCCGGGTGCTTTATGATGGGCAGCGACGAGGGCGATGAGGATGAGCGCCCGGTGCACGAGGTGTGCCTGAGCGAGTTCTGGATCGGGCAAACGGAAGTGACCAACGCGCAGTATAAGGCGTGTGTAGATGACGGCGCCTGCACGCCGCCACGGGATCGTACCTACTACGATGATCCTGCCTATGCCGAGCACCCCGTGGTGTACGTGGACTGGGAGCAGGCGGGCGCTTTTGTGGCGTGGGCGGGTGGCAGTCTGCCGACTGAGGCGCAGTGGGAATACGCGGCGCGTGGCCCGGAAAGTGGAACCTGGACCTATCCCTATCCTTGGGGAAATGACTGGCCAACCTGTGAGCGGGCTAATCTTTCTGATTGTGAGGGGGGAACAGCGCCCGTTGGCCCACATCAGCGAACGGCGGGCGCGTCGTGGGTGGGGGCACTGGACATGGCGGGCAATGTGTGGGAGTGGGTGGCTGACTGGTACGAGGCTGATTACTATGCCACGCTGGACGCGGGATCGCTGAACCCCGCCGGACCAGCGTCGGGCAGCAGTCGCGTGTTGCGGGGTGGCGCGTTCTACAGTTCAGCGATCGATCTGCTCGCCGCCGTTCGCCTCGATTACTATCCCGATTACAAGTACGACGACTACGTCGGGTTTCGGTGCGCCCGCTCTGTTAAGTAGCCCTGGTCGCTGATTCCTGGTCCCTGGATTCTGTGGGGGGTGTGGGGGGCTGGCCCCCCACGGCGGCAGGCAGGTCGTCGGGGCGGGAGTCCTCGATCAGCGCGTTTAGCTGCGCCGTCCCACGCCGCCGGACCCGCCGGTAGACCCACACCAGCGCCGCCACCGGCCAGATATGCACCGCCAGCGGCAGCCCGCAGTCCGGGCAGGGCAGCAGCCCCACGCCGACCACGCCCATGAGTGCCACCACACGGTTGTTCAGCTTGAGTTGCCAGCGGTTCATACGCGCTCCTGGTTCGCTGATGGTATGATACCACGCAGCCGGTGTTTGCCAAGGATTAAGTGCGCCAACAGCGGGCCTGCATAGAATGTGACAAAAGTCACAGATTCAGCCGATCTTATGAACTGCCCCCGTAGTAGGATCGGCGTTATGCTTAAAACGTGTGACAGCAGATTGGTGTACCGATCTCCTATGGATCGGCGAGACTCACCGAGTCGAGACGGTGTTTCTCTTCTGCCTCCTTATCAAATTATATTTTTTTCTACATGATGCCGCATCCGGCTGGGGAGTCTGGGTGCGGCTTTGATTAACGCTGCTTTACGCTATCTTACGCCATCCTTTATGTAAAATATCGCTAAACTTCAGGCACAATGTCACACGCCAGCCGGGCTGTTTTGGTGTATGCTAACAGTGTCAGTGAAATCGGCCTGTTGAGGGCTAACTTTCTGCGCAAAGTTGCGCCAAATGTTTTCCTCCTTGTGCATCAGCGCACGACGAAATGACCAGCGTCGTGTGCTGATTTGTTTCTCCCCGCCTATCCCAGTTGGTCCAGCGCCCAGGCGGCGTGTTCCCGCACCAGGTCGGAGCGATCTGCGCGCGCCAGCCGCTCCAGTTGCGGCGCAAAGTCGATCAGGCGGCTGTTGCCCGCCGCCACGCACGCATTACGTACCAGCCGGTCCCGTTTGATGCGCTGGATCGCGGAGTCCGCAAAGCGCGCGCGAAAGCCGTTTTCGTCCAGCGCCAGCAGATCGGCCAGCGGCGGCGCGGCGCGATCGGTGTCCTCCGGCCAGAAGGTCGATTCGGCGGTCGGCGTGACAAAGCGTGTGAACGGGCAAACGGTCTGGCACACGTCGCAGCCATAAACCCAGTTGCCGGTCAGCGGGCGCAGGTCCACGGGGATCGATCCCTTGAGTTCAATCGTCAGGTAGCTGATGCAGCGCCGCGCGTCGAGCACATACGGGCGCGGGAAAGCATCCGTCGGGCAGGCGTCCAGGCAGCGCGTGCAGGTGCCGCACAGCGTTGCGCGGTGGGGGGTGTCGGTGTGATCAAAGGCGAGCGTGGTCACGATCTCGCCCAGGAAGGCGAACGGTCCGCGCCGGGGATGGATCAGCATCGTGTTTTTGCCGATAAAGCCCAGCCCGGCCTGCTGTGCGTGGTCCCGTTCGAGGATCGCGCCGGTATCGACATAGACGCGCGAGGCCACGTCCGCGCCGGACTGCTCGCGCAGCCAGTCGGCCAACTGCTGTAAGCGGGGCGTCATCACGGCGTGGTAGTCCGCGCCCCAGGCGTAGTTTGAAATGCGCCCGCGCCGGGGATCGGTCAGGACGTGGTCGGGGAGGGCGTTGGTGCCATAGTCCAGCGCAACGATGATCAGTGCGCGCGCGCCCGGCACGATCACGTTCAAATCCTCGCGGCGGATTTGGCGATCCGGGCGGGCGAGGTAGCCCATCCTGCCGTGCAGCCCGGCAGCGATCCAGCGGCGGTAGGCGTCCAGGCGCGGCGACGGGTCGGCAGGGATGATGCCCACCTGCGTAAAGCCCAGCGCGGCGGCGGTCTGGCGGGTGCGGTCGGCGGAAAAGGTCATGGGTACTGGCTGCCTGCTGCATGGTCGGCGGTGGGGCGGCGATTGCGCCGCCGGTGCAAGCCGATATAAGATGATAACCTGGATGTGCATCTCTGCCTATTCCGGTGTTGAGCAGGGGACGCTTCAAATCTGGGGTGAAATACTGGCCTGGCGAGCGTTTGCGTAGGGGTGACCCGCCGGGTTGCCCAGGGCAGAGCAAGCTCAGTCCCTACTTAACCAGAGAGGGGAATCCATGCGGCAGGTGTTGATCAGCAAAGCTGGATCGCCGGACGTGCTGCACGTGTGCGACGGTCCCATGCCCGATCCCGGCCCCGGCCAGGTGCGGGTGCGGGCGGCGGCGATTGGCGTGAATTTTGCGGACGTCATGGGGCGGCTGGGCATGTATCCCGACGCGCCGCCGATCCCGTATGTGCCTGGCTACGAGGTGGCCGGGACAATCGACGCAGTCGGCAGGGGCGTCGACGCGGAGATCGTCGGCCAGGACGTGATCGCGCTGACCCGGTTTGGCGGCTACAGCGACTACCTGTGTGTGCCCGTTGACCAGACGTTCCCCTGCCCGGCCAGCTTATCCATCGAACAGGCCGCCGGGTTTGCCGTTTCGCACCTGACGGCCTACGCGGCGCTGGTAGTGTTAGCGGGCATCAAGCCGGGCGATCACGTGCTGGTGCACGCGGCGGCGGGCGGTGTTGGGCTGGCGGCGGTGGACATCTGCCGGATATTTGACGCGACGGTCTACGGCACGGCATCCGCCAGCAAGCACGATTTCCTGCGTGAGCGCGGCGTGCAGCATCCCATTGATTACCACCACACAGATTTTGAGCGCGAACTCCGGCGGCTGACGGGCGGGCGTGGCGTGCAGATCGCGCTTGATCCCATCGGCGGGCGCTCGTGGCTTAAAAGCTACCGCGCGCTGGGACCGACCGGGCGGCTGGTGATCACCGGGGTGTTCACGCTGGCGCCGGGGACGCGGCGATCCGTGCTGGCGCTGCTCCGGCTGGCGCTGACAACGCCCTGGCTGCGCTTCAACCCGGTGATGCTGGCGAACGATAACAAGGGTGTGTTGGGGATCAACCTGGGGCGGTTGTGGGATCAAAAAGCTCTGTTCCGCGCGTGGATCGAGGAGTTGATGATCTGGCAGGCGGCGGGCAAGCTGCGCGTGCACGTTGACCGGGTCTTCCCGCTGGACCAGGCCGCCGACGCTCACCGTTATATCCAGTCGCGGCGCAGCGTCGGCAAGGTGATTCTTAAGCCGTAGGCGCGGGGATTCAAGCATAAAACGACCGGCATACAACAGGCGTTTCGTGATGAAAAGTTCGTGGAAACTGTTACGCAGCCTGATCTTTTACCGGCTCGACGCTGCCGATCCGGTCTTCCGGCGCGAACTGCTCCAGGGACCGCCCTGGCAGGGCCTGGACAACTGCATGATGCGTGTACCGGGCCTGGTCGTGCTCCTGTTTGGGCTGACCTGCTGCCTGTTTGCCAGGGTGGGTGTGTACATGCTGGTACCGATCGGGTTACTGCTGCTGCTCTGGACGGGGTGGCCGCTGCTGATCGGGCTGACGCTGGCGCCGGTAATCGTGCGGGAGCGGGAGCAGCGCACCTGGGACGTGCTGCGCATCACGCCGCCGGGCACCGAGGCGATCCTGATCAGCAAAGTGCGCGGCGCGCTGTGGCCCCTGCGCCGCACGCTGCGCGAGATCGCGGGCCTGCTGGTTTTCTGGTCGGTTGGCGTGGGCCTGTATGTTATGTTGATGGCCGCGGTCAACCTGATGGAGTGGGACACTATCACCGAGTCGCCCTATACCCCGGAGAGGCTGTCATGGGGCCAGTTGTGTTTTATCGTATTGGCCGGGCCAGTGGCCAGCGGGCTGGTGTATATCATCGACCGGGCGCAGCAGTTGATGCTGATGATCACGGCGGCGCTGGCGGCCAGCGTGTCGGCGGCCTCGGTGCGCGCGGCGTTGGTGGGCGTTAGCGCGGCGATGTTCTTTATGTGGCTGGCCGATATGGGCGTGGCCGTGATCCTGCTGGTAGCTCAACCGGGGGCGGGGGATATGCACATGCTCACGCGGGTGGTGATGCTGTCCGTGTTTGGTCCCGTGCCCGGCTACCTGACCGAACTATCGCCGGGCCGGGCGGCGCTGTACCTGGCCGGGACGCTGATCATCCGTGAGATCATCATCCGTTGCCTGTGGCGCTGGACGGTCCGTGCCGCCGAACGCCCAACGCTGCCGTACTTACGCTGAATCGCCGGGGCGCTGTGTATGACCTCTTGGAAGCTGTTTCGCCGGGTATTCGCCCACCAGTCGCGCGCGCTGACGCCGGTTTTCATGCGCGACATCACCCCCCTGCCGGATGAACCTAAACCGCTGCTGCGCACCGAGCGCCAGAAGTGGGCGGTGATCATTGGGTCTGGGCTGGCCTACGTGTTCTTTTGCGGAATAGCGGCCCCTGTTCTGGGCCTGCTGGCGTCGATACTCATGCCCCTGATGATGCTGAGCGTGCCGCTGCTGCTGCCGCTGTTGTTTCCGCTGTGGATAGCGCTGACACTGGCTCCCAGTATTGTAGAAGAACGCGAGCGGCGTACCTGGGACTTATTGCGTGTGACGCCTTTGGGCACCGACACGATCCTGTTGAGCAAAGCGGCGGCGGCGCTGTGGCGGCGGGGCCAGATGGTGAGTCTGACGCGCGCCTTTTTGACCGTGGTCGCGGGCGTGATCGCGATGGGTGTGGTGTATGCCGCCTCGCTGCCGGAAAGCGCCCTGGGCGATCTGCCGCGAGAGATCGTGCTGGTGGCGGCGGTGGTGGCGGGCGGGGTGTTTGTGCTGGACCGGGTGCAGCAGTATATGCTGATGCTCGTGGCCACGCTGGTTGTTAGCACGGCGAGCACGTCGGCGCGGGCGGCGCGCTTGAGCGCGGGTGTGGTGATCGTGGTGCTGTGGCTGGTCGATATGGGTGTTGCCTGGTTGGTGCTGGTGACTCGTCCGGGCTATGACGCCACCTATACGTGGCTCCGGCTTTTGACGCTGCCCATACTCGGCCCAACCGTGCCCTACCTGATCGAAATGCCGCTGCTGACGGCGCTGGCGGCCATTGCCGTAACGCTGGCAGTGCGTGAAATTGCCGTATACGGCCTGTGGCTGTGGGCGTTGTATGCTGCGAAGCAGTCATGAAAAGGCTGACCCATGCGTGACCCCCTGGCCCGGTTGCTCGTCGCTGTTTGCCTGCTGATCGCCCTGCTGCTGGGAGTGCTGGCGCCGGGCAGGGCGCAGACTCCCACGCCGGACGTCACCGGCTTGATCGACGCCGATACGCTGATGGCGCACGTGCGCGCGCTGGCGGTGGATATTGGCGCACGTCCTGCCGGGAGCGCTGCCGAAACGGACGCTGCCGCCTATATCGCGGGGCAGTTCGGCGCGTGGGGCTACGACGTCCGCGTGCAGGCATTTGACGTGCCGGGCGGCGGAACGTCGCGCAACGTGATCGCCAGCCGTCCCGGTGAAGGGCGCATGATCATCGTCGGCGCGCACCTGGATTCGGTCACGGCGGGCACGGGCGCGGGCGATAATGCGTCCGGCGTGGCGGCGGTGCTGGCCGCTGCCGAAGCGCTGGCCGGTGTGGACACGGTCCGCCCGGTGACGTTTATCGCGTTTGGCGCGGAAGAGATCGGTCTGTGCGGGTCGAGCTATTACGTTGATCACCTGACCGGCGAGCAGATCGCGGACATCCTGGTCATGATCAACGTGGACATGGTCGGCATTGGCGATCACCTGTACGTCTATGCGGGTGCGATCACCGGCAGCCAGACCTGTAACGCGGTCGAGAATCCCGGTCCAACCTGGGCGCGCAACCTGGCGCTGGACCTCGGCGCAGCGCTGGGTTATGACGTGCGTACCAGCCCGCCGGGGCGCTGGGACGGGTTTACCGGCTTGTGGAGCGATCACGCGGCGTTTGCGGCGCAGGGCGTGCCGGTGGTTTACTTTGAGCGCTGGAACTGGGACGCGGGCAGCGATCCCTGCTGGGGGCAGGAAACCGCCGACGCGGGCGACTTCCTGCACAGCCCGCGCGACACCTTCGAGCATGTAGACCCGGCAAAACTTGAACCTGCCGCCGAAACGCTTACGGCGCTGGTGATAGCGCTGGCAACCGATCCCGATTTGCCAGACGCGCTCATCATCCCGTGAGCGGCGTCTTTTACGTTTTTGAGATTCGCGGGTTGCCGCGAGCATCCAGCGCCCCTACAATTGGTATAGGACATGATGCCTGCTGCTGCCTAGTCGCCAGGAATGAGGAGCAGGCCGGTTCTGGCGGTGCGGAACGCCTGACGGGCTGCGTGCAGACTTAGGCAATTATCCGTTGAATAAATATCATGTTGCTGGTATTATTGCTTGGTTCATTTTATCTTTAGACTCAAGCCGCCCGCTTATCGGGCTGCGTGAGCCAGCCGACATTATCAGTCTCCATGGAGGACAGGCCATATGGCCAAAATCATGATCGTCGAGGACGACGAGGCCCTGGTCAAGATGCTGGAAATGCTGTTTGAGCGGATGGGGCACGAAGTTATCGGCTCGTTGAACGGCCTGGACGCGTTGTATCAGGTCACGTATCACCAGCCAGACCTGATCGTCCTTGATCTGATGATGCCCTGGGCTGCGGGCGATGCCGTTTTGGGTTTCATTCGTAGCACCCAAGCACTCAAACGGATTCCCGTACTCGTTTTGTCCGCGCATCCCAACGGCGCCAAGATCGCCCACCAGCTTGAAGCGGACGCGTACCTGCCCAAGCCGGTCGATATGCGCACATTGGCTGAGTATGTGAACCGGCTGCTGACTTCGGTGAGCGCCGATTCCGGGAGTTAGTGCCAGCCGGGCAAACCAACACGGCAGAATGCTGCCCTCCACACAACCACGCCTCCCGCCGATCTGCGCATGGCTGCCGCCTGCCGCGCCAGCGCGATACTCTTGTGGCGCGGAGGTGCCCCTTGGCATGAAAATACGGTATGATGAACCCTTCACGCTGTGGTGTACTATGATATGATATTCATGACTCACGGTTGAGTATATCCGTCATGCGTTTGCAGGGATGGCGGAAGTACGCTGACCGCCGAAGGAGTTGGTTGGATGAAACGTTTACTGCCCCTGCTGCTGGCCGTTGTGCTGGCATTGTTCCTGACCGCTTGCAGTTCAAATCCGGTAAAAGACGCCTATACCGCAGCCGGTGACGGCACCCGCCCTGACGACCTCAACAAGACCACAGCCTTTGTCCCTGACGACGATCTGAACGTTGTCGTCACGCTGAATGCGCATGATCGCACGCTGCCCATTATGGCCGTGTTCGTCGGGCCGGACGAGTCCACGTACAGCACCGATCCACTTGACGCTGACGAAACCGTCGGCGTTGTGCTGTTGGGCCTGGATTGGGAGGCGCTGGGATCGCGTGAGTGGTCGGTGGGAAACTGGCGGGTAGATATTTATGTTGAAGGGCACAAAGAACACACGCTGAAGTTCAGTATCACGCAGCCGGAATCGGCGGGTTAATCGTCGGGATGTGCAGTATTTCACATATTTGACGTGAAAGTGCTACTGTTCACAGGTGGGAGGTCAAGTATACTGAAATTGAACGAATAGCTCGTTTGGAGAACACAATCAGAACTCGCACAATGATTCCATAGGGGTGCAGCTTGCTGCGCCCAGGGCAGAGCTTGTTCTGCCCCTACGAATGTTGCGGGTATGAATTGATTTCTCCACTAGCAGCTAGCGATCAGTGATGAGCCAACAACCCGCTCATCACTGAAAACGAGCGGCTAACAGCATTAACGACCTGTCATGGTGGTTCAGCGTCAGGGGTGTGCAGCCCCCGGCGATCAATCCAATACTTTAGCGCTAAGGAGATATTCAACGTTATGGCAGTTCAGGCAACAGCAGCCGAACACATCAACCCCTACGAGATCGCGTTGCAGCAGTATGATCGTGCGGTTGCTTACTTAGATTTACCAAAAGGTATAATTAATTTCCTTCGCTGCCCCAAACGCGAATTGTCGGTTAATTTCCCGGTCCGTCTGGACAACGGCGACGTGGAAGTCTTCACAGGCTACCGCGTGCATCATAACACGGTCTTAGGACCGTCCAAGGGCGGTATCCGCTATGCGCCGAACGTGGACCTGGACGAGGTGCGCGCGCTGGCGATGTGGATGACCTGGAAGTGCGCGCTGGTCAACCTGCCGTTTGGCGGGGCCAAAGGCGGTGTCATCTGCGATCCGTACACGATGAGCGATGACGAGCTGGAACGGCTGACACGCCGCTATGCAACCGAGATCATCCCGCTGATCAATCCCCACGGTGACATCCCCGCGCCGGACATGGGCACCAACGCCCAGACCATGGCCTGGATCATGGACACGTACAGTATGAACGTGGGCTACTCGGTCCCGGCGATTGTTACCGGCAAGCCGATCAACATCGGCGGCAGCCAGGGGCGCACCGAGGCAACCGGGCGCGGCGTGGTGATCTGTATGGACGAGGCGCTGCGCCGTGACGGGCACAACAGGCCGTCCGAGATCGCGGTTGCGATCCAGGGCTTTGGCAATGTCGGCAGCTACGCAGCCCGGCACGCTTACGAGTTGGGCTACAACGTGATCGCAGTCAGCGATGTGACCGGCGGCTACTATAACCCGAAGGGGCTGGATATCCCCGACGTATTAGACTTTGCCGCGCAAAACCGCCACAACCTGCTGGAAGGGTATCAGAACGCCGACAAGATCACCAACGCCGAACTGCTGGCGCTTGACTGTGACGTGCTCGCACCGTGCGCGCTCGAAAACCAGATCACGGCAGTGAATGCGTATGATGTCAAAGCCCGGCTGATCGTTGAGGGCGCTAACGGCCCAACGACGCCCGATGCCGATGACATCCTGTTTGCGCGCGGCGTGGAGATCATCCCGGACATTTTGGCGAACGCGGGCGGCGTGACCGTCTCTTACTTTGAGTGGGTGCAGGGGTTGCAGGCGTTCTTCTGGGACGTGGAAGAAGTACACCGCCAGCTTCGCCGCGTGCTGATCAAAGCGTATGACGAGGTGATCCGCATCCGGCAGCAGCACGGCGTTGATACGCGCACCGCCGCCCAGATCACGGCCATCAAGCGCGTATCCGGGGCGACGCTCACGCGGGGTATTTTCCCGTAGGCAGCGGCTCGCGCCCACAAACCGCATAGTGCGATCTACAAGGGGCGTGCGTCCGTTGATGTGCGCCCTGTTTGCTTGTTGGACCTTTATCAAGGTCTGGTGAACTTCTCCGAATTGCTAACTGCCACTATACTGAAGGCAAACACTGGTGCCTGGCCGAAAGGGGGATTTATGTCTTCCAGTCACATTCGCTGCGATAATTGTTCTGCTCCAATGGAGGCGGGGAGCGGCTACCTGCTCACAACCCGTCAGGTTGTGACGAGCCATGCTTTTTGGCAGTCTGTTGCTAAGAAGTCCAGGGGCAGGGTAGAACGCATGGATCCAAACGACTTATTCCTGTCAATGGCGCTGCGTCAACATTGTGGGCAAGGTAGTCCCTGGATAGTATGCGAAAAGTGTATAGCTCGTTACCCAGACGTGAATCGCGATCAAGCTCGTGAGTATGCAACGAAGTGGTGGCGCGATAGGCACTGGACGCCGCCGGGAAATGGGCCTGTTAATGTGTCGGTGGCAATACCGTTTCTTAGCGATAAAGCTGCTGACATCCCTCATCTTATTGCTAGCGCAGTTGCCCAACAAGTCTTAGAAGCCCGGGAGTCAAAGCCAAGCCCAGAATCGGCAGCCGATGATGAAGCTGCTGACATCCGTCATCGTATTGCTAGTCAGGTCGCCCAACAAGCCCTGGAAGCCAGGGAGTCAAAGCCAAGCGCAGAATCGGCAGCCGATGAACTGAAAAAGAAATGCATCACATGTCAAACAGACGTTGATGTTAATGTGACCCAGTGTCCCCATTGTGGCGGCACATTGTTCCGTATGACAGGCCCTCCAGGTGCCCTTGCTCAAGAAGTGGAGCGGAAGCGCAAACGAAACGAGGCTATTCGCCACAATAACCGCTGCGGCGAGTATTTCCAGAAAGGGCAATTTGCCGAGGCCGAGCAGGAGCTTCGCAAGGCGCTGGAAGTTGATCCCTCGTATGCGCTCACATACAGCAATATGGGCCTTGTGATGCACGAGCAGGGTCGGCTTGAAGAGGCAATCACGTGGTTGGAGAAGGCGCTGGCACTTGATCCGAAGTTGGCTGGCGTTGTTGAAGGTTTGGTTGCATACAAAGCGGAACGGCAGGTCCTGGAAGCGAAGCCAGCAAAGGACCTTTTCGAAACCATCGGAATCAGCCCCAGAGCCATCTTCTATATCATCATCTTCGCTATAGTAGGCGTGGGACTGGTTACAGCCGTGATGTTGTACATCAGTCTCTATACAGACCAGGGTGCCACGCCGTCGCCGATCGTGATTACCGCTACACCTGTTCTTTTTCCTGCTGTGCAGCCGACAGTTTACCCTACCCGTATCCCACCTTGGACACAGACGCCGGTGAAGGATACGGCAACATCGATTTTCCTTCCTACCAGGGAACTGATGGCCCTACCAAGCGTCACCCCAAGCATTACCCCAGAACCGAGCATTACCCCGGTGCCGACCAACCCGTCGCCACAAACACCGACCGTACTGTGTTCTGTATATACGGACCGCGACCTCGTTCCCATACGCACACAGCCCAGCCGAGAAGGTGTCATGATTACCATGGTTGATCAGGGCACTGCCATGGATGTACTGGATCAAGATTTGGACAGTCAAAACTACCTGTGGTACCAGGTAACGTTTTGGAAAGAGGAAATAGAAATCACCGGGTGGGTACGATCCGATATGGTACAGCCTTTGGAGAATTCGGTGTGCCCTGCCCTGGGAGAATAATCCCTTAAGGCAAGTGCCACACCTGCGTGAAAAGAACAAACGTGCTCTGGCAATCAAGGGCTGGATAGCATAGTCATCAACAACAGGGCGTGTCTGTTGGGTGGATACGGCCTGTTCCCTTTGTTCCCGCCCAGGTGGATGCTGCATGCCGGGCTGATCGCTCAAAACCGCCATTGCATCCCGCTGCGGAACTTGTTAGACTCCCCTATTGCCTCGTGCGCATTTTGACAGGAAATGGGCACGGAGGTACACTATAGAACGGGCGTTCCTGACACGCCTGTTCGCATCCCACATCATCGCCAGTACACGGCCCGCCCAGGGCACACTGCTTCTGTCCGCATCCAGCACACACGTGAGGTCTGACCGCTCATGGCACAAGATAAGCTCGTGATTCGCGGCGCACGCGAGCACAACCTGAAGAATATTGACGTCACCATTCCGCGCGACCGGCTGGTAGTTATTACGGGGTTGAGCGGCAGCGGCAAAAGCTCGCTGGCGTTTGATACTATCTTCGCAGAAGGCCAGCGGCGCTATGTCGAGTCGCTGTCGGCTTACGCGCGGCAGTTCCTCGGCCAGATGGACAAGCCCGATGTAGACCAGATCGAGGGCCTCTCGCCGTCGATCTCCATTGATCAGAAAAGCGTCAGCAACAACCCGCGCTCGACGGTGGGCACCGTCACCGAAATCTACGATTACCTGCGCCTGCTCTACGCGCGGATCGGTATTCCCCACTGCCCGGTATGCGGTGAGCGTGTCGAGGCGCAGTCGCCCCAGCAGATCGTGGACGCGATTGAGCGCTGGCCGGACGGCACGCGCATCCAGGTGCTCGCGCCGGTCATCAAGGATCGCAAAGGGCGCCATGAGAAGGTGCTGCAAGACATCCAGCAGGCCGGGTTTGTGCGCGTGCGCGTGAACGGTGAAGTGCACGACGTCAGCGAGGACATCACGCTGGAACGCTACAAGCGCCACACGATTGACGTGGTGGTGGACCGCCTGGTCGTGCATCACTTTGACGATCCGGACGGCGAAGAAGCCGCCTCCGCGCGCAGCCGCCTGACCGACTCGGTCGAGACGGCGATGGAACTGGGCGATGGCGTGGTGATCGTCAACGACGTGACCGACCCGGACACCTCCGGTGATCACCTGTTCAGCGAGCACCTGGCCTGTGTGCACGGGCATGTCAGCCTGCCGGAGATCGAGCCGCGCATGTTTTCGTTCAACAGCCCGCACGGCGCCTGCCCAACGTGCCAGGGCTTGGGCGTCCGGCGCGAGTTTGACCCCGACCTGATCGTGCCCAACCAGAACCTGACGCTCAACCGGGGAGCGCTGCATCCCTGGGCGACCGGCAGCCAGGATAGCTGGACGCGGCGCTACCTGCGCGCGGTGTGTAAGCATTTCGACATCCCGATGAACGTGCCCTGGCGTGATCTGACACCAGCGCAGCACGAGATTTTGCTGTACGGTACGGATGAGAAGGTCCACATCGAGCATTACGGCGACGACGGCAGTCACTTTGCATGGAACACAAACTTCGAGGGTGTACTGTCCTCCACCGCCCGCCGCTACCGGGAGACGACGTCCGAGGGGATGCGCGCCCGCTACGAGGAATACATGAGCGAGCGCCCGTGCGATACCTGTCACGGCAACCGGCTGCGTCCCGAAGCGCAGGCCGTGACCATCGCCGGGGAGCCGATCCACGTCATCACCGACCTGCCGATCAAAGACCTGCTGCGCTGGGTGCAGTCGTTACGCGGGACCGGACCGCATGTCAACGGCCATGCGCTGCTGTCCGAGCGTGATCTGACCATTGCCCACCAGATTTTGAAGGAGATCGAGGCGCGGGCGCAGTTCATGGTCAACGTGGGGCTGGACTATCTGACGCTCAGCCGGGCGGCGGGATCACTGTCCGGCGGCGAGGCGCAGCGTATCCGGCTGGCGACGCAGATCGGCAGCCAGCTTACGGGCGTGCTGTACGTGCTGGACGAGCCGAGCATTGGCCTGCACCAGCGCGATAACGCCCGCCTGATTCAAACGCTGGAAGGGATGCGCGACCTGGGGAATACGCTGCTGGTGGTCGAGCACGATCACGAGACCATGCTGGCCGCCGACTGGATCATCGACCTGGGGCCGGGCGCGGGCGAGCACGGCGGCGAAGTCGTGGCTGCCGGGACGCCCGACCAGATCATGGATCACCCGACCAGCATCACCGGCGCGTACCTGTCCGGGCGCAAGTGTATCCCGCTGCCCGCCGAGCGCCGCACCGGCAACGGTCACGCGCTTGTCATTCGCGGCGCGCGGGAAAATAACCTGAAAAACATCGACGTCAAAGTCCCGCTTGGCAAACTGGTCGTGATCACGGGCGTCAGCGGGTCGGGCAAATCCACGTTGATGATCGAGGTGCTGTATAAAAAGCTGGCGCAGTTGGTGTATGGCTCGAAGTCCCGGCCCGGCGCTCATGATGACATTGAGGGGGTGGACCTGATCGACAAAGTGATCCACATCGACCAGTCACCCATTGGCCGCACGCCGCGCAGCAATCCCGGCACCTACACCAAGGTGTTCGACGCGATCCGCTCGCTGTTCGCCGAACTGCCGGAGAGCAAGATTCGCGGCTATGCGCCGGGACGCTTCAGCTTTAACGTTAAGGGTGGGCGCTGCGAGCACTGCGCGGGCGAGGGCCAGCTTCGGATCGAGATGCAGTTTTTGCCGGATGTATACGTGCCGTGCGAGGTGTGTCATGGCGCGCGCTACAACCACGAGACGCTGCAAGTCAGGTACAAGGGCAAGAGCATCGCGGGCGTGCTGGACATGACCGTCAGCGAGGGACTGGCATTCTTTGAGAACATCCCGGCGATCAGCAACAAGCTGGCTACGCTGGCGGCGGTCGGATTGGGCTACATTCGCATCGGGCAGCCCGCGCCGACGCTGTCTGGCGGGGAAGCGCAGCGTGTCAAGCTGAGCCGCGAGCTGTCCAAGCGCGCCACCGGCCAGACGTTGTATGTGCTGGATGAGCCGTCTACCGGACTGCACACCGCCGACGTCGCCAAGCTGATCGAGGTGCTGCAAACGCTGGTCGACAGCGGCAATACCGTGCTGATCATTGAGCATAACCCGGACATCATCAAGGTAGCCGATCATATCATCGACCTGGGGCCGGAAGGCGGCGACGACGGCGGCTACCTGATCGCGGAAGGCACGCCCGAAGCCGTCGCGGAGGCGTCCGACAGCCACACCGGGCGTTTCCTGGCCGATTACCTGGAATGGGCCGCCAGCCTGGACGCATCGCCGTGCTGACGCTGCACGTTTTTACCTTGTGTTCCCAAATGGGGTAGACTTGTCGTCATCACCATGGCATTTCAGCAAACGGATAAGGAGATCAGATGGGACCTGTCAGGCATGCCACCAGACGCTTGGGAGAATGGTTGATCCGTATGGCGGGGCCGGAAGACGCCGTCGAGGACTCAAGCGCGACCGCCCAGCCCACTTACCAGCGCTTTACCCGTGACCCGTACAAACCGGAGACGGTAGATCGGTTTGCTTCGAGTCATTATCAGGCGATCAACCAGGCCCGGCTGGCTCATCTGGAGAAGCTCAACCTGCCGCTTGAGAATAAGGTAGTGCTGGATATCGGCTCTGGTCCCGGCGATATGGCGCAGTTTTTTGTACAGCGCGGCAGCCGGGTGATTTGCGTGGATGGGCGCCAGGACGTGATTGATCGCATGGCGGAACTCTACCCGGACCTGGAAGGGCATACACGCGATGTGCAGGTGCCGGGCGTGTTGGACGAGTTTGGCCCGGTGGATATCGTGTTTTGCTACGGGCTGCTGTATCATGTCGAAAACCCGATCCAGGTGATCCGCAATATGGCGGCTGTATGTACGGATATGCTGCTGATCTCCACCCAGATTTGTGATAGTGATCTGCCGGTTGTTCACTATGCTATTGAAGGCAATACGGCATCCCAGGCGCTGCGAGGGATGGGCGGGCGTCCCAGCATAAACCTGGTCGTGACCGCGCTCAGCATGGTTGGCTTCGAGCACGTGTATCGGCCCAGTTTCCTGCCTGATCACCCACAGTTTCAGTTTGAGCATCTTAATAACCTGGACTGGAAGCGTAACCGGACGGCCCTACGCGCAATCTTTATTGCCTCCCACTCCAGGCTGGATAACCCGCACCTGATCTCGTATTTCTAGCGCCGGGTGGCATTCCTGGCTGATATCACGGGGCGGGCTATACTGGCGCGCTGCTCCCCTTTTCCCCTATCGCCGTGCTGCCCACCCGCGTCCAGGCGATTCTCAGCGCCTCTGATCACGCCCGGCAGTGCAGCGGGCTTCGCGCGCCGGATGCGGTATAATCTCTGGACATAATGCCTGCCGCACCGATGAAGGAGCCGGGTTTGACCGAATCGCTGGCCGTAGAGCTGGAACAAGCCATCCTCGAACACCAGATCATGCCCATCACCTGTGACTGGGCGGATGAAATTATCTTCCCATACTACAATGGACTGTCGATTCGCAACCTGGCGCATACCGTGGTGCGGCTGCTGGATAGCAAACCGTCCACCGACCGGCTGGGATCGGCGCCGCTGGACTCGCGGCTGTGGGAGCACCTGTGGGGGCAGGTCCGGCGCGTGGTCTTGTTCCTCAGCGACGGCCTCGGCTGGCAACTGCTGCAAGAGATCATGGCCGAAGACGCGGCGACTGCCCAGGTGATCGCGGACCTGGTCGGGGATGGGACACTGACCCCGATCACGTCGATTGCGCCCAGCACTACCGCTGCCGCGCTGCCGTGCATCTGGACCGGGGCCAGCCCGGCGGCAACGGGCGCGGTCGGCACGGTGATGTTCATGCGCGAGTTCAACACGCTGTCCCACTTCCTGCACTTTACGCCGGTGAGCGGACGCCACCGCCCGGAAGTGCTGGAAGAGTGGGGGCTGGATTTTGACAACTTTTTGCCGGTGGATACGCTGGGCGAAGCGCTCAGCGCCCGCCGGATTCCATCCTACCTGCTGCTGGAAAAAAGCCTGTTGGGCAGCGGCCTGTCACGCCTGATGCATCGCGGCATCCAGCACGCTGTGCGGCATGTTGGGTATACCGATATGTGGATCGGGCTGCGCGACCTGCTGCGCAAAACGCGCCGCAACCGCTGCTTTATCAGCGTGTACTGGGGCGCGGTCGATGGGGTATCACATCTTTACGGCACAACGTCCGAAGCGTCGATCACCGAGATTCGCTGCCAGCTAACCGATCTGCGGGATGTGCTGGCCCAGGACAAGATAGGCGACGGGCGCACGCTGTTGATGTTCGCCGCCGATCACGGGCATACGCCGGTAGAGGAAAGTATTCACATCGCAGACCACCCACCTCTGGCCGAGGCGCTGCGCTGTGGGCGGGGCGGTGAAGAACGCTTTGGGTACTACTACCTGCGAACCGGTTACCGCCAGTCGTTTATTGACTATTTGCAGGCGCATTTTAGCGACAAACTGCTGCCGCTGATCCCATCTGAGGCGCTCGACGCCGGGTTATTTGGCCCGGAAACGCCGGATGGCGAAACCGCGCTGCGTCTGGGTGACCTGACCGTGATCGCCCGGCAGGGCGTGTCCTTTACCGACCGGGAAAAGACCGGGCACGGATCGCCAAGCCGTCACGGCGGCCTGAGCGCGCGTGAGATGTTGGTGCCGTTACTGATGCGTGTATTGTAAGTCGAAATGGCAAATAATCCGCGACCAACCGCCAGCAGGCAAGGCGCTGATCGCTGTGAGCCGGAAGCTATAGCATAAGGATCATCCATGCAAAACCTGTTGAATCGCCTGTTTGGCAGCTCCTCTGTTCCCGCAAGACCTGCCGAGCTAACACCCGCGCAGCAGGAGATCAACACCCTGCTCGAAACTGCCGCCACCGCCCTTGACCAGGGGTATCATGAAACAGCGTTGGAAACCTACCAGCGCGGGCTGACGCTGGCGCGCACCGTCAGCGACAAGA
The DNA here is from genome assembly GCA_016926875.1 of Anaerolineae bacterium. Classification (GTDB taxonomy): domain Bacteria; phylum Chloroflexota; class Anaerolineae; order Aggregatilineales; family Aggregatilineaceae; genus JAFGNU01. The sequence continues at coordinate 27,073 of JAFGNU010000007.1, read as the reverse complement.
TCGGTGAGGAACGGCTGCTGAGCGGCATCGGGGCCGCTTATGTTGCGCAGAAAAATTTCGATGCCGCGCTGCCTGTGCTTGACCAGGCGCTGGAGATCGCGCGCACCCTGAGCAACACGACCGCCCTGGCGCGCTGTTTGAATAATCTGGGATCGTTTTATGCCCAGCAAGCCAACTGGGGCACCGCCCAGACGTATCACCAGCAGGCGCTCGACGCTGCCCGCCTGTCCGGCGACGGGGGCATGACGGCGCTGGCGCTGGAAAACCTGGCGAAAGACTACCTGGAACAGGGCAACCCCAGCTACGCGCAGTACCTGCTGAAAGAAGCGGTCATCATCACGCAGGCGGCGCAGCAGGTCGGGCTGGCATCGCGCGTGCTGGGCCTGCTGGCCGAGTCTACGCTGGCGATGGGCGAGCAAAGCGTGGCGCAAAAGCTGTACAGTCAGGCGGTGCGTCTGGCGCAGCAGACCAACCAGTCTCACGAACAGCTCCGCTGGCTGCAAGCGCTCGCCAGGCTGGAGATGGATAACGCGGACTACGCAGCCGCAATCGAGCATTATCAGGCTGCCGAAAACCTGGCGCTGCGGCTGGGCACCCAGTCGGCGGAGTTTTTCATGAACAGCGCCCTGGAACTGAGCACGGCTTTCCAGATGAGCGGCAACAGCGCACAGGCCGAAGAATACGCCACCCGCTCGCTGGCCCAGGCGCGCAGCACCGGCAACGCAGCCCACGAAGCCAGCGCGCTTACCCGGCTGGGTATGGCCGCGCACACCATGAACGACCTGGAACGCGCCGAAAGCCTGCTGGCTGAAGCATTGACCTTTTATGCGGACGGACAAATTACCAATCCTGGCGAGCACAGCCAGATTTTGCTCGCGCTGGGCAGCATCTATACGCGCTGGAACCGGCTGGACGAGGCCGCGCGCGCCATTCAGCAGGCGTATGATCTGACTCGCCAGGGCGATGATCCCACGCGCCAGGCCGAGGCCCTGCACCTGTTGGGCAGCCTGGCCGTGGAGCAGGGGGATCGTGACCGGGCGCTGGACTACTGGCAGGAAGCGCTCAAGCTGTTGGGCAACGGCGACTACGCCCAGGTTGCGCTGCTGCACTGTGACATCGCCCGCGCCCGCAAGGATAACGGCGACTACAAGGGCGCGCTGATGGAATATGAGAAAGCCCTGCTGCTGTTGAACAATATCCAACACCTGCCCACGCGTGGATTGGTGCTGTCCAATGCGGCCACGCTCTATACCGACATGGGCGACATCGAAACCGCGCAGGCGTTTTACAACGAGTCGATCCAGATCGCGCGCGACACGCGTGATCTACAGGCCGAAAGCCTGCGCACGGGCAACCTGGGCTGGTTCTATACGCTGACAGGCCGCCCGCAAACCGCGCTGGAACCGCTGCAATCTGCGCTCCGGCTGAGCCGACGGCTTGAAAACACCAAGCTGATCGCAGTCCAGACCAACAACCTGGCCCGCACCTGCTACCTGCTTGAAGACTATGACAAAGCGCTGGGGCTGCACAAACAGGCCATTGCCGCCGCTACTTCGATTGGCGATGACCGCTGGGTCGCCGTGTTCCAGGCGGATATGGGCGATACCCTGGTCAAGCTGGACCGGCTGGACGAGGCCGAGGAGTTGTATCGCGCGGCGCTGGATACCAGCCAGCAGTACGGCGACCTGGAAAACATCGTGCGCGCGCAGACACGGCTGGCGGCACTCTGCGTAAAAACCGACCGCCTAGACGAAGCCGCCGATCTCGCCGCTCAAAGCGAAAGCCGCACCCGCAAGATGAGCTACCGTAAAGGATTAGCCGATGCGCTGGCCGTGCTGGGCGATGCGGCGCGTGTAAGCGGTGCCGGGCAGACTGCGCAGCGGTATTATGCCGAGGCGCACCGCCTGTATACCATCCTGCACGATCCGCTGGTCAAGCGCATGGCGGCCTACCTGCCCAATGCGGCGGAGGAGCGCTAAGCGCGCGGTCGGCGTGCAGTCTGCTCCTGCCTGAACCCGGAAGGCGGGCCATAAACATCACGTGCCTGTCGTATAATGGATCAAATTCGACTGAGCGCTTCTAACCTGGCACCTCATGTACCTGCCCGGCACACCTACTATCTTGCTGACGGTGATTCAGCCTGACAAGATGCCCACCTATGCGCGGCTGTACCTGCACTTTCAGTGGCGACACGCGCAAAGCGGGCGCTATTTGCCGGGCGACTACACCCCTCGCTTTTACGCTGCCTGTCACTGGCTGGTTATCATCGTGGCCGGCGGGATGTCGCTGCTGCTGACTCCGCTGGGCTTGATGTGTTGGGGATTGTCCAACGGCCTGGGACCCATAGCCGCGTGGTTATGGGTAGGCGGCGGGCTGCTGTTGGTGGGCGGCGGCGGCGGGTTGATCGCCAGCCGGATCAGCCAGGCTATCGCCCGTGATCGCCTGCGCGGCACGTGGGATATGCTGCTGCTGCTCCCTGACCGGCGGCATAGGGTGATCCTGTACAGCATCGCGGATGTTTACCGCCCGCTGCTGTCTATGCTTGGTTTGGCGGCGGTTGAAATCAGCGCCCTGGCCCTGACCAAATCATCCGGTGTCCGGTTGTTGGTGCTGGGCGGGCTGCTGGTGGTGGAGTGGTTACAGCTTCAGGCGCTTGCGATCACTATTGGCTGTCTGTGCGGCAGCCGCTTCTACCGGGAGTACGCCGTTTTTATCGCTTTGCTGGCGTTGGTGAGCCTGGCTATTTTTCGCGCGCAGGCGGGCTGGCTGGTGGTCCAGGCTACCGATGCAGAATCAATCGCCCGCCGCATGGCCCTGGTGATCGGGCCGCTGGTGATCAACGCGACCCACGAAAGCTGGCAGCACGGCTTGCTGTCGAGCGTGTGCTACTTGCTGGCGCTCGAAGTAGTGGTGCGCGGGCTGTTTGCGTGGTGTGTCGCGCGCGCGGGCAACCGCTGAACCGGTGAGTATTTGGCCCGGCGGCGGTGTATCACCAGTTACCTGATCGCACTGGATCGGCAGTCATCGTGAGTCCACCATGAGTTCGTGGCAAAACCTGCGCCGCCTGATCGGCGTCTGGACGGGGGAAAACAACCCGATCTTTTTACGCGAACTGGCCTGCGCGCCCAACTGGCACAGCGTGGCCTGGCAGGTGGGTCGCTCAACGGGCGCAGCGCTGGTGCTCGGCGGTTTGTTGTGTTACCTGAGCCTGGCGATGGTCTGTTTTGTGAGCTTGCTGCATATCGCGCTGGCCTTGCTACTGGTGTGGTGGCTGTGGCTGGGACAGGTGTTGGCGCCGGTTGTCGTCCGCGAGCGCGAGCAGCGTACCTGGGACGTGCTGCGGCTGACCCCCTTCAGCGCCGAGACGATTCTGCTCAGCAAGGCGGCAGGTGCGCTGTGGCCGCTGCGCCACTCGATCCGGATCATGCAGGGCGTTATTGTGCTGTTCGCCATCTGTGCCGGCATCGTCAGCCTGACAAACATCTCGCTGCTGGCATCCACCAATTCTGCCGAGGTGCCAGGCCCGGTGATATGCGGCGTAACCATCGTACTGCCGCTGGTTTCTGCGGCGGCATTTCTGATCGACCGGGCGCAGCATTATGTCCTGATGGGGATGTCTGTGCTGGCGGTCAGCGTGTCGGTGCGGTCGGTGCGTGCGGCGCGCGCCGGGGCGATCAATGTCCTGTTCGCCGTCTGGCTGGTGGATGTGAGCGTGGCAGGCGCGCTGCTGGTCCACGCAAACAGCGGAGGCCACCTGGATGGGGAGTGGCTGGTTTTTCTGGCCGCGTTCGGCCCGACGATCCCGTACCTGGCCGAACTGCCGGTCTGGCAGGCGGCGCTGTGCATGGCCGGGACACTGGCTGCCCGCGAGATCGCGGTCCGGTTGTTGTGGCGCTGGATGGTGCGCGCCGTGCAGCGTTGAGGCCGGGCGCCGGGCCAGGGCATTACTTCATCAAGGTCTGGATCGTATCGGTCGTGTGCGCCAGCCGCTCCGCCAGGAAGCGCGCCATAAAGCGGTGAAACGCGCTTGCTACGTTGGGATGTTCCTGCTCCAACCGCTGCAAGGCGTCCAGGCCCAGGCGGTACAGCGTGCTTGGTTCGTCAATCACCACCGACGCGGACGCAGGCTGCCCGGTATACAGGCCGATTTCGCCAACGATAGTCCCGGTTGTCATCTTGCGCAGCCGGACGATCTCGCCGCTTTCGAGTTCAAGCTGCACGGTCACCTGCCCCGATTCGATGAATTGCAGCCCGTCCGGCGGCTGTCCCTGTCGGATCAGGTACGCGCCCGGCTGGGCCTCCTCGTGCTCAAAATACTGCATCAAGATGTCAGCCTGGTCTGTGTCCGGCATGGCGGCGACCAACTGCTGCCGGAAGCTCTGGGGCCGGGCGGCTAGGCCGATGCTCTCAAAAAGGGCGATCACCTGGTTTTCGCACCATTCAACCCCGTGATCCAGGTCGGGGAACAGCCGCCACACGGGATCGTCATCACCATCGGTGAACAGTTCTTTTTCTATCTGCCGCAGCATGGCGGGCGGCAGCGAAGTGAAGACCAGCTTGATTTTGTGCGCTTCGGCCAACTGCGCCATCTTGATAAAGCTCAGCACTGCCGAGGAGTCCAGACCGGTCACCAGCCGGAAGTCGAACACGATAAAATGCGGCTTAGGCCGGTCGGGATCGAGAATGCGTGCGCGCACCTGTTCGAGCAGGCGGTAGGATGTGCCAAAAAAGATAAAGCTGTGCAGCCGCAAAATGTAAAGCCAGTCGCCCTTTTCGCGCAGCAACTGCTGGTAAAGATAGGGGCGCACGACATGGCTGTTCAGGTGCGCGCCGCTGAGCGCGTGCTTCACGACGCCAATCCGGCTGTAATCCACGACAAACAGGGCTACCGCACACGCCAGCCCTGCGCCGATCCCCTCCAGGAATCCGACCACGTTGATCACCAGCATGATCAGGATCACGATGGCGTAGTCGGCTTTGGACAGCTTGAACCACGTCTTGTACACCCACTCGATCAGGAAATCCAGGCCCAGGAACAGCAGCAGCCCGCCGAGCACCGGCTTGGGGAAGTAGGACAGCAGCGATGCCCCGGCGAACAATACAAACGCGCAGACTCCCGCCAGCAGTAGGCCCACTAACCGGCTGCGTGCCCCGATGCGGTAGGCCAGCGCCGTCTCGCTGAGCACATGCGACCCGGCCACACCACCCCCCAGACCGGCTGCCACGTTCGACAGGCCCGCTACTTTCAATTCACGATTGAGATCGATGTCCTGGTGTGTAGCCAGCTCAATGCCGGTCGCGTTGAGCAGGAGCGTGATCGTTGTCACCACGATGACGGCCACCAGCCCGCTGACCTGTTTCAGCAGCACGCTCCAATCGACATGTTTCAGGTCGGACGGCACGACTGGGTCCCACAAACTGCCCCCGCCTTTGGGCAGTCCTTCGAGCAGCCACCCGTTATCGGTGGCTTCCGAGGCAGACGCGCCCATGACCAGCATAACGATGTAAAACACGGCGATGGCGCCCAGCAGCGCTGCTGGCAGCGTTAAATAGTGGTCGAAGCGGCGCAAAACCACCATCAGCGCCAGGGCAAAGACCAGTCCCGGCAGCCAGTGGGCGATCAGGTCCGGCTCGACCAGCGGCGAGAGTTGGGTAAAGCTCACCGGCTCGTTGGTCATGACCGAGATCGCGCCCCGGACCAGCAGCAGCCCGGACCCGGCCAGAAAGCCGCCGATCACCGGGTAGGGGATGAAACGGATCAGGTTGCCCAACCGAAACTGTCCCAGCAGCAAAAAAGTGGTCCCGGTCAGGATCGCAGCCAGGCAGATCGCGGCGATAACGGTGAAGTACAGTTCTTCATCACTGGCCGACGCGGGCATGTTGTCTACGATGGCCACCGATACCAGCGCGATGATGGCGGCTGATGTATCCTGCGAACCGGCGATGACCCCCGGCAGCGAACTGGTGAGCGCCGTCAGCCCGGCGATGATAATCGAGCCGAACAGCATCATGCCGATCCCCGCCGGGATGTGATCCGACAGTGTGCCGGAAAAAACCAGCGCGGCGAACGCGACGACAACCGTGATCGTGATCACACCGGCAACCAGTCCGGCGATCAGGCTGGGGAGCAGCCGCTCCAGGCGGAATTCATCGCGCAGGCGCGTGATAACGGTGGATTGGTGTGTCATAGCAGGTTCCTCAACGAGTCTATCTGATCCGGCCAGGCATTCAGGCGTTTTTTCTTGAGATTTTCGCGGATGATCCACTGGACGTCGGGATCGTTCCAGGCGGCCCAGGCGTGCATCTGCGGGAATCCGGCTTCCGGCGCAGCCGCCACGACCACGCTGACCGTATAGCCGAGCGCTTTACGCAGCGTGCGCACAGAGTCGGCCCGGCGCGTGTCTGCCGGAAGACGGCGCAGGTAGGTCAGCGCGCGGCTGTGCAGGTCCAGCGCGTCGAGGGCATGATCCGGCTCTTGCAGCAGGGCCGGTTCTGCGATCCCGGCAATCAGCCCGCGCCATTCGTAGGCATTGGCATCCAGCGCGCGGCGTTCCATGCGGCGGGTGGTGCTGTGCCAGTCGTGATACAGCAGCCGCTGCAAGCCCAGCGCGACACCCTCCCGCACGCGCCACAGCGGGCTGTCTGCCAGATCGAGTACGCCCGCGACACCGGCTTCGATGTGGCAGTTGGCTGCCGCCCACTCGCCCAATGCGACCGCTCCGCACAACTGCGGCATTTGCAGCGGCGAATCGGGATCGCTGCCAAACAGGGAAGGGGGGTAGCGGTTTAGCAGGCGTTGCAGCAGCCAGTCCATCGCCACGTAGCTGTGGAAAAGTGAAACATCCGGGGCGGTGCACAGCGTGCCGACCTCGTCTGCGAAGGCGGCGATCATTTCCAGGTTGGCGCGGCGGCCCGGCAGGTCCGAATGATCGATCAGGTAATCTTCGAGCGCGGAAATATCCGGGTCTAGCAGGTGCGCGCGCAGCCGGGTATCCAAACTGAAGCGTGCCATGGTAAACTCGGAAGGAGACAACAGCCCTGGGCTGTTCAGCGCAGCCAGCAGCAGCGGTCGAATAGCCCGGCGGTGTGTATCTTGTTTGGTTGACATAAACTACAATCCCGGTATCCGAACAGGCGAGCAGCGAAAAGGATCGGCCCGTGTCACAATGCTGGCAGCAATGGGAATACTGCGAGCTACGCCAGGAGATAACGCAGGGTGTGATGCATCGCCAGTATATCCTGTTTTATCATGCAGGTGAAACGAGCCAGCAGGTTAATATCACCAACCGCGAGAACGCGATTGCCCAGCTTGGATTAGAAGGCTGGGAAATGGTCGGCACGTCTGGCTCGTTTACGCAGGACAGCAGCGGGTTTCGCATCTTTTTTAAGCGTCCGCTGGCCGAAGACGACGAATCATAGGGAGGGGCGATGCCCACACAAATACCCATCCCGCACGATCAGATCGCCGCGTTCTGCGAGCGGCACCACATCCGCCGGTTGTTATTGTTTGGCTCGGTGCTGCGCGCAGACTTTCGCCCAGATAGTGACGTGGATGTGCTGGTGGAGTTTGAGCCGGGGCATGTGCCGGGTTTTTTTGGCCTGTGTGCCATGCAAGAAGAACTGACCGATCTGTTTGGTCAGCGCCCGGTTGATCTGATCACGCCGAAGTTTCTGAACTGGCGCATCCGGGATCGCGTGCTGGGCGAGGCCGAGGTCATCTATGCACAATAAGTCACGCCGGAGGAGCGGCCCCCGGCGTGCGCTGTTTCCGTAGGTATGCGGCTGTCTGCGTGCTAGCGCTGCTGGTCCCGGTCTTTCTTCCCAAATAACATATCCCAGATCGTTTCCAGAATTGCGCCAAGCAGCGGGAACTCGGCCACAAAGCCCAGCACGGCCAGAACAGTGCCCGCGATGCTGGCCTGCGGCACCGTGATCAGGCCAAAGACGTGATCCACGTTGACCTGGACCATCTGCCCCCAGATCGGGACATTGGTCAGCGTGCCAGCCGCGTTGGGGTCTTTGGGCTGCCAGGTGATGCTCAGACCAATGGCGATCACAACGGTCTCGGCTTCGTCGGCCTTCAGGGTCCAGCGCCATTCCGCCTCGCCGCCGCGCTCCAATGTTTGCGCCAGGTTGTTAGCTGCCTCGACCTCAAAATCCGGCGCAGACAGGTATGCTGTCACAATTGCGTTGTAGGTGTCGTAGCGGTCGGCGATCATGATCGGCGTGGCGAGCACTTCGTTATCCGCGATCTCGGCCACAGCCTGGAGCGAGCCGTCTTCCAGCGCCTTGAGCGTGATACGCACCGAGCCGGAGCCGCCTACGCGGAAGGCGCTCGGCCATTCCATCTCGACCACGCGCTGCTCATACAGCCCGGTGATCAGCGGGCCGCCCCCTTCACCCGGCTCGCTGTGGCCCTGGCTGCCGGTGGTCGTGTCCAGCGGCGCGACTTCAACTTCGACGTCTTTGTCCAGCACGATGTCGGTGGTCAGCGGCGCGGCATCGCCGGGCGGGGCTACGTCAGCGATGGTGGGAGGCGCGGCTTCCATTTCGGCCTGATTAAGTTCCTGTATATCGCTCAGGGCAGCGTCTTTGATCTCCGCCTCGCCGATGATGTTGGTGCTGGTTGTCCCTTCGTCCGTCACGACTTCCAGGTTTGGCGCAATCTGCCCGGTGATCTCGGACTGGGCGATCAGCACGCCGCCGGTTGTGCGCTCTTCGGAAGGGAGCGGGCCGCGCGCCATCCACAGGGTTATCCCTGCTGCCGCCAGAATTACAAAGCCTATCAGCACAGATAAAAACTTACGCATAATCGGCTCCTTTGCCTTGTCGTTAATAATGTTAATCGGCAGGTGCGATGTTGTAAATCAGCACGTCCCAGTAAACAGCGTAAACGCCCTGGTGCCGGTTGCCCAGGTCACGCGGGGCGATACCGCCTAGTATCGCCAGCACATCATCCAGCCAGCTCGCCAGTTCGTCCACCTCGGAATCAACAGCAGCAACATGTATCTGGCGCAGTTCGTCTTCGATGGCGTCCTTTTGCTCGGCGGCGCGCGTCATCACGGCAATCACCGCCCGCACAACCGAGCTGAGCAACTGGTCCAGGCGCATACTATCGCTGTCCTCGCTGCTGGCGCTGTGTACCGTTCCCGTCTTTAACCCCGCCAGGATTTTTTCCCAGTCGCGATCATAAATCGTCCCGGTTGGCAGGGTGTCGCCGGGATTGTCCAGCAGGTTGAGCACGGCGGCGAGGAATACGGCTTCGTCTTCTTGCGTGCCTGACAGCATCTCTTTTAGCAGGTTTTGCAGATCGGTCTGCCACTGCGAGACCAGATCAGGGCGCATCAACAGCACGACCAATGTATTGTTGACGACGTTATCAAGCTGTTCGGGCTTTAGAACTTGCACCATGAGTCGTGACCTAGGGTTAGGATCGTGAGCAATCATGGCTAATCATACCGCGAATACCAGGTGTTTGCAGGTTATCGGATCCCCTCAAACAGGTCGTGCTCCACGTGATGCCGCCCGTTAGGCTGGGGCCAGGCGCGGGTGAAATCCTGGTGGCGGTAGATCAGGCGGCTCAGCAAACGGTCCAACAGGCCGTGTGATTCGCGTGGGTTCTGCTGGCTGGCGTGGCAGCGGGCGGCATCATCCCAGGTTTGGCGGTGCGCGCCGATGTTTAGCCGGGCGTGGGTCGGCAGCCGGTTGTCGAGTGCAGCTTGCAGGTCCAGGTCCTGGTTTTTACCCATCCGGCGCGGATCGCCGCCGCTCAGGCGCACCTGCCACAGCCACACGCGCAGCGGCAGGCGTGGAAAGGCGGTGTAATACAGCTTGGCGGGCGAGTATGGTTCCAGTCCTTCGGCCAACTGGTCGGGGTACTGCGCCGGATCGCCCGCCGCATGGAAGGCGCGGGTCGTGGCGCGGTGCATGTAGATGTGATCCGGGTGCCCGTAGCCGCCGAACGGGTCGAAGGTGACGACCACCTGGGGCCTGAACTGCCGGATTTCGTGCACGATACGCCCGGCGACGACGTCCCCGTCCGCCTGCCAGAGACAGTCCGGGTGGTCATTTTCCGGCGCACCCATCATGCCGCTGTCACGGTAGCCAAACGTGATCACCCGCCGGATGCCGAGCGTTTCGGCGGCGCATCCCAGTTCGGCCAGCCGCAGTTCTGCAATCGATTGGTAGCCCGCCATAGATTCCGGGTCAACCGTGCCAACGTCGCCGTTGGTGGCGCAGATCAGCGAGATATTGGCGCCCTGCTGAGCGTACAGCGCAATCGCGCCGCCCATACCAAATGCCTCGTCGTCCGGGTGGGCGAACGAGATCAGCAGGCGGGGGTTATCGGGGTGGGGGGAGCGTTCAACTGGTGACTTCATTATCGATCCATCTCATATATTCACGTGATCCCAACACAACGGGCAGCGCAATGATCTCCGGCGTGTCGTAGCTGTGCGCCGACTTGACCGCGTCGGCCAGCGCGTCAAACGCGTCGGCGCGGGTTTTGATGATCATCAAGATTTCGTCTTCTTCCTGAATGCTGCCCTTCCAGGCGAACATCGAGTCTACCGGGACAAAATTGACACAGGCGGCCAGCTTGCTTTGCAGCAGCTTGCGGGCAATGCGCCGTGCCTGGGGTTCGGACGAAGCCGTCACAAAGACGATGAGGTGTTCATTCATCAGTTATGCTGTGCTCCTGTGACCTGTCTGGCAGCGCAACCCTTCGGGAAGCACTCGCCCGGCTGCGATTCTTTCTTCTCATCATCTTACGGTATTGCGCCGCGAGATAGCCGTTGAGATTATAGCATGTCACACCAGCAGGTGAGAATGCCTGGAATCTAAAACGAGCGCGAATGCGATGTGATCGCTGCACTCCAAAAGGGACGACACAGGCTCTCTCATCCCTGGTGATGGCTTTACGAGCGCAACGAAGCGGCGGGATTTGCGTATTAGAGGTAAAATCACGTCGTCAAATTAACGGAACGGCGTATGGGGCTATTTCCGTTTCATGATGTGCGGTGCTAACGATCTTGTACGCGTTGTTTGAATACAGGTGGTATTCGATGGGGAGCATGATAGGACCAGTGCAGGCTATGGGGGTGGGGCAGGCGGCTGTTGGCGCCCGCGCCACGCGCGAACTTGCCGTAGCGGGCTTTAAGCATCCGGTAGATGTTCGCCCGCGCCCGTTTTTGGGTGGTGCAGTGCTGATCTTACTGGTGGGATTCGTGCTGCGGGTCTGGAACCTCGGCGGGGCCAGCCTGTGGACCGATGAGGTCCTGACGGCCTTCCGGGCGCAGACATCGCTGCGCACATCGCTGAACTCGATCCTGGCATCCGGTAACCAGACGCCGCTATATTTTTTGTCGCTGCGGTTTTGGCCGAACTACACCGAAATCCTGCTGCGGCTGCCCTCGGCCCTGTTGGGGCTGCTGGGTATCGCGCTGTTGATGTTTATCATTGTCCGGCTGTATGGCAATCATGAGCTGGCGCTGTGGGCGGGCGCGCTGCTGGCGGTCAACCCGTATCACGTGCTGCTGTCGCGGACGGCACGCCCCTATGCGCTGATCTTTGTGCTGTCGCTGTGTGCATCGTACAGTTTCCTGCTGCTGGTGCAGGGCCGCCGGACGCGCATGGTATGGCTGGTGTTTATTGCCAGCAGCATGACAGCCTATTTTGCCCATTATTCGGCGCTGGCGCTGTTTGGCGCCCAGTATGTATTCCTCGTGCTGGCACGCCGCCGGGACCGCCGCCTGCTGCGCTGCTGGTTGGGTGCGCAGATGATCGCCGCGATCCCTATTTTGAGCTGGCTCTACCGGCTGTTGCAGCAGCCGCCGGGCATGGCCTCCGAGTGGATACCCAACCCGAAGCTGCGAGACATCCCGCTGACGCTGTGGCACATGAGCATCGGCTATGACGGCGTGCTGAAATGGTACCTGGTGCCCGGCCTGATGATCGTGGCGTTGGGGCTGGTCTTTGGGCTGATGAGCGCCGTTCGTGACCGGAAAGCTGCCAGCGAGAACTACTACTGGTTCTGGCTGATCGGCGTGCCGCTGATCCCGGTGTTCCTGGTGTCGGCGCTGGTTATCTCGTTCTACGTGGATCGCTATTTTATGGTGTTCCTGCCCGCGCTCATCCTGCTGGTAGTCTGCGGCTGGATGCAGCACCCGCGCTGGATATGGCAGCTCGCGCTGGGCGTGGTGGTCCTGACGTGCGCGTATAACGTGGCGTCCTCGTTCTACACCGGCGGCTACCGGCGTGCCGGGTGGCGCGAAGTGGCAACCTACGTAACCCAGGACTGCCAGCCGGGTGACAGCGTGATCCTTAACCGGGGCAACGAAAAGCAGGCATTTTTGCATTATTTTGATGAAGAAGCGTGCCCGGCGTTGGATGTTGTCGTGCTGTCCGACGAACCGGATACACAGCCGGTCGAACAGGCGGCGCGGCGGGTGTGGGTGCTGTATCGCAACCCAAACGAAGATGTACACCGCCAGGGGGTCATGCCCGATTTTGATCCGTTCCAACCGGGCCTGACACACATCGGTGACTGGTTGATCGAGCGGCGGGACAGGGTGGTCGATCAGCATACGTTCAACGGTGTGAAGGTGATGCTGCTGGATGTCAGCTCGGCGGCGGGACCGGCGTTAGCGTCGGCAGAACCCTGACGGAAGAATAGAGGCGATCAGTTTTTTCTTTCTTGAAAGGACTTTGCTTTGAAAAAACGCAAGGGGTCAGTCGTTCTTTTGGTATGTGCAGCGATCATGCTTGTGCCCGTTGCTGTTTGCGCGCAGGGTGATGAGGTTCCCCCCGATATTGAGGCTTTGGCGCTGGCGGGGGTCGAGAGCAATGATGATTGGCAGCCATATGTTCAGGCGTTTGACGACGTGGAGATGGTGCTGATCCCGGCTGGATGCTTTTTGATGGGCAGCACAGATGACCAACTCGACGCTGCCAGGGTATTGTGCGAAGCGGCATACGGTGAATGTATCAGCGAGTGGTTTGCGCATGAGCAACCGGCGCACGAAATTTGCTTTGACGAACCCTTCTGGATTGATCGCTACGAAGTGACCAATGCGCAGTTTGCCGCTTTGGGTGGCGTGGCGGAATTCGACGCTGAGGGGGCGGTTGGAGAGGATCCCCGGAACCTGGTGAACTGGTATGAAGCCCAGGCGTTTTGTAAGCTGCGCGGCGCACGGCTGCCCAGCGAAGCTGAATGGGAATATGCAGCGCGCGGCCCGGATAGTCTGATGTATCCCTGGGGCAGCGAATTTGAGGCTGCGCACGCCAATTACTGTGACCAAAACTGCGATTGGGTCTGGCGGGACGAGTCTCATGATGATGGGTATCCGTACACAGCGCCCGTTGGCAGTTATGCGGGCGGTGTGTCCTGGGTAGGGGCCTATGACATGGCTGGCAACGTGGCCGAATGGACGCGCTCGCGCTATGACCCCGAGGTTTTCCCCTATCCCTATGATGCGAGGGATGGACGCGAGCAAGCCGGTGACGATGAGTCTGACAGCTACGTCCAGCGGGGCAGCACATACGGAGGCGGTGGTTCCACGCTGCGTGCGGCTAGACGCACGCCGGATGTTGCCTACATAAAAGCGCCTGACCTGGGGATCCGCTGTATGCGTGACTATTAGGGTGTTGTGCTAGTTTAGCAGATGTGGTTGTCTGGCGGTTGGCCTCACCCCCCGGCCCTCTCGCCATTGGAAATAGAGAGGGGGAGCCAACGGTGAATACAACCTCGCTGGTGTGAGAAGCGGTTTCCATGACGGAACAACGGGGCCGGGACATACAACCCGGCCTTTTTATGTGCGGGCCGGTGGAACCAGCGCTACCTGTACGCTTGCCCGGCGATTTGCGCGCCTCGCCGGGACGATTTTGGTCAGCAGGCTGGTGGAGCGGTATACTGTGCGACCATGCCCGCAGGGGTGCTTTGATGACGCAAGCTAGATTGAACTGAGGTATCGGGATGCAACGATTGGCGCCAGTACTGTTATCTATCGGAGCGCTGGTAGTCGTGCTGCTGGTCAGCCTGGCTGCCGGGTTGACTCCGCTCTCGGCGGCAGGGCAGGGCAACCAGCCGACTATTCCGCCCACCAATACACACCGCCCAACCATGCCACCCACCAACACCCCGCGCATCACGCCGACGATGCCGCCAACGGCGACACCCAGGCCGTCCGATACGCCATCCATCACACCGACCTTTACGCCGACCAGTTCGCCAACGCCGTCGCGCACGCCGACCGCCACACCCAGCCCAACCGCTACCACCGTTGGGCCGAGCGAATACCCGGAGGGGTTCAACCCGCTGACCGGGCTGCCGTTCCCAAGCGAGGAAGCGGCCAACCGCCGCACGCTGATTGTCAAAGTCTCCAACTTCCCGGAGATCGTGCGGCCCCAGAGCGGGCTGGACAAGGCCGACATTGTATTTGAATACGAAGTCGAGGGCGGCGTAACGCGCTTTGCCGCGATCTACCGGAGCCAGGGCACAGACCACGTCGGCAGCGTGCGCAGCGCCCGCCTGCTGGACCTGGAACTGGTTGAGATGTTCGAGGGACTGCTGGCCTACAGCGGCTCGAACGAGTGGATTCGCCAGTATATCCTTGATTCCGAGTGGAAATGGCGCGCGCTGTCGCCGCACATCGGCGTGAACGAACCGTTTGAACGCTTCCCCGAAGACGGCAAAGCCTACGAGCACACCCTGTTTGGCGATACCTACAAAATGTGGGAGATCGCGGAGCAGCGCAACGTGAATGACGCCTGGGGGATGCGCGGCTTTGCCTTCACGGATGCGCCCGATCCCGATGGTGAACCGGTCCAGGATATTTTTATCGACTACTACAACGACCGCCAGGATACGCGCTGGCAGTATAACCCGGATGATGGGCGCTATTATCGCTGGAATTCCGGCCTGCCGCACGTGGACGCCATTACCGGCGAGCAGCTTGCCGCCGATAATATCGTCGTATTGGAAGCCGAACACGTTAACCGCCCGGATATTTACGAGAGCGAAACCGGCGGCACGGTGATCGAAACGATCCTGTGGGGGCACGGCCCGGCGTGGTTGTTCCGCGACGGGATGTGGTACGAGGGCGAGTGGTGGCACGCGCAGGGCAAGCTCGGCCTGTGGCTGTTGTATCCCGGCGGTGAAGACCCGATGCACCTCAAACCGGGCCAGACGTGGTTTGAGATCGTGCGCCCGTTCATGTGGGGCGTGGACCTCAGCGAGAACAAAGTAGATATGCAGGCTACCAGCAGCGCGATCTATGGTACCCAGACACAGATCGCCGCCGGGACGGCAACGGCTGCTGCGCCCTATATCACGCCTACACTGACGCCGACGATTGTCGAACTACCATAAGGGGGATTGATGAGGGGGACCCTTCTCAACACGATCACGGTCTTGATCGGCGGCTCACTGGGGCTGATCGTCGGCAACCGGCTGTCCGACCGGGTGCAGGAATCGGTCGTTACCGGGCTGGGCCTGACGACGCTGTTTGTCGGAATCAGCAACGCCGGGGAAACCGGCAATGTCATTATCCCGCTGCTCAGCCTGGTGATCGGCGCGATCACCGGTGAATTGTGCAGGCTCGACGCCCGGCTGGAAGCGTTGGGCGGCTGGATTCAGGCGCGCGTGGAGCGGTCCGCGTCCGGTGGTGATGACGGGCAGACGGAATCGGAGCGCGATTCGGCGGCGGCGCGGCGGGCGCGGTTTATCGAGGGCTATGTCACGGCCAGCCTGGTCTTTTGCGTTGGCCCGCTGACGTTTGTCGGCTCGATCCAGGATGGGATGGGGCTGTCGTCGGGCTTTCAGCAGTTGGCGATCAAAAGCACGCTGGACGGCTTCGCGGCGATGGCTTTTGCCGCCAGCCTGGGGATCGGCGTGCTGTTCAGCGTGATCACAGTCCTCGGCTTGCAGGGCGGGCTGGCGCTGATGGGCTTCCTGGCGGGCGAATTTATGTCCGACGCCATGATCAACGAAATGACAGCGGTCGGCGGCCTGATCCTGCTCGGCCTGTCACTGGTGCTGCTGGACATCAAGCAGCCGCGCGTAGCGAACTTCCTGCCCGCGCTGATCATCGCGCCGCTGATCGTGGCCGTTGCAACGGCATTCGGCATCGACATCTACCCGCTGTAGGCGGGGGTATCAGGACAGGGATGCATTAACCTCACCCCCCGGCCCCTTTCCATTCCAACGTATTGACCGGGGAGATGAGACAGGCGCCTGCGGCTGGATTAGCGCGGCAGCCCGATCCAGCGCGGTGTTTTTTGCATGTACGTCTGGTACACCTCACCGAACTTTTCCAGACACATTCGTTCTTCGGGCGGCACCAAATACCGGCCTTGCAGCCAAAACACCACCAGCGCCAGCAGCAGCATCGGCCAGGACGCCCCGGCCAGTCCGGCTCCCAGGAAGATCAAAAAGAAGCTGAGGTACATTGGATTGCGCGAAAAGCGATACAGCCCGCCGGTATTCGGCTGGTCTACCGGCGTGGACGCGAAGTGGTAGATGCCGCCCAGGAGAAACAGCATGCCCACGGCATACACGATCAGGCCAGCGGCCAGCCAGGCCCCGGTCTTGAGTGGTACAAAGACGCTGTACACGGCATTGAGCAATAAGCAGGCCATCGACCAGGACAGGACTCGCCGCTCTTGCGCGGTGTATTCCGGCCAGGCAAACAGGCTGGACTGCCGCTTGACCACGACGAATGAAATCCCGTAATTCACGATCAGGAAGGGGAGTATCAGCAGCCAGGCGTTCGACAGGCCGAGTTCAAATGGGGGAGTAAGTGACATCAACTGCTCCTCCTCACCTCTAATTGGGGACAGATGAACCTGACTGTATACCAGCTTCTGCGGCGTGACAAATTATCTGTTAATGCTGCTATGTAGTTTGGCCTGAAGCCCGCCGTCCTGGTGTGGTGCGGTGGGCGGCGGTTTGCGCCGAATGCCCTTTCGATACTATTATGCTAATAGTACGTTAGTCACAAAAAGCCTATGTAAGTTGATCATTTTATCGAGTCTATATAACTCCCTAACCGGATTTATATTGTTCTTTTTTACGATGAGGGTGCAGGCGCGTTTGCACAACAACTGAACGGGAATGCCGAGTCAATCAGCATAACAGGAGGAGGCAGTGAAACACAAAAGGTTACTATTCGTTGGGGCTGTGATCGTCAGTGTACTGCTGCTGCCGTCGGCAGTCGGCGTACAGGCCCAGGGCGGCCCGCCGGTTACCGCCATCCAGTATGGGACCGCTGTCACCGGGACCCTGTCCACCCAGCAACCGGCGCTGGGCTATTCCTTCAATACGTCGCCGGGCGACCTGGTCAGCGTCAACATGCTGGTCACATCCGGTGACCTGGCGCCGTTGATCGAAGTGGTTGACGCATACGAGCAGCCGATTATCTTGAGCGTCGGCAACCGGTCGCCGCTGAACGAGGGACACATCCACCTGAGCGGCTTTGCACATGCGGGCGGCACGTACAGACTGCACGTGGGCAGCGAGAACGGCACCTATGGCGATTTTGTGCTGCGCGTGGATGGCCGCCCCAGAGTCCCGCGCGAACCGCTGGCCTATGATGCCCCGGTTATGGTGGAGGTGCCGGTCAGCGGCGAACCGCAGTACTTCGAGTTCGAGGTGCACGACTGCCCGACCCGCTTCATTGTCACCAACATGGACGAGGGCGATCCGATCACTTACCCGTTTCTGGTGTATCTGCGCCACGAAGGTGGGATGGAGGTGGCGGAACTGCGCGGCGGGCTGGCGCTCGGTGACTCGGTGACGCTGGCACCTGAAAGCGGCTGGTACGAGGTCGAGGTGCTGTCTGACCTGCCGGACAGGCCCGGTTCGGTGCAGTTGCTGATCACATGCGGGTTTGGCGAGGAACCGGGCGAGTGCCCGCCCTGTGAGCCAGAGCCATGCGAGTGTCCAGAGCCGGGTGAGTGCCCACCCTGCGAGCCGGAGCCGTGCGAGTGCCCAGAGCCGGGTGAATGCCCGCCATGTGAGTGCCCCGAACCGGGCGAGTGCCCGCCCTGCGAGCCGGAGCCGTGCCCTGAGCCAGGTGAATGCCCGCCCTGCGAGCCGTGCCCCGAACCGGGTGAATGCCCGCCCTGCGAGCCGTGCCCGTGGCAGGAGCCGTGCCCACCGTGCGAGTGCCCACCCTGCGAGCAGGAGCCGTGCCCGCCGTGTGAATGCCCGCCGTGTGTATGCCCGCCCTGTCCCGGACCAGGGCCGGAGCCAGGACCCGAATGTGGCAACGGCATTTGCGAGCCGGGCGAAGACCTCAACAACTGCGACGTGGACTGCGCCCCTGCCTAAACCCGACGCTGTCCAGGTCAGACAGGCTGAACCGTATCGCGTTTCGTTTCATCACCAGCGTCGTGCCGGTACCGGTGCGGCGCTGGCTTATGCTGGTGAGCCGCGTGATTAACGGATCATCCATTTTTGTTACTCCTCACTATTGCGCCCCCCGGCACAAAAGAGTATGATCCCCTGGCTATTTGGGTGTTTCGAGCATTGCTCTCAATCGATAGAGGAGAAACAAGGTTATGTCGAAACGTTTTGGATTTATCCTGGTGGTGCTGCTCGTGCTGTCGGCGGCGCTCACCGCGTGCAGCACAGAATCTAAGGATGCTGCCCAGGATTATGTCGAAGCAGTGTTGAAGGGCAAAGCGGACAAGGCCGAAGAGTCCGCGTGCGACTCCTACCAGGACCAGACCGCCGTGTTGGCCGCTTTCTACGGCGCGATTGACATTCAGAAGATCGATCTCAAGTACGACATCGGCAAGGGCGGCAACGAGGAAGAAGTGATTGTCTCCGGTGCGTATGAAGTCGGCAAAGGCGATGACGCCAAGGAATTTGAACTGGCGGCTTCGATCCGTGCAGACCCCGACGACGAAGACAACAACGAGATGATCGATACCCGCTGGGTGCTGGAAATGGAAAAATCGGGCGACGACTGGTGCGTGGTCAAGGTCGAGATCGATAAGCAGGAAGCTTCGACGGTCGTAGCCGGTGGCGAGGCTGAAGAAGAAGTCGAAGAACCCGAAGCCGCAGAAGAAGCGGTTGACATCGAAGCCGAAAGCGACGTTGAGGCGGAAGCCACAGAAACCGCCGAGTAGCACCGCTGCTGCGGGCGCAACTGCCGGTCCAGCCTGATACGTTAAGTAACGCCTGGTGCTGCCGGGCGTTTTGTTTGGTGATGGCGGTATATCAGCGATCCGATGACTTCAGGTGCTCGCTGCTATTCGCCTGGCGGATCGTTCCCGTAGCGCCCGGATGACAGCGTATGCGTGTCGTTGTCCTCACCGTTGATAGTTGCGGTCAGTTCAAAGTCCCCTTCCGTGCCATCGACCACGCCGCCGTAGCGCTGGATAACCACCACCAGCGCCCCATCTGCCGGAACCTGAAACGCCAGCTCCAGGCTGGATGCGGCGTCGCGTGTGGCGGCCAGCGCGATCAGGGTGCCGCGCGCGTCAAACACGGCGATCTGGGGCGCAAGATTGCCGGACAGCCGCTCCCACTCGATCACGACCCGGTCACCTGCGTGTACCGGCAGGTGATAGCTCACCCTGTCTGTAGCATTCGCCAACTGGCCGGTTACAGGGGCGTTGTGTTCGAGCACCGGTTCATCGGCTGATTCCGGCTCAACCGGGAACACACCTTCGGTGAGGTTGGGCGGCGCGGTGGGAGTAGGGCCGTCCTCGGCGCTGGCGGGCGGTACAGCGAGCGTCTCCGGTTGGGTCAGCGTCAGGCTGAAGGTGCCCACCGTGATACGCATGTTGTCGTTGTCCAGGCGGCAGGCGGCGATGGTATACCAGTCCGTCTGCGGCAGCTTGGCCGCGATCAGCGGGTCCAGTTCGCCGTTGGACCGGTCGTCGTTGAAGGCTACCGGCTCGGCTGTGAAGTTGTCGCCGTCGCGTTGGTACAACCACAGCACGCCGTCCAGCGTGCCATCGATGCGCTGCATGTCGATCACAACCGAATCACCTGCCATGCCCTCAAACCGGTAATACTGGCAGGTGACGCTGTCTGTGATCTCACCGGTCACGGTATCCCCATACCGGATCAATGTACCCTGCCGGGCAGGCGGCGCGGCCCGGACGTAGACTGCGCCCGCGAACAGCAGCACGGCCAGGATCGATCCCACTATCAGGCGGCGGATCAACCGCGTATTACACACCATCCCCGCCATCAATACCACCTCCCCTGCGCTCGAATCACGCGTGCACCAGGATCGATTGTAACCCAGGACGGTGCAGCGCGCTGGTATGTTCCAGTATCAGCACTCAGCGTGACCAGATCGTGACCACTGCGCCGGGTAGTTCCACCGACAGCAGCGTGACGCCGTCAAAGGGATCGCTAACTGCTAAAAGCCGTTTGAGGTGAAGCCAACCGCCGGGCAGCGGTATCTGTAAAAAACCAGCATAATGCCCTGCTGTCTGGATCAAAAAATTAACCCTCCTGAACCATGCTGTGTGATTCTGCTATCCGGTGTGACGCGGACGCAATTAAGACTCAGGAGGGTTAACACACCCAGTATTCAGTTGGCGGTGCGTGCCCGGCTTACTTCTCCACTGCCGGGATCGGGCGGCAGCACAACACCAGTTCCTTTGCCGCGCGCACCTCGTCTACCCGCCCGACGGGCGTCTTGTGCGGCGCCTCGTGCAGCAGGTCGGGGTTATCTTTGGCTTCTTTAGCAATCGTCAGCATCGCCTCGATAAAGGCGTCGCAGGCTTCTTTTGACTCGGTTTCGGTCGGCTCGATCAACAGCGCTTCCGGCACGATCAGCGGGAAGTAGTTGGTCGGCGGGTGGAAGCCGTAATCCATCAGGCGCTTGGAAACGTCCAGCGCGTGCACACCCTCGGCATCTGTCCAGTGCCCCTCACACACAAACTCGTGCCCACAGATGCGTTCAAACGGCATCGTGTAGCTATCCTTCAGGCGGGCGCGGATGTAGTTTGCGTTCAAGACGGCGTGCTGCGTGACGGCTTTCAGGCCCGGCCCGCCGTGCAGCATAATATACGTAAAGGCGCGGACCAGCATCCCAAAGTTGCCATAAAACGCCTTCAGCCGCCCGATGCTTTGCTCTGGCATACTCAGGCCGTACAGCGGCGGGATGTCGCCGTCGCCTTCTTCCTCGATGGTCGCCACCGGTCCCGGCAGGAAGGGCAGCAGCTTCTCGTTGGCTGCTACCGGCCCGCTGCCCGGACCGCCGCCGCCGTGCGGGGTACTGAACGTCTTGTGCAGGTTGTAGTGCATCACGTCGAAGCCCAACTCGCCCGGTTTGGCAATGCCTAACATGGCGTTCATGTTGGCCCCGTCCATGTACATCAGGCCGCCGCAGCCGTGGACTATGTCCACGATCTCATTGATGTGCCCTTCGAAAACGCCGAGCGTATTCGGCACGGTGATCATCATCCCGGCTACGGTTTCATCACACACTTCGCGCAGCCTGTCCAGGTCCACGTCGCCGTTGTTATCGGACGTGATCTCGACCACGTCCAGCCCAGTCATCGCGGTTGTGGCGGGGTTGGTGCCGTGCGCGCTGTCCGGCACGATGATCCGGGTGCGGTTGGGCTCGCCGTTGGCGATGTGGTAGGCGCGGATCATCAGGATACCGGCAAATTCGCCGTGCGCCCCGGCGGCAGGCTGCAAGCTGACACCGGCCATACCGCTGATCTCGGCCAGCCACGCCTGGAGCGTGTACATCAACGCCAGCGCGCCCTGCACGGTGGTTGTGTCCTGCAAGGGGTGCGCCAGCGCAAAACCCGGCAGGCGGGCCATATCTTCGTTCAGCTTGGGGTTGTACTTCATCGTGCACGAGCCAAGTGGGTAAAAGCCCGTGTCGATGCTGTAATTAAACTGGCTCAGCCGCACGAAATGGCGTACTACGTCCATCTCGCTGACTTCCGGCAGGTCAAGCCCGGTCCGTACCAAGTGCTCTGGCAGCCTGGCTTCGGGTACGTCCGAATCGGGCAGATTCACGCCTTTGCGGCCCGGCGCGCCCAGGTCGTAGATCAGCGGTTCGAGCGGCGGGAGTGTCGCGTTGGATTGTGTCGTTTGTTCATCGGTCATGATCAATGGTCCTAAAGATATTTTGCGCAAACTAATGCGCGTGCCCGGCGTGCGCGTCCGGGTTGCGCAGCGCCTCGACCAGCGTATCGATCTCGTCGCGCGTGTTCATCTCGGTCACTGCGACCAGCATTTGATTTTCGCGCTGCGGGTAGTCCTGTGACAGGCCGTAGCCGCCGATAATGCCCCAATGCTCTAACAGGTGCTCGTTGATCGCGCTCACCGGCCTGGGGCACGTGACCACGAACTCTTTAAAGAACGGCTTGCTGGTATCCACGCTGTAGTCTTCCAGCGCGTTGATCTGCTCGGCGGCATAGTGCGCCTTGTGATAGCACAACTCTGCGACACGGCGCAGCCCGTGCTTGCCCATCACGCTGAGATAGACACACGCAGCCAGCGCCATCAAGCCCTGGTTGGTGCAGATGTTGCTGGTTGCCTTTTCGCGGCGGATGTCCTGCTCGCGCGGGCGGAGCGTCATCACGTAGGCGCGGCGCCCGTGTTTATCGACCGTCTCGCCGATGATGCGCCCGGCGATCTGGCGCGCGTATTTTTTCCGCGTGGCAAAAAAGCCCAGGTACGGCCCGCCGTAGCTCATCGGGATGCCGAGCGGCTGGCCTTCACCAACCACCACGTCGGCGCCCAGTTCGCCCGGCGACTTGAACAGGCCGAGCGCGATCGGGTCCACAACCAAACACAGCAATGCGCCCGCGTTGTGGACGGCGGTCGCCAGCCCGCCGATGTCATCGATCTGACCAAAGAAGTTCGGATAGCTCACCACCAGCATCGCGGTGCTGTCATCCAGCATATCGATCAGGTCGGGGATGGTAGCATTGCCTTTGTCACCGACAAACTGCATACCGCTGCCCTGGTGGTAAGTGCGGGCCACGGCGCGGTACTGCGGGTGCACGCCGGGGCAAAGGATCACTTTGGAACGCTTGCCGCGAAAGTGCGCCCGCGCCATCGTGACCGCTTCGGCCAGCGACGTCGCGCCGTCATAGTGGCTGGCGTTGGCGGCTTCCATGCCGGTCAGGGCGCACATCATGCTTTGATACTCGTAAATCGCTTGCAGCGTGCCCTGGCTCATTTCCGGCTGGTAGGGCGTGTAAGCGGTATAGAATTCGCCCCGCAGCAGGATGTGGTTGATCACGCTGGGGATAAAGTGATTGTAAACCCCCGCGCCCAGGAAAATCGCGTAATCCTGCGCCGCAACATTGGACGCTGCCAGCCCGCCGACCTCCCAGGCCGCTTCCGGCTCGCTGAGTGGGGCCGGTAGGTCCAGCCGGGGGAAGCGCTGACCGGTCGGTACGGCATCGAACAGGTCGTCCAACGACTCCACGCCGATAGCCTTCAGCATGGCTTCCCGGTCCGCGTCCGTATGGGGAATGTAAGTCATACCTGTTGGCTCCTCAAAAACCTGTTACAAAGGTGGGCGTGCCCGGTATGCTGCACCGGGCCGCGCCCGGTATTTTTGTGCCCAAGATCACGGCTGCGTTAGCTGCACCTCGCCGGGCGTAACATCCCCGGCGCCGCGTTCGTGATGCGTGCTACTCGCGCTCGTCACAGTGCTTGGCATACGCGGCGGCGTCCATCAGGCTGTCCAGCTCGCCTGCATCACTGAGCTTGATTTCGATGATCCAGCCTGCACCATACGGGTCGCTGTTGATCAACTCTGGCTCATCATCCAGCGCCTCGTTGACGGCGATGATCTCGCCGCTGGCGGG
Source organism: Anaerolineae bacterium (assembly GCA_016926875.1). Lineage (GTDB taxonomy): Bacteria > Chloroflexota > Anaerolineae > Aggregatilineales > Aggregatilineaceae > JAFGNU01. Next base: position 3,268 of record JAFGNU010000007.1, on the reverse strand, counting down.
CGCGTACACATCCGAGGCAGCCTTTACGCTTTCAACCGTCCCGAACGATTCACCTTTTGTCACGCTGTCGCCCACTTCCGGCAGGTCCACAAACACGACATCGGACAGGTGATCCTGGGCATAGTCGGTCAGGCCGACTTTGGCGCTATCGCCGTCCACGATAATCCATTCATCGCTCTCGGCATATTTTGCGTTTCCAGGAGTTTTCCATGCCATAATTGTTTTTTGTCCTTTCTTGTTCACCTAAAGTCATTGGCTTACTGTACGTAAGCCGTATGCCCAGAGTGTATCACAAAGCAAAAAGGCAAACAGCATCACACGACTGTTTGCCTCTGTCATTTGGCCTGAGAGATTCACCCACCTGCGGGTGGGATTGCCCCGTCGGCGTGCGCCAGTCCGGCGCGCTTTCCAGAGTATGCTCCACGCTGCGGGTACGGTGACCTGAGAGTTTCGCGGGAACCCCAGTCATGGGTCAGACCCGCTTGCCCCTTCGGTGGCCCGCTGCCGGTTGGCAGCCGGACGCTCTCCCCGCAGGTGACTGGTATGTCTTGCGCTACAGTAGTTTATACAGCAGCATCGACCTCTACGCCCAACCACTCGTACAACGTTTGGCGCACGTCGGATGTCAGAATGAAGTTCATGGCGATATACCCGGTGGCATCGGCCACTATCGTAGCGCGCAGCAGCAGTTCGCCGTTCTCTGCCAGCCCAAGCTCAACCTGCGCCTGCCCGGTGCCAATACGGCGTGTCACGCTGAGCCGTTCGGTTGGCCTGAGATATTTTAAGGTGTTCAGCAGGTCGTTCAACCGGGGCCGCAGCGCGATTTCGAGCGGCCCGTAGGTCGCCGATACGCTGATATACATCCCTTCGCGGCCAAACCACAGGGCCGGAGCCGGTTCTGATGGCTGGCTGCTCTTGATCAGCAACGTACCATCAGACTCGTCGTGCGCTGTAATGTCGAGTGTGTAGTAATGGCGCATGTCTTCACTGCTCCGTGTGTTGAGACGGGTCGTAATGGTTGGTCAGTAGCGTGCATCTTCGGAATTATAACACGGGCAAAAACGGTCGTAAACGTGCTGAGTTGCACAAAATAACCAATACACGCGGCTGTCCGGCATCGTGACTGCCGGACCAGGACTTGCCCCCCTCTCGGTCTTTTCTCCGGACGGCAACTGATGATAACCTAATCTTCAGTACAATAAGCGTGTGCGCCGCCAGGACTGATCGCCGGTCACTTTCCATCCGGCGATGTTTGTGATACGCTGCGCATAATACACAAGAATCCGGAGGGGTACCGATGACTCGTGAACCGCTGGAACGGCTGCTGGAAAACGTTAGCGATGAAGAACTCGAAAGCCTGAGGGACGCGATCCTGCGCGAAGAAGGCCGCCGCCGGTCGCAGTTCCACCTGACGATCACGGCTCCGTACCCGCCCCTGATCCCCGACAACCAGGCCGAATCAGCCGTCACGCGCTGGGCGAAGCTGCTGGCCTGGCTGGCGAAAGACGTGGGTGTCACGCCTGCCAGCGGCAAACGCGGCGTATCGATCCGGCTGGTGTTTGCCACTGCACCGCCTGATCCACGCATCGCCGGTATTCTGCTGCAACATGCGCTGGTCGAGGCCGGGCTGCTGCGGGGACGGGCCCCGGAATGGATGGATGCTACCCAGACCGAGCTTGAGCCGGGCGAAGCAGACGCCGTCCACATCGACCTGTGGGAAAAGCCGGGCAGCACACACTCCGGCTGATCACAGGCGATCAACTGCCGGGGTCGGCGATCTTTTGAGCAAAAAACACCACCCACTCGCTGTTGTCGGCGTGCGGGTCGAACGGTTCCAGGTTTGGGTTCAGGGTGGTTATCACCGTAAACCCGGCACGCTGAAGCATGGCAATGATGGCCTGGATCGGGAAGCCGCGCTCAACATGGATTTCGTCCCGGCGCAGCCACAGGTTATTTTCCTGCCGCCAGATGATGTAGTGGCGCGTGCTGCTCAGCGTTTCGAAGTTGAAGTAGTTGCGCACGATCACCATCAGGTCTTCGCCGTTGTCATAGTAGATAACATCGCCGTTGCTGTGTACGGATGCCAGCCCCCGGATGGTGCGCACATCAAACACAAACAGCTTGTCGATTTCGACCGCATGGCTGACCCGCATAAAGGTGTGTTCCAGCTCGCGCAGGTTGGCTAGCGCATTGATCACCCCGCTGATCGCCAGCACCATATCCGCCGGTCCCATCGGAGAGTCCAGCACGCGCATATCCATCGGGTGAAATTCGGGTGGGATGAGGATCGACTGGCCTGCCTGGTCGATATTGATCTGGGCCTGCTTCAGCATGTGCGGGCTGACATCGATCCCTGCCACCATGTAGCCCTGCTGCGCCAGCCAGCGCGCGCTGATCCCGGTGCCGCAGCCCAGCTCAACAATCCGGCGGCCTGCCCAGTCCATCGACTGGGCGTAGGCGACATACTGGCTGGTGTTCCACTCGGTAGAACTGGAGAAGCCCGCGCGGTCGTACACATCGGCCAGCGCGGAGTAAGCAGACACTTCATACTGCATTCGTTCGACCATCATTCCTTGCCTTTTCCTGGTCTGTTTGCCAGTTTATCCCGGCGCAGACAGCGGCGCGAAACTGAACACGATCTCGTAGCGCGCCGAATAAATGACCGCGCTGCCCTGCAAATAGTTATCGATGTTAAACGCCGGGTCTTCGATGATGTAATTCTGGTTGCCCAGGTTGCCCTTGAGCGGTCCCAGGTCGATCTCGTACTGCGGCACCTGGTCGAGTTCTTCGCGGGTGGTCGGGTTGGGATAGGCGCTCAGCAGCACGTGCAGCTCCGGCCCGTTGAGCGCGTCCAGGTTTTCCAGCCGCAGCACGCGCCGCCCATCCGACAGGCGGTAAATGGTCGCTGAACCGGTCGCGCTGCGGATCGGGGTGATGGTCACAAAACTGCCCGTGAGCAACTGCTGCACGGCTGACGGGTTGGGATCGATCACCGGCAGGTTTGGCTCCTGGATGTCGACCAGCTCTTCCAGCCGCGCGGCGACAAAATCGATCGCCATCTGGGAGCTGGTCTGGTACATGTCCAGGTAGAGGTCCTGTGTTTCGCGGGCGAACTCGTAGAACGCATCCGGGAACGGCGCCTGCTGTTCTTCCTCTTCAAAGTAGGGCGAAAACTCGTCCAGCCAGATAGGCGACAGCAGCAGCGCGATCACCGCCAGCGCTCCCAGCAGCAGCACGCTCCATGCCGGTCGTGTGTTCATGCAGCCAG
>JAFGNU010000057.1 GCA_016926875.1 Anaerolineae bacterium | reverse complement strand
TTTACCATTCTACTGACGGGATCAAAGTGCTTCACGGGTCATTTTCGGTTTTCAATTGCCCCAAAATAAAATTGGCGAAAGTCCAGTAGTTTATAGATGATGCGGGAGAGGGGAATCCCCCCTCTCCCTTGTTTTAGGACAGGCTGTTTTACAAAAGAGAATTCTATGCTGGTTGAACTGAAACACATTTCAAAAGCCTTTGGACGGGTGCGCGCCAACCAGGATATCTCGCTGACGTTTGAAGCGGGCCGCGTCTATGCCATCCTGGGCGAAAACGGCGCGGGCAAAAGCACCCTGATGAAAATCATGTCCGGCTACCAGGCTGCCGACAGCGGCGAGGTGGCAGTTGATGGGCAGGTTCTAGACCTGAAAGCGCCGACCGACGCCATCCAATACGGCATCGGGATGCTGTACCAGGACCCGCTTGATTTTCCACCGTTTACCGTGCTGGAAAACTTCATCGCCGGGCGTCCGGGCGGCTTTTTCCCGGATAAGGAAACAGCGCGCGCGCAGCTTGTTGACCTGACCGCACGCTTTGGTTTTGACCTGGACCCGGACGCGTATGTCGACAGGCTGACCATTGGCGAACGGCAGCAGCTTGAAATCCTGCGCCTGCTGTCGCTCGATGTGAAAGTGCTGGTGCTGGACGAGCCGACGACCGGCATCTCCGCCGAGCAAAAAAGCGCGCTGTTTGACGTGCTAAAGGCGCTGGCGCGCGACGACAACATGACGATCATCCTTGTATCGCACAAGCTGGAAGACGTGATCGAGCTGTGCGATCATGCCTATGTGCTGCGGCGCGGCAGGTTTGTCGGGGAAAACGAGGTCCCCTGCCCCATCGAAGACCTGGTCGCGCTGATGTTTGGTAAAATTATCGCCCGCCAGGAGCGCCCGCCGGTGACCATCGGCGAACCGGTGCTGGATGTCGACAACCTCGCCATCGAAAGCCGCCGCCTGACCGTTGAGAATCTATCGCTCAGCGTACAGGCCGGAGAGGTGATCGGGCTGGCCGGGCTGGACGGCAGCGGGCAGGCGGAATTTGTGCGCGCCTGCACCGGACTGCTGCGTCCCAACAGCGGGGTCATCCGTATCGACGGGCGGCCCATGACCGGGCGCTCGTATCACACCTTTGCCCAGGCCGGGGTCGCGTTTCTGCCCGCCGGACGCCTGGAAGAAGGGCTGATCAACGGCATGACGCTGACCGAGCATTTCGCGCTCACGCTGCCAGGCAAAGCGCCCTGGGTCAACTGGTTTGAGGCGCGGCGCATCACCGGCAGCCGGATCGAGCAGTTCAACGTCAAGGGACGGCCCGCCAGCCCGGTCCAGACGCTTTCGGGTGGCAACCAACAGCGGTTTGCGCTGGCGCTGCTGCCCAACAACCTGCGCCTGCTGCTGCTGGAACATCCTACGCGCGGGCTGGACGTGGAAAGCGCGCTGTACATCTGGCAGCAGCTTCTCCAACGCCGCCAGGACGGCACGGCGATTGTTTTCATCTCCGCCGAACTGGACGAGATCGTAGCCTACAGCGACCGCATCCTGGTATTTTTTGGCGGGCGCACCACGCTGGTTGACGATCCGGCAGATATGACCGCCGCGCACCTGGGCGAATTGATTGGGGGGAGGATGTAGCCATGTCAACGACAACAGAGCAATCTACATCAACAGCCAAAACAAGCGCGCGGTTTGCAGGCCCGCTGGATCATCTCATCGACCTGCTGCCGACCATCCTGGCGCCGCTGGCGGGTGTGGTCGTTGCGCTGGTGATCGCGGTCCTGATCTTGCAGTGGCAGGGCGGCGCAGCCAAAGATGCGTGGACCTACCTGTACGAAGGCACGCTTGAAAGTGCGGTCAAACGCGCTGACATGACCGCCTACTGGATGCCGCTGGCGATCACGTCCTTCGGGTTGGTGCTGACCTTCACCGCCGGGCTGTGGAATATCGGCGTCGAGGGGCAGTTGATCATGGGCGCTATCGGCGCAACATGGGCCGTCCGCCTGTTTGCCGAAAGCGACAGCCCGCCGCTGGGCCTGGAGATGGGCCACACGGCGATCCTGGTTACATGCTTTGTCTTTGCAGCCATAAGCGGCGCGCTGTGGGCCACCATCGCCGCGTCCCTGAAAACGCGCGGCGGCGTGAACGAAATCTTCGGCGGGGTGGCGCTCAACTTTATCGCGCAAACGTTCAATATGTACCTGGTATCCAACGGCGGCCCCTGGCAGCCCATCGGCAGCCGCGCCACCGAAACCGCCCGCTTCCCGGAGATCGCCCGGCTGACACCGCTCCAGGATTACCGGCGGCTGAGCGCGACGACAATTTATGTCACCATCGGCGCGTTTATCGTGGTTCTTCTGATCATGTACGTTTCACACTGGGGCTTGCAGCTTCGTGCCATGGGCAAAAACCGGCGGTCGGCCTTCCTGCTGGGCGTGCGCACCGAGCGTAATATTGTCCTGTCGATGGCGGCTTGTGGGACGCTGGCCGGGTTGGGCGGCGCATTCCGCGTACTCGCCCCGGACGTGGTCAAGCTGACGGCCACACCGTCGGGCGGGCTTGGGTTCCTGGCGATCCTGGTCGCGCTGCTGGCGGCATCGTCCGCCATCCTGACGCCGTTTGTCTCGCTGGTATTTGCCGTGCTGTCGAAGGGCGGTCAAAACATCGAGAGCGGCTTTTTATGGGATCATGATGTGTCGCTAGACCGTTCGCTGGTGCGCGTGCTAGAGAGCACGCTGGTGCTGATGGTGGTGCTGGCGTTTGGCGTGCGCAACCGCTTTTTCCCACCGCGCAGCGTCCAACCGGACGACGATGAAGAAGAGATCGCCAGGACATAAGCGTCATGCAAACCAGGGAATACCTGATCGCCTACCTGTCCGGCATGTTGGATTTTCCCGATACGGTCAGCCGGGAGGACGAGCTAGGCTGGGCCAGTAAGGCGCTCACACAGCAGATCAACGAGTACGCCGCGCAAGGCTGGGAGATGGTGAACATCAACTGGCTGACCGACAAAGAAATCATGGTCACCTTCAAACGCCCGGCAGACCAAAACGAACCAAATCAGGCAGCAACCTGAAGGTTTTTGGCAATACACCGAGGAAAGTTTTTAACGTATGGACGTCACAAGTACTTTACGCGGAATCGTGCGGTCGGCGGCGCCGATTGTGATCGCAGGCGAGGGTGAACTGATCACCGAGCGGGCCGGGGTGATCAACCTGTCGCTGGACGGGTCGATCATGCTGTCCGCCATGACGGCTCACGCCGTGGTACGCGAGACAGGCAGCCTGCCCCAGGCGGTCTTGGCCGCGATGGCGGTCGGGGCAGCCATCGCGTTTATCGTGGTCTTTTCCAGCATCGCGCTCAAACTCAACCAGGTCGCGGTCGGCTTTGTGCTGACCATTCTGTGCGCGGACCTGGCGATCTTCCTGGGCAAGCCGCACTTTAATAAGCCCGGCAAAGAAATGCCCGCCGCGCCGATCCCGATCCTGGAAGACATCCCGCTGATCGGCCCGGTGCTCTTTAAACACAACCTGCTGATCTATTTCAGCCTGGTGCTGATCGTGCTGGTCTGGTTTTACATCTACCGCACCCGCCCCGGCCTGACCCTGCGCAGCATCGGCGATCAGCCGGAAGCGGCGTTTGTGCGCGGCACGCGCGTGCAGTTCTGGCGCTACGTGTACACACTGGCCGGGGGCGCGCTGGTCGGGCTGGCGGGCGCGACCTATTCGCTGTCGGTCAAACTGGGCTGGAAAGAAGACCTGAGCGGCGAGGGATGGATCGCGCTGGCAATTGTGATCTTTGGGCTGTGGATGCCCTGGCGCGTGGCGTTGGGCGCTTACCTGATCGTCGGCCTGCGCAGCGTAGCCATCGATCTACAAGATTCCGAGGTGATCGATCTGCCCGCGCAGATCGTGAATATGCTGCCCTGGTTCCTGATGATCATCACCCTGATGCTGGCGACCAGCGGCGTGCTGGAAAAAATGGTGCGCTTCACACCGGACCGCTTCAAACCCACGGTACGCCGCTTCTTGCGGGCCGCGCCGCCGCGCGCACTGGGCACCACCTTCGAAAAGCACTAATGCACGCCAGCGAACCCGGTTCGATCACCCCGCCCTCCGCCTGCTTGTGGAGGGTAATTGTTAGGTACGACTGAGGAAAAAACTCCATGCGACGCAAACGGTTGCGCCGGTGGTGCTGCGACTGCGCTGCTGTACCGGCCCTGTGCTTGCTGCTGGTGGGCGCGTGGACGGCGGTCTGGATCATCCGGTACCGCAATCTACCCGTTGAGAGCACGCCCTACACGCTGACGCACGACGGGATCGAGCGCGAATATCGCCTGTACGTCCCGCCCGACCTCGATCCCTCGCAGCCCGTCCCCCTGGTGATCGCGCTGCACGGCGGCGGGGGCACGGCAGACGGCATGGAAAAACTCACCCGCAGCGGCTTTCACGACCTGGCCGACCGGGATGGCTTTTTCGTAGTCTATCCCCAGGGCATTGACAGGCATTGGAACGATGGCCGCCCGACCGATGACCGCGCCCACCAGGAAAATATCGATGACGTGGGCTTTATCGCCGCGCTGATCGATCACCTGGCCGAAGAGTACACTATCGACCGGGACCGCGTCTACGCGACCGGCATTTCCAACGGCGGGATGATGTCCTTCCGGCTGGCCTGCGACCTGGCCGACCAGATCACGGCGGCGGCACCGGTGACGGCCAACCTGTCCGAGGCGCTGGTCGCACGCTGCGCGCCGGATCGCCCGGTGCCGCTGTTGATTCTGAACGGCACCGACGACCCGCTGGTCCGGTGGGAAGGCGGCGAGATCAAGGTTTTGCGCCAGACGCGCGGGACTGTGCTCTCGGTAGACGAAACCGTTGCGTTTTGGCAGGCGCTCAACGGCTGCCCGGACAATCCGCAGATTGAACGCCTGCCGGACGACGACCCGGACGACGGCACGCGGGTGCAGGTCGATACCTACGCGCCGTGCAACAGGGGGGCCGTGATCACGTTGGTCACGGTCGAAGGCGGCGGTCATACATGGCCGGGGGGCTACCAATATCTGCCAGCGTTTTTCATAGGCCGCACAAGCCAGGACATAGACGCCTGCGCGGTTATTTGGGCATTTTTCCAGGCACATGCGCGGGAATAATGTGGCATAGTTAGTCGGATTGGCGATAGAACCCGCAGTTCTAGCACAACAGGAGCAAAAACCATGCAGGCGCTCAAAGACAAAATACGATCCGAAGGGGTCTATCTGGGCGATGGCATCCTGAAGATCGATAGCATCTTGAACCACCAGATGGACCCCCAGTTGATCAAAGCAATGGGCGAAGAGATCGCGGCCCGTTTCCGCGACCAACATCCAACCCGCATCCTGACCGCCGAAGTATCGGGCATCGCGCCCGCATTGATGACCGCGTTTGTGCTGGACGTGCCGATTGTGTACGCGCGCAAACACAAGCCGGTGACCATGTACGGCCCTATCTTCCTGGAAACCGCGCCCAGCCATACCAAGGGCGGCGAGACAAACCTGATGGTGGCAGCGGAATATTTGCCCGCCGGGGAACGCGTGCTGATCGTGGATGACTTCCTGGCATCCGGCAAAACGCTGCTGGCGCTGGCGCGTATGGTCGGTGAGGCTAAATGTACGCTGGTGGGCGTGGCGACGGTGGTCGAAAAGAGCTTTGAAGGCGGACGCCAAAAACTGCACGAGAAATACGGCGTGCAGGTCGAGGCGCTGGCCATTATCACGCACCTGGACGAACACCAGATCGTGTTCGCCGACGATCCCGCGCCCGTCCGGGAGGTCTAGCCGATGTCGCTCAAGTCCGGCGGGATCGTCATCCTGGACTACGGATCACAAACCGCCCAGTTGATCGCCCGGCGGGTGCGCGAGCAGAGCGTGTACGCCGCGCTGCTGCCCTATACCACCATGCTCGAACAGGCGCAGAACGCCGTGCCCGCTTTTCGCGGTGTGATCCTGTCCGGTGGGCCGCGCAGCGTGTACGAACCGGGCGCGCCGCGTTTGCCGGACTGGGTGCTGGCGGCGGGCGTGCCGGTGTTGGGCATTTGCTACGGCATGCAGTTGGTCACGCAGGCGCTCGGTGGCAGGGTGGCGGGCGCGGTGCAGCGCGAATACGGCATGACCGACGTGCAAATCACGGAGCCGGTCGCGCTGTTTGACGGACTGGCAGGCGATCAAACGGTGTGGATGAGTCACGGCGACCGCATCGAGCAGCCGCCGGACGGCTTTGTCACGCTGGCAGCGACCGGGAACGCGCCGCACGCCGCCATCGCGCACCTGGAACGGGGTTTGTTCGGCGTGCAGTTCCACCCGGAAGTGGAGCACACACCGCACGGCGCGGCCATGCTGCGCAATTTTGCGCTGAGCGTGTGCGGTGCGGCGGCAGACTGGACGCCGGAGCATTTTATCGACGCCAGCATAACCACGATCCGCGAGCAGGTCGGAGATGGGCGCGTGCTGCTCGGCATGAGCGGCGGCGTGGATTCGGCGGTGGCGGGCGCCTTGATTCACCGCGCGGTAGGACCGCAGTTGGTGCCGGTCTTTGTCAATCACGGCATGCTGCGCCAGGACGAAGCCGACCACGTTGTCGCGCTGGGCCGCAAACTCGGCTGGAAGCTGGTGGCCGTGGATGCCACCGAAGACTTTCTCGACGCGCTGCGCGGCGTGACCGATCCCGAAGAGAAGCGAACGATCATCGGCGCGACGTTCGCGGACGTTTTCGAGCGCGCGGCGGCACGGGCGGGCAGGCTGGACTGGCTGGCGCAGGGCACGATCTACCCGGACGTGATCGAAAGCGCCGGGACCGGGCGACCGGGGGCCACGCGCATCAAGTCGCATCACAACGTGGGCGGGCTGCCGGATCACCTCAAAGACCGGCTGGTCGAACCGCTGCGCGACCTGTTCAAAGACGAGGTGCGCCGCATTGGCTCAGCGCTTGGCCTGCCGGATGAGATCGTCTGGCGCCAGCCGTTCCCCGGTCCGGGGCTGGGCGTGCGCTGCATCGGGGAAATTACCTGGGAGCGGCTGGAAACCCTGCGCGCTGCCGATCACATCTTCCTGGGCGAACTGTGCGCCGCCGGACTGATGCGTGATACGGCCCAGGCGTTCGCCGTGCTGCTGCCGGTGCGCAGCGTGGGCGTGATGGGCGATGATCGCACCTATGACGAAGTGATCGCCCTGCGCGCCGTGACAACCAGCGATTTCATGACCGCCGACTGGGCGCGGCTACCCGCCGACCTGCTGGCGCGGGTCAGCAGCCGGATCGTCAACGAGGTGCCGGGCGTCAACCGGGTGCTGTACGACATCTCAACCAAGCCTCCCGCCACCATCGAGTGGGAGTAACCCAACACCCACACGCATCGTCCCGGCTGCTTCCACTCCAAACCGGGATGTTATGCGCAAACGCTTTTTTAATTCTATGTTTATCCAATATAAATTCTGTCATGATATGCTGATCTCAAGCGATTAATCATTATTCGCCAATTCCAGTTGATCATGCTGCATTGCTGAACTTGTTCAACCGTGCAGGACTATTTATCCAGTCATTATCAGTGAGATTGGCATGAACCAAAAAACGCCGAAAAAGAAGCGCCGTTACCAACCGCCCCGTATCATTGACCTGTCAGGCGCCAGTGTCAATGGCCAGGAGCCAATGGGCACCTGTCTAAACGGTCCTGCTCCCTCATTAGGTCAGTGCAGCCTCGGAATAAATCCCAGCCTGTCCTGTGATCAGGGTGGTATCGTCGGCACTCGCTGCTACGCTGGCTCTATCGCGGAAACCGGATGGTAGGCCATGCTTGCCCAAACGTACCGCATCGGCGAAATCGTTTTCCGGGTCGAGTCGGATATCCTGTTTACCGGGCACGTGGTAGATCGCCTGCGCCAGTTCGAGGTAGACGACACCAGCCCTGACGTGTTTTGCCGCCTCCACCGCGTTGATCCTGTCGATTCTGTCCTACCGCCGCTGAGGTCAAGTGAAATCGCATGTTTCCCGCGCTGTGTCTGTGCGCCATCCTACTCGCCGGACTGTGCCCTGCTGCGCACGGCAGCCGTCCGCGCCCGCCTGCTGGCCTGCCTGTCCCATCCCGACTGGGTCAGCCTGGAGCTAAGCTCCGGCTCGGCTACTATTCTTGATTTTATACAGCGTGAATTCGCCCTGTACTACACGCCCGCGTACAACTTCAGCAGCCACTACCTGGGGGTGGCCCTGTTTGCACCTTTCCTGACGATCTTTTCGGCAGTGGCGGTCCACAGTTCAAGCCTGGTACGCGATGGTACAGCCGCCTTGTTTGTTGCCCCGGATGAAGGCGGCAAGACTACCGCCGCGACCCTATCCCCGACCGGGACGATCTTGTGCGACGATCAAAACATCCTGCGCAAAGACGGCGATAGTATTTTCGTCCACAGCACGCCCTGGGGGCGGCACACCAGCGGACCACAGCAGGCCCGGCTGGGCGGTATTTTCCTGCTCGAACAGGCGCTGGATTTTGAAATGATTCCGATCAGACCAGTGGACGCGCTGGAATTCCTATGGAACGAACACCTGAGCTACTATTCGTTTCTCCCGAACAAGCTCAAGACCCAGGCTTTCAACCTGTTTTACGATGCCTGCTGCCAGGTGCCTGTCTACCGCCTGCATTTCACCAAAGATTACATCGACTGGGACGCCGTGCACGCGGCCATGGTACGCACGCCGGTCGCCGTCTGATTCCCTCCTCGCTACCGTTCACCGTTTCACTCAATCTATGCTACAATGCGAAAAAACACCGTCTGGTGTGCTTGGGGATCAGGTCATGGCCCGCTTCGAACCAGCCTACCGCCGCCTGCTGCGTGAGGGGGCATTTCCAGCGCGCGTCAGGGCAGCATGGGACGCGCTGAAAGACTGCGATCTATGTGCGTGGGAATGCCACGTAGACCGCACGCACAAGATCGGCTTCTGCCGTACCGGAGCGGACGCCATCGTCAGCAGCGCTTTCCCACACATGGGCGAAGAAGACCCCCTGCGCGGCTGGCGCGGCTCCGGCACGATCTTTTTCTCGCTGTGCAACATGCGCTGCCAGTTTTGCCAGAACTACGAGATCAGCCAGCAGGGGCAGGGCCAGCCGGTCAGCGTGGAAAAAATCGCCGCGCTGATGCTCCAGCTTCAGGCAGCAGGCTGCCATAACATCAACTTTGTGTCGCCAAGCCACGTCATCCCCCCGATCATCGCTGCTACCTACATTGCTGCCGAAGCAGGATTGAATATCCCCCTGGTATACAACACAGGCGGGTACGACTCGATGGCCGGGCTGAAGCTGCTGGACGGCATCATCGATATTTACATGCCGGACATGAAATACGCCGATCCCGTCCTGGCGCAAAGATACTCCAAGATTCTGGATTACCCGGCGCGCAACCGGGCAGCAGTCCGCGAGATGCACCGCCAGGTGGGCGACTTGCAGATCACCGACGACGGTATCGCCACACGCGGGCTGCTGGTGCGCCACCTGGTGCTGCCGGACGGCATCGCGGGGACCGCCGCGGTCGTGCGCTTCCTGGCCGAAGAAATCTCGTCTAACACGTACATCAACATCATGGGCCAGTATCGCCCGGCGTGGCGCGTCCAGGAGCGGCAGATCGCGCCGCTCAACCGCCCGGTAGCACGCGCAGAAGTTGAGGATGCCAAAACGATAGCCCGCAAAGCCGGGCTGCGGTTGGATACGCGCCGGGGCTGGCTTGCGGCGCTGCTATAGCCAGCCACCAATAGAGGATGATCTGGAGGCAACAAGATGAACGAAGAATACCAGTACGTCGGGGTTGTAACCCACTACTTCGACCGGATCAGCGTGGCAGTCATTCAGCTTGAAGGCGAGCTTTTTGTTGATGACCGGGTGCTGATCTATGGCCCGCGTACCGAGCTCGAACAGCAGGTGCGCTCGATGGAACTCGAACACCAGAAAATCGACAGGGGTGCACCGGGCGAAGACATTGCGATCAAAGTGGACGAGCCGGTACGCGATGGTGATGAAGTATATGTGATCCTGGAAGACGAAGACGAGGAATACTAGCGAAGCCCTCGCGCGCCTGCCATTTGCTCGATTGCGCGACGCGGGCTGTCGCCTTCGCGGCCCATGACCTCGTTGGCAAAGCGGTAATCGCGCTTGCGGATGAATTCCGCCAGGTCTTGCTGAAGCTCGGTCCAGATATCGCGCTGGATGTCGAGCAGGCGCGCCTTGGCATCGGCATCCCCCGGCGTGTCGAGCGCCGCCCGCAGATGAGGTAAACACAGCCCGGCAGACCGGCTGAACGCCCCGGTAAATTCTTGCTGGTCCAGGTGGTCCAGCAGGTTACGCAGCAGGTGGTCTTCGACATGCGCCTGGTGCTCACAGGCCGGGCATGGTCCCTGCGGTTTGAACGTGCTGGCGGCCCGCGTTACCTGCCGCCGCCCGCCCTCGCCCAACTCGCGCAGCAGCGTGCGGATCATCCCCTCGTACAACACGGCAATTCCCAGCGCGCTGGCGTTGATGTGATCCCGGATATGCCAGGCGTGCGTCGGGCAAAATCCCCGCGCGGCACGTACCGCGATGTGTGTGTCCGGCTCGTTGACGTACTCGTAGATCAGCCCGTCCAGGTAGTGGTGAACGCTGTCCTGTGTCAGGCGGCACACCGGGCAGCCGGGCAGTTCAAAAGCCTCGAATAAGCTGTGAGCGCGTGATGAAAGATTCATACCGGTGTGTATCCAATGTGCTGTGATGCAAATGACAAAAGTAGATTATAGCGCATCGCGGCCCATCCCCGGCGCATTCAGAAAGAAGTTGAAAAGAGGTTGTCAACTCCGGCAGGTTCGGGTACACTACAGCCAGATCAGCGGGCATGGTGTAGCGGTAACACAACAGCCTTCCAAGCTGTTGTCACGGGTTCGAGTCCCGTTGCCCGCTCTGGCAGCGCCCGGTGATTCGGGCGTTTGTTCCCTGATGGGCCCGTAGCTCAGCGGTTAGAGCAGCCGGCTCATAACCGGTCGGTCGCAGGTTCGAATCCTGCCGGGCCCACCAATACATCCAGGCAGCCGGTAATGCGCCTACGCATGACCGGCGTTTGTTTTTTCTGAACCGGAGCATCCCACATGAGCAGCGCCCCAACCACACCGCTGATAACCCTGGCCGCGCTGGTGTCGGGTCAGCGCGACCCGCATACCATCCCCGGCAGCGCGTGGCCGGAGATCATCAACGCAGCGCTGGAAAACCGGTTGGCGCCGGTCCTGTGGTGGACGGTCAGCCGGGCAGAACTGAACCTAAACACTATCCCAGGCTGGCAGGCAGTTGTGCAACGAAGCCGCAGAACGGCCATCTCCTACACCCTGCTCATGCACACGCAGGCGCAGGTCAATACCGCGCTGGCCGCAGCGAACATCCCGGCGCTGTGGCTGAAAGGGATCGCGCTGGCGCACATGATCTACCCGCAGCCCACCCTGCGCCCGATGAGTGACCTGGATGTCCTGATCCCCTACGAGCAGCGGCGGGATGCGCTGGCCGTGGTGGAAGGACTGGGCTACCAGCATCCTGATCCACACAAAGTGGTATCCGGGTTTGATGATAGCCAGATGCATCACTACGTGCTGATCGGCGGCGGCAATATAATCATCGAACTGCATCACCAGCTCGCCAGCCGGGACGTGATGCCCGATCCGGCGCAAACCGCGTGGTTCTGGACGCAAACCCAGCCGCTCACCGTAGAAAACGCCGGCCCGGACAGCTTTTTGACATTAACCCCCACCGCGCACCTGCTGCACCTGTGCACGCACTCGATTGCGCAGCACGGCGAAGGACAGGTTAGGTTGCAGCAGCACTTTGACGTACACCTGCTAATCACCAACGAAGCGATCAACTGGCCGCTCGTGATTGACCAGGCAGTTGAACTCAAGTGGACCTATGCCGTCGAGCGAGCGCTGACGCTGGTCTCCCGGCTATTTGGTACGCCCGTGCCCAAAGCGGTTATCACGGCGCTGCACACCCGCCGCCCCTCCGGCGAAGACGTATCAACCGCCGTCCGCCTGCGCGAACCGGACAGCCGCTGGGTTCTGCTGCGGCGACGTCTCAGGCGGCTGCCGCCGCAGCAGCGGCTTGTGCTGGTGGCAGCGCTGATCTTCCCTTCCCGCACCTATATGCAGAACCGCTATCACATCCCGCCGGGCCGGATGGTCTGGCCGTATTACCCGTACCGCTGGTTCGACCAGGGCCGGGGCGTTGCCCGGTCCCTGTACAACGCGGTACGGTTCCGGCTGAGTCGTCGCCAGACCGGCACCACCGACCGCTCCCGGCGTTCATAATACATCTGCATCTTGCTGTGACCGGCTGGCCGCGTTGGGGGGCACAGTACCCGGCGCAGTAAAACGCAAACTCACCCGTGCCATTAACATCTTTGTACAAAATATGGCATCTGGGCAAAAAACTGCGATATTATCTGTTTGCATCTCGTTTAGGCTGTTCAACCCGTCATTTATCTGGCTTATCACAGTCCTCATAACACCAGGAGTAAACTGCCCAATGGCAGATAGTAAGGCCGATCCTCATACCCATCAGCACTATCTCGACATAGCGCGGCAGCTCCGGCAAGGTGAATTTGATATCGATAGTATCAACAGCATCAGCACTGACGAGCTTGGACAGGTGCTTCAGGAATTGGGCCGGACGCTCACTATCGAACGCCGCAGGCAGCAGCAGCTTGCCGCCATCATCACGCATATCAACACCGGGCTGCTGCTCGACGAAATTCTGGACAATGTCTATGATAACTTCCGCGACCTGATCCCGTACAACCGCATTGGGTTCTCGCTGCTGGAAGACGAGGGCCGGTCGGTGCGCGCCCGATGGGCCAGGACTGACCGGCGGGACATCAAGCTTGACGAAGGCTATTCCAACGAGCTGGCAGGCAGCAGCCTGGAAGATATCATCAGGACCGGCCAGCCGCGCATCCTCAACGATCTGGAAGACTACCTTCGCCGCAAACCGGACTCCGAATCAACGCAGTTGATCGTCGCGGAAGGGATGCGATCTTCATTGACATGCCCGTTGATCGCCAACGGCGAACCGGTGGGTTTTATGTTCTTTTCCAGCATCACACCGCACATCTATGAATCGGCCCACATTGATATCTTCCAGCGCATCGCTGCTGAGTTGTCGGTGATGGTTGAGAAAGGTCGTCTGGTTTCGGAATTGGCCGAACAAAAAGCTGCCATCGAAGCCCAAAACAGCGAACTGCGCCGCTTGAATGACCTGAAAAACACGTTTCTCGGCATTGCCGCGCATGACCTGCGCAGCCCGCTGAGCCTGATCCAGACGGCGCTGATCTTCCTGCTGGACCCAAACATAGCCTTGTCAGACGACGAACGGCAGGGGATCATGCGTGAAGTGGCGCAGCAGTCGCGCTATATGCTGGATCTGCTCGACGACCTGCTGGACGTGACGCGCATTGAAGCCGGTAAGCTGGAACTGAAGCCGAAGGCTATCAACCTGGCGATGTTCCTGGACGAAACCATCGCCCGCCAGGCCAGGCTGGCCGCCAATAAAGGCACCCAGGTAATCCTCGTCCAGCCTGTTCCCGCAGGCGACGTGATGGCTGACCCGGTCCGGCTGCGGCAGGTGATCGACAACCTGGTTTCCAACGCCGTCAAGTACTCGCCGCCCGGCAGCACGGTACGCGTCGGCGTCAAACAAACGACGTTCGGCTGGCGCATCAGCGTGCAGGACGAAGGTCCCGGCATCGATCCCAACGACCGCGAGCGGCTGTTCCAGGACTTTGCCCGGCTGTCGGCCCGGCCCACCGGCGGCGAAAAAAGCACCGGGCTGGGGCTGGCGATCACGCGGCGCGTGGTCGAGGCGCACGGCGGCCAGATCGACGTTGATTCCGAACCGGGCAGCGGCGCGACCTTCTGGTTCACACTGCCTGCCTGATCAACTACACTGTCTGGTATACTGGCGGGACGGCGGCGCTGGCTGGCGTCCTGTTTTGATTCAATCACCAGGAGGTATTCATGGCGCTCGAATCGTTGTATGAACAGTACCGTGCCGACGGCTACGCGGGCGTGCGGGATGCGCAGCCGTCCGAAGCGCTCGAACAATTTTACGTGGCGCTGCTGGCCTTTGGCGAAGACCGGTTCGCTGACGCCCTGGCCGCCGCACGCCGGGCCGCCGACCTGGAAGCGGATAACCTTGTCTATACGCACGCCGTCACCTACCTACAGCGCGTGCTGGACCAGGGCAAAGCGGGCGTGTACGTGGACGGCGAAGCGTTCGCGGCCTTTATACGCGGGGGCGGCAATGTCGGGCTGTACGCAGCCGCCAGCAGCGCGCTAAAGGCGGTCTACGGTCAATACGAAGCGCTGAGTCTGCTTGACGTTGGCGTGGGGGATGGGCTGGCGCTGCTGCCTGCCCTGACGGATGCTGTCACCCACCTGGGCCTGGTCGAGCCGTCCGAGGCAATGCTGGCCCGCACCTGCGCCGCGCTGGAAAAACGGGGCATAGCTTATCACGCCGCCAACACCACGATCCAGCACTACATACAGGCCGGGGCGAGCACCTGGGACGTGATCCAGGCAACCTGGAGCTTACAATCCCTGCCCCCGGCAGAACGCCCGCCGGTGTTCGCCTGGATGCGGCAGCACGGCGCGCGCCTGTTGATTGCGGAGTTTGACGTGCCGGACTTCGCCGACCTGTTCGCGCCGGAGCGCGCGCGTTACATTGTAGCCCATTACGAGAACGGGCTGGCCGAATATGCCGACGACGGCGGGCTGGTGGCGCAGGGCTTTTTGATGCCGGTGCTGTTCGGCTGCTTCGACCGTTCGGCGGCGCGCACCAACTACGAGGGACCGATCCAGGGCTGGATCGATGACCTGCGGGCGGCGGGTTTTACAACGGTGGACAAGCGGCTGCTGTTCCGCTACTTCTGGGCAGATTCATACCTGATCGACGCGCGGTAACCGGGCTGGCTAACGGCGCTTTTTCAGGCGGTGCAGCAGGTCACGGTTGTTACGTGCCAGCTTGAGCGTGGGATCGAGTTTCAGCGCCGTGTCATAGTCGGCCAGCGCGCGATCATGGTCGCCCATCTGCTGGTAGATCCAGCCCCGGTTGTTGTGGGCCATCGCGTGCCGGGGGTTCAACTCCACGGCAGTGCTAAAATCGGCCAGCGCGCCCGCCAGGTTGCCCCGCTGCGTGTGGATCGCGCCCCGGTTTACATACGCCTCAAAAATCTGCGGATTCAGCCGGATCAGTGCGTCATAGTCGGCCAGCGCGCCGTCCTGGTCGCCCAACATCGACCGCAGCAGCGCCCGGCCATAGTACGCGTTGAAATAATGGGGATCGAGCCGGATCGTGGCATCGTAGTCGGCCAGCGCCCCGGCGCTATCACCCTGCTCCCGGCGCAGCGCCGCCCGGTTGTTATACGCCGCAGCCTTCGCCGGGTCGAGTTGGATCGCCGTGTTCCAGTCTTGCAAAGCCCCGGCGGCGTCGCCCTGCTGCCTGCGGGCCACACCGCGCGTTACATAAGATTCTGCGTGCTGCGGATCAATCCGCAGGGCTGTATCACAGTCCGCCCGCGCGCCGGTCACATCACCGCTTTCGATGCGCAGCAGCGCCCGGTTGTGGTAGGCGCTGGCATAGTTGGGATCGGCATGGATCGCGGCGTCGTAGTCGGCCCGCGCCCCGTTCGAATCACCCTGCTGCCAGCGCAGATTGCCCCGGTTGCTGAGCGCGACTGCGTTCGCCGGATCAAGCCGGAGCGCCGCATCCCAATCGCTCCGCGCGCCGTCCAGGTCACCCAACACCCGGCGCGCGTTGCCCCGTCCAACAAGCGCTTCGGTGTACTGCGGCTGAATGTCCAGCGCCGCGTTGTAGTCGTCCAGTGCGCCCGCCGCGTCTCCCCGGTCATAGCGGGCCATGCCCCGGTTATAGTGGGCGCGCGCATCCGCCGGGGTCAGGCGAATCACCTCGCTGAAATCTTCGATGGCCCCGGCCAGATCGCCCTGGCGAGCGCGGACGATACCCCGGTTGCCATAGGCCGCCACCGCGCCGGGCGCCAGCCGGATTGATTCGTTGAAGTGGGCGATTGCACCGTCATAATCGCCCTGTTCGATGCTGGCCAATCCCTGGTTGAAAAATTTCTCGGCGGTTAGTTCCTCGCCGGTGGGCGTGGGCTGGCTGGATACCTCGTCAATTCGGCGCTGCACGGCAGCGGCATCATCCGGCGGTGCGGGGATCACTGCGCCCGCTGCTGGCTGCTTCAGGAAGCGGGTCCGCAGCTTGCTCATGCCCGCGTCAAAGTATTCGTGGTAGAGCGTCAGCGCGTTGTAGCGCGGCAGACCGCTCAGTTTGCCGGTGAGATAGCCGCGCGCCCGATCGTCATACTGGAAGCCGTTAGCCAGCACGGGCACCACGTTACGTCCCAGGTCCATTGCGTACTCGATCTCACGGCGCAGCCAGTCGTCCGGCTCGGCACAGCGCTCCAGCGATCCGGGCGCCAGGATCAACACAAAATGGACCCGCGCCGCGATCTGGTTGAGGATGATCGTATCAAACGCGCCGCTGTCGATGCTCTCTACGTCCATAAACACGTCGTAGCCGTGCGCGCGCAGGTCCATAAAGATCGCGCGGGCGATGTACGAGCTAACTTGGCGGCGGTAGCTGATGAACACAGTTTTGGATGGATCGGGCATAGAGCATTCCTGGGTACAGGCGGCGGTTATGCTGAATCTGTTGCCAGCGGCCCAACCAGCGGCGTGCCGTCCGAATCGAACACCGTATCGAGGGCAAACAATACGCCCGCCTGGGCCTGGTTCAAGGTGAACAACGCCTCGGATACCAACCCGTCGTCGTCCCAGTCCGGATCGATCACGCAGCCCAACACGGTTTTCACCGCTCGAATCCGGGCAACCAGCGGGCCGGTATGCGGGCTGGGCCGGTTGGCGTGCAGGTGTTGAACATAACCGCAAAAACCGTTCAGGTGCGCCGCTACTTGATCGGCGGGCAGGGCGTTGATCGTTATCCGGGTGCTGCCGACCTCAAACCGGTACTGGTCGGTGGTTCCCCAGCAGGCTGGTCTACACGGATGTTCAACACGCCGGGCAGCTTGCGGACCAGCGGCACCGGCGGCGGTCCGTGTATCGTGTACAGGGCGGCATGTCCGGGCATGGCATCCTCTGTAAATAACCTATGCTGCGTACTGCGCGACAGCCTCGGACTTCAGCGCCCCAGCCCGTAGCGAGGTATCAGGTCCGGGGCCAGGTTCATCACGGCAGCAACCAGGTACAACAAACCCCACACCGCACTTTGCACATCGGTCAGGCGCGCGGATTCGTAGCCAGTGTGCGGGTCGGTCATCGGCGGGCCAACCAGCGCCAGCACGCGCGTCCAGCGGCCCAGAGCCATGTCGTCACTACGCGACAGGTAGCCGTGATTCATCTGGGCCGTATTGGCGCGGGCAGCATTTAGCGTGTCGGCCAGGTCAATTGCCAGGGCGTGAAAGTTGGGTGGGACCACTGACCCGCTGCCCCACTTGGAGGCCGCACCAAAACACACCCCCTGCCCCAACTGCGGCATCAACCCTGGCCCGGCGGCTTGCGCATCGACCACCACGCAGCCGAAGGTTGGCGGTGGGAACAGGTGCGCCAGCCGCGCCGCGCCGTCACCAAATGCCCCATCTGGCAGGCCCTCTTCCTGATCGGTGAAGACAAACAGACAGCGTTTTTCCTGGCGGCGAAGCACATCTTCGATCCCGCGCAGGGCCGCCGCCGTCAGCAGCGCCGTCAGCACACCCAGGCTGTTGTCCAGCCCGCTGCCGATCACCGTGTCGTCCGTGCGGCTGGGATTCACATCCATCATCACGGTGTCGTGCCACGCCAGCTTGCCCTGCTTGATCTCAAAACGCAGCGATTCCGCATCACCTGTTTTGTTCGAGATCAACATGCCTGCCGCGCTGACTACCAGCTTCCCTCGTTCAAAGCGCACGGCTTTTGCAGACGCGCGGTATTCGCCCGGCGGGAAGCGGTTGGCGCAAACCGAGTATAACGTCCCGTCGTCCAGCGAACGTACGCGGAACGAAGGCCGGTCCATGTGCGCTACAACCACCAGGTCGAGTGACTGCTTGTCGGCTCCGAGCCAGATGCCGGTGTTGCCGGTCGAGCCAAGATAGGGCTTAACACGGTCGCGCAGTCCCAGCCCGTCCGCGATGATGGCGATATCGTCCCCGATGCCGCCGAGCAGGTTAGCCCCGCCGGTCGGCGCGTGGGCTACCAGCAGCCGCGCCAGCAGGTTCCAGAGGGCGTCCGCATCGTTGACAGCTTCCAACTGGTTAAGACTTCTTTGCAGCCCCGGTAAAGCGTTGTTCAAAACCTGAAGCGGCATAACCTCACCCCCTTGACAGGTCTGCTAACGGATGGCGCAGCGCGGCAGCCAGCAGGCTAACCGCGTGTTCCAGATCGTCTAAATGAATGGTTTCGAGCGGCGCATGTTTACCGCGCATTGGCAGGCCAACCAGCGCGCTCGGAATCCCTAGCCAGGACGCCGCCCGCGCGTCGCTCATCAAACCCCGGATCGCATCCTGCTGAACCGGGATGCCCTGTGCCGCCGCGTTGTGCTGAAGATGGGCGCGCAAGCCGGGGTGTGCGTGCCAGCCGTTGAGGCCGCTCACATACAAAAACGCCGTCAAGACCGGCCCACCGCCCAACTGCACTGCGCCGCGCCCGTGCGTGCCGGGCGTATCGTAGGCCAGCGTGGCATCCACAAAAATCGCGGCATCCGGCATCACGGCCTGCAAGACGCACATCGCCCCGGCGCAGGTTGTTTCTTCTTGCACGGTTCCTATCAAGTATACAGCACCCGGCGGCGGATCGGCTGCTAACTGCGCGGCAAGCTTCCATAACACCGCGCACCCGGCGCGGTTGTCGAGGTAGGGCGCGCACACCAGCCCGCCGCCCAGCGCGGTAAACTGCGGCGCATAGGTGACAGGTGTTGTGATCACGATCCCCGGCGCGACACCAGGATCAATCTGGACAGCCAGGTCGTCTGCCGTAACAGCCAGGTCGCCGGGCTGCGCAAGGTGCTGCGCGCGCACATCGATCACGCCGGGCAGATCGCCTACCCGCACCGCCGATCCCGGCAGCGCTTTCAGGTTCACGCCGCCGACCGGCACTACCCCCAGCGTGCGATCCGGGTTGAAACGTTTGACCAGGAAGCCGACCGTGTCCATGTGGGCCAGCACCGCGATCCGGGGCGCAGCCCCTGCATCGCCCAGGCGGGCGATCACGTTGCCAAGCGAATCGATCTGCACATGATCGGCATACCGACCCAGCCCACCGGCCATCTGGCGCGCGATGGCATCTTCGTGCCCGGCGATGCCCGGCGTTTGGGTTAATTCGCGCAGCAGGTCCACAAACCCGGCGTCCGGTAACTGGTTCACGCGCTCACATCCAGGCGGCGATCAGCTCAGCGCGCGCTCGAACATAGCGTACACGCCGCCGGTGTCCAGCCCGGTGATGATCTCAACATTCGGTTCGCGTCCGTGCAGCCCCAGGTAATCGATCACGGTCTGCCCGCGCGTGCTGCGCCCGTTCAATTCCACCGTGACATAGTGCTGGCTGCTGGCCTGGATCAGGTCGGGATCGAGCAGGATCGCCATTGCCAACGGATCGGGCAGCAGGTAGCCGGGCACCTGCGGGTATCGTTGCAGCAGCGCGCGCGTGGTACGCGACGTATCGCGGAAGAAACGCCCGGCAGCGGTCGGGATCGCGGCCAGTGCGTCGTACTGTTCCCAGGGGAACGCGTGCTGCATCGTGGTTTCCCACGAGAGCATGACCGACTGCGGGAAGGCATCGAGCACAATATACGCCGCTTCGGGATCGCAGTGAACATTAAACTCGGCGGTGACGATGCGCGTGTTGCCAAAGGCCGAGATCGTGCCGCCCATGAACACAAACTGCTTGATCTTTTGCGGAAAGTCCGGGTCCAGGCGGCAGGCCAGCGCAATATTCGTCAGCGGGCCGAGCGCGATCAGCGTCAGTTCGCCGGGTGATTCGTTCGCCAGCCGGACCAGCGCCACTGCGGCGGGTTCGGCTTCCACCTCGCGGTGGGTTGGCGGGCGGTCCGGCAGGTCGCCCAACCCGTCGCCGCCGTGCACGTTGGGATCGCGCTCCCATAAGTCCGGCAGCAGCGGGCACTCCGCCCCGCGATAGACCGGTATATCGGCGGCCTGCATCACGTCCAACACGGTGAAGATGTTACGCACCACGTTATCGAGCGTCGTATTGCCGCTGACAGCCGTGATCGCCTCGACCGTTAGACCGGGGTGCGTCAGGGCCAGCATGATCGCCTGGGCATCGTCTACGCCGACATCCGTATCAATAATCAATTGCATAAGGACTATACCTTTCTCGGTACAGGCAGGCGCTCCACGTGCCGCCTGCTGCGGAGGCAGTGTACCACTCTTATTGGCAGGTGAGCAAAAAATCAGCGCGATTTCCGTCGTTCGGCATGCGCGCACAACGTCCGGTTGGTGTATGATTACGGTTATGTGGGATGCGGTGGCACAGAAGAAGCCGGACGTGTTCACCCGGCTTGACGCTGTGACCGCCCCACGCTATAGTTTGCCAACCGGCATATTTATGGTTTCAAAAGTTTTCGTTATGGAAACAACTATTGGAAAACAGGCTGCCTCAGACCATACCCGGCAAGACACATTGGTTACCCCGTCCGGTCACAAGCGGTTAAGGCATCAGCCCCGGCTGACTACTTGGGAAGAGTGATTATGCCCCTCATAGAAGCACAAAACATTGTCAAGATTTACCCCAACGGCGTCCTGGCCAACGACCGGGTTGATCTGTCAGTCGAACAGGGCGAAATCCACGCGCTGGTTGGTGAAAACGGGGCTGGTAAAAGCACCCTGATGAAAGTGCTGTACGGCCTCGAAACGCCCACATCCGGCACTATTTTCCTGCGCGGCGAGCATGTTCATATCCCCAACCCCCAGGTAGCTATTGACCTGGGGATCGGCATGGTGCACCAGAACTTTATGCTGGTGGACTCGTTCAGTATTGCCGAAAACATCGCGCTCGGCATGGAATCGACGGCGGCGGGCGGACTCACGCTTGATCGGCAGAAGGCGATCCACGATACCGAGGCGCTGTCCGAGCAGTACGGGCTGGTGGTTGAACCTACGGCGCGCGTCGATACCGTGCCGGTTGGAATGCGCCAGCGCGTCGAAATCCTGAAGGCGCTGTATCGCGGCGCGGAAATCCTGATCCTGGACGAGCCTACCGCCGTGCTCACCCCGCGCGAAACACAGGACTTGTTCCGGGCGATCCGCAACCTGGTCACCGAAGGCAAAACCGTGATCTTCATCACGCACAAGCTGCGCGAGGTGATGGAGATCTCCGACCGTGTGACCGTGATGCGTGACGCGCGCCACGTGGGCACCGTCGTCACCGTCGACACCAACCAGGCCGAACTGGCCCGGATGATGGTCGGGCGCGAGGTGTTCATGGTGGTCGACAAGCCGCCGGTTGAACGTGGCGCCCCGGTGCTCGAAGCGCATGACCTGACCTACGTCAATGAAACCGGGCGTATGCTGCTGCACAACGCGACGTTTAAGGTCTACGAGTCCGAGATTCTCGGCATCGCCGGGGTGGAAGGCAATGGCCAGACCGAACTGATCGAAGTACTGACCGGGCTGCGCGAAGCGACCGGCGGTGAGGCGTTTGTCGATGGCGCGCCGGTGCTGGGCGCGGGACCGCGCAAGGTCCGTGAATCGCGGGTAGCGCACATCCCCGAAGACCGGCTGACCAACGGCGTAGCCCTGCTGGCGAGCATCAACGACAACCTGATCGTGGACCGCTACTACCGCCCGCCGTTCACGCGGACCGGGCTGCTCAACCCTCAGTCAATCCGGTCGAACGGCGGCAGCCTGATCGACCGCTTCAACATCCTGGCACCCAGCGGCGAACTGCCGGTTAGCTCGCTGTCCGGCGGCAACATGCAGCGCGTGGTGCTGGCGCGCGAGCTGTCGTCGTCGCCGCGCCTGCTGATCGCCGCCCAGCCGACGCGCGGTGTGGACATTGGCGCGATTGAGTACATCCACCAGCAGTTGGTTGATAAGCGCACCGACGGGCTGGCGATCCTGCTGGTGTCGGCAGACTTGCAAGAAGTGATGAAGCTGTCCGACCGGATTATGGTCATGTACAACGGCGAGATTGTGGCGATCTTCCACAACACGCCCGACCTGACCGAGGAAAGACTGGGCCTGTACATGCTGGGCGCGGAGCGGCAGCCTGCCGAAGAGATGGAGCAGTATCAATGAGACTGAATCCGCAGGGATTTTCCAGAAAGATCGTGTTCCTGGTCTTCAGCGTGTTGATCGGGGCAGCCGTGACCTATGCCATCACGTACCGCATTTTTGATGGGTCGGTTGACCTGATGAAAGACACGCCCGATTACCAGAGCGTGCTGCTGATCAATACGCTGATCGGGGCCAGCGTGACCCTGTTTGTGATCGAACTGCGCTGGGACGCGCTGCGCGTGACGCTGACGGTGATCGTGGCGCTGCTGATCGGCTACCTGATGACAGCAGCCTTCAACCTGGATGCGGCCAACCGCTTTATCCAGGGCGAGTTTCGAGTCACGCTCGAATCGGACGGCACCGCGCCGGACGTGGAAGGCATGGATGTCGAATACGGCGCGGCGCGCGCCGGGGATTTCAATAACCCGGATCACAAAGAACCGCTCAAAAAGGCGGCCTATCGCTTCGCCGGGACGGAGGGCGACGCGGTGACGATCCTGGCCTTCCCCACCCGGCAGAATATCGAGGTAGATTTGCAGCTTGCGCTGGTGGATGAGAGCGGGAAAACGCTGGCTAAAAGCGACAGCGTCTCCGCAGAGCAGCTCGAAGCTCACCGCGATCTAAACAGTCAAAAAGACGCCGCCATCGAAGCCTTCGTTTTGCCCGCCGACGGTGTCTATACTATTCAGGTCCAACCCGAAGAACTGACGCTGAACCAGAAGATCGGCGAGACGCTGTCCAAGACCAAAGTCGCCTACAACGCCTTCCTGCTCGGCCCGCTGGACCGCGTGCTGCGCTGGTCGTTCTGGATTCAAGATGCGATCACGCTGATCATCCTGGGGCTTTCGATTGCGCTGGTCTTCCGCGCCGAGCAGTTTAGCCTGGGAGCCGAGGGACAGTTGTATTTTGGGGTGCTGGTGTCCGGCATCGTGGCGCTGAAGTTTGGCGATGCACCAAAAGAGCTGGTCGTGCCGGTTGCCCTGCTCTCGGCGGCAACTGCCGGGTTCCTGTGGGGACTGCTGCCCGGCGCGTTGAAAGCGTACCTGGGCGCGAACGAACTGGTCTCGACCCTGATGCTCAACACCATCGCCACGCGCTTTTACGAAATGGTGCTGACCTTTGAACTCAAACCCGACGACGCCGGGTACGTGGCATCTAGCTGGTTCCCGAACAAGGGCACGCTCACGCCGATTGTAGAAGGCACCCAGATCACGCTGGCGATCTATCTCCTGATCGCCGTTGTGCTGCTGACATGGCTGATCATGTTCCGCACGCCGATTGGGTACGAGATTCGCATGATCGGCGCGAACATCAAGTTTGCCGACTACGGCGGCGTGAATACCAAGCGCACGATCATGCTGGCAATGGCGATCAGCGGCGCGGTGGCCGGGTTGGCGGGAGCGCACCTGGCGATGGGCATCCACCGCCGCCTGATCCTGAACATCTCGATGGGGCTGGCATTTGAGGGAGTTGTTGTGGCGCTGCTGGCGCGCAATAACCCGCTGGTAGCGCCCTTCACCGGCCTGCTGTACTCCTACCTGCGCACCGGCGCGCGTTTTATGGAAAGTGACGCCAACGTCAGCTTTGAAGTCGTGCGCATTATCCAGTCAATTATCATTTTGCTGATCACGGCGGAAGCGCTGGTAACATTCTTCCGGCGGCGGCGCATCCGGCGGCGCGGTACGGTTGAGTTGGATGGTGCGCCACCAGATATACCGGCCCAGGCACACCCGCCCGTGGAGGGAACCGCCCATGTTTGAAAATGTCATCGAAGGAATTTTTAGTGCTGCGTTCCTGGCCGCGATCCTGCGCGTAACCACGCCGATCCTGCTGCCCTCGCTGGGCGCGTTGATTTCCGACCGGACCGGCGTGATCAACATCGGGCTGGAAGGCATTATGCTCGTGTCGGCCTTTACGGGCGTGGTCTTCAGCGCCTACGCCCGGGACTGGTTTGGCGCAGATACCGGCACAACCATTGGCCCCTGGCTGGGGCTGGTGATGGGCGTGCTGCTGGGCGTGTTGATGGCGCTGCTGCTGGCGTTTTTCCATTTGCGATTAAAAGCCGACCTGATCCTATCCGGCATTGCGCTGAACTTCCTCGGTTCGGCGGTAACGGTGGCGATCATGTATGAGCTGACTGGCGACCGGGGCAACACACAGGGCAGCCTGGACAGCATGAAAATGCCGTTTATCCAACTGCCGGACTTCCTGGCCGACATCCCGATCGTGTCCTTTTTCTTCAAGATCTTCGACAACCAGAGCGTCATGACATGGATCGCGTTTATCGCCGTCGGGCTGGTATGGTACGTGATGTACCGCACGCCTACCGGCAGGCACATGCTGGCCGTAGGCGAGAACCCCGAAGCGGCGGCCTCGGTGGGCATCCGCGTGCAGCGCGTGCGCTACCTGGCGCTGGCGATCAGCGGGGTGCTGGCCGGGTTGGGCGGTGTGCACATGAGCATGGGCTACCTGGCGTTTTACCAGCGTGACATGACTGCCGGGCGCGGCTTCATTGCGCTGGCTACGCCCTACCTGGGCGGCGGCAATCCCATCGGGACGGCGCTGGCGTCGTTGATCTTCGGCTTTTTCGACGCGATCTCAACGCGCATTGGCTCGCTGGAAATCCCGTCGCAGCTTCCGCAGATGGTGCCCTACCTGGCAACCGTGATGGCGCTGGTGATCTATGCGCTGCAATCACAGCTTGGTTCGCGCGTGCGCACGCTGCGCGCCGCCGAGGGCGAGCAGTTCGACGTGCATTACTGGTCGGCGATCCGCCGCCTGAGCGTGCTGCACATGTTCATGGCGATGACCGCCGTGCTCGGCATCATCGTCGCCGTGAGCATGTTCTCTGCGCCGCAGGGCTTTACCAAAGTAATCGACGATGTCACCGCCAGCGGGATCATGATCGCGATCCTCTCGCTGGTGCTGATCGGGATCAACCTGCCGTTCATCCTGCACGTTGAGCGTATCGGCCAATGGCAGTGGTGGGCCAGCGCGGGCGCGGCGATTGCGTCGTTGTGGGTATATGTTGGCCTGTTCATGATGCTGTTCCTGGTTGCGGCCAACGGCCAGCAGGTCGGATCGTCCACCCTGGACCTGTCAGACGCCACCATCGCGCTGATCGGGATGGGCGCCGGGCTGGTAGCGGGCATCCTGATCTGGCTGCAACTGGGCGGGCAATACCTGCTGCGCAACGGGGGGCACGCGGCTGTGACTGCGTGATCACGCTGTTGTAACAGCGTACATAGTCAAATGGGGGCAGGCACAACCTGCCCCTTGCCAACTCAACCGGGACTGGGTGCAGCGAGGCTGCTCCTGCCTGACAGAAGGGTTACAACATGCCAATACAAGTCACCTGGTGGGGACACGCCACCTTCGCTTTGCAGATCGATGGGTACAACGTCTGGATCGATCCCTGGCTGACCGACAACCCAATGACCAACCTCACGCCTGACAAAGTAGAGGCCGACTATATCCTGGTCACGCACGGGCACGGCGATCACCTGGGCGATACGATCCCGCTCGCCCAGCGAACCGGCGCGACCGTCATCACCGTAGCCGAACTGGCGCACTGGCTGGATACGCAGGGCGTCAAAACGCAGATGCAGCACATCGGTGGCACAGTCAACTATCCGTTTGGCAAAGTCAAGCTGACCATTGCGCATCACGGTTCCAGGCTGCCGGATGGCAGCTACGCCGGGCCGCCGTGCGGTGTCCTGGTCCGCAGCACAGGCGGGCAGACGGTCTATCACGCCGGGGATACCGGGCTGTTTCTGGATATGCAGTTATACGGTGACGAGGGCATCGACCTGGCGATCCTGCCCATTGGAGACGCCGTGACGATGGGGCCGGACGATGCGCTGCGGGCGCTGCGGCTGCTCAAGCCCCGGTTTGCCATGCCGATGCACTACAACACCTGGGAAGGGATCAAACAAGACGAAAAGGCGTGGGGCGCACGTGTGGCCGCCGAAACCAGCGCGCAGGCCGTGCTGTTACAGCCCGGCGAGAGCTTTGAGCTGGACTGAGCCGTATTCTTACCTTGAGTAAAGGATTTGATTGTGAGCTACAAAAATAAAATTCTTGGCGGCCTGTACGGGCAGGCGCTTGGTGATGCCTGGGGAATGCCCGCCTATTTTGACATCGACCAGACATGGGACGCTTACGGCGGCTGGATCACCGAGTTCAAACCCGGCCCTGCCGATCACGTGGTGCACTTCGGCCTGCCAGCCGGGCGCATCACCGATGATTCGGAGCAGGCGTTTTCGCTGGCGCGCTCGTTCATCGAGCACGGCGGCGTGTCGCTGGACGCGGCAGTCAAGGCGATCATCGCGTGGTATGACCGTGTCGGCGGCGACGACTCGCCCTACGTGGGACCGAGCACCCGGCGCGGCGTGCAGGCGCTCAAACGCGGCGATGACCCGCAGACTACCGGCCTGTGGGGCGATACCAACGGCGCGGCGATGCGGATTTCGCCGGTCGGCCTGCTGCACCCCGGCGATCCGATTGGCGCGGTCGAGGATGCGGCGACGGCGTGCATCCCCACCCACAACACCAACGCCGCCGTATCAGGCGCGTGCGCGGTAGCCGCGGCGATAGCCGTCGCCATGCTGGATGACGTGCCGCTGGATGCCGTGATCGCTGCGGGCGTGATGGGCGCGGAACTGGGCCGTAAAAAGGGCCGCCGCTGGTTGGCCCCGTCGGCTGCGCGGCGGATTCAGATGGCCGTGCAGATCGCGCGCGGGCCGGGCGATGAGCTGTTCCGCCTGCGCGAATTGTACGACGTGATCGGCGCGTCACTGTCCGTGCCGGAGACGGTCGGATCGGCGTTTGGCGTGCTGGCGATGGCAAACGGCGATCCCCGCCAGACGGCCATCTACGCCGCCAACCTATCCGGCGATGCGGATACCGTCGGCGCGATTGCGTGCGCCATCGCGGGCGCCTACGCGGGCATTAACGCATTTGATCCGGCGCACCTCGCCGTGCTGGACGCGGACGAGGTCTTTGCGTCGTACCGGGTCCGCGAGATCGCCGAGGGGCTGAACAAGCTGGTTGAATCGCAATAGGGCACTATGCCCCAATAACGTTGAGAGGCTGTTATGACACAATCGGTTGTTTCTGTTGGTGACCTGGTGCTGGATATTACGCTGCCGGTCCAACTGCCCATCCGGGCAGGCGAATTCCAGGAACCTACCCAACGCCGGGTCGAACCGGGCGGCGCGGCTAATTTTATGATTGCGGCGCGGCGGCTGGGCCTGGACGTGTACGCTGCCGGGACGGTGGGCGATGACTGCTTCGGCAAACAGATCGTTGATGTTCTTAAGCGCGAGCGCATTGATATTTCCTATGTCGTGAGCATGCCCGGCTCCACGTCAACACTGGTCATCGCGCTGACCGATCCGGCCACCGGAGAACACACATTTATCGGGCATTATGGCAGCGGTGGCGACGTGTCTTATCCCGGAAGATTGGACCGGCGCATTGACAAATCGGATGCCCTGTTTCTGGCGGGCTATACACTGGCCGAGGAGCGCGTCGTGCCAATGGCGCGGCGTGCCGTCGAATGCGCGCTGGACGCCAACGTGCCGGTGCTGCTGGACGTTGGGCCGTTTATGGCAACGGTCCCGCCCGATCTGATCCGCTGGGTTGTCGAGCGCGCCCACATTATGTTGATGACCGATGACGAAGTGCCGTTTGCAGCCGGGGGGCAGTCCGGCGAAGCGGCCTATCGCACGCTGCTCAACCAGGGACCATCGACACTGGTGATCAAACACGGTCCGGGTGGATGTTCGCTGGTCACTGCCGACGGCCTGGAACACGTGCCCGGCTTTGACGTCGAGGTAGTGGACACCGTCGGCGCGGGCGACTGTTTCGCGGGGGCGTTCACGGCGGGCCTGCTGCGCGGATTGGACTTATTCGACGCAGCCCAACTGGCGAACGCCATGGGCGCAGCCGTTGTGCAGCGAGTCGGGGCGGGCAGCAACGCCCCCACCTGCGCGGACGTGCTGGCGATCCTGCGCCGGGCCGGGATCGAGTCAGGGTTCTCATGCTGAGCATACTCAGTCTTAAAACACCACCGGGCGAGTCGCTGGTAGACATCACCCCGCTGGTATCCAATGCCGTCGAACAATCCGGCGTAACGGCGGGCCTGTGTGTTGTGATCGTGCCGCATACCACCGCCGCCGTGACGATCAACTCTGCGCTGGACCCTGCCACGCCGGAAGACATCATCACCGAACTGCGCCGCCTGGTGCCCACGCGCGTTGACTTCAAACACCAGTACGACACCCCCGCCGACGCTGCCGGACACATCAAAGCCGCCTTGATCGGGCACAGCATCGAACTGGTGATCGACAAGAGCGCGCTGCTGCTCGGCGGGTCGCAAAGCATCCTGTTTTACGAATTTGATGGACCGCGCGACAGGCGCGTCCAGGTAAAGGTGATAAGCGGATGAACCAGGAGCTGCACTATTCGGACGAAGTGCGCGCGGCGCTGCTGGCCGGGTCGCCGGTCGTGGCGCTGGAATCGACCCTGATCACGCACGGTTTCCCCTACCCGGCCAACCTCGATACGGCACTGGCGATGGAATCCGCCATCCGGGCCGAAGGCGCGATCCCGGCCACCATCGGGATACTGGACGGCCAGATCATCGTCGGGCTGGACCAACCGCAGATCGAACGCCTGGCCGAGTTGGGCCAGCAGGGCGTGCGCAAGTGCTCGCGGCGCGACCTGCCAATCGTGACCGGGCTGCACCAGCACGGCGCAACAACCGTCGCAGGCACGATGATCGCGGCGCACATGGCCGGGATCAAGGTCTTTGCCACGGGCGGCATCGGCGGCGTGCATCGCGGCCACCCGCAGGACGTCTCCGCCGACCTGATCGAACTGGGCCGCACGCCGATCACGGTCGTATGCGCGGGCGCCAAATCGATCCTGGACCTGCCGCTGACGCTGGAAGTGCTCGAAACGCAGGGCGTGCCGGTTATCGGTTACGGCACCGATACGCTGCCCGCCTTCTACAGCCGGTCGAGCGGCCTGCCCATCGATCAGCGCGTGGATACGCCGGAGCAAGCCGCCGCCGTCGCCGCCGCGCGGGACCGGTTAGGCTTGCAGCACGGCACGCTGGTCACGGTGCCCGTGCCCGAAGCTGACGCGCTGCCGGTGGACGAAGCCGAAGCTGCCATCAAGGAAGCAACCCGGCTGGCCGACGAAGCCGGGATTCACGGCAAAGAAATCACGCCGTTTGTGCTGGGTAAAGTGCTGGAGCTAACCGGGGGCCGCTCGCAGACGGCCAACATCGCGGCGCTGGTCAATAACGCGCACGTTGCGGCGCAGATTGCGTCCGCGATCGCGCAATTTTACGGCGGAGAATAACCAGGAGGGAATCATGCCACATCTGTTAGTAGCTCAACTGCGGTTTGCGCGCAGCGAGTTTATGCGCTGCATGGAAGGGGTGAGCGAGGAAGACGCCGTGCGCCGCCTGGAGCCGATGAACTGCATCAGTTGGATGGTGGGGCACCTGGCGACCCAGGAAAACTACCTGTGGGTGCTGAGCGCGCAGGGCATAGAGATGCATCTCAACCTGTTTGACCTGGTCGGCTATGGCAGCCCACCCAGCACGCCGCCGCTGGCCGATATGTTCGCCGCGTGGAAAGACATCACGCGCGCCGCCGACACATACCTGGACACGCTGACGCCCGCGATTCTGCAAACGCACCTCGCTCCGCAGGGCAAACCGATGGGCGAGAGCGTTGGCACGTCGCTGCTGCGCAATATCTTTCACTACTGGTTCCACACCGGCGAGGCGCATGCCATCCGGCAGCAACTTGGACATACCAACCTGCCGGAATACGTGGGCGATATGTCAGATGCTATTTACCGGCCAGAGTAGGACACGCGGCCAGATTTAAAGCGAGAATTACATGCCGCACAAAATCATTATCGACACCGATCCCGGCGTGGATGACACGATGGCGATCTTTTTTGCTCTGCGCTCGCCAGAACTGGATGTGATCGGCCTGACGACCATCTTTGGCAACGTCCACACCGACCTGGCGACGATCAACGCGCTGCGCCTGTTGGAGATCGCGGACCGGATCGATATCCCGGTCGCTAAGGGCGCGGACGATCCACTGACCGGGCCGTATGAAGGGCCGGTGCCCTACGTGCACGGCGACGACGGGCAGGGTAACGTCCACCTGCCCCCGCCCATGACCGAGCCGGTGCCCCAGACCGCCGCCGAATTCATCATCGAGCAGGTCATGAGCGAGCCGGGCGCGATCACGCTGGTGCCCATCGGCCCGCTGACCAACATCGCGCTGGCGCTGCGCCTGGAACCACGCATCGCGGCCAACGTCCGGCAGGTGGTCTTGATGGGCGGCAACGCGCTGTGCCCCGGCAACGCGTCCCCCAGCGCCGAAGCCAACATCCGCAACGATCCCGAAGCGGCGGACATCGTCCTTGGCGCGGACTGGCCGGTGACGATGGTCGGGCTGGACGTGACGCACCAAGTCAACATGACGCCCGATCACCTGGATCGCTATACGCAGGCGGACAACCCGCTGGCGCAGCACATCGCGCGCATCGTGCCGCTTTACCGGGAGTATTTCGAAGCATTCGTACCGATTGAAGGCATTTTTGTGCA
>JAFGNU010000056.1 GCA_016926875.1 Anaerolineae bacterium | reverse complement strand
CGGATCAACCGTTTCGTCTGTAGGCGACGGTTCCGGTGTTTCGGTCGGCGGCGGTTCCGACGTTGGTTCAACGGTTGGCTCAACAGTCGGCTCGGCAGTTGGCACTGCTTCCGTCGGCAGCGGATCAACCGTTTCGTCTGTAGGCGACGGTTCCGGTGTTTCGGTCGGCGGCGGTTCGACGGTCGGCTCAGTGGTCGGTTCTTCGGTCGGTTCCGGCGTCGGCGTGAGATCGGTCAGGTCGCGGATCACCTCATCATCATCCGGATCAGGTGGGTTATCAACATATATCTCATCAAATACCGGTGTCGGCTCTTCGGTCGGTACTGGCTCCGGGGTTGGTTCTTCGGTCGGCGCTGGCTCAGGTGTGGGTTCCTCCGTTGGCACGGGTTCCGGCGTTGGCTCATCAGTGGGCACCGGTTCTGGCGTTGGCTCGTCGGTGGGCACCGGCTCAGGTGTGGGTTCCTCTGTCGGCGCTGGCACTGGCGTTGGCTCGTCGGTCGGCGCTGGTTCCGGTGTCGGTTCCTCCGTTGGCGGCGGATCGGTCGGTTCAACGGTGGGCGGCGGTTCGACGGTCGGTGCGGGCACCGGGGTATCTTCATCCGGCCTGGCAAACGGGTACTGCCAGTCAGCATCATCGGGTTGACCATCGGGCGGTCCCGGCGTCCAGACCGGTTCTGGCGTATCCGGCGAAATGATCAGATCAACCGGCGTATTCCAACCACCCCCATCCGGCGGCGGCACGGGGGTTGCACTGGCGGGCGTCACGTCTACCGGGTGAGCATCCGGCTCGATGGTCACATCCGGCCAGCGAACAACCGCGTTATCTGCGCCCTCCGGGGAGTGCTCACCGCCCGGCTGACTCGCCGCTGGCGGCTGCGGGCTGGCGTTATCATGGTCGGCGCGCGGTACATCGGTCCCCGGCATCCGCGCGGACGGTATCACAAACAACACCGTTTCGCCGGTCCCGGTCACAAACGACGGCGTGGCGCTATGCCCACCCCTGGACTCTACCTGCGCTGCTGCCGGGTAGAGCCGGTGCTGGATAGGCAATGGGAATGCGCGCGGCACGCGGACTTCCGGTTCGGGGGACGGATTGACCAGATCACGCGCCTGCTGTGCGATCTGCCGGGCTTCGGCGGCCACGTCGTGCAGCTTTTTAGCTTTCGCCTGGTCCGTTTCGACACGCGCGCTGGCATCTTCGGCCAGTTGGATGTGCCGCTCGCTGAGATCGACCAGCCGCGTTGCCGTTTCTTCACGTGGTCCGGTGCCTTCCTGGACCAGGTCAAGCGCCCCGATCATCTCTTCGACGGCATCGTTGAGCGTGTCCAGGTTGATCTCGCCCCGTTCCAGCAGCGCCTCGAACTCGTCCAGGCGGCGGTCGGCAAAATCCAAGCGCAGCGAGACATCGCCCGTATCGCCGGACAGCGCCAGCCGCCCGCGCTCGACCAGCCGCTTGACCGGGTAGAGCGTATCGCCGGGCAGGCTGTCAGCCGACGCGCGCGCCGTTCCAACAGCCAGCAGCACCAGCACCAGGCACGCCGCCGCTACCCAGCGGCCAACCTGCACCACCCGCTGCCGGTGCGTGAAACGCAGCCGGGGCCGGTTCGTCACACGGGCAAGCACCCGCGTCTCGATCCGGTCCACCACAGCCTGGCTCATCACCGGGTGCGGCCCGCTCGCCAGCCGCCGCGCCACATCCACCAGGGGATCACCACCGGCGGATTGTTCCGGCACGGCTTGACTGTGCGGTGGCAGCGCCTGGTCCAGGCGGTCGGCAAGCTCGTTGACCCGCTGCGCGCTACTCATCTGACCCTCGCAAATAATGTCGGGCTTTCCCGTTCGAACCCAACAACTCGGCCAGCCGTGACAGCGCGCGGTGCTGCGCGCTCTTGATGGCTGTTACCGACTTACCTAGAATCTCCGCCACCTCGGCGTGGCTCTTGCGCTCAACAAAACGAAGCAGCAGGATGTCCTGGTGCTCCGCGCTCAACTGCTGTAAGGCGGTCCGCAGTTCGGCCTCTTCTTCGGTGGTCTGCAATACGCCTTCGGGCGACACGGACCGGTCAGCCTGCGTATCAGACAGCGCTTGCTGTGGATGGCGGGATCGCTGCCGGTAATGATCGGCCACGCGCGCCGACGCAATCCGGTACAGCCATGCCTCAAACGGCGCGCCATTAAGCTGAAAGCGGGGCAACCCCTCCACCATACGCAAAAAGACCTCCGCGGTCAGGTCATCTGCTGCGGCGTCTTCTGGCACCCGGTAGCGAACATAACGGTAGATCGCCTGGACATGCCGCCGGTACAGCGCGGCTATGGCGTCACGTTCGCCCTGGCGTGCCCGTTTGATCAGAAGCGCTTCGTCGTTGCTAGGCATATTTTCATTATGCCATACTCGACAACGCCGAAACAATCACCGCAGTGTACTAAGCCTGAATTGTTAACAAGCTCTCACAATCTATACCGCGCCAGCAAAACGAACGTCGCGCCGGTACTCGCCTGGCTAATCGAACCGCAAAGACCGGCCCGGCAGGCGGTCAAAAACAAAACGCCGGGACCATTTCCCGGCGCGGGTGTTATGCATCGTGCTGAGGAATTACCCTCTTTTTCGATCGCCACCAACAAATCAGGAATAATGCGCCAGGAATGGCGATTATCATCCATGTACCATACGGGGCCACAAGATAGCGAGGGAAATCATGAGTAATCGGCCAATGAATCAGAAGCACCGGAAGGCCTGCCAGATTGAAACCCAGGGTAATCGCCGCTCCTAATCCCTCCCAACGCCAGGCAACGCCCAATCCCAGGACACTCAGAAAACCGAACAGCGGGGGCAGGTTTTCAATCGGGGGATAATCCTCTGCCGCATGTGGGTCTGCTTTACCAGTTGTCACCCAGTTCCAGGCATAGCCGATGAGTATAAGTAGTGTGATTGCAACGATCAAGGTTCCCCAAATCCGAGCAATCCAGCGTATCCGATTCGTTGTACGATCGCCAACGTTATCGACGTTCGGCATGATCTATCCTCCGTGTATTTTGATACGGCGCACAACGTCGTCTCAGTTTGGATGGTCCCATAGCGAAATTCCATCCACCAGAAACAAAACCGAAGACACCGCGCCATTGACGCGCCTATCTTCGGCAGCTTGCTTGATAATATGTGGGCTTCCGCCGCTACGATGTGGTCAACGGTAGCTAAATCTATTATATACCAGCTTGTGCCAACCGCCCCGGAGAGGTCTAGCGATTCATTCTGGAAACGCATTTCTTGGGTGCAGAATATGGGCTAAAGGGCTGGCAGGATAAAAAGCACAAAAATCACGATAATCAGCAGGACGAAAATAGCAGTAGCTGTATCATCAGAGATACTGTCTGCTCCATAGGGCATTGGAAAACGAGTATCTCTTTCTTCTCCCATAGACATGACAGCAACCAATAGATAGGCGATAAGGATAACGCCAAGAACCAAATAACAGTTTTTCATCTTAGGCTTTCCCAGTTAGCCCACGTTTTTGGCTTGCTTGAACGGGTCTATTGGCAAGGAACGACTACGTTAGCCGTCTGGTGACCGCCAGCCTTTCCCCTGATCTCAAGCCTGCCAGATAAATTCCGATTTTGCTCGATCCAGGGGCGGGATGTGGGTTACATAAGGTTGTATGTGTTATTCGGCGATTTTCAGAGTGTCGCAGTCCGCGCCGCCGGTGATCTTCAGCTTGAGCGAGACGCTGGCACCCTCGCTGTACTTTTCCCATTCGGCCATGTCGTCCAATTCACACTCGTGCTTATCACCGTCGTCCTCGCGGATCACGACAATGTAGGTTTCGTCCCGGCTGCCTTCGCGCTCCTCGCCATAGCGCCCGGTGGCGGTCGCCAGCGTATACTCCGGCCAGTACGGCGCTGGATTTTTACCGGTCCCTTGCGCTTCAACTTCGCGCGCCGTGTCCCAGCGATCAACAGTGAACGTACACCAGTCATCGTATACCGGGCGCTGCTCATAATCGGCTACCGTGTTACATTGGCGCCTGAAACTGCCGTCGCCCTGGTCAACGTCCCGGCATTCCTGGTGCGATCCAACCTGTACCCGTTCGGTGCCGCGCTGCCTTTCGTGACAGCTCATGTTGTAGGCATCGCCCGGTACGCTCTCATCCCAATCGCTGCCGGCGCGCGCCCGGAAGTCTTCGATCTCAATCGTGCGCGCCCACTCCAGGCGATCCACCGTGCCGCTGGCTTCCTTGCGATAAGTGATCGCAAAGATGATAGCCGCCACCACCGCCAGCAGCACCCCGCCGATGATGATCCATGAGCGGCGCGACAGGCCCAATCCCCCTGTGCGCGGCCCTTTCATCACGCCCACGCGCTGCATCTCGGCCACAAACTGGTCTTGAACCACGTCGCGCCGCGTATCGGACTCGGCCACCCCGGTCCCAATCGCGCGCTCGCCCCTGGTCTGGGCCACCTCGCCGGTAGCCAGGTCCGCGCCGCACTCACCGCAGTACGTGCAGGCCGCGCTGTTCGGCTGGCCGCACGCCGGGCATATCTTGTCCGCGCCGACATATTCGTGATCTTCCAGCGCGATCATGTCTTCCTCTGCCGGGAAGTACCGCCACTCAGGGTCCTGGGCCGCGCCGCAGTTGGGACAGTGCCGGTGTGTGATGCCAAGCAGTTTCTCTGCTCCACAGAACCGGCAGTCCCACAGCATTTGATATGTCCCCGCGTCATGTCGCCTGCTGGGGGTAGTACCACTCGAATCGAAATTGTCCGACATGCGAATTTCTCCACCTTACTGGTTTTTTAGCCCTGCGCTGTTTACCGGCAAGATTACAACACGCGCCCGTACAAGGCAACTACCAGCCGGGCAGCAGCCGCGATTCACCGTTATTCCATTGCGCGCAGCCCGCCGAACGATTATCATGGGTTTAGTAATGTCCAATTTCCCGCAATCGTATCACTAAGGAGTTCCTCGTGGGAAAAAAGTCAAAGAACGAACCAAAATCCGGTCAGTTGGCAGCGCCGGTTGTGCTCGGCATCGACCTGGGCGGCACCAAGATTCTGGCTTCCGCCGTCGACCGGCAGGGCCGGATCATTGGCAGCGCCAAGCGTAAGACCCGCTCTGAGCGCGGCGTGGACGCGACCATCGAGCGCATCCTCAAAACCGCCTACGATGCCGTAGACGATGCCAACCTGGATATGGACCAGATCAGCGCGGTCGGTATCGGCGCGCCGGGTGTGGCCGACTATGATGCAGGCGTGGTCGAGTTTGCGCCCAACCTGTCAAACTGGGTCAATGTTCCCCTGGGTCCAACCCTGAAAAAAGCGCTGGGGATACCGGTATTTGTCGAAAACGACGTCAACGCCGGAACATATGGCGAATACACCGTTGGCGCAGCACGGGGATACCAGTCAGTATTGGGCGTCTTCCCCGGCACGGGCATCGGCGGCGGGATCATCCTGGGCGGCAAATTGTGGCGTGGTGCGCGGAATGCTGCCGCTGAGATCGGGCACTTCGTGGTAATGATCGATGGCCCGGTATGCGGCTGTGGGCGGCGGGGCTGTATTGAGGCCGTCGCCAGCCGGACGGCCATCGAGCGTGACATCCTGGGCGAGATTCGCGGGGGCAGACCCAGCATCGTCACCGATCTGGTGAACCTGGACAAGGACCGGATCACCAGCGGCACGCTGGCCGAAGCGCTGGCGAAAGGCGATCCACTGGTCACCGACGTGATCGAACGCGCGGCCTATCACCTGGGCGTCTTCACAGCGGGGATGGTGAATACCCTCGATACGGAATGCGTCGTATACGGGGGCGGGCTGATCGAAGCGTGCGCGGACGTGATGCTGCCCATCATCCGGGAAGCGACGTACCGCTACCTGATCCGTCCGGTCGAACCGGAACATTTGCCGATCATCGAGGCAGCGCTGGGCGACGACGCCGTGCTGCTGGGTGCAGCCATGTTGGCGAGCGCCAGCCTGCCCCACAAGCAGCGCACCTGAGCAACCGGCGGCAGACAGCGCACCGATCCTGTAATAACAACCGGGGGAGCCGTTTTTAGGGGAATTCCAGTTTTGCACCCCGTTAGCGGCCTCTGGCCTGGGAGGACCGCTGCGCGAGAATCTCGTTGACCAGGTTCGACAGGTCGTAGCGCGTGACCTGATCGGCTGCCTTGTCGAGCTTCGAAGGCATTGAAAACGGCAGCCGGAACGTGAACACGCTGCCGACGTTAACCGTACTTTTTACCGTGACGTTGCCACCGTGCGCCTGCGCAATCGCCCGGACCAGGCTCAACCCCAACCCGCTGCCCGGAATATGGCGCGTCCGGTCATCCTGGGCGCGGTAGAACTGGTCAAACACGTAGGGCAGGCTGTGTTCGGGGATGCCGTAGCCGGTATCTTCCACGCGAATCACCGCGTCTCCTTTTTCCACCGTCAACGAAACCCGGATATGCCCACCTTCCGGGGTATATTTGATGGCGTTGTTGATCAGGTTATCAACCGCCTGGCCGATCAGCAGTGCATGGCCGCGCAGCGCTTTTGACGGTGCCCCGATTTCCTCGTATTCCAGCGTGAGGCCCTGCCGCTCAGCCTTGCTCCGGTTGGTCTGGACCACCTGGGCCAGCATGGCGGGCAGTTGGTACGGGATGATGGTTTCTTCGCCCAGCGTGTCGGCCATCTCCAGGTTTACCAC
Source organism: Anaerolineae bacterium (assembly GCA_016926875.1). GTDB lineage: Bacteria > Chloroflexota > Anaerolineae > Aggregatilineales > Aggregatilineaceae > JAFGNU01. The sequence continues at coordinate 15,282 of JAFGNU010000056.1, read as the reverse complement.
GTCCTTGATCAACTGGTCCATACGTTCCAGGCTGTCGATGATCATTTCCTTAAGCTGGGTACGCTCTTCTGTCAGGATGTCCGGCTCATCGATCAGGTCTATCGAGCCGCGCGCCAGCCCAAGGGGATTGCGCAGATCATGTGACAGCACGTGAATCAGGTCCGACTTCATGCGGTCCAACCGGCGGAGCTGCGAGACATCATGTGCTACAAAAACATAGCGCTCGATCTTGCCATCAGGCCCGGTAATCGGTGCGTTGCGCACCAGGTACTCACCAAGCTCGCCCAGGTTCAACTCTATGACCGCGTCCAGGTCGGTCATGCCTACGCGCAGGTCCGATCCAAACTCCTCGGAAAGACTCTCGATACTCCTGCCGCGTATCTGCCCCTCTGTGAAGCCCAGTCTTTCCACGATCCGCTGCGCTTCAGAGTTCAACAGCAGTACCGTGCCCTGCTGATCACAGACGATCACGACTGCCACTGTGTGGTCCAGGATAGCGCGAAGCTGTTGGCGATCCTGGTAAACTGTCTCATGAAGCTGTGCTTTGGCGATGGCCGTAGCCGCCTGGGGGGCCAGCATGGTCAACACGTCCTGCGCTTCACGGATGTGATCGAGCGCCATATCGACGGCGATCACCTGGAGCACACCCAACACCACCCCGCGATACTTGAGCGGCACGCCGAATAAAATACCATTATCAGGGAAGTCCTGGCGCTGCTCCTCAACCGCGTGCGGCCAGTCGCGGTAATTGGTGATCACGCTTGGCTGGCCGGTTTCGGCCACGATGCCAGCCTGCCCTTCACCGGGCGACACCCGTCGGCCCATTTCGGCGGGGGAATCCTGGTATATCGCGCTGACAACCAGGCTCTTGTCCGGCTGGACCAGCAGCACCAGCCCGTATGTGCCATCAACCAGCCGGATCGCCTCTTCGACAATACGGGTCAACACCGTATCCAGCGCCAGGTCTTTGGTGATCAGGTCCGCCACCCGGCTGACAACCCGCTGGCGGCGCTCGGCCTGGTGCAGGCGATAATAGAGCCGCATGTTGCGCACGGCGGTTGCGACCTGCGCCGCAAATAACCGCCCCAACTGGAGATGCGCCCCGTTGAACTGGCCGGGCGTCTGGGCAAACAGCGCCACACAGCCGATCAACTGCTGATCGATGATCAGGGGCAGCCGCATGTACGACCAGGCGCCCGCCGCTTCGGCTTCGCGCACGCGCACCGCCGAGCGCAGCATCCCCGGCAGCCGTTCGCGGAGCAGCACTTCGTCACTGAGGTATGCCTGCCGTTCGTCGTGCGAGAGTGCCAAAAACTGCTCGCGGCACACGTCCAAAAAATCGCCCGGTATTCCCAGGTTCAGCCCATCGACCAATTCGGTCAGGTCCGAATCGGTCAGCAGCACCGCCAGGTCGTCCGCATCAACTGCAATCCGGGCGACTTCACGCAGGTCGCCCAGGATTTCGCTCTCGTCAACCGCTTCGTGAATGCTGAAAGCGGCCTGCACCAGCCCTTCCAGCCGCCGCATCCGGTCTTGCAGCTTGTCATAACTGGGACCCGGTTCATTTCCCCGGCGGGTTTCGGTCAGACGCTGGGCCACCTCGGCGATCAACTGCCGGACGGCTGTTTCCAGTTCGATAGGCGTTGCATCACGGCTCAGGTAGCTGTCTACACCGGAGATCGTAACATCCGTAATGGGCCGTTGCGGCGCCACATCAACCAGGGCCAGCACACCCAGGTACGCCGAGTGTGCCCGTACCTGTTGCAGCAGCGCTTTGGCATCCAGCCCTGGCAGCGCCAGGTCGACTACCAGGCAAAGCGTCAGGTGGTTTTGAAGCGCCTGCAACAAGGCTTCGGAATTGTCCACACGGTACACATCAAACACAGACCAGGCAGCCTTGTACAGCGGGCTGGTGCTGCCCAGCCATAAAACGGCACGTGGTTCTGCCGCTGTATGAGGTTGTTCTGCCTGATCCCGAGACTCAGCCATCAACAACAACCCTTACTGGTGGATACGCCTATTTGCATCATACACTCTGTTCAAAAAGCGGGGTATTGCGTTGCGCGTAATGCGATTCTGCCCGAATACCCAGTGAATACATTCTTCAGTAACAAGTATAGCACAAGTATACAGCCAGTATAATACTATAGTACATAAAAACAATAAAAACACATAAACCTTTCGCTAACTATTTACGAACGGCCTACAAACCCATGTTGTCCCTATCACTATTCACTGGAAGCTGGTTTGACATCACTGGCACCTGCTGCCGGGATGACAGATTACACTTTTGATCGACCAGTCCCATCATAAATCTTATATCCAGGCTGAGGCAACTCAACCCTAATTTTAGGTGCTTTCTGATTATTCATGCACTATTGTATCCCTGGCAGGCATGATCTGCCACGCCTTCAGTTCTATGCAACACGTATGCCAGCGGGAAAGCCCAAAGCCATCCTGCCGGGCAGCATGACAATTCGGCATAAAGCCCGGTGTATGTCATGCCGTGCTCCGGCCCGCAGTGGTTTCACAAACTTTGCACAGTTTTTACACGTCACTAATGGAAATAGGCCGGGTTATCACTATAATAGACAATGAACACGTGTCCGTTACAAGCTTGGCAGCTTGAAGGAGAAAAACCAACATGAATATCTACCGTCCGCAGTCGCAGAGCGTTGTCGTGGGAGAACGCCTTGATCTGCGTGCGATCATGCGTGAAGTATATATCTGGATGACGATGGGGCTGGCTACCAGCGCGCTCGTGGCCGTTTTCTTCGCCGCGACCGGCCTGACCGTCACGCTTGCCCCGGTGCTGATGATCGCGATGTTCGCGGAGATCGGGTTGGTATGGTATCTCAGCGCCCGGATCATGAAAATGACCGCCCAGCGCGCGACCACTATGTTCCTGCTCTACGCCGCACTGAACGGGGCCACGCTGTCGTTCATCTTCTACTGGGCCAACCTGACAGATATTTACCTGGCGCTGTTCGCAACCGGCGCGATGTTCGCCGCAATGAGCATCGTCGGCTACACCACCCAGATCGACCTGTCGCGCTTCGGCAGCTACCTGTTCATGGCGTTGATCGGCCTGATCGTCGCCAGCGTGATCAACATCTTTCTGGCCAGTTCGGCGCTGTACTGGCTCGTGACCTACGCCGGGGTGCTGATTTTTGTTGCGCTGACCGCCTACGATACCCAGTGGATCAAACGCACTGCGCAGCAGTTGGAAGTCCAGGGCGTGAGCAATGCCGACGTCGCCGTCCGCCGGGTGGCGATCATCGGCGCGCTGCACCTGTACCTGGACTTTATCAACCTGTTCATCTACATTCTGCGCATCATCAACGATCGCTAGGCGAACAGCGTTGCATCAGGCGGCGACCAGCCGCCAGCAAACAACCTCACAAGTCCTATAACGGCGGGCGTGTCCTGGTTGGAGCGCCCGCTGCGTGGCTGTACGCGACATGCACACCGGTTTTGCGGTATAACACGCAGACGGCATAATCTGCCTGGAACCACCAACAGCTACAAGCACTATCAGGAGGTGCGCGTGTCTCGTTTATCCCCCCACCGGCTGAGGCGTATTCTCGCCTGCTTGCTGCTGGTCATCGGTTGGCTGGTGATCGGATCGCTGCCGGTTGGCAGTGAGACCCCTGCCCTGGCCCAGGGTGACCCGGCGGTCGAATACCTGATCAAAGTACCTTCGGACATTTCCGAGGCCGATCTATCGGCGCTGGCGGCTTCTTACGGCGGCACGATTGCCCGCCGCCTGCCGCAGATCAACGCCATCCTGATCCGGGTGCCCGCCCGCCAGGGTCGCACGCTGTCAGCGGCTAAAGACCCAAACCTGCTGCACGTCGAGCCAAACGGCGTGTATTACCCGCTGGCACCGCCGGAGATGACGATCGGTGATTTCAACGATCCCCAGATCAGCTACCAGCAGTGGGCGCTGGATACCATCGACGTGTGGGATGCCTGGGACACGGCGACCGGGGCCGGGCGCGTGGTGGCGGTGGTTGATTCCGGCGTGGACTTCAGCCACCCCGACCTGGACGATATTTTAAACTCCATCGATGACTGGGATTTCGCCAACGATGATGACGAAGCGAACGACGATATTTCGCACGGTACGCATGTGACCGGCATCATCGGGGCCGAAGCCAACAACAGCCTGGGTATCGTGGGCGTGGCGTGGGGCGTGGAAATCCTGCCGCTCAAAGTGTTCGAGATGGGCAGCGGCAACTGGGATGACATCGCCGCCGCGATCATCTATGCCGCCGACCAGGGCGCAGACGTGATCAACCTGAGCCTGGGCGGCACCGATTATTCGAGCACGGTCCGTGACGCGATCAACTACGCGGTCGCGCAGGACGTGGTTGTTGTGGCGGCGGCGGGCAACTGCAACTGGCAGGACCCCTGCCCTACCAGCCACATCGTTTACCCGGCAGCGCTGGATCATGTGATCAGCACCATCAGCCTGAAGGATGACGAGGGAACCACGACCCGCGCCGGTTATTCCGACTTCAACGCGTTTGTCGACCTGGCCGCGCCGGGCGATCATATCCTCAGCACGGTGATGGGCGGCGGCAACGCCTACGGGGGCGGCACGTCGGCAGCTTCACCCCATGCGGCGTGCGTGGCCGCGCTGGTGCTCAACGGCGGGCACGCGACCAACTACCGCGAGGTGATCGAAGCGATCCAGTGCACCGCGAACGACATGGGCGACGCAGGACGCGACGATTACTACGGCTGGGGCGCGCTCCAGGCGACCGCCGCTGTGAACTACATCCCCGGCACCAACCCGTGTATTCCCGGCGTGGATCACGATGATTTCGACACGGCGCGCAGCATCACGTTGGACCCGGAAAACACCTACGGCGACAGCGTGGATACCACCGCCGCGACCGTCTGGACGGACGATCCGACACCCTGCGCCGGGGACGGCTGGCGCTCGGTGTGGTATAGCCTGGAAACTGGCGGTTACGGCCAGATCAAGATCGACACGCACGGCAGCACCTACGATACCGTGCTGGCCGTATACAGCGGGACGCGCGGCGATCTGACTGCGACCAAGTGCAATAACGATGACGGCGTAGAGGGCGCCACGTCCAGCGTGAGCCTGTTCGTCGCGCCCGGCGAAACCTACCACGTGGCCGTGACAGCCTACGGGCACGCAGGCCCAGACAACATGGGCACGCTGGATTTGAACGTCACCCTGACCGAACGCCCGGCGGGCTGCTACCCCACCGCGCCCGGTTCGGACACGGTGATCTGTACCACGTATTGATAAGCAAACGACGGAACACGCAGAATGAAAATTCTAGCGCTCGAACAAGACATGCCGGGCGTCACTGCGGCAGACTTCACATCCGAACTCAACCGCGCCGAAGCATACCGGGTGTGGGAGCTGCTGCAAGCCGACGTGCTGCGCGAAATCTACTTTCGCCGGGACCGGACCAGCGCGGTGCTGGTGCTCGAATGCGCAAGTGTCGAAGAAGCGCAGGCGGTATTGGCCTCGCTGCCGCTGGTCCGGGTGGGATTGATCACGTTTGAGATCATCCCGCTGGCGCCCTACCCTGGCCTATCCAGGCTGTTCACCGGCGTCACATAGGCGCGCCGGGCGAATAAAGGAGAAAACCACATGCCTCGCTCGGTGGCGTCTGCCCGTTCGCTCCTGATTCCGGCAGCAGTCGGGCTGCTGCTGACCGTCTTGTTTATTACCGCCCGGCTGCCCGGCGCAGCCCAGGCGCAGGACAACGGCGCAACGGCCAACGAATACTTTCTCCACTACGATCCCGGCGTGCCGTTTGCCAATGTCCAGGCCGCCGTCAGCGCGTCGGGCGGGACCATCATCGACTCTATCCCCGAAATATCCGTGGTCGTTGTACTCATCCCCACCCGCCTGACCGCCAGTATGCTGTCAGCCCAGGACGCTGTGATCCTGCTGGAACCCAACTTGCAGCGCCAGCTTACCCTGACGCCGGACGACGAGCACCGCGCTTTGCAATGGGGATTCACCAATACGAACACCTACGCCGCCTGGGACGTAACAACCGGCAGCCCGGATATTGTGATCGCCGTGCTGGACTCCGGCGTTGATCTGAACCACCCCGACCTGGATGATCACCTGCTGCCCGGCTATGATTTTGTGGGCGACGATACCACGCCCCAGGATACCAACGGGCACGGCACGCATGTTGCGGGCATCGCCAACGCCGAAACGAATAACAGCCTCGGCGTGGCAGGTGTGGCATGGGATGCGCGTACACTGCCGGTGCAGGTCTCCACAGGCAGCACCGTGCTGTCATCGGACGTGGTGCAGGGCATCATCTACGCCGCCAATAACAACGCGGACATCATCAACCTGAGCCTGAGCGGGCCGGGCTTCCTGAAAGCAGAGCGCGACGCCGTCAACTACGCGGCTGCACGCGGTCTGATCATCGTCGGGGCAGCGGGTAATCACAGCTCCGGCACTGCCGAATATCCCGCCTCGTATGATCACGTGATCAGCGTTGCCAGCACCGGCGACGACGACAGCCAATCGTGGTTTTCGAACACCGGGCCGTTTGTCGACATCGCCGCGCCCGGCTCCGGCATCTACAGCACGCTCTACAACAACACCTACGGCTACAAAGACGGCACCTCGATGGCGTCACCGTTTGTAGCAGGCGTGGCCGCGCTGGTGCTGTCTGCCGGTCATGCTGCCACGCCCGCTGACGTGACCGAGGCGATCCTGTGCAGCGCCGATGATTTAGGCGATCCGGGGCGGGACGATGATTTTGGCTGGGGACTGGTGCAAACAGACCAGGCGGTGAGCTACATTCCCGGCACCAGCCCGTGCCTGCCGATAGTTGAGCACGATGATTTTGAGGATGCGCGCCTGATCGATGGCGACGGCTACGCCGACACGGTGGACATCACGGCGGCTACGTCCTGGGATGACGATCCGCTGCCATGCGCGGGCAACGGTTCGCGCAGCGTATGGTACCGCTACACGCCGGGCACGGGCGGCACACTGACGCTGGACACGGTCGGCAGCGCCTACGATACGGTGCTGGGCATCTACAGCGGGGCGCGCGGCAGCCTGGTCGAACTGGACTGCAACAACGACACCACCGGGCAGACGTCGCAGGTTACGGCCAGCGTATTCACCGGCAGCACCTACTACGTTGTCGTGTGGTCGTTTGGCTTCGAGGGAACCGGCAACATGGGCAGCCTGACGCTGAACGCCGCGTTTGAGCCGTTCCCCACGCCGGGCTGCTATCCGAGCAGTTCCGATCCATCGATTGTCATCTGCGCGGCGGAATAGCGCGCGCCACACTCCCACACGATCAAAAAACGCCCCGCACCATTACGGTACAGAGCGTGTGATGGTTATGCCAGGCAATACTAGCGATCTATGCGCATAACGTTGCTGGCCTGCGGGCCTTTTTGCCCCTGGGTGATCGTGAATTCAACACGCTCGCCCTCTTCAAGCTCACGGTAACCGGATGACTGGATCGCGCTGTGGTGCACAAACACATCGGGACCTTCTTCGGGCTGAATAAAGCCGTAGCCCTTCTGCGAGTTGAACCACTTGACGACACCGGTAACACGTTCTTCAGACATTTGGGATACTCCTTCCCACTTTAAATGAATCGGTTGTTGTTGTGGGGAAAGAGTTGTTTTAGGGTGCAAAAAAACCCATGCGCGGTTACAAGTTGCGCCTGGGTGATCGTCGTACGACAATGCAATGCGAACAACCTTCTCCACTACACGAGTGATCCTACTGTTTTTTTTCACTGCTGTCAATAATAAAATCAAACAAACTGCCGGCTGTTATCCGGCACAGAAGCCGTGTACAATGACGCGGGTACCAGGGAGGACATTCTATGACCGATACCCCGAACCAGGATACCGCCAAATACCTGTCGCAGCGCCAGTTTGGCGCCCATGCCCACAAGTACGTTTTATCGCCCGTCCACGCCAGGGGCTACAGCCTGGGCCGCCTGATCGAACTGGTCGATCCCCAGCCCGGCGGGCGGGCGCTTGACGTGGCAACCGGCGGCGGGCATACCGCGCTGATGCTGGCCCGGCGGGGGACGTGGACGGTCGCCAGCGACCTGACGCTGCCCATGCTGCACGCGGCCCGCGAGCATATTACCGCCAACCATCCCGGCGGCAGCGTAACCTTTGTCCGGCTGGACGCCGAGCAACTCCCGTTCGCCGCCAATACCTTTGACATCGTGACCTGCCGCATCGCCCCGCATCACTTCCCCAACGTGGCGCAGTTTGTGCGCGAAATGGCGCGCGTCACCCGGCCAGGCGGCGTGATCGGGACGGTGGATCACCTGGTCCCCGGCGATCCCAAAACCGATCGCTACATCAACGCGCTGGAACGCTTGCGCGATCCCAGCCATGTATGGGGCTACAGCCGCGCGGAATGGGAAGGCTTTTTTGTTGGCGCAGGCACCGAGATCATCCACTGGGAGGAATACACCATCACGCAGTATCTCACCGAGTGGGCGGAAAAAATGGGCTGTGACGGCCCGACGATCACGCGCCTGCGTGCCATGCTCAAGCACGCGCCCGGCCCTGTTGCAGACTGGATCACGCCCCACGTACCCGACAGCGGCGAAGCCACGTTTTCGCCGCGCCAGTTTATCCTGGTGGCGCGCAACCCCGGCGCCTGACAGGTGTCGTGATCCTGGTGAACTCTGACGTCAAAACAGGTAACCAGGCGCCTAACGCATCAACCCGGTGACGGCGGGAGGGGCCGCAGCCGCATCTGAGTGTGAATCCATAATTTGCGGAGGCCCCACGCCGTCCCAATGGCGACAAAGATCGACCCACCAAAGCCCTCTTCCAAATCGCGGAGCACATTGAACAGGATAAAAAACGCCAGCATCCCGATGACCAGGGCCAGCTTGTGCCGGTCATCCCAGGTCGTACCGTTGCCCGACCAGCGCAGGATTACCCAGAACGCGAGCGCATCCAGCACAGCGACCAATATGAACGTCACCGGCCAGGGCGGCAGCCAGGATGGATTCTCCTCCGGCAGCATAAACACGCCCACGAACACGACCGTCATGCTGACGGCGGCCACCACGCCATACCACAGCGGGCGTGTTGAAGTCCCGGCGCGGGCGGGAAATACCTGGGCCGGGAGCCGCCACGCAGCATAGACCAGCCCTGCAATTGCCAGCCCTGCGAGCGCCAGGCTGCCGGGCGGCGGCACAAACGGATTGAACACCCACAACGGAAGAATCCACAGCGCCAGCCCCACGAAACACCATTTCAACTGCCGGTTGTTAACCCAGGAGTCGCGGCGTTGGTCATAAAACAGGATTTCAGCCACGACCACGCTGCATATGATGCTGATGGTGAGGTGGAAGTGAATCAGGACTTCGGCGTATGTCCAGGTTAAACCCTGCCAGTAGGTATAGTCGCGCAGCGGGCCTAGTTCAGCCCAGTCAGGGTCCCATATCGAGCGTGCAACGATGGCTTCTTCATAGATGCCATACGCGATCCCCAGCAGGACCAGGCTGAACCAGCCTTTGCCCCACCGGACTACCAGTTCGCGGCAGATGATCGCGCCAAACCCATAGGGCAGCGCGGTCAGTACAAAAGACAGCGGATTGAGGAACTCAAACAGGGATTGGTGCGCAGACACCAATTCGCCAAAAATCGGTGCGAGGAACAGTAGTGCCACGCCCGGCGTGATACGCTGCGACAGTCGTCTGATACGGTTCATAGCCAGTTTCCTCTAACAAGGTATCTGCCCACCTATACGCGCGAGGGCGCCAGCGTGTTGCAGTTGCGATGGAATGCGCCCCGCCTGACAGACCCGGTCGCGCATTTTGGCAAAGCATACTATCATACACGTGTATTCCGTTTGTTTAGTCATAAGGAAGAAAACCACATGTCGAAGTTATTGAAGCTGAGCATAATCATGCTGTTCGCGCTGGTTGCTGTGCTGCCCACCAGCGCCCAGGGCGACCTGAGCGACGAGGAAATCGCGCTGTTGGAAAAGGTCATCGCAGCGGTTCAAGCCATCGACACACACGACACCTACATGCTGCACAGTGTCGAAACCAGCAACAACGGTTCGACCATCCAATCCGGGGATCAAATATACGAAACCGCTGAACAAGAAACGTTCGACGGCACAGCCAGCATTATCCGGGGCGACAATAAAAACATACTCACCCTGATCCACACCGAAACGAGCGGTTCAGACTCGGAAGGCGCTGAATACCTGTACACCATCACCGCCGAGGCGCGGTTTGTGGATGGCGTACTGTACGTGAACGCCACGCGCGAAGGCGAATCCACCGCTGAACTGGACCCCATGCCCGACGGCTGGGCCATCATCGAGGACCTGCTCGGCTGGCCCGCGCTGGACAGCCTGCAACTGGATGATCTGCTTGAAGATAAAGAAGACGATGTGTTTGATTACCCGGACATCCTGATCGCAGCCACCAGCAGCGTCACCAGCGAAACAGGCACCGACGAAAACGGCAACCCGGTTGAGCGCATCACCATCACGCTGGACGCGGACGGGCTAAAATATATGGTGCAGGAAATGTCCCTGATCCTGGAAGGTGAAGAAGGACAGTCCACCACCACCCTCTTTAACCTGGCCGACGACACCAGCACGATGAGTTCGACCATCACGCTTGACGCCGAGGGGAACGCCATCCGCCGGGACGCCCGCACAAACTTCATCTGGACCGCCGCCGATATGACCGTACTCAATCCGAACGTGCCCGCCGGGACCACGCTCACCGGCTTTATGGAACTGACGCTCATGACTGAGATCAGCGGCATCAACGAGCCGCTCGAACCAACAACCGTGCCGGAAATGTAAAAAGCGCGGCTGCCCCCGTTTTATTGCTGTTGCCACCGGTGCCGGGGGAATCGACTGACTTTACTTGTGCGGTCGTGCAATAATCAGCCTGTTGCCCCGGTGCCGGAAAAATCGACCGCTAAGCAGATAAGGGAAAGCTATACAGGCAGGAGGGACACAAACCAGCGTATCTTGAGGAGGAAAACAGACTATGTCTGACGAACCGTGCACACCCGGCCAACAGGACGATGCGCCGCAGGTCTTCGCGGTGAACAAGCAGATGGGCGGGAAGTGGACATTCAACCGGCGTGATTTCATCAAAGCGGCGGGGGTCACGGCAGCGGCGGGCGCGCTGGCGAGTTGTTCATCTGAGGATGAAGTAGTTCCAACATCTACCCCGACTGCAACGCCATCACCCACACCTGCCCCAACGGCAACACCTGCGCCAACTGCAACGCCATCACCAGCGGCTACTCCAATTCCTGCGCCGGTGGGCGCGCGCGCTCATGCTGATACCGTCTTCTCAGTGGCCTTCAGCCCGGATGGAACCCTGCTGGCGTCGGGGAGTTTTGACGAAAAGATCAAGCTGTGGTCGCTGCCGGACGGCGCGCTGCTCGATACGATAAGAGATAATACTGGGTATGTCTTCTCAGTAGCGTTCAGCCCGGATGGAACCCTGCTGGCGTCAGGGAGCGCTGACAAGACGATCAAGCTGTGGTCGCTGCCGGACGGTGCGCTGCTCAGAACGCTGGAAGGCCATACTGATAATGTCCGTTCAGTGGCGTTCAGCCCGGATGGAACCCTGCTGGCGTCGGGGAGCGCTGACAAGACGATCAAGCTGTGGTCGCTGCCAGACGGCGCGCTGCTCGGCACGCTGGAAGGCCATACCGGGTATGTCTTTTCAGTGGCGTTCAGCCCGGATGGAACCCTGCTGGCGTCGGGGAGCGCTGACAAGACGATCAAGCTGTGGTCACTGCCGGACGGCGCGCTGCTCCATACCCTGGAAAGCCACACTGGTCCTGTTGTTTCGGTGGCCTTCAGCCCGGATGGAACCCTGCTGGCGTCGGGCAGCGGGGACAAGACGATCAAGCTGTGGTCGCTGCCGGACGGCGCGCTGTTTTACACCCGACCAGGCCATACCTGGGATGTCGAATCAGTAGCGATCAGCCCGGATGGGACGCTGTTGGCATCGGGCAGCCGGGATAAGACGATCAAGCTGCGATCGCTGCCGGACAGCGTGGTGCGCCATACGATGAGAGACCATACTGATACCATCTTCTCAGTGGCGTTCAGCCCGGATGGAACCTTGCTGGCGTCGGGGAGCAAGGACAAGACGATCAAGTTATGGTCGCTGCCAGAGGGCGCCTATGCAATGGACTTGATTGACATCGCGGTCAGCACAGGGAATTTTAGGGGTGCGCAGTACTCGCCGGATGACAGTGGTACAGGTGTGATCACATTACCTTGTGGCTCCCCGATTCCAGCCGGGGCCACCTGCATCTGTAATTGTGTGGCCGGTGGTTTTTGCTCCTGCGTGGGAGATTCCGGCGGCTCTGGAGGCCACTACTGGTATCCGAACTGACAGGCAAGCGTATTTTGAGGAGAGGGAGCAATGCCTGACGAAACATGCAAACTCGAACAACAGGGCGACGCGCCGCAGGTCTTCGCGGTCAGCAAGCAGATAGGCGGGCAGTGGGCCTTCAACCGGCGTGATTTTATCAAAGCGGCGGGCGTCACGGTGGCAGCCGCAAGCCTGGGCTGCACAGGCACCCCGCCTGCTCGCGCCGAGCCGGTCGCCCAACTCGTGGAGGGCGCATTTGCCCATAAGAAAGCCATCTACTCGGTTGCCTTCAGCCCGGACGGGACGCGGCTGGCTTCGGGGAGTTTCGACCGGACCATCAAGCTGTGGTCCCTACCCGACGGCGGACTGCTCACCACCCTGGAGGGGATCGAAGGCACCGTCAACTCGGTCGCTTTCAGCCCGGATGGAACCCAACTGGCTTCGGGGATCTCCAACGGCGAGATCCGGCTGTGGTCGGTGCCCGATGGCAGGCTGCTCACTACCCTGAAGGACAGAGGCCCTGTCAACTCGGTCGCTTTCAGCCCGGACGGCACCCAACTGGCCGGAAGCTTTGACGCCACCATCCAATTGTGGGCACTGCCTGATGGCGCTTTGATCAACAAATTGGAGGGGTATTCGGATGGAATCTCTTCCGATATTGTCAACTCGGTCGCCTTCAGCCCGGACGGCACCCAACTGGCGTTTGGGACTCGCTTTGGCGGCCTCAAAGTGTGGTCGCCGTTCGATAACGCGCTTTTTATCATCGTGGATGGATCCAAAAAAGAGAGCGCCATATACAACAGTGTTAGGGCGGTCGCGTTCAGCCCGGACGGGACGCAGTTGGCTTCTGGGAACAACGATGACACCGACATCAAGCTGTGGTCGCTGCCGGAGGGGACGCTGCTCACTACATTGGATGATGGGTACAAACGCGGTGTTTTATCGGTCGCATTCAGCCCGGACGGGACCCTGCTGGCCGGAAGCTACGTGTCCACCATCATACTCTGGTCGCTGCCGGAGGGAACACTGCTCGCCACATTGTATGGGCATGAGAATCTTGTTTTCTCTGTGGCGTTCAGCCCGGACAGCACCCTGCTGGCTTCTGCGAGCAGCGATAACACCATCAAGTTGTGGTCGCTGCCCGACGGGCAGTACGTAATGGACCTGATCGACATTGCGGCCAGTTCTCCAGATTTTGAAGGCGCCCAGTTTGCTCCGCCTGACGGTTCGAGCGTCGTCACGCTGCCATGCGATTCACCGATTCCCGACGGGGCAGCGTGCATCTGCAATTGTGTCGCCGGTGGTCTCTGCTCCTGCGTGGGACATTCCGGCGGTTCTGGAGGCCACTACTGGTATCCGAACTGATACGCAGGCTTCATGGGGAGAAGTGCAGGTCGTCGCAGCGAGCACCGATCTCGGCGGCAAGTGGCAATTCGCCCGGCGGGATTTGCTGGTTGCCGCCCGGACAGTATCTCGCTGCCGGTTTGACAATGCGCCTGTCGCTTTCAGCTTCAAACAGGCTTAACCCGTTTCCCAGGAGGGATCAATGACAACCCCGATTCCCGCTTCACACACCGACCTGCTCGAAGGCCCGGTCACCGTCGCGCTGGTAACGATCATGCCGGATGGCCAGCCGCAGGCCACGCCGGTCTGGTGCAGCTATGACGGCACGCACATCCTGGTCAACACCGCGCGCGGACGCCGCAAGGACCGCAACATGACCGCCGACTCGCGCGTGACGATCCTGGCGATCGATCCAACCGATCCCTACCGCTGGCTGGAAGTGCGCGGCACGGTGGACGAAGTCACCGAAACGGGCGCGCTCGATCACATCAACGCGCTGTCGAAGCTGTACACGGGCCGCGATGACTTCTACGCCCCCATGCCGGACCAGCGCGGCAAAGAAACGCGCGTGATCTACAAGATCAAGCCGGAGCGTGTCAACCGCCGGTGACCGGCAGGGCTGTCAGGCCGTCGTCAGGTGAGCGCCGGGGCAGCGTCCAGTACGCCATCCGCCGCCGGTGTATGATAAAAACACCTTGAGAGCAGTTGTAGCCAAACACCAGATGTCTTTCTCAGGAGCGGACGCCGCCTGCGGGTTGGCGTCCCTCGCTGTATGTGATTACGCCCGCCCAACGCCGCACCGCTCTCCACCCTACGCTTGCCCGTCTGCCCCTTGCCAGGCACGCGCCATCTGCGCTACGGTATACGCAGCAATCAGATCACCTTACCCGTAGAGGCCGGTACCCATGCTCAGAATCCCATCTCCCAATCGCTCGCCGCTGCGCCGCCGGATGACCATCTGGCTGGCGCTGATTGTGATCGTCGTGGCCGCGCTGAACGCAACGCCGCCCGCCTATGCCCAGGATGGTTTGCCTACCTCGGCGCGCGTGGACGGGCTGCGGCACGTCTACCAGTTGTGGAACAACTGCGGTCCCGCCAACCTGACAATGGCGCTGTCCTACTTTGGCTGGCCGCACGACCAAGAAGTAGCTGCCGCCTGGCTCAAGCCGGACATCGAAGACAAAAACGTCTCGCCGGGCGAGATGGCCGCGTTTGTCAACCAGCAAACCGACATCCCCAACCTGCGCGCGCTGTGGCGCTACGGTGGCACAATGGACCTGGTCAAGCAGTTCATCGCCGCCGGGTTCCCGGTCATCGCGGAGAGCGGTTTCGAAGTGAATGACCTGGGCTGGATGGGCCACTACGAAACGGTGGTCGCCTACGACGATACCACGCAAACGGTCTGGGTGTACGACAGCTATCTCGGACTGGGCGACGGTTCCGGCGTCACACACAGCTACGCCGAGTTTGACGAGTGGTGGCGGCACTTCAACCGGACGTTTGTTGTGCTGTTCCCGCTCGACCGCGAGCAGGACATCCGCGACATCCTGGG
>JAFGNU010000055.1 GCA_016926875.1 Anaerolineae bacterium | reverse complement strand
CTGCTTGGTTTTGCTCCCGGTGGGGTTTGCCTGGCCGCCGGTGTCGCCACCGGCGCCGGTGCGCTCTTACCGCACCGTTTCACCCTCACCCCTCGTGCGAAGGGCAATATACCTCTCTGTTGCACTCTGCCGTCGGGTCACCCCGCCTGGCCGTTAGCCAGCACCGTGCCCTGTGGAGCGCGGACTTTCCTCATCCCGCAGCAAGGCAGGACGCGATCGCCCGGTTGACTTGAGCCTGCCTCTATTATACCACTCACGCGCTGGCGTTCGGCTCGATCACTTCCAGCCCGCCCATGTAGGAGCGCAGTACGTCCGGCACGATCACGCTGCCATCGGCTTGCTGGTAATTTTCCAGCACGGCGATCAGCGTGCGCGCCATGCCCAGGCCCGACCCGTTGAGCGTGTGCACATAGCGCGGCCTGGCGCCTGGCTCTGGCCGGTAGCGGATATTCGCGCGGCGCGCCTGGAAATCTTCCGTGTTGCTGCACGAACTGACCTCCAGCCATTCCTGGCAGCCCGGCGCCCACATCTCGACATCGTATTTTTTGGATGCCGCAAAGCCCAGGTCGCCAGTGACCATCTCGACGCGGCGGCACGGGATGCCCAGCAGCCCACAGACGCGTTCGGCGGCCTGGGTCAGCGTTTCCAGTTCGTCGTAGCTGGTTTCCGGCGTGGTGAACTTGTACATCTCCACTTTTTCGAACTGGTGCACGCGCTTGATGCCGCGCACGTCACGCCCGGCGCTCATTTTTTCGCGGCGGAAGCAGGGCGTATGCGCCACATAATACAGCGGCAGGTCGTCGGCCTCGAAGATTTCATCACGGTGCAGGTTCGTCAGCGCAACCTCGGCGGTGGGCAGCATGTAAAGCTGCGATTCTTCATCGAAGTACACCACGTCGCGGAACTTGGGGAACTGCGCCGAGCCGATCATCATGTCTTCGCGCACCATGAACGGCGTGTACATTTCGATAAAGCCGCTGCCGGTGTGCACATCGATCAACCAGTTGATCATCGCCCGGTACAGCCGCGCGCCCGTGTGTTTGAGCACGTAAAAGCGTGTGCCGGACAGCTTGACACCCCGCTCAAAGTCGATGATGTCCAGCGCCGGGCCAAGCTCCCAGTGGGGCAGCGGGTCAAAATCAAAGGCGCGCGGCTGGCCCTGCGGCTCCCATATAACGTTTTCTTCTTCGGACAGCCCAACCGGCGTGCTCGCGTGGGGCAGGTTTGGAATCCACAGCATGTTGTCGGTCAGTTCCGCTTCAACCAGCCGGACTTCTTCGTCCAGCTCGCCCACCCGCGCGCTGACAGCTTTCATCTGCGCGGTGAGTTCGTCCAGCGCGGCACGGACGGCATCCTCGGACTCGTCGGCCATGCCCTCGACGGCTTGCGGATTCGTCAATGCGTCCAGGGCGGCTTCGATCTCGCCCGCTTGCAGCGCCTCGATGGCCTGCCTGGCCCCACCGATCCGTTCGGCAGGTGACAGCTTCTTGTTGCCCCGGAAGCGGCCCATCTGCTTGTTGAGCTTGTTGCGGTCGGCTTTGATGGCTTCTACTTCATTGAGCAGCGCGCGCCGCCGCTGGTCCAGGTCGAGAATGGCGTCAATACGCGCGATGGCCGCTTCGTCGTTCAGGTTGTGCAGTTGCTCTTTGATCCAGTCGGGTTTTTCGCGGATCAACGCGATGTCGAGCATGGGATGTCCTCCTGATATGTGTGCTCTGCTGCTCCCAGGTATCCGGGCTAATCACCCTGTGGTGGTGTGTCAAACGGCGGTGGCGGTACGCTGTCAGCATTGGCTGCCTGCTTACTCCGCTTCCTCACGGGCCGGGAGAGGTCACTGTACAGGCGCAGGATCGCCAGCGACAGCCCGATAAGGACCACGCCCAGCACCAGGCCGTTCCATACATCCGGAGTCATGAAATCCAGTCTCATCGTTACCCCTCCTTAAAACGTAAAATCCCCTGCCTGGATACAACCAGGACGAGGGGACTCGTGGTGCCACCTGGATTTGCCGGTGCTTTGCAGCACAGGCCTCGGTGAGTCGGAGACTCAAACGCTGTAACGGGCGCGCCCGGCCTGTCTTAAAGACACCAGGGTCGTTTCAACAGGCTCCATCAACCGGGAGTGGATTTCGGCTGCTGCACATTACCGCCTTGCACCGTCCGGCGGCTCTCTGAAAATGGATGACAGCCTACTTGCTCCGTTGGAGTTCGTGTGACCAGCAGTGTAGCAGGTCCGAGGGGGACTGTCAAGCTTATTTTGGCGGTGGTTCGGGGTACGAATCCCGGCAGGTTGGACACGAATTTTGAACCAAGTCGTTACGCTGTGCATAAGAATAGTATGGGGAAGCTGGCTCTGTGAAATATTATTTTCCCCGATTGGCAGATAGCCTGGCGTAGTCAGGAGGGTCGTCACCTCAAACAACTGATGATAGACCTTTTTATTTTGGGGTTGATCGGTTACTTGTTGTTTCGGATAAACTACTTGCAAGTGATCGGTGATTGCCTTACAATTCCGCAATTCTCAGCAGCGATTCATAACCTATACGTAATGTATTTTGGCGCCCCATCCTGCCTGGGCGGGATCAGACACGCCAAAGGAGAGACTGGCCTTTGACCGTCTTAATGGAGGTCAAGAACCTCATAACTCATTTTCACACCGAAGAAGGCACGGTTCATGCCGTGAATGGCATCTCCTATACCTTGAATGAGGGGGAAACCCTGGGGGTTGTAGGGGAAAGTGGTTGTGGTAAAAGCGTGCATGCGCTCTCGATTATGGGCCTGATCCCGCAGCCGCCGGGCAAGATCGTCGATGGCGAGGTGTTTTTCCGTGGCCGGGACTTGCTCAAGCTGTCCAAGAACCAGCAGCGCCTGGTTCGCGGAGCAGAGATCGCCATGGTGTTTCAGGACCCGATGACATCGCTGAACCCGGTCCTGACCATTGGCCGTCAGATCACCGAGGCGCTCAAGCTGCACCTGGGCATGGATAATGAGCAGGCGCGGACGCGGGCGGCGGAACTGCTGTCTATGGTTGGGATTCCATCGGCCAGAGACCGCCTGGATGATTACCCGCACCAGTTCTCCGGTGGGATGCGCCAGCGCGCAATGATCGCGATGGCATTATCCTGCAATCCACAGTTGTTGATCGCCGACGAGCCAACAACCGCGCTTGACGTGACGATCCAGGCCCAGATTTTGGACCTCGTGCGCCGCCTGCGTGACAAGATCGGCATGGCGATGATCTGGATCACGCATGACCTGGGCATCATAGCCGGATTGGCCGATAACGTGCAGGTGATGTATGCCGGCTACATTGTCGAGCGCGGCCCGGTGAAGGATGTCTACGGCGACCCGCGCCACCCCTACACGCTGGGGCTGCTGCAATCTCTGCCGCGCCTGGACCAGAAGCACGAGGAGCTGTTCTCGATTGATGGCGCCCCGCCCGATATGCGTTATCTGCCCACGGGGTGCCCCTTTGCGCCGCGCTGCATCTACCGCACCGAGCAATGTGAGCAGAATCCGGTCTTGAGGACTGTGCCTGAGGGGTCGCCTGATCATATCGTGGCGTGCTGGGTTGATGTTCGCGAAGAGGAACCGCAGTATGGATAAAGTGATGAGCGATACTCGAATAGAAGACGGCGCTGGCACAGTGGCGGAAAACGGTAAGCGGGTCATCGTTGAGGTGACGGATCTCAAGAAGTATTTTCCGATCCGATCCGGCATTGTGTTTCAACGCGAAGTAGCGGCAGTCAAAGCCGTGGATGGCGTGAGCTTTAGAATTTTCCAGGGCGAAACGCTGGGACTGGTCGGTGAAAGCGGGTGTGGTAAATCGACCACCGGGCGAACCATTCTCCAGCTTTATCGCGCGACTGCCGGGAGTGTCAAGTTTGAGGGGCAGGAGATCACGGAACTGAAAGGTGAGCCGCTGCGCAAGATGCGCCTGAGGATGCAGATGGTCTTTCAGGACCCGTATGCCTCGCTCAACCCGCGTATGTCGGTCGGACGAATCGTAGCGGAGCCGCTGGTGATCCACAACATCGGAACCAAAAAGGAGCGCCAGGAGCGGGTAGCCGAACTGATGGATCTGGTAGGGCTTAACCCCTATTTCGTGTCTCGTTATCCGCACGAGTTCTCTGGTGGTCAGCGCCAGCGTATTGGCCTGGCGCGGTCACTGGCGCTCAACCCATCGTTCATTGTGGCCGACGAACCGATCTCGGCGCTGGATGTCTCGATCCAGGCGCAGGTGGTGAACCTGCTGCAACAGCTCCAGGAAGACCTTGGCCTGACGTACCTGTTCATTGCGCATGACTTGAGCATGGTACGTCACCTGTGTGACCGCGTGGCGGTCATGTATCTAGGTAAGATCGTCGAAGTTGCCGAGAGCGAAGAGCTGTACACCAATCCGCTTCACCCGTATACGCAGGCGTTGTTATCGGCAGTGCCAGTGCCAGACCCGAAGGTAGAGGAAAAGCGGCAGCGCATTATTCTTAAGGGGGACGTCCCCAGCCCAATCAACCCGCCTACAGGCTGCAACTTTAATACACGCTGCCCGGTTTCAATTGATGTGTGTTGCAACGAAGACCCGCAGATGGTTGAAGTGCTGCCAGAACACTGGGTAGCCTGCCACCGGGTTATGTGACGCGGCAGCGCTGGCTGGCGGCCAAATAGACAGTTGAACCCTGGATGACTTTCGCGGGTGTTATGAGTAAATCGGGCGATCAACCCTGGCGTTGATGGATACGATGTGCTCAAACCTGCCACAGTCATATCATTCAAGGAGAAAAGTATGGCAGTTGCGGAAGGCGCCGAGCCTATTTCATTAGAAGAGGAACAGAAGGGGTCCAACCCCTGGGTGGATGCCTGGCGGTTGTTCCGCCGTAACAAGGCGTCGCTGGTGGCGTTGGTGATCATTTGTGCGATCTTTTTTATCGCGATTTCGGCTAAGTTCTGGACCAGCGTGGGTTTGCTGGATGAGCGCAGCGGGACCGGTTCACGCCACTCGATTAACCCCGCCAACCAGGCCCGTGTTGATCCCTACCCGGACCCCGGCTCGTGTGCGCGTGACGACCAGGTACGCAGCCCGTATTGGTGTGGTTGGTTGGATGACGACATGCTGGCGACTGTTAAGGATAGCTACTGCTCGTATCCTGAACCGGATGCCGACCAGCAGCAGTGGTGCTATATGTTAGGGGCCGATAGCCAGGGGAAAGACTGGCTGTCGCAAACGGTGTATGGCGCGCAGGTGTCGCTGGCTGTGGGCGTCGTCGGGTCTACGATGAGCCTGATCGTCGGCTTGATCTACGGCCTGGTTTCCGGGTTTTATGGTGGCCGTATCGATAACATCATGATGCGCATCATCGACTTTATGTACGGCATCCCGTACCTTGTAATGGTGATTCTGTTCCAGGTGTTCTTCACCGAGATCGCGCGCGAATATCAGGACTCAGGACGCGAAGGATTTGTCGGCTTTATCCTTCAGATAAACAAGGATATGGGCGGCCTGCTATTCCTGTTCGTTGCATTGGGCTTGTTGAGCTGGATCGGTATGGCCCGTCTGGCACGCGGGCAGGTGCTCGCCTATCGTGAGAAAGAATTTGTTGAAGCGGCGCGCGCACTGGGCGCTAGCAACCGGCGGATCATCTTTGTGCACCTGCTGCCGAACATTATCGGGCCGCTCATCGTGGCAGAAACGCTGGCGATCCCCGGCTATATTTTCACCGAGGCGTTTTTGAGCTTCATCGGCCTGGGGGTTCAACCGGGTACGCCCAGTTGGGGGGCCATGATCAGCGAGGTCCGGACACGCGGGGGGTTCTTCTCGAATCGCCATATCTTACTGGTTCCGAGTATAGCGCTCGTGATCACGACGCTGGCTTTCAACTTCCTGGGTGATGGTTTGCGCGATGCGCTTGATCCACGGCTGCGTGGTACATAGGGTAAGCCAGCACGGTGATGAGGAGATTAGATAACGTGGGAAACAAAAACACACGTATTTCATTTGCGCTGTTGATGGTAGTGTCTTCCCTGCTGATGGCAAGCCTGGCCTGTTATTCGGGCCAGATTCCAGGGGTGTTAGAACTGACACCCTACTACACCGAAACGCCGCTGCCTGTACCGGAAAATCCACGGTTTGATGTAGGCGACGAAGCGTTCACGGCGCGTGAAAAAAGCCCGTTCTTTAACCTGACCGACTACCCGGAGCCGCTGGATCGTAGCCTGACCAACTCTAAGGCGATGTGCGAAACAAACGCTGCTGCGCGTGTTCTGTATGTTGGCACCGCAGCAGATGGTGATAACTATTACCTGGTTGAATGCGGTGGATCGGCGGGGTGGGCCGTAGAAAACCGGTTGGCCGGTCCGCTGATATTTTTCAGGGGCGAGCTGGCTATGGCGCTGGCGAAAGAAGGCGCGCGGATGGTCGAGATGTTGGACCCGTCCTCCTTCCAGCCGATGTTTTTGCAAACCTGCCAGCCCGGCACTATCGTGTCGATTGTGGATGTCCAGGCGCAAGATACAGATGATGATGGCTCAAAGGAGCTGTATTATCAGGTTGAGTGCCCGCCGGGGAATCGCGGCTGGCTGACCAATGAAGACCTGTTTGGGCCGTTGGAAATCGATGTCGGTAACCGCGCCCTGGCAATCGGTCCGGCGGGAGGTGGCACCGACTACCAGTTGGCGAGTGAACCTGCTCCGCTGACCGACGAGAATGCCATATCCGGCGACTGCCCGTATGGCGCTGTTATCCAGGCAACGGAGGCCCAATTCGTCGAAGATGCCGTTTACTTCAAAGTCACATGCGGCGAAGTGGAAGGCTGGACAACGCAGGACAACTTTATTGGCCCGTTGTTGTACGACCCGGACTCGAATATGGTGATCTATGTGCCGCCCATTCCTGTCTTCGCGGATGCTTTGCCGGAAGATGCCCAGGGGCTGGCGGTGGCCTCAGTTGACGAGACAGCCGAGGGCGGGGACGAAGCTGCTGCCGGAGAAGATGCAGCAGAAGGCGAAGAAATCGAGATCGCGTTGCGCGACGTGCTTCAATATGTGCCGCCGCTGTATCTGGCCGAGACCCCCGGCCCGGCGATCAGCGAAGGTGAAGACGCCAATGTGGTCGGACAGTGCACGTCAGGCGGGATTGCCAAAATCCTCGCGCACATGGGGCAGTACTCCGAACTCCAAGAACTCGTTGATCTGGACACGGTTTACTATCAGATCGAGTGCCAGGAATGCGTTGAAACCGACGTAACTGCCGACGGGGAGGTTGTCTGTTCGGCCTACGAACCGCGTCAGGGCTGGGTATCACAGGCGTATCTGAAAGGCCCTATCACGTTTATCCCCGGCGACCGGGCGATCTTCGACGACACCGGCGCAGTGGATGAAGATGGTAATCCGGTCGCGTTAATTCCGGCTCAGCCGACGTATGTCGTCGGTGAGAATACCCGGTTTAGCGGTCGCTGCCCGCTAGAAGATGGCGTGGAAATAGTGAGCGTTCGGCTGGAGAAGGATCGAACGCGCAACGCTTTTTCCTTCTATTACGAAGTGCAGTGTACCGGCGATGCCGCTGTCTATACAGAAGTAGAAGAAAACAACGCCATACGCAACGTAGTGTCTTTCAATACGGGGCATGATGATACCGTCATGGGCTGGGCCACCAGTCGTGACATGGGGCCAATCGAGTGAGCTATCTCGCAATAGTGCTAACCCGGCGCAGGTATCAAGCCTGGGCCGGATAGGAAGGCGCGGTGACCATGATTGCAAGCGAATCACAACAACCAAGGAACGGAATCACGCGGATTCTGTCGAATATCATCAATACCGTTGTCGGTATGCTTGGCGGAACCAACATGATCAAGTTTTTGCTCCGGCGGCTTATGGCTGCGATCCCGGTGTTGTTTGCCATTTTGCTGGTGACGTTTATTCTCACGCACCTGCTGCCGGGCGGCCCGTTTGACGCCGTTGGCGAGCGCCGGATGCCCGATTATATGGTGAGACAGCTTGAAGAGAAGTTTGGGCTGAACAAGCCGCTGTTGATCAACACCTGGAACGACGGGTACTACCCTGACGGCGACGATTGGAAGATCATCGGGTATCACACCGAAACCAAAACCATTGGCGGCAACCAGAACGAGGTGCGCCAGGTCGAGGAAAAAGTGCTGCGTATTGATTTGTTGGATGCCCAGTTCTTCGGCTACGTCTGGGACGCCCTGCACCTGGATTTTGGCCCCTCGCTGAACGTGGCGAACCGGGCGCAGAACGTGCAGGTCGGTGATGAGATCGCTGAGCGGCTGCCGGTATCGATCCAGGTGGGTGCTTTTTCGGTACTGCTGGGCTTTGTGCTTGGTATCCCGCTGGGGGTGCTGGCAGCAGTGTATCACAACTCGACGGTTGACTATGTGGCGATGTTCTTTGCCGTCATTGGACAGTCCACCCCGGCTATTGTGTTGGCGCCAATCCTGATCATTGTGTTTGCGGTTGAACTGGGATGGGTGCCGGTCATCGACCAGAGCAACCAATGGCAGGCAGGCCCGGAACTGTCGCTGTATTACTTGAAGATTCTGATCTTGCCCGTAGTGACGTTGGGCACTGGTATGAGCGCAACCATTGCCCGCCTGACACGTGCCAGCTTGCTGCAAGTGATGCACGAAGACTATGTGCGCACTGCCCGTGCAAAAGGACTGCGCGAACGGGTTGTGATCTATGTGCACGCGCTGAAGAACGCCTTGATCCCGGTGGCAACGATCCTGGGGCCGCTGCTGGCGAATGTGCTGACAGGCACCTTTGTGGTCGAGCTGATCTTCACCATTCCCGGCCTGGGGAAGGTATTTGTTGACAGTGTGGCGGCCCGCGACTACACCATGATCATGGGCGTATCGCTTTTGTATTCCGTGTTCCTGATCTCCGGCAATATCCTGGTGGACATTATGTACACCTGGCTTGATCCGCGCATCCGCTTTGACTAGCAGGACCGGGCTGCACAGGGCTATCGATGTGCAGTGATGACCAATTGCATAACAAGGGCGCTGGTACACAGCGTCCTTTTGTTTGTGTTGGCTCTTGTATATGTTGGCTCCGAGTTGTGAATTCCTGCCAGGCGGTTACAATTGGACCACAGGAATCTGAATCTGGTAGTGAACAGATGCCGGGATAAACCCACTGTTGTTTCGTGGTTGAGAATCATAACAAGTGGAAACCGGCGTACAGGGAGCGGAACCTGATGTCCTTCGGCAGAGTAGATGTGTACTGGCCGGACGGCCCTATCGAAAGCTATGGCCTGGAAAAGCCAATCATAGCCATCGGGCGCTCGATAGGTAATGACATTGTGCTGGATACCACAGCCGTGTCTCGTTACCATGTCACGATCGGCTTTGATAACCGGCAGGCAGTGCTCACCGATTTAGAGTCGGTCAATGGGACATACGTTGACGGGAGCCGCCTGGCCCCAAATGAGCCGTATAGTTTGAACGGTGGGGAGGAGATTCAGATCGGTGATGTCCGGTTGATCTTCCACCCATCCGTTGATGTGACCGGCGTTGGGGCCGAGACGACCCAGCTTGTTAGCGTTGCGCAGCCCACCTACTGCATCGAGTTTGAAGGACCGAGTATTAACGTTGCACCCGGCTCGCATGTGCAGGCGACGCTCAAGATTGAGAATGTGAGCCAAGAGACAGACAGCTTTTTTATCGAGGTTGACGGGCTGCCGGACGGGTGGGGACGTCTTGACCGGGCTGAAGTTGAAATCGATCCCGGTGAGCAAAGCCAGGTTGTGCTCAGCTTTAAACCCCTGCGCCGCAGCGACAGCCAGCCCGGCGATTATCCGGTAGTGGTGCGGGTGCGCTCCCGGTCCAATCCCGCCCAGACAATCGAAATCCCATCGACGTTTCGCGTACTGCCTTTCAGTGGTTTTGGAATAGCGCTTGGCTCCGAGCGTATTCAGGGCAGTAACGGCGTCAAGCTGTATGTTCACAACCAGGGCAGCGCGCCGTTATCGTTGGATATTCAGGGTGTTGATCAAAAGCATCACCTCGGTTTTCAGCTTTCCCAGGCGATGCTTACGCTGGAACCGGGCGAGCGCCGGACACTAACGGGCGCGATCAAACCACGCAGGCGGCGGTTGTTCGGCCACGAGTACGAACACGAATTCCTGTTTATTGCCCGTGCGCATGATGCATCCGGCTTCCTGGCGGCTGTGCCGGGCACGTATGTTGATACGGGAATGTTTCCTGCCTGGGTGCCGGTGTTGGTCGTGCCGGTGCTGGCAGTGCTGGTGCTGTTGGTCGTGGGGACGATCCTGCTGGCGCTGGGTGGCGAGTCGGCAGACGAAAGCTCGCCGCCGCAGCCGGTGATCACAACCTTTACCGTTTCCAACCAGGCGATCAAACTGGGCGAAGCCGTCCAGCTTACCTGGGAAGTGGCCGACGCCGAATCGCTTGAGTTGGCGATAAACAGCAGCACATCGCAGCAATCCGTGGCGGTTGGCGCTGATGATCTGCCGTATACGCTGGCATTTGATCAGACGGGTCTGTATACCCTGACTCTGATCGCCCTTAACGGGCAGGCGAAAACGACCGCTATGGCCACTGTCGAAGTACGCCCCGCGATTGTCAAGCTGGAACTGGACGTGTTGGACGCCCTGGAACTGGTACGGTACGTTGAGCATGATGTGCGTATTAGCTGGGAAGTCGAAGGAGCCAGCCCGCAGGACGACGGTTACAGCGTATGGGTGGAGAGTTCTGATCGGGCAGATGCGTTGATTCCGCCGCCCCTGGCGCTGTCGGACAGCCAGACAGTCCAGGTTGTTCCTGGCGCGGAGGAGGCCGAATGGCTGGTAACATTGTATACCGAAGGCCGGGATGGCGTGGTAGCCAGCATGACACAGAAGCTCAGTATTGTGTATCCAAGTTGCGAACTGCGCGCATCGCGCACGTTTGTGCGCAGCGGTCCCGGCGAATCCTACCCGGCGCTTGCTCCCCTGGAAAGCTCAGACGAGGGGAATCCGTCACTGTCTCCGACCGCGCGTGATCTTGAAGGCGAGTGGCTGCAAGTCAGCATTGGCGTGGGAGATAATGCGCGGATTGGTTGGGTCTGGCGCGAGGATTTCGCCTGTACCAACTTTGAACCGGACCGGTTGGCTGCAACCGGCGATTATCCACCGCCACCTCCCGCTGACGACGATCAGGCGAACGACGACGAAGCGCTCGATGCTGACGCGACTCCTGCGACGGGCACACCTTCACCCCGCCCGACACATTAGCCGGGACGTTGTTTCGGCCACTTCCAACGTGATAAAATGAGATAGCGCCGGTTGTACGGGGGCCGGTCGACTGAGAAAAAGAAGCGCTTATCACGTAGTATGTATAGGGTGAAGGGAACTATCGCCTTCAGCAGCACGTCGTACAGTTAACAGCCGCCTGATTTGGCAGGAGCGCGTGACCGCATCGTGAATCGCCGACTGATATCGATTATTCTTTTGCTAGCCCTGACTGTGCCGGGACTTGTCGCGTTTGCTCCTGCGCGCCAGGGCTCCAGTGACATAGACCTCGCGATCAGCGCCGGGCTGAACGGATACTTCCGAAAAGGATCGTGGGTTGCCGTGCGTGTGACCGTCAGTAATGCGGGCGACAACCTCGACGGGGAGATCCGCGTTCGCACCGGGCGGCTGAGTGGGTTGGCGGAAACGACCTATCGCACGCCCCTTGATCTGCCCGGCGGTGCGCGGAAGCAGGTCTTTCTTTATATCTCACTGGAAAGTTACAGCCAGAAACTCCAGGTAGAGCTTGTAAACGAGCACGCATACGTCGTCAAGCGTGCAGAAACCACGCTCCAGATGGTCAGCGCCAGCGACAGTCTGTATGCCGTGATCTCCGAGTCGCCCTATGGAACGGTCGATCTCGCAGCGGTTGACCCTGGCATCGGCCAGGGGTATCTGGTCACCTGGCGGATCGAAGACATTCCCCCGCTGGCCGAAGCGCTGGTCGGGCTGGACGTGATGATGTTCCATGATGTGGATACCGGGACGCTCCAGGCCGAACAGGTAGATGCTATTACGAACTGGGTGCTGTCCGGTGGGCATTTGATTGTGACAGGGGGTGATAGCTGGCAGCGTACTACTGCCGGATTCCGGGATCTGCTGCCGGTTTCGCTGGAAGGTACGGTGCCTGTTAGCTCGCTGACCGATTTGGCGGGCTACCTGCGGCTGCCCTCTGAAGCGTTGAATGTAGAAACCACCGTAACCCGCAGTACGCCCGATCTGTTGGCACGCACGCTGGTGTCGGCAGAAGGCGTACCGTTGGTTGTCCGGGGCGAGTATGGCGGGGGCGTGGTGGATTTTGTGGCCGTGGACCCGAACAATGAACCGCTTCGGTCATGGGACGGAACAGAGCGCCTGTGGCATACCTTGATTACCAGCACCGGGCAGCGGCCAAGCTGGGCCAGCGGGTTTCAAGACTGGCCCATTGGGCGTGACGCCACGCGCACTACATCCAGCACGGCGCTGCCAACGTTTTTGCAGTTGTGCGGTTTTTTGGCGCTGTATATTGTGCTGGTCGGCCCGATTAACTACCTGCTGCTCAAACGCCTGAACCGGCGCGAAATGGCCTGGTTCACAATTCCGCTGCTGATCCTGGTTTTTAGCGTCCTCGCGTACAAGGTGGGCTTTAATCTACGCGGCAATGTGACGACTATCAACCGTTTAACGGTCGTTCGCGCGTGGGCAGACAGCGACCAGGCCGAGGTTAACAGCCTGATCGGCGTGCAATCACCACGCCGCAGCACCTATGATGTTGCTGTCGAACGGGGGTACTCACTCCGCACGCTGCCGGGGGAAGGCATTGGGTTGAATGTTCCCTCGACGATCAGCGAAGGTACGCGCTTTATTGCCGAGTCGATCCCCATCGACGCCGGAATGATCGCCAGCTTTGCGGCCAGCGGATACGCTGCGGTGCCCTATCTAGATGCTGAGGCAACCTGGCACCTCGGCCCGACGCAGGCAGCCGACGTGTCCGGCTATGTGACCAATACGACGGATATGGTGCTGGGCGATGCGGTGATTTTGATCAAGGGCGCAAAACGCTCGTTAGGGACGCTGCAACCGGGCGAAACCCAAACGTTTAGCATCAACGTTGGGGCACAAGACCCCGGCCCGGCGGCATTGGGCAATCCGCTGGACGAATACAGCTACTATAGCCCTAACCTGACCTGGCAATACCGGCAGGCGTTGGGCGGGTGTTTTTCACCTCAGGGATTGTATGTGACGCTGCCGGATATCATGGGTGAAAAGACTTTTCCGTGTTCATCCGGGCCTATCGGCGCCGGCGGACAGGAAACCCGGCGGCGTTTTCGCTTACTGGGGTCACTGGTCATTGACAGGGACCTCAGTGGTGGGCGTGGCTCAGGGGTATTTCTGGCTGCCTGGACGGATACCGGCGTGATACAAACGGATGCTGTAAACAAACCACAGGTCACCGAAGATACTACCCTGTACATTTTTGAACTGCCGGTCACAGTTGCGGCAGTTACAACGTCACTTCAGGTCCAGGTTCCGTCCGCGCTAACGACCTGGTCGATCATCGAGACGGACAACCCGGCCACGCTGAGGGATGTGTCGCCAACGCAGTTTCGGCTTGGAAGCAAAGGCCAGGCGGCCTTTGAATTTATGCCAATGCCGGATATGCGCCTGTCGTCGGTAGACGATCTGACGCTCAGGTTCCACGGTCAAGGGTTGTTGAGGGTCGAGATATGGAACTGGTATGCTGAAGTCTGGGTAGAGGTTATCTTTGATCCAGACGCAACCGAATACCTGATTACAGACCCGCATGAATATGTCGGCCCGGAAAATGCCGTGCATGTCCGTGTAATTGCAGGCGAAGCGACAACCTACTACCAGGTTGATTATGTTAAGGTCAGTTACAGCGGCCAGTTAGCCAAACAGGGCGCACCCACAGGCCAGGTGCGCAGATGATCGAGAGCAGGAATATGTCATCAGAAGAATACGTCATCGAAACGTTCGGGCTGGTTAAGCGCTATGGCAAGGTCTTGGCCGTAGATGACCTGTCGCTCCAGGTGCCGCGCGGCGCGGTCTACGGATTCGTCGGGCCGAACGGCGCCGGGAAGACCACCACTATGCGCATCTTGACCACGTTGATCTCGCCGACGGCGGGCGAATCGTATGTAACCGGCTATTCGGTAACCGAAAGCCCGCGTGAGGTTCGCCGTGCGATTGGCTATATGCCCGACTTTTTTGGTGTGTACGATGATATGAAGGTCTGGGAATACCTGGATTTCTTCGCCGCGTGTTACGAGATCCCCGAACGGGAGCGCCCGGCGCTGGTCGATGATCTGCTGGCCCTGGTCGACCTGACACACCGCCGGGATGATATGGTTGAGAAGCTCAGCCGTGGCATGAAGCAGCGTCTCAGCCTGGCGCGCACACTGGCGCATGATCCCAAAGTGCTGATCCTGGACGAGCCAGCGTCCGGGCTGGACCCCCGCGCGCGTATTGAGATACGCGAGTTGCTGGTCGAAATGGCACACATGGGCAAGACGATCTTTTTCTCATCGCACATCCTGGCGGACGTGGCCGAGATATGCACCCATTTGGGCATTATTGAAACCGGCAAAATGGTTGCCCAGGGCACGGTTGAAGAGATACGCCGCCAGTTGATCCCCACCAGGGAGATCACGATCACGCTGCTGGATCGTGTGGACGAGGCGAAAGAAGCGCTGGCCCATATCGAGGGCGTGACCACTGTCGAAAACATGCCGGACGAACATGGCCGCAAGCGCATTCAGGTAAGCTTTAGTGGGGATGACGAGGGCGTTAGCGGGCTGTTGCAGGCGCTGTCCAGCCGGGGTATCCCTGTGGTCAACTTCACCGAAGAAACCGACGATCTGGAAACCGTCTTCATGCGGGCAACCAAAGGGATCGTCTCCTAGCAAACGAATTGCAGGCCGGGCAGATGGAAGAACAAGCAACTCAAACCACGATCGAAACGGCGCCGGAGCACAAGCCCGATCGCAAGTTCCGGTACATGCCGCCGCAGTTGGTAACGGATAACCCGGTTATTTTGAAGGAACTGCGAGGCCGGATGCGTGGCGCACGCGCATTCAATGTGCTGACGATTTACCTGTTCCTGCTCGGCACGTTTACCTCGCTGATCTATGTCGCGGCATCTGAATCGGCGGTGAGCATCGGCGGGCAGGCGAACGTCGGCGAAATCGGACGGACGTTGTTCGGCGGCGTGGTGGCAATCGAGATGGTGCTGGTGTCGTTCATTGCACCGGCGTTTACGTCCGGCGCTATCAGCGGTGAGCGAGAGCACCAGACGTATGACCTGCTGCGCACGACACTGCTTCCGTCACATTCGCTGGTGTTGGGCAAGTTGTTGTCCTCGATGCTGTACGTGGTGCTGCTGCTGACGGCGGCGATCCCGCTGCAAAGCATTGCTTTTTTCTTTGGCGGTGTGGCCGAGACGGAGTTGATCCTGTCGTTTGTGATCCTGTTGGCTACGGCGCTGTTGTTCAGCACGATTGGTATTTATTTCTCGACACGGGCCAGGCGGACGCTGTCCGCCAGCGTGTTAACGTATTCGGTGGCTACATTCATCACGTTCGGCCTGCCGATCATCATAGGCAGCGTGATGATTGCGCTGGGGCTGTGGTACAACGGCGGGCAGTCATCCGGCGCCCAGAAAGTGCTGTTGTATGTGATCGGGGGCGTATTGTGTACCAACCCCGCAGCGACGGCGCTGCTCACCCAGTACGTGTTGCTTAACCAGCGCACCATTGGCGCGTTTTCTTACACGCTGACCAACGGGCAGCAGGTGACACTGATCTCGCCCTGGATACCGTTTACGATCATCTACCTGGCGCTCACGGCTGTATTCTTTGTGTTGTCTATCCGGCGAATGGGCAAGCTCGAAGAATAAACTGCCGGGCATCGTGCGAAATATCGGGCGCACCCCGGCGCAGCGTAGCTGCCGGGTGTACAATACGGCTAGAGAGGTGTAGATTGCGATGAACGTCGTACTGCTACAACAAACGGCCACACATCTGACCCGCCAGGTGAAACACTGGGACCGCCGGTTGCGGCTGGCCAAGAGCGTTTTGTGGGAGCCGCGCGGCCTGATCGTCGGCGTGGCCTTTGGCCTTCTGATTGCTATGCTGTCTCGTATGCGGCCCTGGCTGCTGCCGGAACAGATCGCGCTGATCACCGCGCTTATAACGCTATGCTGCGGGCTGGTCGTGCTGATGGCGATCTGGCTGATACCGCAGCCGACAAACCGTTTGGCGCGCTATTTTGATCGCCGCTTCAATCTCAAGGACCGTATCAGCACGGCCCTGGAGCTGACGGCAGGCGTGATCCCATTTCCAGAACGGTTGGCCGAGCACCAGTTGTCGGATGCCGTCGACGCTGCCCGGCAGGTACGCTCATCTACGCGGCTGCCAGTGCGCGTCCGCGTGTGGGAGATCGTGGCGCTGGTGGCGCTGGCGGGCCTGCTGGCCTATATGCTGCTGTCCGATAACCCCCAGACGAATGAACTGCTGGCGCGTCGTGACCTGGAAGACGCGATTAGTGACCAGATCGCGGACCTGGAGAAGACGCTTGAAGACATCCAGTCGGATGATGCACTGACCGAAGCGGAAAAAGAGGCACTGGCGCAGCCGCTGGAAGATGCGCTCGATATCCTGGAGCAGCCTGACATCTCGCAGCAGGAAGCGATTGCGGCGCTGGCCGAAGCCGGGCAGGCGCTGGAAGAACTGACCGACGGCGTGCCGCCAGATCAAAAAGACATGTATGGTGAAGCGGCGAGCGCCCTGGCCGAATCGGAGATGACCTCCGACCTGGCCCAAGCGCTTAAGGAGCCAGACCTGGGTGACGCGGCGGATGCAGTGGACGAACTGGCCGAGGATTTGGGCGAGGAAGACCTGACCGAGGCGGAGCGTGAATCACTGGCCGAGCAGTTGGAGCAGGCCGCCGAGGCATTGGAAGAAAATAACCCGGCGCTGGCCGAAAAGCTCCGCGAGGCTGCACGCGCGCTGCGGGAGGGCGACATCGAGCAGGCGCAGGAAACGCTGCGCGAAGCTGCCGCTATACTCCGTCAACAACAGCAGCAGCTTGAAAACTCCCCGATGGCGCAGTCGGCCCAGGCTGCCGCCGATCGGGTCAACCAGGGGCAGCAGGACCTTGCCCAGGCTGGTCGACAAAACGAGAACTCGTCTGACAATTCTCAACAGGGTCAGCCGCAGGATGTGCAGTCTTCCGATCAACAAAGCTCTGCCGGGACGCCGCAGTCTGCCCAGGGGCAGCAGCCGGTTTCCGGCACCCCGCAGGCAGGCGGTACGGGTGAAGACCAGGCCTCGGCAGCCGAGGGCGGTGAAGGAGTGCCTCAAGACGGAAATGCGGGCGATGGTCAAAGTCAGGGACAAACAGGTGCCCAGGCGGTCCCAGATGGCCAGGCAAACGACGTCGGCGCTGGCGAAGGCCAGGGGCAGGTGAACATGGCAGGAGCCGGAGAGGGCGCAGGGGGAGCCGGAGTTGATACGACCGCAGGCTCACCCGGCGAGGGTGGCGAGGTTCCCAGTGGCAACACGCCCGGCGACACGGACGCCGGGATACAGGAATACGACCCGGCATATGACCCATCAACGCTCGGCGGTCAGACTGGCCAGTATGTAGACGCGGGGGGGCAGGAAGAGCTGGGTGCAGGTATCCCGCTGCAAGAAGGCGAGTTTGGACCGAACCCCGCGGGCGAATCAATCCTGTCTTATACTGATGTGTATGGTGATTATCAAGGCGCTGTCAGCGATGCCCTGGAAAGTGGTCGGATTCCAATTGATCAGCGTGATGTGATCCATGACTATTTTTCATCCCTGGAACCGTAGCGTCTAGCCGTAGTGACTAAGGATAGACGAACCTGTGTATAACATAATGCGGCGGAGCAGGCTCAGTTTAGCGATCTTGCTCATCCTGCTGCTGGCAGGGTGCATCAAGCCGGATGAAGAGGTTGCAATGCCGACGCCAACCGGTTCCGGCGCAGAGCCTGTCGCTCCGGCAATTGCAGGCCCCGACGCAGCAGCGCAGCCGGGGGCACCTGCTACCAGCGCGGCAGTTGCGCCCCCATCCGGTTCGGTGCCGGTGATCGATCAGTTTCTGCTGGGGCGTGGAGAATCGCCGGGGAATTTGCAGGTCTGGTATGAGCGGCAGCTTGGCACGCCGGACTACCTTTACGGGTTTTCGTATACCGGCGCCAATGGGCTGCCATGCGCAGGCTTTTTGCTGACAGCCCCGGTTAACGGCGTGTGGCAGCCGAACAACGGCGCGTTGGCCTGCGCACCACAGCCCGGTATCCCGGCGCTGGCGAGCATTTCGCTGTTCGCTACCACCGACGGGCAGCCCTATACCATCGTGTTTGGCCGCGTAGAAGACCCGGCAGTGACGGCGATAGCAGTTGTCTATGCCGACGGCAGCAACCAGACCGTAGAACCGTTTCTGGGAGGGTTCTTGTTCGCCGCGCCGGGACTGCTGGAAGCGAGTGTGATCACCGCCATCAACCAGCAGGGTAACACCGTGATTGATAACATCCTACAGGTTCCGGCCAGCTAGCGCTTGATAGGTCAACGAGCCGGAGTATTGTACCTTTGTGCTTCCAATTGAGGGATAAAACGTATGAGTGACGCCACCGTCATCGACCCGATTAGCGTAGATGAGTTTAACCAGACTGCCCAGGCTATCCTGTCCGAAGTTGGCAAGGTGATCGTCGGGCACGATACCGTAGTCCGCCATGTGCTGATATGCATTATTGCCGGGGGACACGCCTTGCTGGAAGGGGTGCCTGGGCTGGGTAAAACCATGCTGATCCGCACGCTGTCTGATGTGCTTGACCTCAGGTTTTCCCGCATCCAGTTCACGCCGGACTTGATGCCCGCCGATATTATGGGCACCAATATCATGGAAGAGCGCGAAGACGGGCGGCGCTACTTCCGGTTTGAAGTCGGGCCGGTATTTGCCAACCTGATCCTGGCCGACGAAATCAACCGTGCCACGCCCAAAACCCAGTCTGCGCTGCTGGAAGCGATGCAGGAGCAGACCGTCACCGTCGCCAATGAACGCTATACGCTGGAACCGCCGTTCTTTGTGCTGGCGACACAGAACCCGATTGAAATGGAAGGCACCTACCCGCTGCCCGAAGCGCAGCTTGACCGCTTCCTGTTTAAGATCGATGTGTTATTCCCATCGATGGACGAACTGATCGAGATCATGATTCGTACAACCGGCGAATCGCTCCCCGTTGCCGACCAGCGAGCCGATGGCGCGCGGATTATTGCGATGGGCGATCTGGCGCGCCAGGTGCCGATTGCTTCGCACCTGAGAGAATATGTCGCACAGGTAGTAGTTGCCACCCATCCGGATAACCCAGCCGCGCCGGACCTGGTGCGGCAGTATGTACGCTATGGAGCCAGCCCGCGCGGCGGGCAGGCGATGGTCTTGGGCGCGAAGGTAAATGCTTTGCTGGACGGGCGCTATAACGTGGCGTATGAGGATGTGCAGGCGGTCGCGTTTGCTGCGCTGCGGCACCGGCTCCTGTTGAACTTTGAGGGCCAGGCCGAAGGCATCCAGCCGGATGATATTATCGCGGACCTGCTGGCTCGCGTGCCGGTGGGGGAATAAACTGCCATGCCAGTCGAAAGTCTGCTTCAGCACATTCTGAGCGAGCCGTCACCGGATGACCTGTGGCGGCTGCACCCGCACCTGCTGGCGCTGGATAAACCGGGTGCCGAACCGGCCCGCGAATTGGCGCGCCAGTTCTACTGTTATCTAGGCTGCCTTCACAGCAAGCTCACGTCCAAGCAGTACAGCATGGTAGCAGCCGGGTTAGCTGCCGGTTCGGTCGGCATCCTCGCTTTGCAGGAGATGATGCGCGCTGCTGCCGAAGACCGGGCGCACCTGATCCGCGATCTGCTGGTAGGCGGGCTGGCCGAAACGATGGAACTGTCCTCGACAGTCCAGCATGTAAAAGCCTGGGACACCGAGTTCAAGTTGGTCCATGAAGAAGCCATCTGGCATCTGTACGCGGAATTGTGGCAGTTGTCGGCTGAGACACAGCCCGGTTTAAGTCATGACAAGCGGGCAGCGTTGATCGACTCGTTGTTGTCTGCGGTGCGCGATTCGAATACGGACAACAACCTGCGGGCGGCGCTGATTATCCGGCTGTTCCAGGTGCTGCTGGTTTTACGCTTGACGCCGCTGCTGACTCCGGCACAGGCTGCCGCTTCGGAGTGAGGTTTTATGAGCGCACCTGTTGCCATCCATATAGAAAACCTCAGCAAAACGTTTGGACGTTTCCGCAAGCGCATTCACGCGGTCAAAAACCTGAATCTAGACATCCACGCCGGGCAGGTATACGGCTTCCTGGGACCAAACGGGGCGGGGAAAACAACCACCATCTGTATGCTGCTGGACCTGGTTCTGCCAACGCAGGGCGATGTGTATATCTATGGTAAGCACGTCCGGCGAGAGCATGATGTCCTGCGGCGGGTGGGGGCGATTGTAGAGCACGCCGCGTTTTATAACTTCCTGCCTGCGCGTAAAAACCTGGAAGTGCTGGCCCGCACCGGCAACCATTACGATCCCGACCGGATCACCGCGCTGTTGGCCCAGGTAGGGCTGACCGACCGTGCCAGGCAGCGCGTCAAAGGCTATTCGACCGGCATGAAGCAGCGGTTAGGGCTGGCGGCGGCACTGCTGCACGACCCGGACCTGCTGATCCTGGACGAGCCGACCAACGGGCTTGATCCGGCAGGAATGCACGAGATCCGCGAGTTTATCCGCGACTTGGTTGATAACCACGGCAAGACGGTGTTTTTATCCAGCCACCTGCTGGGCGAAGTGGAACAGATATGTGACCGGGTGGCGATCATCAGCCTGGGCCAGATCGTGCGCGAGGGCGCGGTTGCAGACCTGCTGGCGGGTAAGGCGCAGCTTCGCGTCGAGGCGTCGCCGCTGGACAAGGCGGCGGCTGTGCTGCGCGAGCACTGGACGCTTTCGACCGGCAACAGCCAATGGATGATGGTCAATGCGCCGCGCGAGGACGTGCCGCACGTGGTCCGTAAGCTGGTTGAGCACGATATAAACGTATACGAGGTATCCAGCCAGCGCCAGACGTTAGAGCAGTATTTCCTGTCGGTGGTGCGCGAGGAGGTCAGCGGTGATTAATTTGTTCCGCGCCGAGTGGTCAAAAACCACCGGGCACCGCTGGGTTACAAGCTGCCTGCTCTGGATTTTCCCGGCAGGGGCTGTTGGCTTTATGATCATCATCGGCCTGATCCTGGCTCTGTCTTCATCTGCGCGTGAAGAGTTCGCTGCCGATACGCTCCTGTGGACCGACCAGATGACCGGTGTATGGGGTGTGCCGAACAGTCCGTTTGGCCGGTTGCTGCTGCTGGGCTTTACCGCCGTGATGTTCGCCGGTGAATACCAGTGGCACACCTGGAAAAATGTTATACCGCGCAACCGGCGCGCGGCGTTGATCCTGGTCAAGTTTGTGACATTGGGCGCGCTGGTCGTGTTTGCCTTTGCGCTGATGTCGGTGATTATCGGGTTGGGGATGGGCCTGCTGGTAAAGATGGCCGGGGGCACCTATGGCCCGGCCCTTACTGGCGAGGTGTTAGGTGACTTCGCCAGCGACTACACGCGGCAGGCGGTGCTGGCGTTTGTATCCACGATCATTGCTGCCGGGTATGCGGCGCTGGCAGCCATGCTCACCCGCTCGATCCTGGGCGGGGTGCTGGTAGGGGTGGGACTCACCTTTGCTGAAAGTCTGCTGGTTGGCGGCCTGATACTCATCGCGTTTTTCCTGAAAATCCCCAACGTTCTACACCTGTATCGCCTGACGCCGGGCTACAACCTGTTAAATGTAAACGAGTGGATCGTCAACAACCACTCCCTGACGATTGAACTGCCATACGGGGATAACCAGTCTATCATCCTTTCGGATAATCTGGCGTTTTCGCTGCTGCTGCTGGCGGTATGGGTTGTGGGCCTGATCGGATTGACAATAGTCCTGTTCCGGCGGCAAGATATCGCGTCTGCCTGAAGACTCACATCTCGGACGACATAATGACAGAACGGCTGTTTGACGAAAAAACACTGCGCAAACTCGAACGCCTGACCCTGGTAGCGAACAAGGTGCGGGCGGGCGCGATCAAGGGCGAGCGCCGCTCGTCCAAGCGCGGCACCAGCATCGAGTTTGCCGATTACCGGAACTACGTGCGGGGCGATGACCTGCGCCGCGTAGACTGGAATGTATATGCCCGCTTGCAGCGCCCGTTTATCAAGCTGCTGGAAGACGAGGAAGACCTGGCCGTTCACCTGCTGTTGGACGCTTCCGCCAGCATGGACTGGCCGCGCACCGGCAGCCGCGACCTGCACAAGCACCTGTACGCGCGGCGCGTGCTGACCGGGCTGGCGTACATCGCGTTGGGGACCGGGGATCAGGTGACGGTGACGGCGCTCCGGCAGGATGGCAGTCACCGCTGGGGACCGCACCGGGCGCGGGGACACACGGTCAGCCTGCTCACCTGGCTGGAGAAAGTGTACACGCGCGGGCATATCAACTTGAACCAGGCGTTGCAAGATTACGCGCTGCGGACTGTGCGCCCCGGATTATGTATCGTATTAACCGACCTGATGTCGCCGGAAGGGTACGAGGATGGGCTGCGAGTACTGCAAGGGCGCGGTTTTGAGATCGCCGTGATCCAGGTGCTTTCCCCGGATGAGGTCAATCCCGAAATGACGGGCGATCTGAAGCTGATCGACGTCGAAACCGGTATTCCGCAGGAAGTGACCATCGATCCCGAAATGCGCGAATTGTACGTGCAGCGCCTCCAGGCGTGGCAAGCTGAGATCGGCGCGTACTGCACGCGGCGCGGCATACGGTATGTGCCGGTCGAAACCAGCACGCCCTGGGAACAGGTCATTCTGGCCGAGCTTCGCCGGGCGAGTGTGGTTCACTGATGAGTCTGTCTGTGCCCCAACGTCCTGCGCGCGCCGGACTGGCCGTCCTGGTCCTGCTGTTGATCGGCGCGTTTGGACTGCGCCTGTGGGACCTGGGCGGGCCGAGCATCTGGCACGATGAAGCCTGGTCGATCCGCGCGATCCGCGATCCGATCCACACGCCGGACGACAACACGCCGCCGGTCTATTATGCTGTGATGCATGTGCTGTGGCTGGGCGCGGGTGATACCGCGTTTGCGCTGCGGTTTGGGTCCGTGCTGCTGGACCTGATCACAATTGCGCTGGCCGCTCAACTCGTTCGCCGCTGGTCCGGTTGGGATACGGCGCTGTTAACCGCCGTTTTGCTGGCTGCGTCGCCGCTGTTGTGGGCTTATGCGCGCGAAGTGCGGGCCTACGTGGCCGTGCCGCTGCTGGCGCTGGTCCTGTTGTGGTTCACCGATGCCCTGCTGGAACCGCGCGAGCGCTTCCCCTGGCGCGTGTGGGGCGGCCTGCTGCTAACCGAGCTGATCTTGCTCTACACCCATAACCTGAGCGTGCCGGTCGTCGGCTGGCTGAACCTGGTCGTGATCGGTGCGTGGGCTTACCGGCGGCAGTGGCGGGCGCTGGTTTTTTGGTTGAGCGGGCAGGCGGTGCTGCTGGCGGCGTATGTACCCTGGCTGCTGAGCCAGTCACCCAGCGGCACCCCGTTGAATACACCCCCCCGGCTTGATTTCTCGCTGGCGCGGGATATCTGGCAGGCGTATTTTGCGCCGCTGCCGACCCAGTTGGGCGCCGACAATGCACTGGTGATCGGCAGCGCGGTGTTTGGTATCGTGGCGCTGGTAGGGATGGCGATCACGCTGGACTGGCACCGGAACCGGCACACGCTGCTGGTACTGTCGCAGGCGGTGATCATCCCGGTGCTGGCAACGGTTGAACTGCACGCCGCGCACATTGACTTTCACCCTCGCTACTATCTGGCCGGGGTGCCTGCGGCGCTGATGCTGGTCGCGCTGAGCGTGGACGCGCTGCCGGGCGGGTTCGAATTCCGGCGCGTGGCGATCCCGGCGCTGGTGGCGCTGGCGGCGGGTGTGGCGGCAGCCAGCCTGATCGGGCTGCTGAACGAAGTCAAGTACCAGCACGACGACTTTCGCGCAATGGCCGAACATTACGCCACTCTGCCCGCAGACGCGATCATCCTGGTGCCGTATGGCTGGGAACCGGCGCTCGAAGAATATTACGCTGACAAGGTGGGCATCCGGGCCGAGATTCTGGGCGTTGATCTGCACAGCAGCGCGGAAACGGCTGTTGGCGTGATCAACGCGGCGCTGGCCGAACGGAACAGCCCGGCACACGTGGAACTGCTGACCTGGTACCAGCTCCCTGCCGACGTGCGCGGCATGTATCCCTGCCTGCTGGAAGCCGCCGGGCAGCGTCTTGATAATGCGTATACGGTGCAGGGCATCACCACGCAGGGCTACAGCGTGAGCAGGCCGCTGGTGCTGGTCGAGGTGCCGGACTTCACCGCCGAATATGGCCCGGTCACGCTGGCAGGCGCGGCGCTGGAAGGGGAGCAATCGGTTTGCCTGCGGACGGTGTGGCAGTTGCGGCAGCCGGGCGACGAAAACTGGCGCGTAGCCGGTCGGCTGCTGACCACCGATCCGCCGGGCTGGATCATCGCCCGCAGCGATACCGATATTCGCGCCGACGACCAGGCGCTTACCGCCCAATGGGACGCCAACGACCGGGGGGACGCGTTCAGCTTGCTGCGCTTCCCCGCAGGTACGCCGCCCGGTGAGTACACAGTCCAGATCGGCGTGTACAGTGAGAACAACCCGCGCGGCCTCGACCGGCTGATCGACGGTGTCCCGTCCGGCCCTGCTGTCCGGTTGACGACGGTCCGGCCTGTTGGTACAACCTGTGCAGCAGAGCATGTCTCGGCTGGCGAGGGCGTAGTCGCAGCGCTGAACGATGGCGTGGAACTGACCGGCCACGACGCACACGGCGGCGCGCTCAGTTCCGGGCAGGAACTGCGTATAACCTTACGCTGGCGTGCGCCGGGCGACTGCCGGGAGCCGGTCGCCTGGACGGAAGGTACGCTCACACTGCGCGGCAGGGGATGGGAGCTTTCACAGCCGGTGGCAGCGTACCCGGCATACAGCCTGGATTGGCACGCCTTTGTCATCCCGCCGGATGTCAGCGGCCCGGTCACGCTGACGGTCGAAAGTGATAATACTGAGCCGGTCGAACTGGCGACGTATACGATCAGAAAGACCGACCGCCTGCTTGCGCCGCCGCCGGTTGATGTGCCGGTAGGCGCGACATTCCGGGGCATGGGGACGCTGGAAGGCTTCAGCGTGGACCCGGTGACGGTGTCGCCCGATGGCACGCTTGATCTGACGCTGGTATGGCGCGCGGAAAGTACGCCAAGCCAATCGTACCGGGTGTTCACCCACCTGCTCGATGCTGACGGGCGGGTGATCGCGCAGCACGACGGCTACCCGGCGGATGAAACCCGCCTGACGACCGGGTGGGTGCCGGGCGAGTACATTGTAGACCGGCACGTGTTGGCATTTCAGTACGATGATTATACCGGCCCGGCCCGCCTGGAAGTGGGGTTCTACAACCCGGAGACAAGCGTTCGAGTGCGCTTGCTGGATGGGGCCGATCACCTGATATTGCCTATAGAGATCACGGTGCAGTAGCATGTCTTCGTTATCAACGCTGTCATTCCTTTCACCGCTGGCGCTGGCGCTGGGTGCGCTGGCGATCCCGATTATATTGCTGTATATGCTGCGTTTGCGCCGCACGGAAGTAAACATTTCCAGCACGTTTTTGTGGCAGCAGTTGGTGCGCGACCGCGAAGCAAACGCCCCCTGGCAGCGCCTGCGGCTCAGTTGGCTGCTGTTTTTGCAACTGCTGATCCTGGCGGCGCTGGTGATCGCGCTGGCCCGCCCGTTTACCGAGGTGAAGACGATCACCACCGGGCGGATTGTGCTGCTGCTGGATGCATCGGCCAGTATGCGCGCCACAGACGTTGATTCCAACCGGTTTGCGGCTGCGCGCAAGGTGGGACTGGGCATCCTGGATACGCTTGGCCCCGACGATACCATGACCGTGATCAGCGTCAGCGATGTGCCCGAAGTGCTGGCGGCGGCGTCCCGTGATAAGCTGGTGCTGCGCGATGCAATTGAGTCTGCCGAACCAAGCGACGTTAGCGCCAACTGGGAAGCGGCGATGACGCTCGCGGCGGCGGGCGCAGTTGGCGTGGATGAATTGAAAGTCGTGATCGTCAGCGACGGCGGACTGCCGGATAACCTGCCGTCGGTGCCCGGCGATGTGCGGTTTGTGCCGGTTGGCGAACGAAGCAGTAACCTGGCGATTTCCGCGCTGGCGACCGACTCGCTGCCCGGCAAGGAACCGCAGTTTTTTGCCCGGCTCAGCAACTACGGCACGACGGATACCGAGGCGATTGTTGACATCCGGCTCAACAACAGCGACGCGATCTATTGGGCATACCGCTACACGGTCCCGGCGGAAAGCTACATTGATATTTTTGAGGTTGAACTGCCGGAAGACTTCGACACGCTGACGGCGCAGGTTACACTGCCGAGCAGCGCGGCGGTCGAGGACTACCTGGCAGTCGATGACGTGGCCTATGCCGTCCGTGACCGGGCTGGCGCGGGACGCGTGCTGCTGGCGACGGTCGATAACCTTTTTTTGCGACAGATTTTTCGCAGTCTGCGCGGTGTGCGACTGTTTGAGATCGATCCGGCTGACGGGCTGCCGCAACAAGACTTTGACCTGTATGTATTTGATAGCTGGCTGCCTGCCCGCCTGCCGGATGGTGACCTGCTGCTGGTGAATCCACCACGCGGCGCGGACTTTTTCGAACTGGGCAGTATGCTGACCGTCACAGAAGCGATCTCGATCAACAAGGACGATCCCCGCGTGCGCAACCTGGGCGCTTATATGAGCGCGGTCAACGTTCGAGAGTTCCGCGCACTGGGAAATGTAGACTGGGGCGCGGCGCTGGTCCAGGTGGGGCAGTACCCGCTGGTGGTGGCGGGCACGGTAGAGAACCGGCAGGTAGCGATCCTGCCGTTTGATGCGCGCTATCCCAATACCGACCTGGTGCTGCAACCTGCATGGCCGATTCTGATCGCGGAACTGGCGAACTGGTTCTCTCCGCCGCGTATCGTCAACGTGAGCGAGAGCCTGCCGCCCGGCGCGGTGGTGACGGTGCATTTTATCGAGGATGCGGACGAGGCAGTCGTCACGCGCCCGGACGGGCAGCAGGTGAAACCCGTCCCGGAGGGCAGCGAAGCCGTCTTTGCCGATACGTCTCAACCGGGATTGTACCGGGTTGATCTACGCAAAGATGGACGGGTGATCAAGAGCGAGCAGTTCGCGGTGAACCTGTTTGACCCGGCAGAGAGCCGGATCATGCCGCAAAAAAGCATCACCATCGGGACAACCACCGTATCGCGGGGCGGGCGTGAAGAGAGCGGGCGCCGTGAATACTGGCCCTGGATCGCAGGGCTTGGGTTGGCAGTGCTGGCGGTCGAATGGTGGCTCTATCACCGGCGATTGCGCCGCCTGCCGCGTGTGACGCTGGCCGGTCTGCGCGAGGTTACTGTATCAGGGCAGGGACGCTTGCGGAGTTTCCTCAGGCGTCAACTGGATCGTAAACCCAGGACAACCAGAACGCGATGAAGACACGTGTGATAAAGGCGGACGACAAATCATGAGTTTCACTAATCCTGACGCCTTGTTATTGCTGCTGCTGCTCCCGGCGTTTGCTGTTGTGGGCTGGCCGCGCCTGTCTTACCGCCGCCGCCGCGATACTGCCGGTCTGATCATCCGGTTGGTGCTGGTTGTGCTATTGATCCTGGCGCTGTCCGGCATCCAGGTGCAGCAGGCCGCCGACAAGCTCGCCGTCGTGTTTTTGGTGGATGTTTCCGACAGTGTGTCTCCGGCGATGCAAAGCGCTGCACTGGATTACGTGCGCACGGCTGCCGAAGTAATGGGTGAGGATGATCAGGCGGCTGTGATCGTGTTTGGCGCCGATGCGCTGGTTGAAATCCCCATGACAGAGCGCCTGGAACTGGTGCAGATGGGGTCCGATCCGATCCGGCTGAATACTGACCTGGCCGAAGCGATGCGGCTGGGGCTGGCGTTGTTCCCGGCAGACACGGCCAAGCGGATGGTGATTTTGAGCGATGGCAAGCAGACGACCGGCGATGCTGAAGAGGTGGCGCGGCTGGCTGCGGCGACGCAGGTTCAGATTGATTACGTGCTGTTGTCGGCGCAGGAGCAGGCTGTCGCCGGGCCGGAAATCCTGATCACCGATGTGCATGTCCCGACTGCCGTCAACGAGGGCGAAGAGTTCGACCTGACGATCACCGTCGAAAGCAACCGGCGTGACAGCCTGGCCGAAGTGCGGGTTTTGTCGTCTGGCCGCGTCATTCACCGCGAAGAAGTCCAGCTTCGACAGGGAACAAACACCTACGTTTTCCCCGATATTGTGGTGCCTGCCGCCGGGTTTGTAGATTTCCGGGTTGTGGTTGAACCACGCAGCGCCGATAATTTTTACCAGAATAACGAGCTGTCGGCCTTCACCGAAGTGACCGGGGCGCCGCGCGTGCTGCTGGTTGCCACCGACGAACGCGAAGTCGAAGCGCTGCGTGACCTGCTGCAAGAAACCG
The DNA here is from genome assembly GCA_016926875.1 of Anaerolineae bacterium. Lineage (GTDB taxonomy): Bacteria > Chloroflexota > Anaerolineae > Aggregatilineales > Aggregatilineaceae > JAFGNU01. The sequence continues at coordinate 29,785 of JAFGNU010000055.1, read as the reverse complement.
GCTTGCAAGTCGAGGTGCAGGGACCGCATGATCTGCCATTGGGACTGGCGCCGCTGAGCAGCTATGACAGCATCGTACTGGCAAACGTACCTGCTACCGAACTGACGCCGGAACGCATGGAATTTTTGCAAGCCTACGTGCGCGACCTGGGCGGTGGGCTGGTGGTGATCGGCGGGCCGAACAGCTACGGCGTGGGCGGGTACTTTGAAACGCCGCTGGAAGAAATGCTGCCGGTCGAGATGCGCATCCGTGACCAGGAGCGCATCCCGCAATTGACCATGCTGTTCGTGATCGACCGCTCCGGCAGTATGGAAATCGCCGGACCGAGTGGTGTGTCAAACCTGGAACTCGCCAAAGAAGCGGTCGTGCGCTCGTTTGCCCTGTTGAACGATAGCGACCGGACCGGTGTCCTATCGTTTGACATCAATGCTTATTTTGTGCTGAATATCCAGCCCGTTGGTGACGAGATACACCGTGAAGAAATGCGCGCGCAGGTTGGGACGCTGCGCCCTGGTGGCGGGACGAATATCCGGGAAGGAGTGCTTTCCGCTGACAGTGTGCTGCGCAACGATCCATCCCAACTCAAGCACATTATCCTGCTGACAGATGGCGGCTCCGACCCGACCGGTATTGTGCCCGCTGTGGGGCGGATGTACGAAAACTACGATATCACCACCTCGGTTGTGGCGGTAGGCGAAGGGTATGCCCTCTGGCTGTACGACGTCGCTGCTGCCGGGCACGGACAGTTTCACCTGGCGTATGATGTATCGACCATTCCAGCCATTTTTACCGCTGAGACGCTGCTGGCGACGCGCTCGTACATTTTTGAAGAGGAGTTTTTTCCTACGCTTGCCGCGCGGCACCCGATCATCGATGGATTGGATAGCATGCCGAGCCTTCAGGGGTACGTGGCAACAACGGAAAAAGAGACGGCCACGGTGATCCTGCGCGGCCCGGAGGATGATCCACTCCTGGCTGGCTGGCAGTACGGCCTGGGGCGCTCGGTTGCTTTTACATCCGATGCAACGTCGCGCTGGGCGGTGAACTGGCTTGACTGGGAAGGTTTTTCCGATTTCTGGAGCCAGGCGATCCGGTGGACGATCACCGAGAGGAATACCGGCAACGTCGAGGCACGCGTTGTGCAGCGTGATGATCAAGCGGTGCTGGTTGTAGATGCCCGCGATAACCAGGGTGATTACCTGAACGGACTTCGACTTGACGCGTCGGTCATCACTTCGCGACTGGATTCAATGACATTGCATTTGCAGCAAACCGCGCCCGGTCGCTATGAAGCGGTCTTTACGCCGGAACGCGAGGGATCGTACTTCATCACGGTGGCGGGCAGCACGCCGGAGGATGCCGACGTTCTCACGCCGCAGCGGGTCATTCAATCAACCGGCTGGGTGCTGAGCTATTCGGCGGAGTACCGCGTGGATGTAAGCGGCGAGGCGCAAAGTCAACCGGTGGCGCTGCTGACACATATTGGACGCCTCACGGGCGGCGGCTCGCTGCGCGAGGAGCCGGAAGCGACGTTTGCGCATAACCTGGATCAGGAACAGGCCGCCCGGCCAATCTGGCCTATCTTCTTGCTGCTGGCGCTCATATTGCTGCCCTTTGACGTGGCGATCCGCCGCCTGGTCATCACGCGCCGTGATGTGGAAAAAGTACGCAGCACGGTTGCCGGGTGGTTTGGCGCTGAAGAGGCTGCCTATGAACCGGCTGCGGCGGCTCATCTTGAGCGGTTGATGGATGCTAAAGGGCGCGCACGCGATGTCAGCCGGGCAACTCAGTCTGACGAACCGGCTGAGCCGATGCCTGCTCCGCGCAGCAGCCTTCGATTAGGCACCCGGCGGCCAACCCGGCCCAGGCGTTCACCACCTCCGCCGAGTTCGGTTAAGCGCGAGCCTTCGACGTCAGCGCCTGAGCCAGACAGCGACTCGCTGGCTGCGCGCCTGCTGGAACGTCGTCGATCTTCCCCGGATGAGGACAAGTCCTGAGCCGCAAAATGTGGTATAAATGCCTGTCGATCCGCCCGATCAATCGGGTGGATCGCGTTCTGTATCCCACATTCCGCACCGAAATTAGGTAAATTCTGAATTAATCTAGTAGCCTTCAGGTAGGGGAAATCTGGAGGTTATTAGACATGACCGAACAAGCTACCTATACCACGGAACGACTGGACCATTGGGGTATCGCAGCGGGGATGATGGCCTAGCGGCATGGACAGATTGAACCGCGCCGAGTTACGTGTTCTTTATCGGTCACATTGTAGAGGATTTTCTCAAAATGATTAAACGCAAATTGATAGTATTCTGTCTGTCCATTGCATTACTGGCTGCATTCGGTCTGGTCGGTTCTGCCAGCGCGCTGCCTGATTCGCAGGCTGATCCGGCAGCGTGGGAAGTCTTACTACTTGAAACCAGCTTCATGAGGGTACTCCAGGTGACAGCGGATGGCGTGCAACCGTTATTGGACATTCCTGCCATACATATGTCTGGCGGCATCACACGCATCCGGGCTACGCCTGACAGACGATTTGTGTTGTTCGAGTGGTCGCGGCCTGCCGCGGGCAACCTTTTGATCAGTGAAATCTACGTGGCGGATATCAGCGCGGGAATCTGCTGTCGCCAGCTTGAAGACCCGCTCAATACAGCACTGACGGTTGACTGGCTGGGGCCGATCAGTCCGGATGGAACGCAAGTGGCGATCTCGGCAGGCAGCCAGTCTATTGTGAATGGCGAGCAGCAAATGACTCCGCTCGTGCAAGTCTTTGACATTGAAACCGGGTTGATGGCGGCTTCGATGACGATCGCCGAACTGCAATCCGAATTCTCGCCCCCGGCGGCGGCGTTTGGCGCGTGGAAAGCGGATGGGATTCGTGTCATGCCATCATGTATTGGCTGTGAGGGAGTCTGGCAGGGTCATTATCAGATTTGGAACCCGGTCACGGGCACGCTCAGCCCTCCGCAGGAACCGTTCGATGCTTTCCGTGAAACGTTGTCCGCGACAGGCGAGCAATTGAAAGACACTGAAGACTGGGCTTTCCCAACCAGTGGCGCGTTAACTAACGATTTCCCCGCGCCCAACGTTGTCCAATACTATGCGGATGCCTACGCGCCCGGACAAATCATCTTTTTTGATCCGAACAGTCTGTACATCGAGCACGTGGAGTGGGTATGGGATGGGAATGCCATCGTCATTTCACTCTATGGGCCACCAGTTTTCAGAAGTGATGGGTCTCCTGGCTTTAACTGGTTGGGGCCGAAAGTTGCCCTCTTACGCAATGGACAACAGATCGAACTCAACAAACAGCTTAACGGCAGTTTTCTGGTAGGCACACCGGATGGTTGGTTGGGTATTGATCACGAAGCAGATACGTTGATCCACAACCAAATTCTCAGCGATGGTTCGCTCACGTCCACCGTGATAGGGAACGTGGCGGGAGGAGGGGTATGGGTCATCGATAGTAATTTTGAGCTAGGGCAGACGGCCAATGGATCGTTTCCGGTTGTTAGTCCTCCAACTCCGGTTACATGTCCTGGTTTCATGGTGTCCCGGTTGGCAAAACATAGCATTGCGCGTGTGACGCCCGGTTCGCCGAATAATATCCGTGCCGAAGCCTCCACGAGCACGGCGCTGGTCGGTGAAATCCCTGGCGAAGCATTGTTCATTGTGTTGGATGGCCCGGTGTGTGCTGAGAATATGGCGTGGTGGCAGGTGGACTATAATGGTGTGATCGGCTGGACCTCGGAGGGGCAGGGTAGCGCATACTGGTTGGAACCGAACATGGGTTTCAACTAGGTACAATCTGATAAGTTCTGTTGGGTGTTTATGCGAGTGTGTCCGGATAATGTCAAGCATTTTGTGTAAACCCTACATTCCGCACTTTTAGAAAAAAAGTTGGAATAAATATCATTTTTGCTCAGCCAGGTGCGGAATGTGGGTGTATGATAATTACCCGCTGTGAGCCGGGTATTGGCCGGTCGGTTTTCACCAGAGAGAAGAAACGCGTGTCCCAGGTATCCAACCCGATCCCAACTGCTATCCTGACGCCCACCGGCCTGAAACCAACGTCTTATCAGGTGGCTACGCTGGCCGAAGCGATCCCACACGAGCCGCAGGGCGTATACACGGTCGCGCGTACGTTTCACGGCGATCACGCGCTGCTGCTTGACGCGCACCTGGACCGGCTCGAAGAATCCGCCCGGCTGGTTGGCATTCCGCTTACGCTGGACCGGGCCCGGCTGCGCGCCGCGCTGCGCGAGTTGATCCGGCAGGCAGCTTACCCCGATGCGAAGTTCCGTGTCACGATACCCCGCAGCGATCCCGAACAGGTTTACCTGGCGTTAGAAGCGTTCCAACCGGTGCCCGCAGAGGTGCAGCAGCGGGGAGCGCATGTGATCACCACGCCGCTGAAGCGCGCTAACCCAGTAGCCAAAACGACCGAGTGGATGACAATCCGCCGCCCTTCGTATAGCAGCCTGCCGCCCGGCGTATATGAGGGGATTCTGGTGCGTGAGGATGAGACGCTGCTGGAAGGGATGTCTAGCAACTTTTACGGGGTGCTGGACGGCGTATTGCGCACGGCAGGTGACGGCGTGCTGGCCGGGATCACGCGGCGCGCGATCCTCCAGCTAACCCCCGATGTGCTGCCGGTGGCACTGATCCCGCTCACCCGGCGAGATATCCCCCGCCTGGCCGAGGCGATGTTGACCAGCAGCGGGCGCGGCGTGGTGCCGATCACGGTCATCGACGGGCAGCCGGTAGGCGATGGCAAAGTAGGGCCTGTGGTGAGCGAGATACGCCGTGGCTACGATGCCTGGACCGAAACCAACCTCGAGCCAATTTGATGAGCTTTGCTGGCATACTGGACTTAATGGTATAATCGACATGAGCTATTTACCACTTTTGTAGCCGGAATGCGCGGAATCCCAGGAACAGGCTTATGATCAGAGTCGATATTGATAGCATTCGCGTCAGCCTCATGTCTCAATACCGGATCGTGGTTCTCAAAGACTCTGTCAGCGGCAGGTATCTCCCCATTTTTATCGGCCCGTGCGAGGCCGAAGCTATCGCCATGCGATTGCAAAAAATGAAAGTAGAGCGCCCGCTTACCCACGACCTGCTAAAAGCCATGATCACGGAAATGGGGGGAGAAGTCCAGCATATTATCGTCAACGATCTGCGCAATGATACGTTCTACGCCCGGATCATCGTTGAGCAGAACGGCGTAACACGAGAAATCGACTCGCGCCCCAGCGATGCAATTGCGCTCGCCGTGCGTCTGGAAGTCCCCATTTACGTTGAAGAATCCGTGATGGATCGAGCTTCTATTATGCCGGAAGAGGAAGTAGTAGAAGCGGGCGACGATGTGGAAGAGGGTTCTGAAGAGGGCAGAGGCCCAGGGCTGAGCATCTTTGAAGACTTTGTCGAAACCCTTGATCTGGACGATCTCAACCAGGAAGAGGACGACGACGAGTAGCACCTGGCCAACCTGTATCGTCTGACACCCGGAACGGGGCTGTTCTTTTTTTGAGCGGCCCCGCCGTTTTTAGCCCAGGCACCAATACCAACGGAATTATATCCATCTTCTAGCAAAAGGCATACTATGAGTCATCAGGAAGCTGCGGCCAGCCGCCCTGATCGAATGGCACCACACAGCGTGGAAGCCGAGGAAGCTGTGCTTGGCTCCATTTTGATCAATCCCGATGCGCTGTTTGAGGTTGCGTCGTTTTTGCAGGCCGACGATTTTTTCATCGTGCGGAACGGCTGGGTCTGGGAAGCGATTCTGCGGATTCAGCAGCGCGACGAGGAAATCGACTATGTCACCGTCATCGAGGAACTGCGGCACCTGGGCCAGTTGGATGAAATCGGCGGCCCGGCGTATATCACGCACCTGATCAACAATACACCGTCATCGATCTATGCCGAGGCATACGGTCGCATTGTCGAGCGGGCAGCTATCCGGCGCCGATTGTTGGCATCTGCCAGCGATATTGCCCAATTGGCCCATGAAGAAAGCGCCGATATCAACGAGGTGATCGACCGGGCCGAGGCTTCGCTGTTTTCCGTTACCGAGCGCCAATTACGCAAAGAGCTTGTGCCGATCCAGTTGGCGATCAGCGACTACTACGACCGCATCGAGAGCTTATACGGGCAGGAAGATGTGCCGCTCGGTGTGCCGACCGGGTTCACCGACCTGGATAATTTGCTGGGCGGGCTGCAAAAATCGGACCTGATTATCGTGGCGGGCAGGCCGGGTATGGGGAAAACATCCTGGCTGCTCAGCGCGGCGCTAAACGCGGCGCGCGCCAAAGCACGGGTGGCGATTTTTAGCATGGAGATGAGCAAGGAGCAGATTGTCCAGCGGTTGGTGTCGTCCGAAACGGGCATCAGCACGCACGATCTGCGCCTGGGGCGGCTGGACGATCACCAGTGGAACAAGTTTGTCAAGGCAACCGGCGATCTGGCCAAGCTGCGTATCTTTCTGGACGACACGCCTGCCCTGGTCCCGCTGCAAATGCGGGCTAAGTGCCGCCGCCTGTACAGCGAGCACGGGTTGGACCTGATCATGGTGGACTACTTGCAGCTCATGACATCGGGCACCGGACGCCTGGAAAACCGCGTGCAGGAGATCAGCTATATCTCGCGCAACCTGAAGCAGATCGCCCGCGAGTTGAATGTGCCGGTGCTGGCTGCTGCCCAGCTTTCGCGCGCCGTCGAGCAGCGCCAGGATAAGCGCCCCCAACTCTCAGATTTGCGCGAGTCGGGGTGCCTGACAGGCGATAGCCTTATCCTACTGGCGGACAGTGGTAAGCATGTGCCGATCCGGGACCTGGCTGGACAGTCAGGATTTGTGGTATGGGCGCTGAACGAGCATACGATGAAGATTGAGCGTGCTGTTGTGAGCAACGCATTCTCAACCGGCATGAAACCGGTCTACCGGTTAACAACTCGACTGGGGCGTACTATCCGCGCCTCAGGAAATCATAAGTTCCTGACCATTCATGGCTGGAAGTGCCTGGACGAGCTTACCGCCGATGACCACATCACCATTCCCCGCACAATACCGGGTTCATCTTCGCAGACAATACGTGGCAATGAAAGCACACGTCTGGCTGGCAGCGATGCGCATTGGGATCGGATCGCATCGGTGGAACCGGATCGAGAAGAAGACGTGTTCGACCTGACCGTTCCGGGACCGCATAATTTTATTGCTGACGGTATCTTTGCGCATAACTCAATTGAGCAGGACGCGGACGTGGTGATGTTTATCTTTCGTGAAGAGGTTTACAACGAAAATACCGAGCGTCCGAATCAGGCCGATATTATCGTCGCCAAACACCGGAATGGCCCGACCAACACTGTCACGCTGTTTTTTCGCAAAGAACTGACCCAGTTCGCGAATTTGCGCAAGACGGGCGTGGACCTGGCGGGATTTTAAGGTAATTTTGCGGTCGAGTAGACGAAGTCACGCTATTATAACTACCAGAGGCAAATCGATGTAGATACCGGAAGTGGTGTATTGGGATAAAGACGATGCGAGCGTTTAACGGTTTTCCACCGGGCAAAACATATACAACGACCATTCCGAACCTGTTTTTTAGCGAGCTGCTGCAAACCATTGACGACCTGGTTGAGCTGAAGCTCATATTGTACTGTTTTTGGGTGCTCCAACAGCAGGAAGGTGAGTATCGCTATCTGGTCGGTCGTGAAGTGCTGCACGATGAGCTTTTCCTGGGTGGGGTGGATGCCGATCCAGACGTGGCGGGCCAGAAAGTAAAGGCAGCCCTGGAACGCACAGTGGCGCGTGGTACGTTGCTGCATGTCACGGTTGACGGCACAAATGGGCCGGAAGCCCTGTATTTTATGAACACCGTTCGAGGGCGAAACGCCGTGCGCGCGATTGAGGCCGGGCAGTACGAAGTTGGCGGGCGGGACTGCCCGATTGCCTTGATCATCGAGCGGCCCAACGTGTTCACGCTGTACGAACAGAATATTGGCCCCCTCACACCGTTAATCGGCGATCAACTGCGCCAGGCGGAACAAGACTATCCTGTGGCGTGGATCGAAGAGGCAATTCAGCTTGCCGTTGAGCATAATAAACGCAATTGGCGCTATGTGCTGGCTATTCTAAAACGGTGGCATACCGAAGGAAAAGACCGTGGACTCGCTAAACAACCAACTAAAGCGGATCGCTACCGGTATATCAAAGGAGAACTCTCAGACATCATCGACTACTGACGCCAACACGGCATCAGGCGATGTCTGCCCGATTTGTGGGGGGTTAGGGGTTGTCACCAAAGACGTCCCGGTGGAGCATCCCGATTTTGGCAAAGCGTTCCCGTGTGTCTGCCAGCGTGAGACGCTGGTTACCCGGCGGCTAGCCCGGCTGCACAAGCTGAGCAACCTGGATGCTGTGGCCGATAAAACATTCGACACGTTCGCATTAGACCTGCCGGGACTGACCGATGAACAGCTTTCCACGCTGCGCGCCAGTTATGACCGGGCGCTGCGATATGCTGAGGAACCGCAGGGCTGGTTATTATTTCAGGGCAATTACGGCAGCGGCAAGACGCACCTGGCGGCAGCTATCGCCAATTACCGGCTGGCGCTGGGCGAGCAGGTGTTGTTCATTACCGTGCCCGATCTGTTGGACTATCTGCGCTCGACGTATGGCCCCGCGTCTGAAGTTCAATATGATGAACTGTTTGAGCAGGTTCGCAGCGCGCCTATGCTGGTGCTCGATGATCTGGGCGCAGAGAGCGTTACTTCCTGGGCACAAGAAAAGCTATACCAACTGATCAATCACCGTTATTTAAGCCAGAACTGTACTGTCATCACGACCAACTGCGAGCTAACCCGGCTTGATCCCCGCATTCGCAGCCGGTTGGTAGACTGGCACTTGGCCCAGAGTGTGAACATGCGCCTGCCGGACTTTCGCCGGGTGGATGCCTCACGCGAACCGGGCGCACTGTCCGACCTCAGCCTGTACGGCGACATGGTGTTTGAAACGTTTGATCTGCGTGCGGACGTGCTGCCCCCCAATGAACGCGACAACCTGCACAACGCGTATGAACTGGCGTTCAGCTATGCCAGGAAGCCCCAGGACTGGCTGCTGATCACGGGTGAGCACGGGTGTGGTAAAACTCACCTGGCGGCTGCGATTGCCAACTACCGTCACGCGCTGGGGGAAGAGGTCGTTTTTATCACAATGTCCGACCTGCTGGATTATTTGCGCGCAGCGTTTAACCCCTCGGCAACCGTCACATTGGACCGGCGGTTTGACGAAATTCGCCTGGCGCAGTTGTTGGTGCTCGATCAACTGGACACCACCAGCACCTCGTCGTGGGCACGCGAAAAACTGCGCCAGATTGCAGATCACCGGTATCTGGCACGCCTGCCAACCGTGTTTACTACGGCGCAAACGCTCGAAGAAATTGGCGATCCGATGCTGCGCAGCCGACTGTCTGATACGCGGCGCTGTCACGTATTCGCCATGTTGGCGCCAGACTACCGGGGCGGTGCGCAGCGTTCAAACCGCTCGCGGCGGCGCGCCTGATCCTGCCGGGACGAGTCAATGCCCGGTGCAGTGATGACACCGGGCATCAGGTGAGCTATTTTGTAAGCAGGCTGAGCTAACTAAACACGGTCGCCCAGGCGGCGCTCTGTGCCAGACAACAGGCTGCGGATGTTGTGGCGGTGCCGCACAAAGATCATATAGCCAACCAGCAAGTACACGCTGTAAACCGGCTCCATCAAGCCGATCCCCACGAGTATCACGATCGCGGTGCCTGCCAGCACGACCGAACTCAGCACCGCCAGCGAGACATAGCGCGTCAGTAGAATGATGGCGGTGGCCAGGGCCAGCGTAGCCGCCACTAAAAGCGTTGGTGCCAGCAAGATGAACGTGCCACTGGCAGTAGCAGCGCCTTTGCCGCCGCGAATGCTGCCTGTGATCAGCGTGGCCAGGAAGGACCAGTTGTGCCCGGCCACGACCGCCACCGCGCCCAGGACGCTGGCTGTAACCCGGTAATCAGGTGTCAGCCAACGTGCCAACAGGACAACACTGACGCCTTTTAGACCATCCAGAATCCATACCAGCAGGCCATATTGCAATCCACAGGCGCGCGCAACATTATTCGCACCCATGTTCCCGCTGCCTACCTTGAAGATATCTACGCCCTTTGCGCGGGCAACCACGTATGCGCTTGGGACAGAACCGATGATGTAGCCTAAGACAATGATGAAAACAACTGAAACCGGATTCATAGCTGCTACTTCCTTATGCTGCCATCCCGATAGGGACCGTGATTGTACTACTACAAACACACTCGCGGCGACTTCGATGCGCCTGATCGCCAAAACTGTTTTGTTTCGGCGGCTGGCTTATGATCGCTGCACTGGCTCTAAAAAACTTGCCCTGGGAATTGGCCAGGGGTAAAACTGTTATATCATATCCTCAGGGCACATGGCCTTATCATCAACAGGCTGTTTCGTTCCAACAACTAATTATCGACGAGGAAGCGGCGGTGAGTGAAAACCAAACAGGACCTGATATTGTAGTCATTGACGACGACTATGAACTCCTCAAGTTAATCGCCATGTTGTTGCGCCGTATCGGTGCGGGTTCAAAGGTATTTTATGATGGCCGTGGCGCGCTGGAATATCTAAAATCCCACACCCCGGATATGATCATACTCGATTTGATGCTGCCTGACATAGATGGGTTTGAGATTTTGCGCCAGATTCGCGCACAGAGCCAGTTTGATCAGGTTCCCGTGCTCATATTATCTGCCAAAGCCGATCCAATCTCCATCCGGCGCGGGTTAGACAATGGAGCAGATAGCTATGTGACCAAGCCGTATATTGCGAACAGCCTGATAGACCGGGTCAGGCTGTTGTTGAGCGAGGGACGGCAGTATCATACCAAACAGTCGGAAAAAACCTCACGCCCATCGTCTGATACATAAACCCGTTCAAGTGTTTGTGGCAGCCCGCCGCCATGGGTGGCGGGTTTTTGATATGAGCAGCGTTATGTTGTGTGGAGACGGATTTGTTGTTAAGCTGAGCAACGTAGGCAAAACTTGCTTTGGGGAGATGCTGTAGCATGAATAAGCGTTTGCAGCAGTGGCTGTTATTCCTGGTATGGATTATCCCTGTGTTGGCAGCGTGTGAAACCGAATCGACGGGAACCCCGGCAGCAACGACCGGGGCCGAAGCGGTTGTCAGCCAGCCCACCCGCACGGTGAAGCCGATTGTCAGCTTTACGCCGCGATTTACCGCAACCCCAATTCCCAGCCTGACGCCGATTCCCTCTGAGACGCCAATCCCCAGCGAAACCCCTGTACCGCCAACCGTGACAGATACGCCGTCGCCGACGCCTACCGCGACAGTCGACGGTGTGATCTATGCCGACGAGAATGTCAACCTGCGCGACGGGCCGGGGTTTGACCAACCGGTTGTGCTCAGCGTCCCGTCGGGAACGCAGTTGGGTGTCCTGCGGCTCAAGACCGACTCGCGCGGGTTTGACTGGTACGAGGTAGCTTTCACGGACGAGGACGGTGAAATGCGCCACCTGTGGGTGCGAACGAATCTGGTGGTGACAGATTATGAGGATGTGATTATCGAGCCGACACCCACGCCAACACCTGCCACGCCAGCGCCGGAGGCCGAGTCTGAGGAAGCTGAGGAAGACCAGTCACCAGCCCCGGCGTTCGAATCCAACAACGTAAACATCCTGGCTTATTGCCGTCAGAAGGGTGTCGTGCCGCCCAAACCCACCACAGACGACAAGGTGGTTATCGAGTGGAGCTGGTTTGTTGCGCGGCCTGAATATATGGAAGAACACCTGACGAACGCCAATTACCAGGTAGAACTGGACGGTGAGCTGCTGGATAACTGGCGGGCATACGCGAGCGAAACGAAGCAGGAAGCTGGCGTCTGGATTGTTTACTGGTACTACCCGGTGGGCAGGCTGAGCGCAGGCCCGCATGAAATCACGTTCCGGCTGACATGGGACGAGATGGTCTCAGACGGGTACCAGCGGTTTGGCCCCGGTACGCCTACAGAAGTAGACGAGGGCAGTTGTCTCTTCACTGTGGTTGAACCCGAAAGCTAAGTGAACAGCTTTTAGCAGTTAGCGATCAGTGATTAGCTGGCGTATCATACGGGCAAGTATCGGCGGCGGTGAAGAAGGGCAGCAGCAAATGGCTAAACCGCAGTGGGAAGCATTGATCGAGCAGTTGCAGGACCCCGATCCCAACGTGCGCCGCAAAGCGTGCCGGCGCCTGGCGTCCACGAACGATCCACAGGTGATCCCGTTTTTGAAAAACGTCTACGTGCAGGAAGACGACGAGCGCGTGCGCCAGGCAGCACACGACGCGCTGGCAGCGTTCAAAGCAATGCAGGTCGGTGTCAGCGCCAGACGTTTGCCGCTGGATGAGCAGCGTCTGAAGCAGATCGTGATTGGGTTAGCGGTGTTGTTTGTGATCTCGCTGGTACTCAACGGCCTGGTGATGGTGTTGGGTGGGGACAACGATGATAACGGGGGAAGCTCTTCGGCCAGCGTGCCGACAAACCGCGACGTATTGACGGGTCAGCTTGAAGGGCGCCTTAGCCAGGCGCAAGACGACGCGGCCAACCTCCGGCAGGAAATTGAGGCACATAATGATTCGGGACAGGTTGTGTGTTCAGCGTCGTTTCACAAGCCTCAGCAGTATGTGCTATCTGACCTGGACCGGACAACGTACCGTGATCTGGCGGTGGTGGTGGACAACCTGAACCTGGTGCTGCTCCAGCTTCAGCAGCCCCAATCACTTTGGGATCGCATCTGCAGCAGCCAGACGCCATCCCTGCCGGATGGTGTTGAGGCGCTGCGCAAGCTGGATGTGATCGACGATCAAATGATCGAAGTGGACCAACTGCTGCAAAAAGCTATCCTGGAACCGGCGCCGACCTTTGGCCCTAGCATCACGCCAACGCCCACGCTAACCTATACGCCTTCGCCGACCGACACACCCGAACCGACCGCGACGCCCCAACCGGGCACACCAACCGACATCTCGCCGACTGATGCGCTGCCGACGGAAACGCCAACCACAGCGCCCACCGAAACGCCAACGGCTACGCCGACGGTCACGGCAACGCCGCTGCCATACCCGGACCTGGATTACCCGGCGATTCTGCGCGACCTGTCCGCGCGGTTTACGGTGATAGGGGATTTGCAGAACGCGTACGGGACCGGCATGATCGACTATTGGCAGAAAGGTATCGACGGCGCGGCGGTGACTTTCTGCGATCTCAGCGAGTGGCCGCAGTTGTTTGAACCAACCGCTGAACAGCTTGCCGAATTGCAGCGTACGGATGCCGCCGATCCAGAGCTTGAGGAAGCGATAACACTAACGAACGACGGGCTAACCCTGGCATATCAGGCGCGCGAGATTTACCAGTACGCTTGCTGGTACGAAACGCTGAGTGAAACAACCGAACAAGACCTGGCACTGGCCGAACAGGCGCTGGAAAAACTCGTCGAGGCGCAGCAACTGGTGGAGGCGATCCGCAGGCGTGAGTAGTACCACAAGACCGCGAGTCAGGCGGCTGATCGGGGTGGCGCTGTTGATCGGGCTGGCGTTTTTCGCCGTGATGCCGGCAGCAGCCCAGGACGGCGGCGTGAATGGCACGCCAGGCGAAACGACGATCCACGTTGTGCAGCGCGGCGAAACCCTGTTTGGCATCGCCATGCAGTATGGCACCACGGTTGAGGCGATTGCAGAAACGAACGGCATCACCGATCCGCGCTATATCGCCGTTGGACAGCGGCTGCTGGTCCCCAATGCGCAGGCACACACGCCGGGCGCGATTGTCTGGCATACGGTCAGTCCGGGCGATACGCTGCCCACGCTCACGCACGCCTACAATACCACTGTTGAAAGCCTGGCTGCCGCTAACTACATCACCAACCCGGCGCGGCTGGTTATCGGCCAGGAATTAACGATCAGCCAGGGAGCAGCGGGGTCAGCGCAGGCTGTGCCAGGCGGACTGCATCACGTTCAGCCGGGTGAGAACCTGTACCGGATCGCGCTCAATTACCGCGTGTCGGTGAATGCCCTGCTGGTGGTAAACGGTTTTTCATCGCCGGTGCCGGTTTTTCCCGGCCAACGCATCTGGCTGCCGGGTAGTGATGGCACGGCTTTAACCGAACTGCCGCCGCCGTTTGTGGCCTGTACTGTTTCCCCAAACCCGGCCATACAGGGCAAAACTATCAGCCTGCATGTCACTACTGCCGGGCCTGCCGTGCTGTCCGGTACGTTTATGAACAGCCCGATCCACGTTGCAGCAGAGGGCAGTCAACATTACGCGCTGATCGGCGTGCACGTGTTTACCGCCAGCGGGGTTTATCCCCTGGCGCTGACGGCTGCCGCGCCAGATGGCACCCAGACCACGCTCACGCTGCGCCTGAAGCTGGTCGATGGCGGCTACGGCACCGAGGATATATTGCTTGCCGCCGAGCAGGAGGACTTGCTCAATCCAACAGTGACCGAGCCGGAATGGGAACGCATCGCCACGATTATGAGCGGTTTCAGCGAGCAGCGTCACTTTGACGGGTTGATGGGGCTGCCGTCTACCGGCGCGATCACGTCAGGTTTTGGCACACAGCGCGCTTACAACGAGGGCGAACTGAACACGTTCCACAGCGGAACCGATTTTGGCGGCGCGCCCAATTCCCCGGTGCTGGCCCCGGCAGCAGGCATTGTCGTGATGGCTGATACCCTGCCGGTACGCGGCAACGCTACGATCATCGATCATGGCTGGGGCGTGTATACCGGTTATTGGCACCAGACCGCGATCTACGTATCGGAGGGTGACATCGTGATGCCGGGCCAGGAGATCGGTACCGTTGGCTCGACCGGGCGCTCGACCGGCCCGCATTTGCACTGGGAGATGTGGGTTGGCGGGGTGCAGGTTGATCCCATGCAGTGGGTACAGCAGAGCTTCCCGTAGGATAAGGCAGCCGGTAGTAGTCGGCCATGAGCACACACCATACCAAACGCCCCCCTATCGAGCCAACACGCGTCTATTCGCGTGCAGAGGTGGCCGAGATTCTGGACGTCAGCCTGAGCACGGTCAAGCGCCTGCTGGCATCCGGGCAGTTACGCGCCAGCCAGCCGCCCGGTTTGCGCCGTGTCTTTATCACCGGGCAGGCGATCCTCGACCTGTTGAAGGCTACCGAAAAAACACCCGGAGCCGACGACACAGCATCCCCCGCAGACAGCGATCAACATTAAAGGCGCGAACCGGTCTACGCTCGCGCCCTTGATCCCCCCCCTGTTTTGACACGATTCTTGATCCCCCGTGCTATGGCGTTGTGGCGATCTCCTGGTAGAGCGTGATGAACGTATCCAGGATGTCACGCCGCGCGGTCACTTTTTCCGGTTCCAACGCCTGCTGCAAGTGGTAGATCGCGTAGAAGTCTGCGATCAGGCGCCGGACATGGCGCGGCCAGACGTAAGTACTGCGCACGCGCTCGATCCCGGCAGTTGAGAGCCGCTCCCACAGCGTCCGGTCGGTCACAAGGCGCAGCGCTTTGTGCGCCATATCCGCCGCGTCGAGTGGGTCAAACAGCAGGCCGTTGATGCCGTCCTGTATGATCTCCGCCGGTCCGCCGTTTTGCGTGGCCGCGACCGGCAGGCCGCTGATCATGGCCTCGATCACGGTCAGGCCGAAGCCTTCATACCGCGCAGGCTGCATAAATACGCCGCCGGACTCGGCAATCACGCGGTACAACTCGCCCATGACGACCAGCTTGCCACCGGTAACCTTGCTGGGCAGCAGGCGCACCCGGTCTTGCAGCTTGTGTCCGGTGATGGTGCGCACGATGGTGTCCATCACGGCGCGTTCTTCTTCGTCTTTTGCTTCCTGAGACAGGTCGCCGGTCACGATCACCAGGTTAGCCTGTGCCTGCAACTCCGGGTGATCGGCATATGCCTCGACCAGTTTTTCCAGGTTTTTGACGCGGTCGGGCCGGGCAGCAGAAAACAGTAGCGGTTTATCCGGGTTGGCCAGCACGCCCAGCGCCGTGATCGGGATAGTCTCGCCGTCAAGCATCAGGCTGAACTCGGTGTTATGGCCGAACAGGGCCTGCCGCATGGCGTCCGTATAATCTACCAGGCGATCAGACGACTCTTGGTAAGGGAAAAACACATCGGTGTTGGTGCCGGGCGGGTTGACGTTCAGCTTGCTGTCATCGGATTGGATATTGTCCGAAACGTGGTACTGGCCTGGAAAGCCAAAGTCACGGTACGGCGCGATCTGGCTGGGCTGCATGTCATTTCCGGCGATTTCCAGCATCGAGTTGAACTGCCCAAAGTCGGAAATCGACAGGTACGCGGCTTCGACCAGCCATTGAATGTGGAAGTTGTAGACCGAGGCGGCTTCTTCCGGTGTGATCATGTTCTCGTACTTGGTCTTTTCGAAAGCATGGGGTACAAAACCCTGCACGCAGTCGAACTGCTGGCGCAGCAGGATCGCGCCCAGGTTGCCGTCTGCATAGTGGCCCAGGATCAGATCGGGTGTCTGGCCAAGTCCTGCGGCATCCAGGTGCTGTGTGATCGCGCCGACAGCTTCTTCGATGTAGCGCGGCAGATAGGGCCATACCTGGAAACGGCTGATCCACGGTGACACCACGTCGCCGTTGTTCTCGCGGAACGGCACGCGCAGGATCACGGCATGTTCGCTGTGGTCAACGGGTTCGAGCGGCAGGTGGGTGGTGGTGTCTGCGTGATCAGGGATCAGGCGCGTGAGGATGATCACGGCTGGCCGGACATCTCCAAGCCCACCGTCGCGCAGCCGTTCCATGAGGTAATGGCCCAGGGCGCGCGCCTGCTGTAGCACGTACACCACCTGCCCGCCGGTGTCGGGCTTGCCGAGCACATTCGCCTGGGCGAAGTAGCCGTGAATGCTGAGTAGCACGACCGAGGTTACCAGCGGCAGGACATCCAGCAGCTCGGCCAGCGCGCCGGTATCCGCATCGCTCAAAACGCGGTGCAGCAGGGCCAGGCGGTCGCGGATTTTGGCCGGGTCGTCGCCCCAGCCGCGCAAAATGCCGGACGGTTCCAGCCGGGAATACGCTTCGCCAACCGAGGCAGCGCCGGTGATGACGTCGAGCGCTCCGGCCAGCGAGTCAGGCGTGAGCACTGCGCCGGGTTGGAGCAGGATAGGCTGCCCGTGATGTGTTCGCCCGCTCAGAAACGAGAGAAGAAGCGCCGGTTGGTGCGCCACCGCGCGCAGCACGCGTGGTTTCAGGTCATCTACGCCGCGTCCAAGGTTTGCCTCGTCGGCAATCGGGCCGGTGATAGACCCGGTTAGAAAATCAAGTTCGATCATTATTTGCTCCAAAGGAACGTATCATTGCCCTGGTGGATAGAGAAAAACTGGTAACCTGTATACCAAGCCACAGGCTGCCGCCCCTGACCGGCAGGCAAGCGACCAGGCGCCCGCCCGGTTTTTAGCTGACCGCTGATCGCTCACTGCAAAGCTATTCACTTCGCATGACGTGCACCAGGGCGGTCAGTACAAAATGTATTGCCGTTCGGTATCAGTCGGGATAGTGACCGCCCAGGCTGCTCCTGATCAGCGAAGCAACGGCAACCAGGATCGTGATGAAGACAATAACGATCAATACGGCTTGCTCGCTCAGTTGAATGGTCCCGGCTGCCAGCAGGACGATCCCGGCGATGATGAGCATCAACACCATGCAGCCGCAGCCGATGATCCACCGGGAAAAACCTTTGATAAGGCCGGGTATGCCATCATCAGTACGCCGCTTATCCCGGCCCAGCAGTAAATCTAAGAATTCCACGCCTATACCTTCTTTCCCGCTGTGTTATTCAGCGCTGACCGGTCATCCGCCCGCACCGTCCGGCTCTATGATTTCAAAATCGTGCGTGATGTTAACCGACGGTCGCAGGGTGGCCGAAACGGAGCAGTACTTTTCGTGTGAAAGCCGGATGGCCTTATCGACATCGCGCGCGGAAATATCTTGACCTGTGACGACGTAGTGCAGGTGAATATCGGTGTAGGGCCAGGGCGGCTCGCTCTGCTGTTGGCTCTCGATTTCCACTTGCAGGTGCGTGATGTGCTTGCGTTGTTTTTGTAAGATGTTGGCAACGTCAAATGCCGTGCAGCCTCCCAGCGAGATCAACAACAGTTCGCTGGGTTTCATCCCCGTGCCGTTTGCCTCGTCCGGTGACGAGAGAACGACAGAATGCTTTGTGCTGTCGGTGCCGACGAACTGGAGGTCCTGTAACCATGTGACGATAGCTTTGCCCATAATCCTTGGGAGTGCTCCTTTACTGTATGCTTGGTAAATGTAATTATAACTATAAGCGCCTGAGTCCGGTCACCTCTAACGAATTTCTTTTAGAAACAGCCCTTTTTTCAGGGTATGATGGGCTTTGGCTGGCGCAACCGGTGACGGACTGGCTGCATCTAACCGGGTGCAAGGTACGATCACTAGAGGACAAGGATGATTTCTCGATGTCGTTAATGGATCAGGATACTCAAATCCAGGTTCGTAATTTGCTGGCAGCCATCCAGTCGCCGGTCAAGCTTCGTGTGTTCACCCAGGAATATGAGTGCGCATACTGCAAGGAAACTCGCCAGATCGCCGAAGAGGTTGCCGCGCTGTCCGATCAGGTAGCTATTGAGGTTCACGACTTTGTGGACGGTAGCGAACTGGCCGCATCACTCGGCGTGGATAAGATTCCCGCTATCGCCGTGTTGGGTGTGGGAGATATGGATTATGGAATCCGGTTCTTCGGTATTCCATCCGGCTATGAATTCACTTCACTGCTCGAAGCGCTGCTGATGGTGGGCACCGGGTCGTTTGAACTGGAGAACAATACACTCTCGTTCCTGGATAACCTGGAGCAGCCCCTGCATTTGCAGGTGTTTGTTACGCCGACCTGCCCGTACTGCCCTCGCGCCGTTGTGCTGGCGCACCAACTGGCGATGGCATCGGACAAGATCACGGCGGACATGGTGGAAGTGACCGAGTTTCCGCACCTGGGGCAGCGTTATCATGTGATGGGCGTGCCGCGCACGGTGATCGGCGAACACACCTACGTCGAAGGCGCGGTGCCGGAAGCGATGCTGCTGGAAAAGATCAAAGTGGCTGCACGGCCTGCTTAGTGAGCATGAGCAGCAGCCAGTACCAGGGGCGGTCCTGCCCCGTGTTGAGCATCAATGGCATTATATCTAGCCTACTGCGTAAGGAGAGAAGGTAATGAGTAAAAAGAAGATGAAGGTTGAACCGTTGGGCGCACGCGTGCTTGTCCTGCCGCTTGAGGGCGAATCCCAGACGCCGGGCGGTG
The DNA here is from genome assembly GCA_016926875.1 of Anaerolineae bacterium. Lineage (GTDB taxonomy): Bacteria > Chloroflexota > Anaerolineae > Aggregatilineales > Aggregatilineaceae > JAFGNU01. The sequence continues at coordinate 10,412 of JAFGNU010000055.1, read as the reverse complement.
TGCTGCTGCCGGAAACGGCCAAAGAGAAACCTCAGCAGGGCACCATCGAAGCGGTGGGCGATGCGGAAGAAATGGTCACCGATCTCAAGGTTGGCGACCGGGTTTTGTTCCCCAAGTACACCGGGACGGAACTCAAGTTCGAGGGTAAAACTTACCTGCTGATGAACGAGGACGATGTGCTGGCGCGGATCAATATCTGATCTACCAGCCGTCACAAATAACGCGTGCAAAAGCCGGGCGAACGTCCGGCTTCGCTGTTTTAATCCGCCTGTTGTGTCTGATCCAGAAAGGCGATCAGCACGGCGTTAAAGTCGTCCGGCACCTCGTGCATCGGCAGGTGTCCGGTGCCGGGAAAAACAATACGCTCTGCGTTGGGAATCAACACTTCCAACCGGGCGCCGTCGCCGGGCGGGACAAAGGAGTCGTCGGCGCCCCACAGAATCAGCGTGCGGGCCTGAATGTCGCTCACCGGGGCAGGCAGGCTGCTTTTGCCGCCGTCGCGCACGATAGCCAGCAAGCCGGTATCCCAGTTCGGAGTATAAACCGGGCGCTTGTACAATTCAATGAGCAGTGTTGTAATGACCGTCTCGTCATGGACGGCGCCGCGTAGCACATCCCCGGCAACTGACGGCAGGATGCGCCGCAGTCCAAACTGCGCCCAGCGCCTGGTGAACGGGAGGTCGAACACAAGGCCCGGTACAGTGGCATGATCTTCCTGCAATGCTGCCGCCGACACCAGCACCAGCCGGTCTACACGGTCCGGGTAATCGAGCGCAATATATGTGGCGATGCTGCCCCCCATTGAATGCCCGACTATGTCCGCACGGTCGATGTCCATCGCATCCAAAAAACCAACTACACGGTCTGCCTGGGCGGCGTGGCTGTAGTTGCTGTCCCATCCCTTGTCACTCAAACCAAAGCCTAGCAGGTCCAGCGCGTACACATCATAGCCCGCTGCCGCCAGGGCGGGGATCGTAGCCTGCCACGTGACGGTGGATGCGCCCATCCCGTGAATCAATACAACGGGACGCCCATCACCCGGCGCGTGCACGTAGTACAGCGTTTCGCCATCCACGCTCACGAACGCGCCGTTGGGATCGGCCAGGCTGGACAGAGGGCGAGGTTCGGGACCGCCCAACGGCAGGATAAACGGCAGCGCCACGAGGCCAAACACCACTACCAGCAGCAGGCCCACGATCCACCAGCGCCAGCCGGGCAGGGATCGCAGAATCCGGCGGCGGTGCCACCGCTCTTCCAATACAATGCGGAGGCGGGGATAGGCGTCGGGGTTGGGCGTCAGATCGGGCATGAAACTTCCTCAGGTGGTGTTGGATCAGGCTCAGGGCGATTATACAGGCTGGCCGGGCAGGCAGCCATCAACCTTGTCGGCAGAAAGTTCACCATGATACAATCGAGTTTAACAGAAGTATGGTCAAAGGACTGCATGATGGGATCAAGCCGGGATGTACGACCGTCGCCCATTGCCGGAAAGTGGTATCCGGGTGATCCCGCGCGTTTGGCGAGCGCGGTAGACGGGTATATGGAGCGTGCCGAAGTGCCGCCGGTTCAGGGGCGGTTGATCGGCGTGCTGGCCCCACACGCGGGATACCGCTATTCCGGGCCAGTCGCGGGACATGCCTTTAAGCCGCTCAGTGGGCTGAATGCAGACGTGGTAGCGCTGATCGGGCCATCTCATTACCCGTACCAGGCGCAGATTATCACGTCTGGCTATGACGCTTACGAGACGCCGCTGGGACAGGTCCCGGTAGATCATGAAGCGCTGGAAACGCTGCGGGCCGTGGTGCCAATTCAGACCGTGGTGTCTGACTCAGAGCACTCGCTGGAAATTGAACTTCCCTTTTTGCAGCGCACGCTGGGCGAGTTCCGGCTGATCCCCCTGGCGCTGATCGACCAGTCATGGGTGTTGGCCGAACGGTTAGGCCATGCGCTGGCCGGTGTGCTGAAGGGCAAAAAAGCGCTGCTGGTCGCCAGTTCGGACCTGTCTCACTTCTACACCCAATCCGTCGCAAACAAGCTGGACCAGACGGTGCTGGACGCTGTGGCGGCGTTTGATCCCGTGGCAGTCATCCGGGCGGAGGAGCAAGGGAAGGGCTTCGCGTGTGGGCGGGGCGCGATTGCCGCCGTGATGATCGCTGCGCGCGACCTGGGAGCCGACACGGCGCACGTTGTCAACTATGCCACCTCCGGCGACGTAACCCACGACTATCATCAGGTTGTTGGATACGGCGCGGCTTTGTTCTGCCAAGCCGCAACCGGTTAGCCGTCCTGGCCAACGATGTTTGCCGAAGTCGCTGTCAACCGCCCGGTACGCCGCACATTCTTTTATCATGTCCCGGCGGACCTGACCGGCAAGATCGACACCGGCCACCTGGTTAAGGTTGGCTTTGGTACAGCCTACACCACCGCTGTTGTCATTGACCTGCACCAGGCCAGCCCGATCCCCCAAACCAAGCCGATTCTGGAACGGTTGGACCCGCTGCCGGTTGTCACCCCGGCACAGTTGCAGCTTGCGCGCTGGCTGGCCGACCATACCCTGGCCCCGCTGGGAACGTGCTTATGGTTGATGCTGCCGCCGGGTTTTGCCAAGCGCGGCGATACGCTTTATGAGCTGCTAGATTCAGAAGCAGAGGGGCAGTCCGCGACACAAGAGCGCATTCTCAGCTTGCTGCGGCGGCGCGGGCCGCTGCGCGGGCGGCAGCTTTCGCGGGCTATGCCGCGCACCCGCTGGCAAAGCGCGATGAGCGGTCTGGTCGAGCGCGGCGTCGTGCGGCGCGAACCGGTGCTGGACCCCCCGGACGTCAAGCCGAAGACGATCCGCACCGTCCAACTGGCGATTCCGCCAGGGCGTGTCGCGGATGTTGCCTCACGGGTGGGGCGCGAGTCACGCCGGGCGAACGTGTTGGAAGTGCTGCTTGCCACTCGCGACGGGCGGTTGAGCCTGGGCGCGGCCTGTATGGCAGTCGGCTGCCGCGAGGGACCGATCAAAGCGCTGGCCGAATCGGGCGACGTGGCCCTGGAACCAAAGCGCACATGGGTCGAGCTGGCAATGCCCGCTGACAGGCTCGCTGCCCAGTTGGACGCGGGCGATTTTGATCGCGCGCCGGTTCAAAAAACTGTACTGGAAGCGCTGTTGGAGGCCGGGCGCCCGCTGCTGATCGGTGAACTGAATACACCCGCCGTTGCGCGGCTGGCAGACGCCGGGACGGTACATCGCTGGACTGAACCGGCAGCGGTCGAACTGCTGCTGCCGCCGGAAGATGCCCAGCGCCGTATCATCGAACTGCGTGACGGGCAGCCCTACCTGGATATTCTGTATATGCTGGCCCGTGAAGGCGACGCCGTCGATGTCAAACAGGTGTACGCTGAAACCGGCGCCGACAACGCCCGGCTTCAACGGCTGGCCGAGGATGGGCTGGTGGTGTTGGGTGAAACCGAAGCCTGGCGCGACCCTCTGGTTGACCGTGAATTTGTGCCGACGCTGGCCCCTCCGCTGACCAGCGACCAGGAGCGTTCCTGGAATGAAATCCGCCACTACATGGATACTGTGCATTGGGGCGAAATTTCACCGTCCCCGGGTGTGTCGGGAGTCTTTTTGCTGCACGGGGTGACCGGTTCCGGCAAGACGGAAATCTACCTGCGCGCGGTTGAGCGGGTGTTGGCCCAAGGGCGGCAGGCGATTGTCCTGGTCCCGGAAATTTCGTTGACACCGCAGACCGTCCGGCGTTTTGCGGCGCGGTTTCCGGGGCGTGTGGCGGTTGTACACAGCGGCCTGACACAAGGCGAGCGCTACGATACCTGGCGGCGCGCGCGCGCCGGGGAGATTCATGTGATTGTGGGCGCGCGGTCGGCGCTGTTCACACCGCTGCCGGATGTGGGATTGGTCATCCTGGATGAGGAGCACGACGACAGTTACAAGCAGTCGCCGCCCATCCCGCCGCCTTACTATCACACGCGCGAAACGGCCATCGAGATGATGCGCATCACGCGCGGCACTGTGCTGCTGGGCAGCGCCACGCCTGATGTGGGGACGTATTTCCGCGCCGAAAATGGGCAGTACCGCCTGCTGCGCCTGCCGGACCGGGTTATCGCGCACCGGGAACGCATCGCAGAACAAATGCGCCGCCTGAATGCACCGGCTGCTCGCTATCGCCCGACCGATGCGACCGACGCCGTCAGCGCCGATTTGCCAGCCGTGCGCGTGGTAGATATGCGCCAGGAGCTTCGCGCCGGAAACCGCAGCATCTTTAGCCGGGCGCTGGCCACAGCCTTAGCCGACGTGTTGGACAGGGGAGAGCAGGCGATCCTGTTTTTGAACCGGCGCGGCACGGCGACGTTTGTGATGTGCCGCGACTGTGGCTATATTGCCCGGTGCCCTCGCTGTGATACGCCGCTGACCTATCACAGTCCGCACCAGGCGTTGATGTGCCACTACTGCGGCTATTCGACCGGGCATATCAGACTGTGTCCCGACTGTGGTAGCGACCGGATCAAGCACTTTGGACAGGGCACCGAATTGATCGAATCGGCAGTCAGGACCGAGTTTCCGGCAGCGCGCACGATCCGTTGGGACCGTGATACGGCGACTGGGCGTGAAGCGCATGACGTGATTCTACGGAACTTCAGCGAAGGGCACGCCGATGTGCTGGTCGGCACGCAGATGATCGCCAAAGGGCTTGATCTGCCCCAGGTGACACTGGTCGGCATCATCTCTGCTGATACGGCGCTGGGTCTGCCGGATTACCGGTCCGGCGAGCGCACGTTCCAGCTACTGACCCAGGTGGCAGGGCGCGCCGGGCGGGGGCCGCTGGGCGGGCATGTGGTGCTCCAGAGCTACCTGCCGGAGCATTACGCCATTCGGGCCGCCGCCCACCATGATTATGAGGCGTTTTATCACCAGGAGATCGCCTACCGCCGCGCCCAGATGTACCCGCCGTATCGCCGTCTGGCGCGCATCCTGTTCCAGTATCCGACACACACCCGTGCCGAGCACGAAGCGCAGCAGGCCGTAACAATGCTGGCAGCGCGTATCAAGGAGGGACAGTTCACGGCGACCGAGATCATCGGGCCGACGCCGTGTTTCTTCGCCAAACGGAACGATCTCTATCGCTGGCACCTGATCATACGCAGTCCTAAACCTGCCGCCGTCTTATCCGGGCTGGATTTTCCGGGCGGCTGGTTCGTAGACCTTGATCCGGTTGATATGCTGTAGGGAAATTACAGGCCGGTCAGTCGGGCGGGGACCGCATCAGGAGCGAACTCGGTGGTTCTGGGCGGGGAAAGGGGCGTGTGCCCGCGTGTGTCAATACAACCGCGCCCAGCCCCACCGATCCCAGGATGATAGTAGCCAGCGCCCCGATCCAACCGGTGAACCAGAACACGTTCCAGATGCGTACCAACAGGGTCAGCGCCATCGCGCCAATGGCAGCCGTGACCATGCGCGGCTGCGGTTCGACACGCAGCACGTTAAAGACGAATTTGCCGAACGGTTCCGCCAGCGCGATCCAGCCCAGCGTACTCGCCAGGAACAGCGCCAACCAGCCCAGCAGCATAAAGGGCAGCAGGAGCAGCGGGACAATCAGCAGCAGCGACACAAGGTAGAGCACGGTCAGTCCAACGGCAACCAGCACCGTCAGACAGCCAACCCCGCCGGTTGCAACCGGCGCCTGCCGGATAGACGCGGACAGGTGGGTCATTGGTTGGGGGATAATGAGCGTGCCCAGCGCGGCCAGCGCTCCAAAAAAGAGCGTGGCAGTGATGATGCCGCCCAGCCGAACTAACATGTTGCCCTGCCAGCTTTCGAACCCGGTTTCCAGAATGTTTGCAGCGCTGGTACGCCCACCCTCGTTGCATTCTTCCCGCACTTCGCCGCTAATGCGTGCGCCTGCGCCGCGCTCGAAGTTGCTGACACACAAGACCAGATCGCCGCTAATGCGCGCCGGGTCGCCAACTGCCAGGTCTTCAGCAATCACAACCACGTCACCGTTGACGTTACCATCGACCTGCACCTGGTCGCCGATGAGCGTCACGCTGCCATCAATTTTGCTCTCGGCTTCGAGTTTGATCTCTCCCGCCACGATCAACTGGTCTCGCTCGATCTGTTCTCCGCCTGTGAGCGTGTAGGTCTTTCGCACATTAAAACCGCTGGTCTGATCGGTATCTGCCACACAACTCGCAGACACCAACCCCAGCAGCGTCAGCAGACCAAACGGGATCAACAAGTGCCATTTTCGGCGTTTCGTGAAGGTCATCAGGGCAATCTCACTTTGTACACGCGTTCAACCATATTGTGACCTGAGTTTTAACAGTCCGCTGCCCGGTAACACACCGGCCCCTGGCTGGTTACTGCCGGGTGAACAGTCGCGGGCTGCCTGAGAAATACCAGATCATCCATACCCACAGCATACTCACAGGGATGACGGTGCTGATCAGCGCCGGGACCATTGGTGTTTCGGTCACCAGGGTATGCAGCCCACTCCCCAGATCACTCACCACGTCAATCACATAGCTGGTTCCTGCTGTAACCACCTGTAACAAGCCGTTCATCGTGCCGGGGTCGATGATCGCGTTCACCAGCAGAATCGCCGCCACGGAGAGCAGCGGAACGGTCAGCACGGCGGCTGCAACTAATCCCAGCGCTGCGCCCAGCCCGAACTGCTTATTGGCAAATGCCGACAGGGGCATAGACGCAATCGCTACCATGACGCGATCGGAGAAGCCCGGCAGCGGCCTGATAAGCGGCGCATTGCGCAGCAGTTGATCGATGCGTCTCAAGCGCCTCCAATATTCAGTCGCTTCGGGTGATGCTTCCAACTGCGTGTTCAGCGCGTCCAATTCTGCTGCTGACAGTTCGTGATCGAGCGCGTTGTTCATGCTGTGTTGAGTGTTTAGCTCATTCACCATCAGGAACCTTCCATGGCAGGGTTGAGAGATGACAAAGGTTGCGATTCAAGCTGGTCGGCCAGCGCCTGGCGCGCACGAAACAGGCGGCTTTTGATGGCGCTTTCGGTAGTATCCAGCATGTCAGCGATCTCGGCATACGACAGATCGTACCAATAACGCAGCACAACAGCTAAACGGTAATCCGGGCTGAGATGTTCCAATAATTCCTGTACTAACATGCTGCGTTCATTGGCCAATGTCGCTTCTTCCGGTCCCGGTATATCGCTCATCAATGCCGGGTGCGGTGGTAAGGGTTCTTCCAGGGACAGCCAGGTCAACCGCCGTTTGCGCAGCCGGTCGATACAATGGTTAGATGTAATCGACAGCAGCCAGGTTTTAAACGAGCGGGTAATATCGTAGCGTTCCAGGTTAGCATAGGCACGCAGAAATGCCTCCTGGGCCGCGTCTTCGGCTTCGTTCCGGTTGCTCAACATACGGTATGCCAGGTTAAACACGTCGCGTTCATAGCGCTGCACGAGTTCTCCGAAGGCATATTGATCGCCTGCGAGTGTTTGTTCCACCCACAGCGAATCGAGTTCCTGACTCACGGTTAGTACCCTACCTGGTCGAACTGATTAGTCAGCCCCTACTATCTATGATATACGCAAAATTCAAATTGGGGTTGCATTAAGCAGGCCCGTGTGCGGCTGGTGATATTTACTCTAGGCAGGGGAGCCTGGTCGGGAGTAGAATGCCAGGGAAAGCGTGTGTTTTCGTCCCCTGTATGGGGGCATATTCCAGATTCGGAAAAGTAGGGGCAGAGCATTGCTCTGCTCTGGGCGACCCGCTGGGCCGCCCCACAGCGTCGCCAATAAGGATAGTGTTATGCCCGTTATATACCGTGACTCGGACGCCAACCTTGGCCTGTTAATGGATCGAACCATCACCGTGCTGGGCTATGGGAACATGGGACATGCCATTGCCCTGAACCTGCGCGACAGCGCTTTTCCGGTGCTGATCGGGAACCAGGATGATTCGTATGCTATGCAGGCGTATCATGACGGGTTTGAGGTGGCATCTATTGCCGACGCGGTGGCACGCTCCAACCTGCTCTTGCTGATGCTTCCAGACGAAATAGCAGCGCAGGTCTATTTGCGGGACATTGCGCCCGGTCTGAATGCGGGTGATACGCTGGTTTTTGCGTCGGGGTATAACATCGCGTTTGGTTTTATCGAGCCGCCGCCGTTTGTGGATGTTGTGATGGTGGCGCCGCAAGCAGTAGGCCAGGGCGTGCGCGAGGACTATGTCGCGGGCGTGGGATTTCCCAGTTTTGTAGCGGTCGCACAGGATGCGTCAGGTGATGCGTGGGCGCGCGTGCTGGCGGTCGCCAAAGCGCTTGGCGCGCTGCATCGCGGCGCATTTGAACTGACGTTTCAGCAGGAAGCCGTGCTGGACCTGTTCACGCAGCAGGCATTGTTACCGGCGTTTCACAGCATTTTGCAGGCGGCTATTGCCGTGTTGAACCGTGAAGGATTCCCACCTGAAGCGATTTTGACCGCGCTGTATTTGTCCGGCGAGCTGGGGTATATCATATCCAAGTGGGCTGAGTCCGGGGTGCTGCCCAGCATGGAGCTTCACTCGCTGACCAACCAGTATGGCACGCTGTCGCATATCGAACGATTCAAGGAAGTCAAACTGGCCCGCCAGATGGAAACGATCCTGGATTCGATTCGCCGGGGCGATTTTGCACAGGAGTGGGCTGCCGAATATGCCGATGGTTACCCGCGCCTGAAGGCGCTGCGCCGCCGCTTGCAGGACATGTCGATCTGGCAGCACGAACAAGAGGTGTTGTCTGTTTTGACCAACCCGGATACCCCGTAGCAGGAAGATCGATCCGGCGGCTTGCTGCACCTGTGAATGATAAACCCCCGGCTGTGGGCCAGGGGTTTTTGATGCCTGTCGGGTTGGTAGTAGGTGGGCTGGCCGGTTACTCTGCTGCACCGGCTTCGTCATCTGCTGGCGCCTGGGCTGGTTCGTCCGGCGTTTCTTTGTCTTCCGGTGGGCGCTCGTCTTCGCTCGCTACCATGTCCATCTCATCGGGCAATGGCAGCGTAGAGGGATCGAATATCTGGGCCGCTTCGTGGCTGATCATTGTGATCTTGCCGTCGATAAATGCGCCCTCTTCGGTGGCAATAGCGGTTGCGCTGATGTCACCCCAAACGCGCCCTGTGCGCAGCAGTTGGACTTTCTTGCCGCTCACGTTACCCCGTACAGCCCCTGCAATCGAGACGTTCTTAGCGTGGATGTCGGCGGTGATTTTTGCCGTCTCGCCTACCAGCACGTTACCGTCAATTTCGAGCGTACCCTCGAAGATGCCATCAAGCCGGATGTTCGCCTGGCTTTTTAGATCGCCGTGCAAAGTCGAACTGGCGCCGAGCACCGTCTCGAAGCCAACTGCCTGGCGCGGCGGTGGGGATGGCATAGCGGGGGCGCTGCGCGGGGTGCTGATATTAGACGGTTTGGCCGGTGATGATGGTTGTTGTTTGCGTCCACCAAAGATCGACATGCCGCTTATCCTTCCAAAAGGCCGGTGTGTTCACATTGGACTATACTCATTCTGCTGATTGGCGTCAACGTGTCCACACCGGTGGGTGCGGGTCATCCGCTCAGGCCGTTAGTTGATCTCGGCGCTGGGTTCAACCTCTGGACAGGCGGCTTGCTTGCGCTTGCGGCGCTCCGACAGGAAATCTCTCAGGAAATGGATGCCCGGCGGCAGGACCGAGATGATGATAATTACGAGCACAATCGGGATCAGGTAGGTGTCGATGTTGGGAATCGAGTTGCCCAGGAAATACCCCGCGCTGGTCACGCCGACAGCCCACAAAAAGCCGCCGACAACGTTATACGAGATGAAGCGCCGGTAATGCATCATGCCCACCCCGGCGACGATAGGCGCAAAGGTGCGTACGAAGGGCATGAAGCGGGCGATTACGATGATCTTGCCGCCATGTTTTTCATACAACCCCTGCGCCCGGAGCAGATGCTTTTTCTTGAACAGCAAGGAGTCTTCGCGCTGGAAGAGCGGCCTGCCGACTTTGTGACCGAACCAGTAGCCCACGCTGTCGCCCGTAACGGCGGCGATGAAGCAGCCGATGGCCAGCAGCGGGAAGCTGAAAAAGTCCTGAGAGGCAAGAAAGCCTGCCGTGAACAACAGGCTGTCGCCGGGCAGGAAAAAACCAACCAGCAGGCCCGATTCGGCAAAGATGATCGCAAACACGCCGATGTAGCCGACAGTCCTGATGAATTCTTCGAGATCGAAATGGATTAGCTCTTCCATGTGGATTTCCTATACTCGCTATATTCTGGTGATAGAGCGCGGGAAGTGTACCATAACTTAAAACGAACGCCCAGTGTGCGCCGGTGTGTGGGTCCACGAACGAGTTGTTGGAAAGGAAAAAAGGTGAAGCCTCTCAAACTATCCGGTAGGATAGCGGTCGTCACAACCCAGGAGG
>JAFGNU010000054.1 GCA_016926875.1 Anaerolineae bacterium | reverse complement strand
TTCGGATGTTGGGTGAGATGAATGTATCGCATTATCATGTACCCAGTTTACTCTACTTGCTGGCCTATTGTGAAGGTTAACTACTGTTTGACATCGGAATAGTCTTCTTCCCACAACGAGATGGGAGAGTCTTCAAACAGGCTGCGATACCGTGCCTCGCTCTCGTGGTAAGCTTCTATCTTGAGGGGCGCATCTCAAATCTGGGGCGACACCTGGCTAAGCGCTTGCTTGTGTAGGAGCAATGCTTGCATTGCCCAGGACAGAGCAAGCTCTGCCCCTGCGAGATTGATCCTGCCCCGAATGTGGGATACACCCATCTTGAGCTGCGCCCGGCTGGGTTGCCACTCATCATCAATGGGTTCAACCTCATTCTGTCAGCGTGATCTTATGCAGCCCGCGGGGAGTGTCCACATCGATTCCGCGCGCTTCCGATAGCCCCAGGGCTAACAACTGTCCGGGCACCACGGCTGCCAGCGGTGACAGCCACTCCGGGATGGTGTCAGGGATCGGCAGCGCCAGCCGCGCCCGTGCGGCTACTTCGGGCACATTGGAGATAATCGCCATATCAGGCCCGCTTGCTTGCAGCATATCGATAGACTCGATCATAGACTGCAACGCTTTACCTTGCGGTGCGACAACGATCAGCGGGAAACCCGGCTCGACAATGGCTTTTGGCCCATGATGGAAATCGGCGGAACTATACGCTTCGGCGGCCACGTAGGTCAGCTCTTTGAGCTTGAGTGCGATCTCAAACCCGGTGCAGTAGTTGTAGCCGCGCGCCAGCGTGATGCAATGCGTCATGAAGGTATAGCGGGCAGCAGCGGCGCGTGTGGCATGATTCAGCGCCAGGGTTTGCGCTACCCATTCCGGCACGCGCGCTAACGCGGGCTTCCACTGTTCGATCCCGGCCAGGTGCCCCGCCAGCAGCGCAATGGCCATCAACTGTGCGGCGTATGTTTTGGTGGCCGCCAGGCTTTTTTCGCGTGCAGCGTGCAGCGAAATGTGGTGATCTGCCACCTGTGCCAGCGGCGACTCCGCATCGTTGGTGATCGACAAAGTGAGCCGTGCGCCGTGTGTGTGCGCTTGTTCAAGCACACGCGTTGGCTCCAGCGATTGGCCGGACTGTGAAATGCCGATCACCAGCGCGCCATCCAAACGCGGTGTCGTATCATACAGCGTCGTGAGTGACGGTGTTGCTAATCCAACTGCCAGCCCGGCCAAACTGCCCAGCGCGTACTGGGCATAGCGGGCGGCATTATCGGACGTGCCGCGTGCAACGATGACGACAAACTGCGGTTCGAGCCGCCTGATCGCACCGACCAGGTGGGCGATGTGGTCGTCTTCGTGCTGAATCAAGCGTTTCAAGACATCCGGTTGTTCAAAGATTTCGCGTTCTAAGTGTGTTTTCATGGACCACCTGACAGTTTTTGTGTTTTCTCATACATTTAGGATCAAGTGTACCCTACTTCGCTCTCCAAATTTAGAAAAGTGGGTAAGTGCCGGTAGAAAAACAGGCTGTGGGCAGTCTGGTCAGGATAAGTAAGACACAGGGCGACCCCGGTTGAGATCGCCCCGGTTACACTGGCCGCGAACCTGGAAGATCGGCCTGTTCAGCGCTGGTGGACGGGATCGTTTTGTGCCTGCACCAGCCGGATGAAGGCATCTTCCAACGAAGGGGGAATGATGTCAAAGTCGTTATAAGCCAGGTTCGCCCGGTCCAGCATTTGCCGCACGGCGTCCGCTGTGGTGGCGGCGCTGCGGGTCATGATGTGAATCTGCGCGCCGTACAGGCTGACGTCCAGGCTGTCGCCCAGGTTGCCCGCCTCGTGCGCGGCGGTCAGCGCTTGCATGGCGCCTGCTGCATGTACGGGAGTGAGCTGGATCACCTCGCCGGGCAGGTGTTGGCTTTTGATCGTGCCCGGTGCGCCCTGCGCGATCAGGCGGCCATAGTAGATAAAGCCCAGGTTTTCGCAGTGCTCTGCTTCGTCCATGTAGTGTGTCGTGACAAAGATCGTCGTGCCCTGCGCCGAAATGTCGTACAGCAGGTCCCAGAACGCCCGCCGCGAGAGGGGATCGACCCCGGCGGTCGGTTCGTCCAGAAACACGATGTCCGGCTCGTGCAGGATCGCTGCGCCCAACGCGAGCCGCTGCCGCCACCCGCCGGACAGGCTGGGCGGGGTCTGGTGCTCGCGGCCTTTCAGGTTCGCCATTTCCAGCACGTAGTCAATGCGTTCCCGCAGCTTCCGGTTGTGCAGCCCGTAGCCGCGCCCGTAGAATTTCAGGTTTTCGATAACGGTCAGGTCGTTGTACAGCGTGAACTTCTGCGACATATAGCCCAACCGCGCGCGCACGCTGAGCGCCTGTTTGCGCACGTCGTGGCCGAGCACGATCGCCGTGCCATCGGTGGGCGGCAGCAGGCCAAGCAGCATCCGGATCGTGGTCGTCTTGCCGGACCCGTTGGGGCCGAGAAAGCCGAAGATTTGCCCGCGCGGTACACTGAACGAGATACCGTCTACAGCGGTGAACGATCCGAACATCTTTTTGAGGCTGTGTACCTCGATCACGTTTTGGTTGTTGTGATTGTTATTACGCATGGTTTGCTCTACCTCTGCTCGCCCAACGTGCGGCGGAAGAACCACAGCGTCGCCGCGTTAATGACCAGGCCCAGCGCAGTCAGCCATGCCAACTGCGGCCACAGCACGCCCAGCCCGACATCCTTTTGTAGAATGCCGCGCAGGATGATCATCCAGTGACGGATGGGGAAAAAGTTCGACAGCACCTGCATAATATCTGGCATGGATTCGACCGGCACGGCGTACCCGGAAAACGTGATGTCGATGAAGGCCATCAGCATGATAATCAGCAGTGCTTGGTTCTGCGTGCGAGACACCATCGCCACCAGGAAGCCGCGCCCCAGCTCTACGAACAGGTAGCCCATCGCCAGGATCAACAGCAGCAGCAGCGATCCGCGCACGGCAATATCGAACACGACGTTCATCAGGATCAACACCAGGATAAAGTTGGCATAGCCGATCAGCATGGCGGGCACGGCTTTACCCAGGATGATCTCAATCGGGCGCATGGGCATCACCAGCAACTGCTCAAAGGTGCCGTATTCGCGCTCGCGGGCCAGCATAAAGGCCGCGACCATCAAGGCGATAATGTACAGCACAAAAGCGGCTTCGCTGGGGGTGGTATAGGCCGCCCGGTCCAGTTCTTCATTAAAGCGCACGGTGATGTCCGGCTGGACGGCGTCCAGCTCCTGTTTTACCTGCGCTGCGGTCGGGGCGGGCAAACCGAGTTCTGCCGCCAGCCGTTCGGATGTCTGCACCGCGCCGAAGGTATATATCACGTCTTCGGCGGCGCGCCGGGCTTCGCGGGCCGATACGCTGCTTGCACCGTTGACCGTCAGCTTGATCGTTGGCTGCTTTCCGGCTTTCAGGCTGTCCTCGAACCCGTCGGGAATCTCTACCAGCAGCACCGGGTCGCTGCCGAAGAATCCGCCGGTGAACATATCGTCCAGGGCAGCATCGCGGCTGTTATGCTCATCAAAGACGTCGACAGCGTCGTCGTCCAGGTTGAGCGTGCTGGTAGCGTCCAGGGCATCGATCAACTGCTGGCTGGTCAGGGAGTCGTCATGATCCAGCACCGCCATTTTTAGGTCATCGACCTCGGCCCCGGTGGCAAGTCCAACTAGCAGCAGTTCACACGCCGCGCCAAAGATCACCATCACCAGCAGCAGGCGGTTATGCCACAGGTGCAGCAGGTCTTTTCGGGCAATGTTGAGAATTCGACTGAGCATCACGCGATCCTTTTCTTGAACAGCCGCACGGCGATCTCAAAGCCTTCGACGGCGATGATCAGCAGCAGCAGGATATTCCACCATAGCACCCTGGCGCTGACGCCTTGCAGGAACATGCCACGATTGATCACCACGCCGCTGGTGGCCGGGAGTTCCAACGTTTCGATCTTGATGACAAACGGGAAGATTTCCACCGGGAAGAACATACCCGATAGGAACATGCCGGGGAACAGAAAGAACATCATCGACGCCCACAGCGCCGCTTCCACATTGCGGATCAGGATGCTGAACAGCAGCCCGACCGCCAGTGTAGCGAACGCATACAGCGCCGACAGCGCCAGGTACAGGGCCAGGTTACCCCGGAACGGCACGCCAAAGATCACCCGCGCGACGATGTACATCAAGATCACGTTGATCAGCGAGATCAGCACATAGGGCAGCGCCTTGCCCAGCAGGATCGCCTCTTTATCGACCGGGGTCGCTACCAGCGATTCGAGCGTGCCTTGACTGTGCTCGCGCGCGATGGTGGTCGAGATGCTCATGCCGGGCAGCATCAGCGCGACGGCGATCATGGCCGGGACCAGGTCCCAGATCGCTTTCAGGTCCGGGTTGTAGCGGTTATCTATCTCCAGGGTGATCGGCGTCGTAAGCTGCTCGCGGAATACCTCAATCAGTGTCTCGTCCGCGCCCGCTTCCGACTGCTCATCAAGCATGACATTCAGGCGTTCGGTCATATACGCTTCGCTGACTTGCAGGGCGGTTTCCATCGCCGTCTCAGCCGAGATCGGGTCCGTGCCGTCGATGATGAAGCTGACGCGCGGCCCGTCGGTGTACAGGCTTTGCAGCCCTGCGATGCTGCTTAGCTGGTCCGCGAACCCTTCCTCGATCAACACGGCAACCCTGGCCTCTCGCCGCTTGAGCTTGTCTTCAACTTCCGCTGTGCTGTCAACATGTGTGATCACGTCTAGCACGTTATGCCGGTCCAGCCGTTTGACCAACTCATCCGATTCAGGTGAGCCATCTTGGTCGTAGACCATCACCGGCACGTTTTCTACGTCGGTAGCCATCGCGTAGGAGATGATGATCAGCATCAGCACCGGCCCAATCATCAGCAAAAAGATCGAGATCGGGTCGCGGATGATATGCAGCCATTCTTTTTTGGCGATGGCGAGTACATGCCGCCGGTTCATGCGCGCACCTCCTCGATTGGCCGGTGATTATTCGCCGCGTACTGGCGCACAAAATAGATAAACGCTTCTTCCAGGCGGGGCGGGGCGGGGCGCAAGCTCTCTACCTGCACGCCTGCTTCGCTCAGCCGGGCCTCAATTGCGGCGCTGTCGCCGTGATCCGTCACGATCACGCTCAGCACGTCGCCGTAGGGCTGTACGTCTATCACCTGCTGCATGTCTTTAAGCACGCGTTCGGCAGCGGCCAGATTGTCGGCGCGCAGAGCCAGCACCGCGCCGGGCAGCATCCGTTTAACCGCGCCGGGCGTGTCACAGACCATCAGCCTGCCGTTGTACATCAGCCCTACCCGGTTGCAGCGCTCGGCCTCGTCCATGTAGGGCGTGCTGACGATCACCGTCGAGCCGCTGGCGTGCAGCTCGGTCAGGATGTCCCAGAATTCACGCCGCGCGACCGGGTCAACGCCCGTTGTTGGCTCGTCCAACAGCAGCAGTTTGGGACGGTGCACCAGCGCAGCGGTCAGCGCCAGCTTTTTTTGCATGCCGCCCGAAAGCTGGCGGGCGCGCCGTTGGCGAAAATCGTGCAGGTTGGTGAAGTCGAGCAGTTCTTGAATACGCTGCTCGCGTGCATCCCCGACGACGTCGAACACATCGCAGATAAAGTTCAGGTTTTCGTCAACGGTCAGGTCCGGGTACAGCCCAAACTGCTGGGCCATGTAGCCCAGTTCTTGTTTGATCGCCTCGGCCTCTTTTACGATGTCGTGCCCGTTGACCGTCGCTTCGCCGGATGTTGGCTTCAGGATTCCGGCTAACATGCGCAGGGTGGTTGTTTTGCCCGCGCCATCTGGTCCCACCAATCCGAATAACTCACCCGGTTCGATACTCAGGGTGAGGTCTTGTACTGCCGTGACGCTCCGGCGTCGCAGGCGGCTGCGGAATATCCGTTCTAACTGGTTGATGTGTATCATGTGTCCGGTGAATCTCCTTCTTTTAGCCCCTTGATGGTAAGCTCCATGAGCGCTTCTGATGTGGCGTGCAGGTCCCAATCCGGGTCGAGCAGGGTGTACATCGCGATGCCATCCCCGGCGGCCATCAGCATGATCGCTACGTTATGGGTGTCCACTTCACGGAATTCGCCGCTGTCGATGCCCTGCTGGATTAGCACCTCTATCAGATCGGCGTACTGCCGGTAAGCCTGCCACATGATGTCTTGGGCCGCATCGCTCTGGGAGGATTGAAAAAACGCGTTGACCATCAGGCCGAAAACCTGCTTGTTGTTTTCAACAAACTCGATAAGGCGCCTAAACAAGGTGCACAGCCGCTCAGCAGCCAGCAGCTCTGTTTGCCCGATCAGGGTTTCCAGCCCAGTGCTCATTTGCTGCATGGTTGTGTCCATGACGGCCAGGAACAGGTCATGCTTGTTCTTGAAGTGCCAGTACAGCGTGCCTTTGCTCAAGCCACTTTGTTGAACAATGTCATCCATGCTGGTTTTGTCATAACCCTTTTGGGCGAAGGCCTGAAACGCAGCCTGGATGATCTGGCTTCGACGGTCGTCTTTTGCGCACATGTGCATCCGTCCTTGAATAGACTGCTTAATCTAGACTGACCGGTCAGTCTAGATTAGTATACGCACAATTTCCGACGTTGTCAACCGGCTGTGGCTGTTGGGTATATTCCAGATTCGGGGCGAGATCGTTACTTGTAGGGGCTGATCTGCTCTGTCCTGGGCGCCCCTACGCAAACACTCGCTAAGCCAGTAATTCGCCCCAGACTTGAAACGCACCCTGGCTGTTCACGCAGATTAAATACGCTGCTGGATGGGGGAGAAAGCTGATCCAAAGGCAAACGCCACCCGGTGATCAGGTGACGTTGCCCGAAAGGAGATGTAACCGACACGCGTTATGTGAGATTGTCGAGTCTACATAGCTGCTGCGTTGCTGCTTGAACGAGTGCGCACCGGCGATCACCCATCGATAGCGTGATTGTCAGTCAGGCGAGTCAGGTTAGACCCATCGGGATACACGGTGTAAATCTCGTAATTGCCATCCCGCTTGGATTCGAACATCAACCTGCTTCCGTCCGGTGACCAGATCGGCGAAACATCAATGCCGTGCGAATTGCTCAGGTTGCGCAAGTTGGTGCCATCGGCATTGATCACATAAATTTCCCAATTACCGTCCCGGTCCGACATAAAGGCGACCTGCTGCCCGTCTGGTGACCAGTTCGGATAGGCCTCGGCTTCAAAGCTGTTGGTCAGGTTGTGCAGGTTAGCGCCGTTCGCATACACCACGTAGATTTCCCAGTTACCGTCCCGGTCCGACATGAAGGCAACTTGCTGCCCGTCTGGTGACCAGATAGGGGCGTAATCGTCGGCCATGTCGGTTGTCAGGCGGCGTAAACCCGAACCGTCAACATTCAGGACGTAAATGTCGGAGCTTCTGTCACGGTTGGATTCAAAGACAATCTGTTGACCGTCTGGTGACCAACGCGGTGTGAAATCATCGCCGGGGCTGGTGGTCAGGTTGCGCAGATTGGACCCGTCGGCGTTCATCACGTAGATTTCGAAGTTGCCATCTTGATCGGACTCAAACGCAATCTGCGAACCGTCCGGCGACCAGATCGGCGTGTATGCGCTGCTGACATCCTGGCTCAGTTTACGCGGTTCAGAGCCGTAGACATCGACCACGCGGATTTCCCTGCCAATGGACGAAATCGACTCGAAGTTGTACGCGACGCGCTGCCCGTCCGGCGCCCAGACAGGTCGCATATCGTTGTCGCCCAACCCGTTTGTAGTCAGGTTGCGCGGGCTGGAGCCATCAGCGTTCATCACGTATACTTCGAAGTTGCCATCGCGGTTTGACATGAACGCGACATATTGCCCGTTCGGTGACCATGTCGGAAACATATCATCCGGTCCGAACAAGACCGGTTCCATGCTTGACAGCGTGGCACCTAGTGTTTTAGCGCTTTCGATGGTCCGGGCATCGCCCGTAGCTTCGGAGAAATCAGACCACTCGTTAGCCTGGTCGCTGGTTGTCTTCCAGGTTTGCCGGGCCGCTTCGGCATCGCCTGCTACCAGGGCAGTCCTGAGCAGATTTAGCTCATGATCAACCTGGGCAGGCACGGTGATGTTTGCAGCGTGTGCTGATGTCAGGTATTGGTCGATGGATGAAACCATTGAACTAAAAGAAGTTGGATCGGGATTCGCATTAGGACCTGCCAGCAAAGGGCCATTGACGGTGGTAAGCATGAAGATGGTCGTGATTACCAACAGCAATGGTATGCTTAGTTTAGAGGTACGATACTTTGTTGGCATACTGAACTCCCCAATGCCCTAATGTTTTCCAGTGCCGCAGCGCGGTGTCCCAACGAACGAAATTCGATGCTTCCTAAATAAATAAAGTCTGAATAAATGAAGTATTGATAGTATACAAAAAAAGAAGGCGCTTGGCAAGAGGTGAAAAGTCCTATTTTCAGGGATCGCTGCGCAATTTTTCATGAATTTTAGCCGGTGGCGTTGTTGACAGCTAAAACGGCCAGGGCAGGGGGACGGCGATCAACGTGACGATCAGCATGATCGCACTCATCAGGGCGCCGACCTTGATATAGTCGCCAAAGCTGTAGCTCCCGGCGCCCATCACCAGCGTGTTGACCGGGGCTTGCCCAGTTGGGCGGCAATACTTGCGGCTCCTGTGATGTCGTTGTTGGTTTGCACTCACAACTCTATCATGGAGTCGCATTTTTATAGAGAATACCGCGCCCTCCGTAGGTGCTGTCAGGTGGTATCACGCGGGATACGGAAATCAGCATAGATCACGCCGCGCCGCGCGCGTTCGTTCTGCTCGACGATCCAGGCTTCGACGCCGATCTTTTTCATACGCTGCCCGTCAATGATCAGTGTGGGGTAGATGTGTGCGAACGCCTGGATTTTGTCACACGGGAAGTCATCGCACAGCGGGCACAGTTCGATCTTGCGTGCCTGCGCGCATTTGCGGATTTCGCAGGCCGGATAGCCGCCGCCTGCCCGGCAGCCGGGACAGACGTTGTCCGGATCGCACAGGTTGCAGAGGAAATCCCAGAACGGTTTGAAGTTGGGCAGGTTTGCGCCCCAGTCGGGCATCCCTTCGTCTTCCAGCGTTGTTTTGAGCGCCTGGGCCTGCGCCGGGGTGCGCTTGTGTGCCGAACACAGCGTGCAGTGCAGTCCGCACATGGTGACATACGTTAAGTCGGTCATTGATTTGTTCCTCTACCTGTGGTTGGATATGGCACGCCGGTCTTGCGGGTTTTGACCATTGTAAACTGTTTTAGCGGCATGAAAAATAACAGGCGCGCGCAACCAGCGGGATGCCCGCGCAGTATACCGGCCCTGAGCCGGGCATCTAGGTCAGGTGCTCATAGAACTGCCTGGGGCTGAGTTCTGGAAAGTCCTGGTCGGTAGAGATCAGGTATTTTCGAATGTGGGTGCACAGATCGCACTTCGACAGGTAGCCATCATCGGATTCTTCGTACCCCAGGTCTTGGGCGAAGTGAAGTAGCCCTTGAATATCGTCCGCGATCAGGAATGCCAGCACGGGGCGCTCATCAAGGTTGATTCCCTCTTCGAGCAGTTCATCCAGTTCCAGCCAGTTCCCCAGCGACAGCCCGCCGCAGTAGCCCGGCATGAAGTTGCCGTAATTGTCGAAGTGGTTGTGCCAGTCACGCAGAAACGGCGGCATACACGGCTCGCGAAAAAAGGTGCGGGCAGGATAGGTCGGGTAAAACGGGCGCAAGGCGGTGGTCGCCCGGCCCATAAAAAACAACTCGACATGCCCCAGGAAAGACTTGCCCCGTGCCAGCCGGGCGTATTCTTCCAGCGAGAGCGTATCTTGGATGCCCATTTCGAGGAACTGGCGGTAGTATTCCACCTGGTAGACCATCACGTTTTGCGCGCCAAACACGCGCTGGCTGACGCGGATGCAGCGTTCTGTGTGTTCGAAGGGCACATACTCGGCATAAAATGGGTTCACCGAGATCATGATTCCCTTGAGTCCTGCGTGGTGTAAGCACTGCAACTTGTCGTGCGTGGAGTCGTCGTCGATGCACCACGCGCTGTTGGTTTCAACAAAGGTCGAGGGGATGTGATAGCTGTCTGCGATCTCGACGGCACGCAGCAGCAAGTCAAAATTGAGGAATGGCTCGCCGCCGGAAAAGTGCAGGCCGCCATTCAGGCTCACGGTGCGGGCGCCCCAGGGACTCGGTCGAATCTTCCCGCTCAGTTGGGCCAGCCCGGTTTCCAGGTCTGCTTCCGAAATGAAGTCCGCTTTCCATTCCGGCGAGCAGGCATAAATACAGTGACGGCATCGAGCCTGGCATTTATAGGACAGGATCACACCCCCGGATGTAGGCTGTGGTATCCATACACGGGCCATGTGAGCGTCTCCTGGCTACATGGTGGGGCGATTAGATGCTGTCATTGTAGCAAAGAATAAACGCGAGCGCTGTGTAACTGGTTGCCGTTTGCCGCGAGATCGGGTTAACTGTGATGAACACCGGGTTAGCCTGTGAGGAGCAAAGCCGATGTCTGCCAAGTGGTCCCTGGCTTATCTCAAAACGAATGCGAATATCCAAGACGTGTTTGGCGCGCTGCAACATGCGCTCCGGACCGAAATAGACAACAAGGTCTACACCCGCAGGTACCACCATAAGTTTCTGAACCTGAAATACCCTGCTCATATCGCCTGCGAGGTTGGTGACGATTTTGATATTCAAACCGTCTACAACCGGGACGATCCCACTATCCTGCTCTATCCGGAGAAAAACGGGCTGTATACAATCCAGTTTGTGTACTTCTTCAGCCCGGAAAGTATCCTGATGTCTGATCGCGTGTCCAGGCGCAATATCGCCACGGCTATTGCCAGTGCCGAAGCCACGGGCGACCTGTGCCAGTCTGTTTCAGCAAGCAATATGGAACTGGTTGCGTTCCCCCGGCTGTTGAGCGCGCTGTCCGTCTCGCTGGAGGCCGAGATCGCGTTTGTGCTGTTTGTGCGCAATCCGGCAGGCGAGGTAACCAGCCTCCAGTTTTTCAGCGCGGGGCAGCCCGTTGCCGACTACTACAACTCCTATCTTGATGGTATGGGGCGAACCCTGGTACAGCCAGAACGCGATGTGCTGCAAGACCTGTTGGATGGCCGGTTCGCATTTGTGAGCGCGCCGCCCCTCGAACAGGAGGACGAATACAGCGTGCATTTCTCCGCGGAGGACTTCGGTAGTACAACCGTCAACCCGACATACACCGTCTATGATCCCGGCGTTGCGCGGTTGTTTGTGCCGTTTTGGGACAAGACGATGAACCCTTACGGCGAGATTACTTATGCTTTCCAGGACCTGTTTGAAAAGAGCTACATCGTTGGCACCGCGCCCCGCCCTGTGATCAGCGCACTTCAACCCCTGCCCCCCGCCTGTGTGCTGCGCTCAGCACCCGAACCCGGCCCCCGCCGGTTGACACTGGTGGGTCAGCACTTCCCAGTCATCCATCACGGACTTCAATTCCGCAACGAATCCACGCGCAAGCTGTCGATCAGCTTTGATATGGAAATCGACTGGCATGGCACCGGTCAAATATCGGTCGATATGGCGCGGATCAAGCACCTGCTGTGGCCGGATCGTATCCTACGGCTGCGGGTGCGCCTGATGGATACGCGGGATGCCAACTACCAGCCGATCTCCGGCTGGTCGCCGCCGTTTATCCTGGCAGATGACGCAGGTGCATGTGCAGAGTAGGGGCGCATGCCATCGCCAAATAATGATGGCGAGCCGTTTGTTTTGCCCGGACGGACTCGTTGCTGAATTGCGTATCTCGTGTTAATTAATGTGCTGATGGGCGCCGTGGTTATGGTATGCCGTAAGAATACGCCAGCAGGTCGGACACCCCATGAACTTGGCTGTGCAGCCCGATCATGAGAAGCGGGGATACAATCACGGGAGAAAAACATGGTCTATCCCATTCTGCAACGTGAGCTAACCATTCATCTGAATAATTCCCACTGGTATCTGCGCCCTGTCGAGGCGCCTGAAGTCCTCGGCCCGGTGGATTACGGGTGGTATCGTTACAAGTTGTACCCGGACAGTTTTACCTTTGGCGAAGGGCTGTTGGCCGGGAGCAGTATTCCCGGCTCGCGGCGGTTGGTGTTTTGCGGCTGGAGTCCGCAGTGGGAAAGCTTTTATGTGTCCAGCATGGGCGGCGCGGCCTACACTTTTCACGGGGTTGGTGTGAACTACATTGCCCTGCGCGGCCAGGCGACGACGCCCAGCGTGCTGCTGTTGAATCACAAGGGCGGTGAAATCCATGTGCGGCTGGAGCCGGTAAACTTTGAGCCGATCTGGAGTGGATATGCCGATCCTGATGGCAACCGGTTGATCGGTTTTTTCGCACTCCAACAGGCGTTATATGATCGCTATGCGGGCGAGTATCCGTCGGACAAGGTGCGTATTTTCACAGTTGGCCCGGCGGCGTTGTATACCAACGAGGGCGCGATTGGCTCCAGCTCGGTGCGCAAGGGCCGCTTTACCCTGGTCGAGGACTGGGCCGGGCGCGGGGGACTGGGTAGCCGCCTGCTACAGCATCACAGCATCGTCGGCTGTGTTTTTGGCGGGGAGTGGGAAGACCCCGACCTGCGCGACTCAAAAGAGATCGACGCGTACTTTCTGGAGCATTTTGGCAAGAAGACGATCCAGACCGACCTAGCGGTTACGACCAAGTACCGCTACGCGCCGGAGTTTGAAACGGGCGGCACATTTGGCGTCAATATGCGCAGCCTCAACGAGCGTATCATGAGCTTTAACTATCAAAGCGCCTATGCCAGCGTGGACGACCGCCTGGCCCAACACGATCACTTCGTTTTGCAGCACTACCTGCGCCAGTTCAACGAGGAAACAATCAAGCCCAAAAACCAGCAGCACTGCGGTGAGCCGTGCGCGGTAGCCTGCAAAAAGTACTTCAACGAGTTCAAAAAGGATTACGAGCCGTACCACGCGTTGGGACCGCAGATCGGTGTGTTTGACCAGCGGGCTGCTGAGCAGATCAATCACTATGTAGACGCGATGGGCTTCGACGCCATCCAGACAGGCGGAACGTTGGCCTGGATCATGGAATTAATCGCGGACGGGCTGCTCGCGCCGGAAGAGTTCGGCTTCCCGCCTGCATCAGAGTTGAAGTTTGCGTTCACCGCCGATCCTGATGCCTTTGCCCGGGTAGCCGACAGCCGCCGTAACGCCGACTACGCGATTGCCCTGGTTCACGCCATTCTGTTTAATCCCGCTGCCGCGCTGTTCCGTGAGGGCATCCGCGAAGCGGCGCGCGCGCTGGACAAACGCTGCGACATCGACAGCACCAGCCGCGCCGTATATCTTGCCAACGGTGAAGAGGGCTGTATGGTGCCCAACCAGTACTGGGTGCCGGGTATGCTCAGCCCTATGCCGCTGATGGGCAAGTATTATGTTTACTACGGGGTTGAATTCCTGCCTCCGGACGAACTAGGCCGCAAAAACGTCGAGCGCATGACCTACGAGTTGTTCAGTGACAACACGGGCATCTGCCGTTTTCATCGCAAATGGGCCGAGGTGATCACTGATGACATCCTGGCCGCGCATTACGGGCTGGACCTGGATTACAAAGCGCACCAGTATAAGCTGGCGCGTGCCATCTTTGAGCGCGAATCGGCCAAAGCGCTGCCCTGGCAGACCGAGCGCCTGATCGATCTGGTAGTCGGTTATCTCGAACAATGGGAGCATGACGGGCTGGACGATCCGGTGTTGATCGAGTGGTTAGCCCGCTTCCGCGAGGATAAACTCAAGGCGGCGCGCGACTATTGGGATGAAATCCGGCGTGGTATCGCGGAGGTATTCGACGCTGGCGCGGAGTCTGTGCCCGATTATCTCTCTCCGGCCCAGGAGGGCACGCTTAACCCGAACGAGTAGCGGACGCTGGCGCTGGCAAGGGGTGACTAAATGCGTGTTGACGCGGTAGCCACTTCTTGGTAAATTGAAGCCCCAGGGCAGACTGCCCTGGGCTTTTTGTGCCTGCGCCAGGGCGCTGCCGCCTGGCTCATAACCGCTTGTTAGTCTACAAGGTAGCTGTTGGGGATGCTGATTTTTCTACCGGGAGTAACAACCTACTACCCCACACCCCACCGGGGCCGCAAAGCACGCCGGGGCGTGCATGGCAGGCGCACCGCGTCCCGCCAGCCGTTCCATTCTTGTTATTCATCGAGCAACCACCCAGCAAAGGGTGGTTTTTTGTGGGAGGGTGTATGTCTAACCAGGTACTCCAGAACACGCATGAGGACTTGCGCCGATCAGAGCGTTTCCTGAATCTCTACTCGCCGCCGGAGATCGACGGCGATTTCACCGGCAAGCATATCATCTCGGTCGAGCAGTTCAACCGCCGTGATCTGCAAATCCTGTTTGATGCCACTGCCTCGATCCGCCGCCGGATGCAGCAGCACGACCGGGGGCTGTTGGAACTGTGCGCCGGGAGGCTGATGGCGACCCTGTTTTACGAGCCGAGCACGCGGACCGATATGTCCTTCCAGGCGGCGATGCGGCACCTGGGCGGGGAAGTCGTCGCGGCCAGCAACGGCGTGCGCTTTTCGTCGGTGTACAAGGGCGAAAACCTGGCGGATACCATCCGCGCGGTGGGCTGTTATGCCGATGCGATTGTGCTGCGCCACCCGCACGTGGGATCGTCCTACGAGGCAGCCTACTATCTCGGCAGGCTGCACGACCAGATCGCGCGCCGCCCGGTGATCATCAGCGGCGGCAACGGCGTAGGTGAGCATCCCACCCAGGCCTTGCTGGACATTTTCACCATCTTCGATTTCAAAGGCCAGATCGATGACCTGAATATCACGCTGGTAGGCGACCTGCGGCACGGGCGCACGGTGCATTCGCTGACCAAGCTGATCGCGCGCTACGAGGCGCAAAATACCACGCTGTCGCTCGTATCGCCGCCGATGCTGCGTCTGCCCGCAAGCGTGGTCGAATACGTGAAGTCCAAAGACATCGAGGTCTACGAAACCGATGACCTGTACGACGTGATCGGTCAGACGGACGTGATCTACTGGACGCGCGTGCAGGAAGAACGCTTTGATGATCCGGCAGATTACGAGGCGATCAAGGACCGCTTCATCATGACACCGCCGGTGCTGGCCCAGGCGCGCGGCGACGCGATCCTGATGCACCCGTTGCCGCGCAAGCACGAGATGGGTACGCCTGAGGATCACGACCAACTCGATGCCGACCCGCGCGCGGTATACTTCCGGCAGATGGAAAACGGTATGTTCGTGCGCATGGCCCTGCTGGCGAAGGTCCTGGGCGGGCTGTGGGTGTGAGTGTGCCTATGGAACGCCAACTCACCATACCGGGCATGATCGATCCGCACGTGCATTTGCGCGGGCTGGACTGGTCGCACAAGGCCACCTTTGCCACCGAAACCGGGGCGGCGCTGGCGGGCGGTTACTGGGCGGTGCTGGATATGCCAAATACGCCGCCTACCACGACAACCCCGGCGGCGCTGGATAGTAAGCTGGACGCCATCGGCAGCCAGGCGGTGTGTGATTGGGGCGTGTATTACGGGGCCAGCCAGAACGATAACGCGGTCACGTATGCGCAGGTTATCGGGCGGGTGTGCGGGCTGAAGATATATAACAACGCCACCACCGGCACGCTGCTGATCGACGATCAGGTTCAGCGTGCGCACCACTACCGGCGCTGGCCAAAGGACAGGGTGATCGCCGTCCACGCGGAAGGTGAGACGGTGCGTGACATCCTGGCGCTGGTGGTGCAGTACCGCGTGCCGACGCACTTTTGCCACATCAGCACCGCCGAGGAGATCGGCTTTTTGCGCGAGGCGAAAGCGCAGGGGCTGCCGGTCAGCGTGGGCGTGACGCCGCATCACTTGTTCCTGACCGAGGATGATGCCCGCGCGCTGGGCGCGTTGGGCCGCATGAAACCCGAACTCAAGCGCCGGGCGGACCAGGCGGCGCTGTGGCGGGCCATCGAGGACGGCGTGGTTGACGTGGTGGAGTCGGATCACGCGCCGCACACGCTGGCCGAGAAGGCCTCCGACGATCCCCCCTACGGCGTGCCAGGGCTGGAGACAACATTGCCGCTGTTGTGTACGGCGGTTCGTGCGGGCCGCCTGACGGTGGATCGCCTGATCGAACTGGTCGCGCTGGGACCGCAGCGACTCTTTGACCTGATCCCGCCGGACGGCACATATACCGTTGTGGATGTCGAGACCTCCTTTGCTATCGAGCGGTCCAGGCTGCGCACCCAGTGCGGCTGGTCGCCGTTTGAGGGAATGCGTGTCAGCGGCAGGGTGTGCGAAGTATGGATCAGGGGGCGGCAGGTGTTCGATGGCGAGCACGTGCTGGCCGCGCCCGGTTCCGGCATCAACCTGTTTGATCAGGGTGGGCAGGGAGCGTGATGGGCAGGCGAACAAGCGCTGGATCGCTGGCCCGGTCGGCGTTTTTGTGGGTGAACAAGGCGCTGTACGCCGCGCTGCGCCCGCTGGTGTTTCGTTTTTCGGCGCAAACCGCGCACGAGCACATGCTTACCCTGCTGCGCGGATCGGATCGCGCCTGGCTGGGGCCGGTCTTTGGGCTGACGCACCGGCTGGCGTTCCGGCGGTGGCCGGTGACCGTTGGCGGCGTGACGCTGGATTCACCGCTGATTCTGGCGGCAGGGCTGGTTAAGGGCGACGGGTTCGAAGCGGAAGCGCTGCAAGCTGCGACCCGGATCAATATCATGCCCGGCTGGCGCAGTATGCCCCGGCTGCTTGGCCCGGTCGAATTTGGATCGTTCACGCGCTGGCCGCGTGTGGGCAATCCTGGCCCGGTGGTCTGGCGCGACGTGCCGACTCGTTCGACTCAAAACCGGGTTGGCCTGCGCAATCCGGGCTGTCAGGCGGCGGCGGTTTTTCTGGCTGCGCACCGGGATGCTTTGCCCGCAATATACGGGATCAACATCGCGGTCAGTCCCGGCGTGGACGATCCGGCTCAGCAGGCTGAGGACGTGCTGGCCGCGCTGTCGGCGTTTGTAACGCGGGGCGTGCTGCCCGCGTGGTTCACGCTCAACTTAAGCTGTCCCAACACTGGCGACGATCCGGGCGCGCACCAGACCACCGAACAGGCGCGGCAGGTGTGCGGCGCGGCAGTGGACTACCTGGCATCGGCGGGACACAGCGTACCGCTGTGGGTCAAGCTGGGACCAACGCTGGCCGATCAGCAGTACCGCGCGCTAATGCGCACCCTGGCGGATGTGGGCGTGCGAGCGGTGATCGCCACCAATACGCAGCCTGAACCTACGCCCGGCGGACAGGATACCCTCGCCGGGGTGGGCGGTGGACGGCTGCACGCACGGGCGCTGCACGTAGCCGCGCTGCTGGTAGAAGAGAAGACCGCGCACGATTACCCGGTGGACGTGATCGGCTGCGGCGGCGTGCTGGACGGTGTGACCTTCCGCGCCTTTGCCGACGTGGGCGTGTGGGCGGTGCAGTACTGGTCGGCGTTGGTCTACCGGGGGCCGCTGGCCGCCGCGTTGATTATGCATGAAGCAGGGAAGTAACGGTATGAGTGACTCATTGAATGTATTACAGGAGCAGGTCGCCCAGGCGCTGCTGGACTGCGGCGCGGTGGTCTTCACGCCGCACGAGCCGATCACCTTTAAATCGGGCATCCGCGCGCCGGTGTATGTGGACAACCGGCGGCTGCCCTTCTGGCCGGACCAGTGGCGTGTGGTGATCGAGTGTTTCCAGCAGATGATCGCGGCCCACACGCTGGCGTTTGATGTGATCGCGGGCATCGAGGCGGCGGGCATTCCACACAGCGCGGCGCTGGCCTATGCGTTGGGCAGACCGTCGGTCTTTGTGCGCAAACAGGCCAAGCCGCATGGCACTCAAAGCCGCATCGAAGGCGGGGCTGTGCGAGACAGGCGCGTGCTGTTGATCGAAGACTTGGTCACGACCGGCAGCAGCAGCCTGTCCGGCGTGGCAGCGCTGCGCGGCGACGGCGCGCTGGTCGAAGACTGTCTGTGCATCACCACGTATGGTTTCCCCGAAGCGCGTCACGCCTTTGACGCGGCGCATGTGCGCCTGTACCCCCTGACGCCCTTTTCCGCCGTGGTGGTGGAAGCGTCCCGGCGCGGGCTGTTTGGACAGCCGGAGCTGGAGGTACTCGAAGCCTGGATGCGCGATCCGCACGGCTGGACCGGCGCCGACGACGCGGACGGCGATCACACGGAGCCGTAGTCATGACAGTCAAAAGCGCCATCCTCGACAAGTACAACCGGCGGGTGGAGCAGGTCAATTCGCTGCTGTGCGTTGGCCTGGACAGCCGCATCGAGCGCCTGCCGGAGCGCTTCCGGACCGAGACAGAACCCCAGTTTGCATTCAACCGCTGGATCATCGAGCAGACGCACCCCTACGTGAGCGCCTATAAGCCCAACAGCGCGTTTTACGAGGCGTTGGGCGAGGATGGGCTGCGCGCGCTGGCCCTGACGCTGGCCTACCTGCGCGAGCAGCACCCGGACATCCTGACCATCTGCGACGCCAAGCGGGCGGACATCGGCTC